>JAHWKR010000016.1 GCA_019347805.1 Methanobacteriota archaeon
CCTGCCCCCACGGTTCGTGCACGATCACCGTCGTCGACGATTTTGAGGGCATCCACGTATGGTTCAAAATCCAGGTCGACGACGAACCGTTCTTCCGGCCACAAGCGCATTACCACCAGACTACCGTGGAAGCGGATCGCGTGCGTGTCGCGGTCTCGGCTGCCGACGGCACGATTGGTACCATCACAATCGAATAAGGTACAACATGAGAAGACTCCTCGCGCTCAGCATCATCCTCCTCTTCGGAGCGTTGGCATTCGCGGGGTCGGCGGAGGCGAGTCATGAAAATTATACCATTCGCTACATTGGCGGAGGGGAACTCGGGGGCATCCAAGCCACAGCATGTCTTCTGAATACCGGTTATGCAATCGGAGGTGCATGTTTCACTCCGTGTCCCCACGGCTCTTGCACGATCACCGTGGTCGACGACCATAACGGCATCCACGTCTGGTTCTGGATCCAGGTCGACGACGAACCTTTCTTCCGGCCACAAGCACACTTCCATCAGACGACAGTCGACGCGGAGCGCGTGCGTGTAGCGGTCTCGGTTGCCGATGGTACCATCGGCACCATCACCATCGAGTGACCTAGACCGCGGCTTCCTGCCTCTTCGTCACCGTCTCGAGGTCGACGAGGAGCTTTTCGGTGAGCGCTTGCGGTTCCACGACCTCCACCGTCCCGTTCGCCGCGTTGGCGATGTCGCGCGCGGCCTGGACGTATTGTTCGTCCTCGGTCTCGAGCTGGATGACCATGAGCCGCGTCCCGGGCGTGTCCCCCAATAGAGCAGCCTGTTCCAACGCGTAGGGCATGCACACTTCGGGCCGATCGGCGGTGTCGACGCCGCGGACAGTCATCGCTTCGGGGAGCCCGTCGGTGATAAGGTAGACCAATCGCCGGTCCGCAGCCTCGTCCTCCAAAAGATAGCGCGCTTCGCGTAGCGCGGCACCGTGGTTGGTGAAGCCTTTCGGTTCGGCGTTCCAGCAGCCGGCGAGGTCGACCTGTTCGACGCCGGTGGACATCGCCAGGATGTCGACGCGGTGGTCGCTGCCTTGTTCCTTGATGGCGCGGTACATCACCAGGCAGACGGTCTTGGCGGCCTCCATCCTGCCCTTCTCTTCCATGCTGCCGCTCTGGTCGAAGATCAAGACGACGTGGGTCTTGGCGGTGCGCACTTCGCGGTGGACCAGGATGTCGTCGTCGAAGAGGTGGCGCACCTTGGGATGGTTCTGGCGGGCCTGGACGACGGAGTCGACGAGTTCCATCATGCCGGTCTCGGTGAGGCTCCGCAAAGGCCCCTTCTGGTATTCGCCTTCGCCTTCGACGTAGCGGCCGGGTGTCGCCATGCCGCCCGCAGGGAGCGTCCGTAGCGCCTCGTCGTAGAGGATGCCGGAGAAGCGTTCCAACAGGTTGCTCTTGGCGTCGCCTTTTTCGTCGACGAGGCCGCTCATGGCGAGGTCGCCGAGCAGTTCGTCGCGCATCTGTTCATAGGGTCCTTGGCGGACGTTCTTGGCGAGCCTTTCCAGGTCTTTCTCATAGTCCTCTTCGAGCCGTTCGAGGTCTTCCTTGCGTTCGCGCCGTTGGATGTTCTCGGTGCGTTCCAAGTCTTTCAAACGCTGTTCAAGGTCGGCGGCCATGCCGGAGAGTTCCATGCGGTGTTGTTCCGAGCGGCGGTCAATCTCGTCCTGCATGAGCCGCGCCGCCGTCTCGGCATAGTCTTCGCGCCCGAGCAAACGGTCCCACATGCGGCGCAGGCGTTCGCGCAGGCCTTCGCCTTCTTTCATCTTGTAGCGGATCTGGGCACGCACACCGGGGCGGAACCAGGCGGCGCCGCCGATCGAGAGCCGGGTTCCGTCGGGGAGCGTCACGGTGGTCCGCGGCGGTGCTTCCTTCTTGCCGAAGAGGCGGCGCACGAAGCGGAAGAAGCGCGACACGACGAAGAGGAGGAAGTACCAGACGGTCTGGAAGAAGTAGACGATCCAATCCAGGACACCGCGCTTCTCCTTGCCGTAGAGGGAGCGGTAGAGTTCGGAGTCGGTCTCCAGTTCGTTGAGGTCCAGGACCGGCGTCTCACGCGTCTTGCGGATCTGGTCGCGGAGCGCCGCCTCCCGTTCGGCGGTCTCGCGCATGCGTCGTTCCCATTGCGATTCGCGCGCCGCCTTGCGCTCGCCGTGCGCCCGTTCGGCCTGTCGGCGTTCCCGTTCCGCCTCCAAACGCAGACGTTCCTCTTCCTCCTTGATGCGCTTGCGGATGTAGGGGTCGCGTTTCTCTTCCTTCTTGAGCCACGCTTCCAACCCCGCTTTTCCGTGGCGGGCGAGCGCTTCGATGATCTCGCGTCGTTGGCGCGATGAGAGGACGAAGCCTTCCGGTCGTGCCTGGCATTTCGGCAGATCGGGCAGGCGGGACCGGCTGCGTGCCAGCTGCTGTGCAGCGACGCTTGTGGGTCGGTCGGTCATGCCCACCTCCGCATGGTCATGCCTCGTCGAAGGCGCCGAGGCTGTCGAGGGCATGGAAGACGCCGCCGAGGGCCATGGCGACCTGTTCGCGGTCGAGCCCTTCGGTCTCCTGCACCCATTTGCCGAACCGGCGCACGCGCGCGTCGCCACCCTCCGACCGCAACAAGGACTGCACCTTCTGCGGGTCGTGGCCGTTCGTGCCGAGCGCCTGCCGGAGCGCCTGGACCACGCGGACGCCCTCCGCCTTGTCCTCTTTCAGTTCACCGACGAAGAAGCGGCACCAGTAGTCCTCAGCACCGCGCTTGGCGGCGTCGCGCCAATATTTTTCCAAAAACGCCTTGACGAGGCGGCGGTTCTCGTCGAAGCCGTCCTCGCTGCGGGCGCGGATGCGGCCCTCCATGGCGTCGAGGGCGCCGCGGCGGAAATCCTCGGGGTCGATGCGGTCGGCCGCCGACATGAGCGCGTAGCTGCGGGCGCGCTTGGGGATGTCGATGAGGGTGCGGTTCGAGCCGACCTCGCTGAGGTCACCGGTCTGTTCCATGCGCTTGCGCCATTCCATCACCAGTTCGACGGTGGCGTCGCGGAACGGCCCGGCGACGTGCAACAACCCACCCTCACGGCGCAGGCCGATGTCGACGATCTTGCGGTTCGACGCGCTCGTCTCGGGGTAGGGGGTGTGGACGTTGGCCAACCGGTCGTTCAAGGGCTCGGTGATGTTGGCAAGATCGCGCACGTTGGAGGTCGTGACGGCGATGAGGGAGGCGGGGAAGGTCTCGCGGCTTTTGGCGGGCGTCGCGATGCCTTCCTGGAGCGCCTGCAAGAGCACGTTCTGGGTGCCGCGGGGGAGCTTGCCGACCTCGTCGACGAAGAGGATGCCGCGGTGCGCCTGCAGCACCTTGCCGGGTTCCAGGACGAGCGGACTGGTCGGGTCGCCGAGCTCTTCCAACCGTGCCAAGTTGATGCTGCCGGTGAGGTTGTCGGGGAAGACCTCAGGGCTGCCTTGGACGCGGGCGTGGCCGAAACCTTCGCGCAACCGCACCTGTTGGACGGGGATGTCCTTGGCCTTGATGCGCTCAGGATCGAAGCTGCCCAGTTCATCCAGCGCGAGGCCACCGTGGTTCGCCTTGCAGTAGGGGCATGGTGGGACGATCTCGGCGTAGACCGGATCGATGAGGCTGAACGGGTCGTCGTGGACCGGGCAATCGGCGACCGCGAAGACCTCTTTCGGGAAGAGGTCCCAGATCTCCTTGGCGAGCGTGGTCTTGCCGGAGCCGGGGGGCCCGAGCAGCAGGACATGGTTGCCAGAGAGCAACGAAGCGGTGAGCACCTCGAGGGTGTCGCGCTCGTAGACCGTGTGCGGGTAGAGCGCCTGCAAGGATTGGACGCGGTCGTAGCCTTTCTCCTCGCGCATCGTCTTCATGCGACCGAGGATCGTCTGGCGCATCCGGTCGGCGGGAAGCTGGGGGACGAGTCCGGCGTCGAGGACCTCCTGCGCGTTCGTCTCGGCCTTCATGGGGGTACCAGGCGCGGGTTAGTGGCACGGTGATGAAGAAGGTTCTGGGGAGATGTGGGGCCGGAGCCCCACGTTGTCGCGCCTTTTTTGTGTCGGCCGGTCCCTGGTCGCCGCATGGCCCGGCCGTTCGTCGTGGTGATGTCGCTCCTGGGATGCGTGGCGTGGCTCGGGGGTTGCACCACGGTGACGGAGGAGCCCGTGGTCTTCGTGCTCGAATATTCCATCGAGCGGCAGGAGGGTGCGGAGGTCAATGCCACCCACGGTCCGCACTGTGCGACTGCTTGGGTCGACGGCGACCGCGTGTTCGTCCAAGAGCGGAACATGCATGAGGTCGAAAGCGCAGATGCGGCGCTTCTGGTCGCACCGCAGGATCCTGGCCCCCGGACGATGCATCTGGAGGAGTCGTACCTCCTGGCCTTACCGAGTTCCTTCGAGGCGGTCCGCGGCGTGGTGCTTGGTTCGTTCACCTTTGACGGGACCGCGATTCGGATGAACGGAGAAGCGATCGACCTGCCACACGGGTGGACGGACGAGGCGACGGATGGCGCTTGGCGTGTTGAGGCGACCCTGAAGGCGGCTTCCGGCGTGCTCAAGACGGTCCCGGACCGGTCCTGCGACTGAGGTCACCTCGCCTTCGCTTCCACGACCGGCACCTTGTGGCCGTTCTTCTGGGCGTGCAGTTGCCAGAACAGCGCTTCGCGCACGAATTTCGAGGCGAGCATGGCGGTCTGGCCGTTGTCGTACTCGGGGCAGACCTCGACGACGTCCATGCCGACGAGGTTCGGGGCGCAGCGTTTGACGATCTCGAGCGTCTCCCAGTCGGTGAGGCCGAACGGTTCGGGGGTGCCGGTGCCGGGGGCGTAGGCGGGGTCGACGCCGTCGATGTCGATGGTGAGGTAGACCGGTCGGTCGCCGAAGCGGGCGAAGATGTCGTCCAGGATCGCCTTGATGCCGAGCTGTCGAACGTCGAACGAGGTGTGGCAGTGCGCCAGGACGCCGTCGCGTTCGGCGGCGGCGCGTTCTTCCCGTTCCATGCTGCGCACGCCGATGATGGCGACGTCGTCCGCACCGACCGCTTCGACGAAGCGCCGCAGGGCGTTGGCGTGGTTGTACTTGCTTCCGTCGTATTCGTCGCGGTAGTCGAGGTGGGCGTCGACCTGGACGACGACGAGGTCGGGGTAGGCCTCGGCGACCGCCTTGACGGGTCCCATGGGGACGTTGTGCTCGCCGCCGAGCAGGATGGGGATCTTGCCCTCGGAGACCACTTGTTTGGCGAAGGCGTAGCCTTTCTCGACCATCTCTTCGGGGGTGTCCTTGTTGGAGACGTCGAGGTCGCCGTAGTCATGGATCTTGAACGATTCCATGTGCAGCCCGGTCGGGATGTGGTAGAGCTCGTTGTTCCACGCGGCGCGGCGGATGTAGCGGGGCCCTTCGGCGGTGCCGGAGCGGAAGCTGCCGGTGCGGTCGTAGGGGATGCCGTAGACGACGTAGTCCGCCTCCGGCCAGGAGGTCTCGGCGTCGGCGAAGTAGTCCGGGAACTCGCGGTAGGACACGACCGGCGCGTCAGGTTCCCGACTATTTGAGCTTGATGGTGGTGGGAGGTCGGTTGGTCCCGCGACCGGGCTGGGGACCACGGCCTGGACTCCGGGTCCAGATGACCTCCCCAGGTGAATGAGGAAGGTCGCATCAAAAAGAGAGTCTGGACAAAGACGGGGAGAGACGATCGGCCTAGGCTCTAATTGGTGCTGTCCGAACCGCTGTCCGAGCCGCCGTCCTCGTTGTCGACGAAGACGTCGGTGTCACCGCCGCCGTTGCCGTCATCGTTGTCGATGAAGGTGTCGCCTCCATCGTCATCGTCCTCTTCCACGACGGTCGTTCCGTCGCCATCGTCCTCGTCCTCCACGAAGCAGCCCGCCATGGGCATGGCGAACGCCACGAGGAGAAGAAGGATCAATCGGGTCTTTCGGGACATGTGCCCCATAGTGTGTCGGTCCGGTAGTATCACCTCGGGGCTCGTGGCCATCGGTGGCCGTTGACGACAGCTTCTCAAACGGGCAGGCGGGGATGACGAGGAAAACGGCCTCATGTCAATCCTGCACCAAGACCGTACGCACAGGTTGCGTCACCGGGTCGTCATGTCATCTCATGCGTCGCCGGTGAGCCGCGGGTCGGGCAGCGGGTCACCGAGGAAGTGCAGGACGTAGAGCCCGCACCGGGTGTCCGAGACGTAGAGGTGTCCATCCTTCGGGAAGACGTCCCAGACATGGGGTCCGCCGTCGGCGCAACTCGGGAAGTAGACGCCGAGGGTCGGTACGGTGTCTTCGCGCAGGAACGTCGAGAGCCGGTCGGCACCGCCCCCCGCGACGAAGCCCGCGGCGTCGAGGACGAACACGCCGCCGTGGTACATCGCTTCGTACACGCGTCCGCCGAGGAAGTGGATGTTGTGCGCCGAATAGGGGCCGACCGGTTCGCCGAAGGAGGACCATGATTCGCTCGGCCGTGCCAGGGGGCCGCTTCCGGGAACATGCCATTTGCCCAGGGTCTCCGGGTGCTCGATGTCGGTGGCGTCGATGAGGTAGACGAAGCCGACCGACCAGCGGGCCGCACTGCAGGCGGGGTCGATGATGAGTCCGTTCTCGGTCGCCGCGGCGATGACGCGCCGGCCGTCGATGAAATCGATCTCGACGGTGTGGATGTCGCCGCAGTCGCCCATGAAATCGTCCCAGTGGCCCAAGGTGCGTGGTTCGGTGGGGTCGGAGACGTCGACGAGGAAGACACCCATGTCCCAATGGGCGACCACCATGACCGGGATGCCGAGCAAGGGATCGTCGTAGACGTACATGTCGTGGATGCTGAGCTCGTAGGGGTTGGCGTCGACAAGATGCGAGTTGGGATAGGCGGAGAGCGGGGCGCTCCAATCGGCGACATGCTCCATCGTGCTGTCTGAGAGCGGGTCGCCGCGGTCGATGCGGACGATCTCGATGATGCCTTGGACGGGGACGGTCGAGCGCAACATGCCGAAGCTCTGGGCGAGGAAGACATATTCGGCGCCGTCGATCTCCTTGACGAAGCACATGTGGCAGCCATGGTCGTAGCGGTGCACTTCGCGAGGGGCGCTGCGGTTCGTGATGTCGACCAGGTGTTTTCCGGAGACGACGGCGAGCGCCCCGTCCGCGGTCGCCTTGACATCGTAGCAGCGGGTGCCGGAGAAGCGGCCCACCTCCACGGGTACGACGCGGTCCTCGATGTCGAGGATGCGGAAGCCGTCCTGGACCAGGCATTGCAGGACCGAGTCGCCGACGACGTCGATCTCGCCGAACTCCCCTTGGTCGGTGACGTCGCGGCCGAGGTGGCCAAGGAGCGCCATGTTGCGGTGGTCGGCATGCTGCGCCGGATCGGCGTGGTCATGCTCAAGGCCGTCCTCGATTGGGTCGTCCCAAAAGGGTTCCACGGCGATGCCCGGAACGATGGCGGGGGTGACAGGCTCCGGTGCGCCCGGACGGGGGGCGGGTTCGCCGATGCAGCCGGCGAACAGGACCGCGAGGAGACCGACCACGAGAAGGGTCGGGAGGGAGCTCGGCCACCGCATGGAAAAGGGGCCAGCTTAGGCGTTTAAGTGTGTTGTGGAAACCGAAGGGGGAGGGGGATCCTCGGACAGTCCGTCGTGTGGGTCGACGAAGCGGCCATCCACCCAGGGGCCGCCGCAGCCGTAGCAATAGTGGGTGGACGTCTGCTCCCCCGGTACCGCCCTCAGAAAAACGGTGAGGTTGTACCATCCTCCAGGTCGTGGGTCCGGCATCGTGTCGTTGTCGGGTCCGTCCCACGTGGCGGTGATCTTCGGCGTCGCTCCGCGCTCGAGCGCGGCGCCGGCGTCCCAATCGGTGAACGTGATGCGCCATGAAGGATGCGGTGAGGGGCGGTCCAGGGGTGCTCCGGTGGCATTGCGGAAAAACCGAACATCGCCCGCGTGCGGCCCACCCAACTCCTCTGGTCCCGGTTCAAAGGGCATCTCCGTCATCCCTGGAAGGCTCATGATGAACGTGTAACGGTCGATAGTGTGACGCTCCTCCTCCACCTCGCACTTGAAGCTGAAGACATGGTGCTCCGCGTTGCGACTGCTGCCCCCGACCCAGAGACTGAGGTCTTCGTCCCAAAGAAAATGGCACGAGTCGTATACGACCTCTTCGCATCCGGCGAGCCCGGTCGTCGCGGCGGCCAGGAGGACGACAAGGAGACCAGCGACCGGGCGCTTCAACACCATCTGTCACACCGGATTCGGATCATCGACATACTCGACGTCCAACCCATGCTTCTTCGCGATCCACTCACCAAGCCGCTGGATACCCATCCGTTCCGTGGCGTGGTGCCCGGCCCAGTAGTAGTGCGTCCCGGTCTCGCGGGCGACGTGGGTCACCATCTCGCTCGCTTCGCCCGTCAGGTAGGCGTCACAACCGGCGGCCACCGCGGCTTCGAGGTAGCGTTGTCCGGCGCCGGAGACGACACCGATGCGACGCACGGGACCGCCACCGGCGATGTGGTGCAGGGCGCGTCCGGCGTTCGCGTCGGCACCACCGAGGATGTCTTCAAGGCGTTCCGACAACGCAGGAGCGTCGAGGGGCTCGTCGAACTCGGCCCACATGCCGATGTCGCCATCGCCGAAGCGTCCTTTCGGGAACAGGCCGAGGGATTCCAGCAGGGAGACGTTGTTGC
Organism: Methanobacteriota archaeon; assembly: GCA_019347805.1. Lineage (GTDB taxonomy): Archaea > Thermoplasmatota > E2 > JACPAO01 > JAHWKR01 > JAHWKR01. The sequence continues at coordinate 8,677 of JAHWKR010000016.1, forward strand.
CGAGCTCGGGGTGCACGTCGAGCGGGAGATGGTAGCCGATGAGCGAGATGTCGTTCTTCACCAAGAGCCGCACCCGCGCGCCCATCCAACCGGTGAGGCGGTGCGGCCAGGCGCCCTTCCAGAACAGGCCGTGGTGTACCAACACAGCGTCCGCTTTTTCGGCGATGGCCGCTTCGATGAGGTTGCGGGACGCGGTGACGCCGGTGACGATCTTACCAACCTCGCCACGCCCTTCCACCTGCAATCCGTTCGGTCCGTAGTCGTCCATCGTGTCCGGGTCGAGGTAGGCGTCGAGGCTCGCCACCATCGCCTCGAGTTCCATCAATGCCCCTCGGACTCGATGTTCGATTCGGTCGCTACGTCGCCCGACTTCTGTGCTTTGAGGCTGGTGCGGCGCACACGCGCCTCGCGGTCTTCCAACCGGCGCTGCCGGCGTGCTTTGGCGCCTTCGTACCAATGCTTCTCCTCGGGCGTCTCGGGGACGATCGGGGGGACGGGGACGGTGTTGCCGGAGCGGTCCAGCGCGACGAACGTGGAATAGCAGGACCCGGTGTGCACGACCGAGCCGGAGGTGAGGTCTTCGGCGAACACCTTGACGCCGACCTCCATCGATTTGCGTCCGACGTAGTTGATCGCCCCCTTCAAGATGAGAAGATTGCCGATGTAGACCGGCTTGTAGAAGTGCATGCGGTCGATGGAGGCGGTGACCGTGTTGGCCTTGGCGTGCCGTGCCGTGATGATGCCGCCGAGCTCGTCGATGTACTTGACGATCATGCCACCATGGACGTTGCCGTGGATGTTGGCGTCGGTGGGGAGCATGAGACGCGACTGGGTGACCCGGGTCTTGGTGATGGGGACGGCCTCGGGGGGCATCGAGGGCGGCATTCGGACGGCTGTTTAAAAGGGAAGGGAGAGGGGTCGGGAACGCCACGTCGCTGGGGAGCACCACGTAGGGATCGGAGAAGACTTCCGGCAGTGGGTCCGGTCGACGAAGGATGAGAAGAGCGAGCACGACCCGATCCAAGGGTAATGGAAAGGCACCGTCTCCCTCCGTATCACTTAAAGGACCCCCCGTTCTCGCCGCCTCCGGCGCCACGCGCCAAGGGAACACGATGCCGGAAGGGAGCCCGACCGCGGAGACCGCCACGGAGACCCAGGAGACGCCCAGGAGCGGCCGTGACAGGTTGGCCGAGGTCGAGGCGCGCTGGGCCGCCAAGTGGGCCGATGCGGGTCTGCACGAGGCGGACCCGGAGCCGGGGCGTCCGAAGTTCTTCGGCACCTATCCCTATTCCTACATGAACGCGTTCGCGCACGTCGGCCATGCCTATACGATGAGCCGGGTCGATTTCCGCGCGCGCTATGAGCGGCTCCATGGCAAGAACGCACTTTTTCCGATGGGCTTCCATGTGACCGGCACGCCCATCGTCGCCGCGGCGCACCGTGTCGCGAAAGAAGACCCGGTGCAGTTGCGCATCCTGAGAGAGTCGGGCATCCCGGAGGAGGAGCTCGGGAAGTTCGCCGACCCGCACCATTGGATCGCCTATTTTCCGGACAAGTGGCGCGAGGACATCACCCGTTTCGGCATGATGATCGATTGGCGCCGCAGTTTCATCACCACCGACAAGAACCCCTACTATGACCGTTTCATCAAGTGGCAGTTCCTGCGGCTGAAGGAGAAGGGATATGTCCGCAAGGGGCGCCATCCGGTCATCTGGGACCCGGTGCAGAAGGCGGTCATCGGCGACCACGATCGCGCCGAAGGCGAGGGGGTGGCACCGCAGGAAGGCGTGCTCCTCAAGTTCCCCATCGAAGGCCGAAAAGGGCACCATCTGATAGCGGCGACGTTGCGCCCGGAGACGGTCTTCGGCCAGACCAACCTGTGGGTCGACCCGTCGGTCGATTATGTCGAGCTCGCCATGGAGGTCAAGAGCCCGGAAGGCGACACGAAGAAGGAGCATTGGATCGCTTCGCGCGAGTGCGCCGAGAAGCTGCGCCTGCAGGACCTCGGCGTGAAGACCGAGGTGCAATCGGTCTCCGGCAAAGACCTCGTCGGCCTCGTCGTCACCGCACCCGGCGCAGAAAGAAAGATCCCTGTGCTCCCGGCGTCCTTCATGAAGACAGACAAGTGGACGGGCATCGTCACCTCTGTGCCGTCGGACGCGCCGCTCGACTTCGTCGCCCTCCAGGACCTCAAGAAGGACCCTGCTCCGCTCGTCGCCTGCGGCGCCGACCCGGCCCTCCTCGAGACGGTCGCTCCGATCGAGATCATCGACACCGAGGAACTCGGCACGCTCCCGGCGAAGGCGGTCGTCGAGAAGCTGAAGATCCAGAGCCAGAAGGACGACGAGCGGCTCAAGCAGGCCACAGAGGAGGTCTACCAGGCCGCCTTCTACAAGGGCAGGATGTTGCCGCATTGCGGTCCGGTCGCCGGAAGGCCGGTCAGCGAGGCGAAGGAGGCGGTGAAGGAGTGGCTCCTTGCCCAAGGCTCCGCACACCTCATGTGGGAACCCGAGAGTCTCGTCGTCTCGCGCCATGGCCACCAGGCTGTCGTCAAGGTGGTCTCGGACCAGTGGTTCCTCGCCTATGGCGACAAGGAATGGAAGGCGACCACCCATGAGGCGTTCGACCGCATGGAGATCCTGCCCGAGGTCGCGCGCAAGCAGTTCCATATCGTCGTCGACTGGTTGCGCGACTGGGCCTGCACACGTGAAGCGGGTCTCGGGACGCGGCTTCCGTGGGACGAGGATTGGCTCATCGAGAGCCTCAGCGACTCGACGGTCTACATGGCCTATTACACAGTGTCGCATCACCTCGAGCGATTGAAACCGCCGGCCGACGATCTCTCACCGGAGTTCTGGGACCACATCATGCTCGGCAAAGGCGACGCCGAAGCGGTCGCCACCAAGGCCGTCCCGGTCGACGAGGTGAAGCGGATGCGCGCCGAGTTCGACTACTGGTATCCGCTCGACTTCCGCAACTCCGGCAAGGACCTCCTGCAGAACCACCTCACCTTCGCCGTCTTCAACCATTGCGCCCTCTTCCCTGAGGAGAAATGGATGCAGGGCATCGCGGTGAACGGCTGGGTCACGGTCGACGGCGAGAAGATGTCCAAATCGAAGGGCAACTTCATCACGCTGCGCGACGCCATGGAGCGCTTCGGTGTCTCCGAGACACGCTTCGCGGTCGCCTCCGCCGGAGAGGGCCTCGACGACGCCAACTTCGAGATCGATGTGGCGAAAAGCGCCACACGCCGCCTCGTCTCCTGGCTCGACAATATGATGGCGACCTGGGACCGCGTCGCCAAGGCCGAGGACGGAGAGGAGCGCGGCGCCGACCGTTGGTTCGCATCGGTCCTCAACCGCACGCTCCAGGAGGTCGACGGTCATATGTCGCGGGCCGAATACCGTACCGCGCTCAAGGTCGCCTATCATGACCTCGGCCGCGACTGGTCATGGTATCTCAAGCGCACGGGCGACGATCCATTGCCGTCCCTCGCGCGCCAGCATGTCTCCGCGCAGACGCGGCTCCTCGCGGTCTTCGTGCCTCATCTCGCCGAAGAGGTGTGGCACCACATCGACGGCACCGGGAGCGTCCTGGATGCGGGCTTCCCCGCGGCCGATCCCACCCGCATCGACCCGGCCGCCGAACGCCAGGAGACCTATTTCGAGGGGGTCCTCGACGACATCCGCAACATCCTCAAGATCATCGGCAAAGAGCCGACCAAGGTCTACCTCTACACAGCCCCGGAGTGGAAACGTCGGGCCGACGGCGCCATCGCCGCCGCGCTCGAGGCGCTCCCGCCCGGCGAGCGGGTGAACCCGGGCACGATCATCAAGGCGCTCGTCTCGGACCCGGAACTGAAAGCGCACACCAAGGACGTCCCGAAGCACGTGAACCTGGCGCTCAAGCAGGGTGCCGGGTTCCTCAACCAACACCGTCGGGTCGCAGGGGTCGACGAGACCGCTGCGCTCAAGGAGAGCCAGGATTTCCTGACGCGCGAGTTCAATGCCGAAGTGGCGGTCTTCTCGGCCGACGACCCGGACAAGGTCGACCCGGCGGGCCGGGCCCAGGGCGCGGTGCCAGGACGGCCTGCGGTCTATGTGGAGTGAGCCGATGACCGACCCGACACAAAAGGAGGCGGCGTGATGTACCGTGCCTATACGTTCCGTCTCGACGGCTCCGATTTCCCCATCGCGCGCTATACGCGCGACCATCCCGATGTGCGGGTCATCATCTACAACACGGGGCGGGACCATGATTCCCAGTTGCCGGTCGACAACATCTATCTCGTCCGCGCGGCGAAGCGACACCATGAGGAGGTACGGCGCTACATCCACGAGAGTCTGGAGGTGCGCAGGGAGATCACGACCTCAGAGCCCGACGCGCTTCTTTTCGACGCCACGTTCAAGCCACCGGAGACCGGGCGCAGTCGTGGTTTCATGTCGGTCCTCATCGGCTCGGTCGGCACGGTGCTGTCGTTCCGGCCAATGGTGGTCGAGGACGGACAGCTCGAGGTGAGCATCCTGGTGCTGCCGCGACCGGACACCCAGGTGCGCATCAAGGCGCTCGCCAATTTCGCGCGCGAGGAGAAGATCGGTTTCGTCATCACACGCGACGACCCGGTGCCCTACCTCCCGGTGCGCTGGCCGCGCATGGGCCATCTCGACCTCCTCGAGGCCCAGGTCATCCAGGCCATCGCCGGGGCGGGCGCCTACGAACTGGAAGGGCCTGCGGTGGACCAGGTGGTCCGGAGGGCGGCGGCGGACATCGAGGAGGCGCTCGGCATCACCGACGACGAGTTCCACCTCATCCGGTCGCGCTCGGAGAAGAAGATCCTGCGCGAGTTCGCCGAGAAGCTGCGGCGCAACCTGCAGTTATCGACACCGAAGACGGTGGAAGAGGACGAGCCCTAGACCGGCTGCGGCTTTCCGTCGAAGAGCGTGAGCTTCGCCTCAGGCCGCACGCCGTTGCGTTCCAGGCAGTCGGTCGCGGTCTTCCAGCCCTTGCGGCAATCCTCGGGCAGACGCCCGTGCTCCCGCACGACCGTGTCCAGGAAGTTGCGCGTCACCGGGTCGCTCGGATAGCCGGAGCCGCAGGGCAGGCCATATTTCTGTTCCATGCGGCGCGAGATCTTCTCCATCTCGCGGTCGCGCACCACCTTGGCGATGATGCTCGCCGCTGACACGATGGGCTCATTCTCATCGGCCCGATGCGCAGCGAAGACCTTGGCGTCATGACGGAGCGCCGCCGAGACCTGGACGCCGAACCGTTTCGCGTCGACATCGGCGGCGTCGACGATGTAGGCGTCGCAACGGAGTGCGCGGGCGACGACGCCGAACATGCGCACCTCGATCTCGTTGAGGCTCATCGTCGTGCGCCACATGTCGAGCTCGATGGCCGAGGCGCTGTTGACCTCGACGCGGTCGGCACGCTCCCGGATGACCGATTCCAGTTTCTCGCGGGCGCGCGGACTGAGCTGTTTCGAGTCGCGCAGGCCGAGGTCGGAGAAAGGTTCGCCCTCGGCGCTCGCCACACCCGCGACGACGAGGGGGCCCATCACGGGGCCGCGGCCCGCTTCGTCTATGCCGCCAAGGAGCACGAGCCCGGGGAACGGAGGCGGGGGGATGAAGGTTGCGGCGGGCTCATTCCAGCAACGTGAACAACCGGTCGTCCTCGCCGACGTCGAAGACGCCGAGACGGGCGCCGGCGTCGAGCCAGCCGTGGGCATAGTTGACGCAGGCGAAGGCGTTGACGCGGTCGCCTTTTTCGGCGAAGACGTGGGCGTCGGAGAAGTAGGTCTCGGCCATCTCGCGGAACGAGGCGGCCATGTGGGCGGCGAAGCTTTTCGGGGGGGCGACCACTTTCGCCTTCTCGAGCGCCTGTCGCGTCGTCTCGAGGTATCTAGTGATCTTTTCCTCGGTGATCGTGGTGTGTGGGTCCTCCATCACAAGTCGTCCCGGTGACGGCCGAATCCTGCGTGTCTATAAGTAGTCCGGCGCGTGTTCCTGCATGGTGGCAGCCATGCGGAACCCGTCCGTCCTTCTCGTGGCCTCTCTTTTCCTGGCCATGGCATCGGCTGGGCCGGCGACGGCGATCGGCGACCCCGAACTCGTTCTCGATGCGCCGGAGCTGGCCATCTTGGGCAAGGTCGCCACCTTTACGGGCCGTCTTCATGATGGTGGTGTGGGGCTCGCCTTCCAACAGGTGGACCTGCATGTCGACGGGGTGCGGGTCATGTCACGGTTCACCGACCTTGGGGGCCGCTATACATTTTACTGGATGCCAAACGAACGGGGGGTCCTCACCGTCCATACCGCCGTTCTCGCGCTCACCGGATACCCGTTGGAATCAGACCGTGCGGAGGTCTTCGTCGCGGCACCGCCGTCGCCGCCTCGCGAAGTGGTCGTATATCCGGGTGCCCTGGAGGTCGATGTGGAGGTCTCTTGGCTCGCGCCGCATGATGACGGGGGCCTGCCGGTCGATGAGTATCATGTCGAGCGGGTCGATGTGGCGACGGGGACGCGCACCTTGGTCGCGAAGACCGGCATGACGCGTGTACCGGACGCGTTGGGGTGGAACCGTTCCTATCGTCATGAGGTGGTGGCGGTGAACGCCGCCGGCGCCTCGGAATCGGGCAGGGTCGACCACACGACGCCGCTGCCCCCGCCGCCGCTCGCGGTGGAGGATCTTGCGACCTCGGGCGACACGCGCCATCGCATCGTCACCGTCTCATGGTCTCCGCCAGACATGGACCCGCGCGTGCCGGTCGACCGCTATCATGTCCATCGGTCGGTGGAGGACGGCCCCTTCGTACCGCTTGGCATGACAACGTCGTCGCCTTGGCTCGATGAGGTCGAATGGGACGTGGATTATCACTATCATGTCGTCGCGGAGAACGAAGGGGGGATGGGCGACCCGACGTTGCCCATCGGGGCGTTGCTGCCGCTTCCCGGCCCTCCGGGGCTCGTCGAGAACATCGCTGTGAGCGGGGACCGGGTGACGGCCGAGGTGACGGTGGCCTGGGAGCCGCCGCTCGACGACGGCGGCGCCGACGTGACGGGATATGTGGTGGAGCGTTCGGACAACGGGTCGGCTTGGTCGCCGCTGGCGTCGGTCGGGCCGGAGGCGGTCCTTACCGACCCGGTCCTGTACGATGTCGATTACACCTATCGCATCCAGGTGGTGACCGAGGCGCAGGTGGGTGAGTGGAACACGTCGACGAACGTGACGATCCCGACCCCGGTGCCGCCCTCGCCGCCCGTCGACCTCCACTTCAAGGGCCGCATGACTGCGGACACCATCGACCTCGTCTGGTCGCCACCTGCCGACGATGGCGGCCTGCCGATCGAGGGCTACCGCGTCTATTCCAGCCCGGACGGTCTCGACCCGTGGACCTTCGGGCGGGAGACGACGGGGACGACGGAACCTTTCGCGGGCGAGTGGAACTCCACCTATCATTACCGGGTGACGGCCGTGACGCGCGACCACGAGGGGGCGCCGGCGGACCTGTCGTTCACGGTGCCCGCCCGCTCCGAGCTGGTCGTGGACCTGCTGGGACTCGAGGCCGATGAGTACAGGGTCTGTGATTCGACGGAGAGTCGGTGCTCGGGCTGGCGTCCCATCGGCAGAGAGGCCTCGATCGCGTGGGACGAGTTCGTGGTGCAGGTCTCCCACACCGTCACGTTCTGGAACGGGACGTGGGATTCGGGTGTGGAAGGTGGTTCTGTCGACGACGTCGTCGGAGAGGTCAAGATCTGTGAGGACGGGGCGTCCAGCTGTTCGCAGGTCTGCGCCGGTTGTTCGGATCTGCCTGTGGTCTACGACCGGGCCACCGTGGGTCCGGATGAGGTGGTGGCGGACGCGGACGGGATCGTGACACGGGTGTCGTCGTTCCCCCTGTCCTGGCCCTACGGAGTGTACTGCGTGACGACCGATTTCTATTTCATGGCCGGTTCCGGCACCGACCTCTTCACCCAATGGTGGTATGCCGGGACGCGTCTCTGTCGGTGATCCGGCCGATGCGCCTAAGGACTCCGCGCTCTTTCCGCCGTTGATGATCCAGCACATCGAGGACCTCTCGTTCGAGACGGAGGGCGAGGTGACGATACGGGATCTTTCGGAGGACCTGGGGCGGATCGCGGGCGGTTCAGGTGTCGCAACGGGTCAGATGCTCGTCTTCACGCCGTCGTCGACGTCGGCCATCACGACGCTGGAGTACGAACCCGGGCTGGTCAAGGACCTGCCGGCGGCCCTGGAGCGCTTGTTCCCGAAGGACATCGAGTATGGGCACGAGGAGATGTGGCATGACGGCAACGGCCATTCGCACGTCCGGGCGGCCTTCCTCAAGCCGTCCTTGGTGGTCCCGGTGCGCGAGGGGCGGCCGGCGTTGGGGACCTGGCAGCAGGTGGTCTTCATCGACCTCGACAACAAGCCACGGCGGCGCACCGTGATGGTGCATGTGTGGGGCGAGCCGAGCGGAAGGTGACCGTCTCGTGCCGGCGGTGGCGTGGGGCCGGCTTGGTCATCACCGTTTGCCGAAGAACCGACCCAACACGCCTTTCTCGGGGACGCTCTTGGCATCCAGCTTCGCCTTGTAGGCGCAGCGCTCGGCGAGCGGGCACGGTAGGCAATCCGGTGCGTCACGGCGGCAATGGGAGCGGCCCACTTTGGCGAGCGGCTCGAGATAGGAAGCGGGTTGTTTCCCGGCGCGTGCCGCCGCCTTGCGCAGGAGGTCCATCGTCTCCTCGGGGCGCAAGGTGGCGACATAGCCGACACGGTTCGCGACCCGGTGGATGCGCACGTCCCGTGGCTCGGCCGGTTCCTCGCGCCGCTCGGGCTCCGGCGCAGGCGCGACTTTCTCCGCCCGGGGCACCTCCCGGATGGCGACCGGTTCGGGCTCGGGCTCAGGTTCGGGTTTGGGGGCCTCGCGCACCGGCACGACCGGCTCAGGCGCTTCGTGGGCGGCCGCTCCGTTCGTCTTGACCGGTTCCGCAGACTTCTCGCCCCATTCGATGCGCCGTGACGAGCGCGTCTCGCGCTCTTTCCTTTTCACTTCCCGCACCGCCTCGGGGTCGGGGTCGGGGGTCGCCGGCTTCATGCGCGGCACCGCCTGAACGCCCTTGCCGCCGACGACGTCGACGCTGCCGCCGCCGTGGCGCGACTGGCGCGTGCGCACCTCCACCAGGACCGGCATGCCCAATCCGGCGCCCGCCACCATGGCGACGCCGACCGGCAGTCGGGCGATCTCGTCGGCGGCGTCGGAGGTGACGCCTTCGACACTCCCGACGATGGCCTTGAGGTCGTTGGGGTTGGTGACCTTGAGGATGATCTGGGTGTTGCATTGCGACAGGACGTTCTTGTCGACCTTGGCGGGGCGCTGCGAGACGACGCAGAGACCCATCCCGAACTTGCGTCCCTCGGAGGCGATGGTGCGCAGGATGCCGAGCGAGACGGCATTGCCGATGCCGCGTTCGGGGCAATAGTTGTGCGCCTCCTCGACGACGAAGAGGAAGGGGGGCACCTCGCTGCCCTTCCTGGATTCGAAGAGGAGTGTGGCGAGCCGGGCGACGATGACCTCCTGGATATCCGGCGGGACGCCCTTCAGCGAGACGATGCTGGCGCGGCCTTTCTGCACCAGTTCCGTGGGCGGGACGCCGTCGTCGGCGAAGAGGCCGGTGGCGTCGAGCGCCTCGAGCCCGGAGATGACGTTCCATTTCGAGTTCGACTTGTTGCCGTGGCACTGGTCGATGATGTCTCTCAGGCTGTAGAGCGGGTTCTTGTTGCGCGCGTCCTTGATGGCCTGGTAGAGGACGCCCTGCTGGGCGCCGGACAGTTTGCTGCCGGCGAGGTCGAGGATCTCGGCCGCCCCGAGCGCCGTCCCCTCGAGCCGGAGGAGCTTGGTGTCGCTGCGGTGGTTCATCTCGGTCGACCAGATGTCGATCTTGTCGGCGAACGCCTTCGGTTTGAGACCGAAGCCGATGAGCCGGTCGACCTCGTCCGGGTCGATGTTCGGGTTCTTGAGGCTGTGGTATTCGTCGTGGGCGTCGACGATGACGACGGCGACGTCCTTCTTGAGCAGTTCCTCGAGGAGGACCCCGGTGCAGTACGATTTGCCGGCGCCGGTCTTGGCGAGGACCGAGACGTGTTTCTGGACCAGGGTGTTGATGTGGAGGCTGACCGGCAGCGATGTGCCTTTGAGGACGCCGAGGTAGGCGCCATGCTCGGGCGAGGAGCGGAAGCCGATCGTGCGCTGGATGAGGTCTTCGGGGGCCGCCATGACGGGACCGCCAGGGCGGAACGGTACACGGGGGACCTGCAGGAGGTCCCGTTCGTCGCGGTAGCCGACGACGGTGGCGCGGGCGGAGACCTTCTCGTCCGGTTCGTAGGAACCGTCGTCGGGGATGGAGAGCGCCTGGTCGAAGCTGAGGCTCGATTCGCGGCGCAATCCGAGCACCTGTGCCAGGACGGTGGTGCCGTCGGGGGTCTCTGCCGAGACGTAGTCGAGGCGTCGGAGAGACGGGTCGGTCACGGCGAACTCGAACAGGGTCGATTCGGCGGTGCCGTAGATGACGCCCACCTGGGTGTGGGCCGGGACGGAGCGGGAAGAGGTCATCGGAGGGGGTCCAAGGGTCAGATGTGTTTCAAGTCTTGCCATCGGGACGTATCAGGTTGCCGGTCGCCCGTCGAAAAAACGCCATCCGGAACGACCCGGCTACGCCGTCTCCCCGGCGATGACCGGTGGCACCGAACGTTCACGGCGGCGGGAGACGAGGACGAGGAGCGGCGGCAGGATGGTCGCCGCGGCGAGGAAGCTGGCGGACGCCATGGCGGCGGTGATGAGGCCGAAGGTGGCGAAAAGCGGCATCGGGGCGAAGAGCAGGACGAGGAATCCGAGCGTCGTCGTCGCGGCCGAGCCGAAGAGTGCCACACCGGATGAATCCATGGCACGGCGGACGGCCGCTTCGGGTGTCCTTCCAGCGCGGCGTTCCTCGCGGAACCGTTCGGTGAGGTGGATGCTGTAGTCGACCCCGACGCCGATCGCCATGGCGGCGATGGTGGCGGTGACGAGGTTGAGGGAGTAGCCGAAGAGCACCATGAAGCCGTAGAGCCAGCTGACGAGGACGAGGACGGGGACGAGGGTGACGGCGGCCTGGGTGAGGTCACGGAGGACGGTGAGGACGATGAGGAAGCAGAGGACGACGGAGAGGGTGATGGAGACCTTGAGCGAGTCGGTGACCGCGTCCACCATGGCCAACCGTTTGTAGGGTTCGCCGGTGACAGTGACCGAGTCGAGGACGGTGCCTTCCAATGCCCAGAGGGCGGCGCCGTGGAGGGCGATGTCGTCCCGGGCCTGGCGGACGAAGGTGAAATCGTCGGTGTTCGGGATGCCGACGTAGGCCAATGTGGCGTCATAGCCCCCGGCACCGTCGGGATGGACCAGGTCGCGCACCATCTCCTTGGCGTAGGCGAGGGCGCGGAAGTGGTCGGGATAATCCGGTTGGAACGGTTCGGGGGCGGGGACGCCGGGGACCACCTCGGCGTGGGGTCCTTCGGGCAGGTCGACGCGGACGTACACGCCGTGCGTGAGGGCACGATCGAGGAGCTTGCGCACGTCGTTCGCGGTGTCGGGGATGTGGTCGCCGTCGCGGTCCGGGAAGCCGCCGCCGTTCACCTCGGGGTTGGACATGAAGGTGCGGACGATGCGCGGCAGGGAGTATCCGGTCTCGGCGGAATAGCCGGCGTCGCGCAAGCCACTGAGCGTGTGGTCGAGTGCCGCGAGCACCTGCGGTGAGGAGACGTCGCCTTCGACGAGGATGACAGCGGGTTCGCCTTCGTCGGGATAGTCCTCCTGGATGCGCCGGATGCCCTGCATGAGTCCGGAGTCGGGGTCGAAGAAGTCGTCGGCACGGAAATCGGACTCGATCTGGACCGCCATGACGGTGGCCGGGATCGTGACGAGGGCGACGATGGCGAGGACGAAGACGGGACGTCGGGCGGACGCGGTGGCGAGACGGCCGAGGAACGTGCCCTCGTCGAGCCGACGAGCCGTCACCGATGGATTGGGGGCGTCGTCCATGCGGCCGCGGGCGATGCGACGACGGTCCCACAAGTGCCTCAGGGCGGGGGTGAAGACGCCGCACACCCAGAGCGCGCCGACGATCGCCAAGCCGCCTTTCAGGCCCCAGGCGGTGAGCGCATCGACATCGGAGAACGCGTTGGAGAGGAAGGCGGTGGCGGTCGTGGCGGCGGCCAGGAGCAGGGCCGGGCCGAGGAGGCCGATGGAGCGCCGCAGGGCGGAACGCGGGGCGTGTTCGGCCCGTTCCTCGCGATAGCGTCGTACGCCATGGATGGCGAAGTCGACGCCGAGGGCGAGGATCAACACAGGGAGCATGGCGGTGAACTGGTTCTCGGGGATGCCGAGGAGGCGTGCCGAGCCGAGCATCCAGAGGACGACGATGGGCAGCGACAGGAACGCGACCGCCCAGTCGCGGCCGTTGCGGAGCGTCAGGTAGAGAAGGACGCCGATGACGGCGAAGGAGCCGATGACGAGGCGTCCCGATTCGGCCACTTCTTTCTCGAGTTCGTGCTGGATGCCGATGCCGACCCCGGTCCACGTCGTCCTCGGCGTCTCGGCGCGCACCCGGTCCTGGATGTGGAAGAGGAGGTCTTCGTAAAACGGCGTCGTGGTGGTGGCGTCGGCGGGGTCGCGGGCGTAGGCGGCGAAGAAGCGCTCATGGTGCAGGAACGTCTGCGACATGATCGACCGGGCGTGCCAGACGCCGTCGCGTCGTTCGAGGTCCTCCGCGAACGAACGCTTGAACGGCTGCATCCCGTCGTCGAGCGTATAGCCGATGAGCCGGCCGAGGGCGTCCTGCCATTCGGCGTCGGTCGCGCCACGGTAGGTCGCGCCGGGTCCGCCGGTCGCCGGGTGCCAGCCGAGGGAATAGGTGAGCGGGGTCTCGTTGTCCATGAACGCCTTGAGCGAATCGGCGATGCTCCAGACGCTCGAGACCTGCATCTGCAGGAGAGGACTCTGATAGTGGTAGAGAAACGGAGCGACCTCGGGGTCGCGACGGACAGCGGCCTCACGCGCCAGCACCTCGTCGAAGACGGCACGGGACGCTGCACCGCCCCGTACGTCGGCGGAGGCGGAGACGAGGAACGGGACGGCGTAACCGGTCGGGGGTAGCTTTTCCCGGATGCGTTCCTCGGCGCGCACCACCTCGGTGTCGGTCTCGAGGGCGTCCATCGGGGGCGGTGCCGGGACGGCGATGAGCGCCGCGATGGAGCCCGCGGTGAGAAGGAGGGTGACGAGGACGATCCATCCGGGTCGTCGTGCGGCGAGACGGCCGGCGGCGTCGGCGACACGGTCGAGGGCCATGGGGTGGAGGGCTCCGGGCGCCGCGTCTACGGCGCGGGCACTTCAACCTTCCGGGAAGCTGGACCGGTGTCAGAGAAAACAGGAGGGAGGAAGAGGGGAGGAGGGTCTTGGAGGATTCCTATGCCGGGATGGCCATGGGGCCTTGGACGGGGACCGCGTTCGGGGTCGTGACCGGTTCGAGGTGGCCCATGACCTCGGTGAGTTCCGGGGTGCCGTGGACCAGTTTGGTCCGGCCGTCCTGGACGGTCGAGAGGAGGCCTTCCGATTCCAGGCGCTTGACGTACTTGGTCACGGTGGGCGCACCGATCGCGAGGCGGCGTCCGATCTCGGCCTGGGTGACACCCGGGGTCGCCATGACGAACCGCGCCACCTGGCCGGCGGTCTCGTTCTTGAGCACCGCGACCGCCTTCTTGGAACGGGCGGCGGGGTGGCCGTTCTTGAAGAAGTGGCGGTTCTGGCCGTTCTTCATCGACGCCACGAGTCCGGCCTGTTGCAAGCGGGTCATGTGGTAGACGGTGGTGCCCCAGCCGAGGCCGCTCATCTCGCTGAGTTCCATGAGGCCGATGCCGGGGTTCGACTCGACGAGGGTGATGAGGATCTCGCGACCTTCGTTGGCGAGGATCTCGTCCTTGTTGATGCGCGAGAACAGCGGCAATCCGACAAGGCGGCCCGCAAGAAGGCCGAGGGTGCTCTTGAGGAGGAACAGGATCCCGAAGCCACCAGCGGCGACGACGACGGCCGCCGCGGTCTCGGGTTCGACGATCGGGTCGGACGCGCGGGTCTCGGATTGTATGGTCGGTCCCGACGGGAGATCGACCGGGCTCTCAGGTGTGGGGGCGACGCCGCCGAGGACCTTCTCGAGGTCCGGGGGTGGCGCTTCGACTCCGTCGATCGTTGCGTGAGCGGTTTTCGCGACACCGTTCGCGGTCTCTTCAAGACCATCCGCCGTTGTCGTGCCCTCTTGCTCCATACCGTCCGCCGCGGCAGTGAGGTCGTCGTCGGAGACATCGGTGTCGCCGCTCTCCGCTTCGAGAGACAGGGCGACCGCGGAGGGGACCAGGAGGATCATTCCGAGGCACGTCACCAGGAAGATGCGCAGGAGCGTCACTTGTCGCCTGCCACGCCGAGCCGTAGATTCCACAAACCCTTCTTTATGGTACTCGCCGTATTTATCAGGTTCGACAGGGCCGTTTCCATTGGCAGGGTCGTTCGACGCGTGGGACGAAGAGCGGTCCGGTACTTGTCTCCGGGAGGTCAGGACCCCGCCGTCCCGAAGGGCCGCCACCTGATGTCCGCTCCAGGAGGGACAACAGGCGCCGCGACTTCTGAGACGAAGGATCCGCGAGCCACCGTCGTCATGTCTACGGGGGTTCATGAGCCCACCTCCACGGCCTCGGCGGCCGCGGTGGACCTGTTGTTCTGTTCTGGATATGGTGTAAAGCGTCCGGGATCGGCTCCAGGGGGGATACGGGAATCTGTCCCTGGGTGGAAATGGTCCAGGAGGTCGGCGCATGCGGACCGGGCGCGCTGCAGGCGCTCTCGGGTGACACGCATGCTCTCTTTGGACGCGGGACGCGACATCATGGTCACGTCCAGAACGTAAGCTGTCCGTGAGTTAATAGGGAGATTGGATGCGAGCGTGAAGGGTCACAAGATCGTTCGCGTTGACATCCAACCTGCTTATACCCATCAACGTCGCTTAGGTGTGTTTCGGTGACCAAGATGACCAACACCCTGACCAAGACCAAGATCCTCGTCGGCGTGACCGCACTTCTCCTGAGTGGGTTCGTCGGTACTGCAGCGGCGACCGGCAACCTCGGAGCAGCAGCGGACGGCGACATCACCGGAGCCGCGAGCGGCACGTTCCAGAGCACTGGTAAAGTGGTGAGCGATCTCTTCGGCAAGGTCGGCGGCAAAGCCGACGGTGGCGCGAGCGCATCCGCAAGCGGAAGCGCAGGCCAAGACCTCAGCATCGAAGAACAGCTCGACAAGGACCTCGACTTCTCGTTCGACGGACAAGACAGCATCGAGATCAAACCCGGCAAGCTCGACGCGAGCCTCGTCGGCAGCGCGACCGGCCAGCTCCAAGGCCAGGTCCACAGTTCATTCTCCACGAGCAAGCAGGCCGTCGCCGGCTACAACGGCGCCATCGACGGCACCCTTGCGAACTACCAGTCCCTCCGCGGTGAAGGCTACGCCGGCGTGAGCGGCGCAGCGGACACTTCGCTCGCCTCGACCGTGGAAGCGGTCGCCCAGGCAGAGGCCGCGCTCGGTGGCTCGTTCAACGCGGGCCCGGCAAGCGGCTCCGTGAGCGGGACCGCGAGCGGCCACGCCGCGGCCGTCGCCACCCTCGCCGCCGAAGCGAAGGCGAAGGCCGACGCCGAAGCGAACGGCGCCTTCTCAGCGAGTGACGCGGCCATCGCCCAGGCCCGCGCCGAGAGCCAGGGCCACGTCGGCTCCGGCATCGCCGCCTCAGAGAAGGCCGCCATGGACGCCGAAGCCCACGCCAACGCGACCCTTGACGCCTCCGGCGACTTCCTTGACGAGACCCGCGACTCCATCCGTGTCACGGCCGAGGCCCAGAAACAGCTGAAGGGTCAGGTCGACGCCAAGATCCGCGCCATCGTCGAAGCGGAAGCGCAGGCCGAGGCCGAACTGATGGCCCAGGCCCAAGCGCACGCGCAAGGTCAGTATGACGCGGCCATGGGAGCGAGCGCCGCGCTCGAAGCGAGCGCCCGCGCCCAGAAGGCCCTCGTCCTCGAACAGGGCTTCAAGTCCGGCGCGCAGATCCGCGGTGAGGCGCAGGCCCGGGCGGAGACCATCCAGTCGGCCGGCGCACAGGCGTCCGCGACGCTCCGTGCCGAGGCGGAGGCGACGCTCTCCGCCGCGGCCTCCGCGAAGGCGGCGCTCCGCACCGTCGCGAGCACCGCCGGCAGCGCGACCGGCACCGCCTCCGGTGCGACCCCGGTCGCCGGTGGCATGGTCGGTGGCACGGCCGGTTACTCCGCATCGGCCATCGCCGAGGCGGAAGCACAGATCGACGCCGCCGCCGAAGCGAAGGCGAAGGTCCTCTTCGAGGCGGCCGCCAAGATCGAGGCCGACGCCTCCGCGAAGGCCGAGCTCGTCCTGAAGGCGGGCTTCGCTGTCGCCGCCCAGGTCGAGGCGCACGCCAAGGCGCAGGCCGAGGTCGTCTTCGAGGCGCAGATGCGCGCGGCCGCCGAGATGCGCGCCCGCGCCTCCGTCGCCTATGAGGCGACCATGAAGGTCGCCGCCGAGGCGCGCGCGACGATGCGCGCCGCGGCCAAGGCGGGCATCGAGGCGACCGTCAGCGCCGCCTACGACGCGGCCTTCGACGCCAAGGTGACCCTCGACGGACAGGAAGGGCTGCTCATCGAGACCGGCCGCCACATCGACGCCGGTGTCACGAAGGACGTCTCGACCATCCATGAGACGGCCGCCGATTACGAAGCGGCCGGCAACATCGTCGCGGACCGCAAGGCCGACGCCTGGTACGCGACGGCGAGTGAGATCAGCCAGGAGCACGAGGCGATGGCCGACCTCGCGTCCGACCTGCAGCACGACGCAGGTGCGAACGCCGATGTCGTCGCAGGCTACGTCGCCGAGTATAAGGCGCTCCTCGAGGTCCTCGCGGACGCGGACGCCGACGGCTGGTCGAACCTCGCGAGCGGATTGACCGCCTAGACCAGACTCAACCCCCGGTCGCCGTGGAGGACCCCGCCCCGTCTTCCACGGCCCCCCGGCGCCGCCGCGTGCGGCGTCGGGTCTTCTTCACACTCTGCCTTCTTTTTTGCTCAGGCGTCGATCGCCGGCATCACGGTCTCGTGCTTGCCGGCGAGCCTGAGTTTGGCGCGCACCCATCCCGCCAGTTCGTTGACCGGAAGGCGTACCTGTCGCCGCGTGTCGCGGTCGCGGACGGTGACCGTGTCCTTGTGTTCGCCGTCTCCGAGCGTGTCGAAGTCGATGGTGACGCAGAACGGGGTGCCGATCTCGTCCTGCCGCGCGTAGCGGCGGCCGACGGTGCCGGAGTCGTCGTAGAAGGTGGGGATGCCGGCGCGGCGCAACCTGCGGTCGACGGTCTGCGCGTATTCGGGCAGGCCTTCCTTGGAGATGAGCGGGAAAACGCCCACCTTGATGGGGGCGACACGAGCGGGGAGACGCAAGCGGCGGTAGACCTCTTTTTCGCCACTCTCTTCGTCGACCGCTTCGTCCTCTTCGTAGGCGTGTTCCAAGCCGGCGTAGAGGATACGGTCCAATCCGTAGGAGGGTTCGATGACGTGCGGCGTGAAGCTTTCGCCGGCGACCTTCTCGTTCACTGTCTTGATCTCGTAGCCTTCGGGGGGGACCTCGAGGTGTTCGCCGTCGACGCTCACGGTGACCGCGGCCTCGGGGGTGACGGTGCCGGGGTCGAGCTCGGCGAGCGCGTCGGCGACCGCCTTGGCCTTGCCCTTGAAGAGCGGGCCGAGCACTTTGGTGATGGGGAAGACGATGGTCCGGGAGACCTCTTTCGGCTCGTCGTAGCGGCGGAGCGCGTCCATGTTCTCCTTTGACGCCTTGGCGTGGCTGGTGAGATCGTAGGCGGAGCGGTCGGCGATGCCGACGCATTCGACCCAGCCGAAGCGCGCGGAGAGGAACTCGGCGTCCCAGCAGTCGTTGGCGTAGTGCGCCATCTCGGTGTCGAGGTGTTGCCGGAAGCGGATCTTTTCCGGGTCGAGTCCGACGGAGACCAGGAAGTCGTAGGTGAGCGCCATGTAGTAGGCGAGCGCCTCGTTGCGGACCACCCCGTCCTTGACGGCGTCGCCGAGGCGGACCTCGGTGCGTTCGCCGGTGGTCTTGGGAACAAGCGGCAGGACGCGGCCGGTGACCTCGGCGAAGTCGGGGTGTCCCTTGCCTTCGGCGGGGTCGAGGAAGATCTCGGCCTCCATCATGTTGAACTCGCGCAGTCGGATCATGCCTTGGCGGGGGCTGATCTCGTTGCGGTAGCCGCGGCCGAACTGTATGACGCCGAAGGGGAGCTTTTCGCGGAAATAGCGGTAGAGATGCGGGAAATCGATGAAGATGCCTTGTGCGGTCTCGGGACGGAGGTAGCCTTTGCGGCGTGTGCCGGGGCCGATCTCGGTGCCGAACATGAGGTTCTGGTGGTAGACCTCAGCGAGACGTCCGCCGCAGTGGAGGCAGTTGACCTTGTGCTCAAGGATGAGCGTGTCCATCGCCGTGGTGTCGGAGACGTCTACGTTGCCTTCGAAACCGGCGCCTTCGATGAGGTGGTCGGCACGGAAGCCTTCGCCGCATTGGCTGCACTTGACCATCGGGTCGGTGAACTGGGCGACGTGTCCGGAGGCGATGAAGACCTCTTCGGGGGTGACCGAAGGACAGCTGATCTCGGCGCAGCCTTCACGGGTGACGTAGAACTCGCGGAACAGCTCCTCGATGTTCGCCTTGAGCGCCGCCCCGAGCGGGCCGTAATCGTAGAACCCGGCGGCACCGCCGTAGATCTCGAACGAGGGATAGAGGAACCCTCGGCGCTTGGCGACCTGGAAGACCTTGTCGTAGACGTCCGCGGCCATCTTTGCTGTCTCCGGGCGGGGTCCGCCCGACGCGCGGGACGGGACGCTTCCATATAAGGGCGGGGGTGGGCTTCAGCGCACCGGTGGAGCGAGTCGCACCGGCCGGCCGAGGAACCGGGTGGCGTTGCGCAGCGTCACCTCGGCGGGATGCGCACCGGGCGCCTTGGCGTCGACGCCCCACAGGATGCCGGGGCCGAGCGCGCCGGGGGACGGGTCGAGACCGAGGTGGCGCCACGGCGTGGCGGTGAGCGAGGTAATGAGCCATTCCAGGTCGGCTGCGGGGACCCGGTCGGCCGCTTCGATCGCCTCGTGGCGCAGGCCCCCGTCGGACAGCATGGCGTTGTCGGTGCCGACGGCGGTGGCAAGGCCATGGTCCTTGTAGGTGGCGTAGAGCCGGTCGAGGGGGGCGCGCAGGTCGAAAAAGCGGTTCGATGTGGGGCAGGTGACGGCGAGCACTTCGGCGTCGGCGAGGTCGGCCATCTCGCCGATGGGTGTTTCGACGAGGTGGACCAGCAAGGTCGGTTCCAACGCCAGTGCGGCGTCCATCGGTTCATGGACATGTTCCGCAAGGTGGAGGCCGAGGCGTTTGCCGAGTCGTTTGCAGGCGTCGGCGGCGGTGTCGAGGAGCGAGGCGGGGATGTCGCGCATGCCGGACATGCCGAGGCCGTCGGCAGTGCCTTTGACGAGCGCTTCGGCCTCGTGCGCCCATGCGTCGGGTTCGGCGGTCGGGGATGCGGGACGCGCGAGGGCGAGGGCGGCGAGAGATGTCTCCTTCACGGCGTCCCGCAGGAGACCGAGGCCGTTCGCGCCGCCTTCACGGAAATCGACGGTCAACTGTGTGCCACGCTGCACCATCACTTCGGCGCGTTCATGCATCGCGGCGACCATCTCGTCCGGGTCGGCCTCGGCGAGCCGGCGGTGCTTGTAGCCATTGGGGGGTGCGACAAGGGCGGTGATGTCGCGCGGGAGTTTCTCACGTTCCGGGCGGATGAACGCGTCGCCGAGATGCGTGTGGGCATCGAGCATCGGCGGCGTCCAGAGCGCTCGCAAGTGGTTCGCGCCGACATCCTCGGGCCCGGCACCCGGGTCCCAGTCCCAACGCTCGGCGCCTTCTTCGCGTGACAGGATCCCCGATTCCCACACGCCGCGGAGGTCGAGCCGCCAGCATGCGATGGGGCCGGTGCCGGGCGGTACGGTGTCGGGGGGCACAAGGCGGCCAACAGCGGAGACGCTTCAAGGCTTCGCTCATCGTATGCTGAGAATAAAGAGGAAGCCGCCTCGGGGAATTGAACCCCGGACCTACTCCTTACCAAGGAGTCGCTATACCACTTAGCCAAGGCGGCGCACGATGTGCTCCTCTTAAGGAGGGGCGAAGGCGGGTCACATGGGTCCGCCTCATAATCGTTTCGCAGACGTGCCGGGGTCCTGTGTGACTGAAGGCGCTTGAACGTCGTCACTTCCGCAGGCGCCGCATGACACCGGACAGGGCGAGCAGGGCAAAGGCGACGAGCACGACAGCCGGCCCGGGTGCGTCTTTGGATGGTGGTTGGGCGACGGCGACCGGTGCGCTCCAACTGTCTTCACCGATGGCGCCGGTGGGGAGCGTGAGGGTCGCTTCGTCGAGAGCGAGCGTCACGGTGCCGGCTTCGCGTCCGCCAAGGTAGGCGGAGTCGCTCGTGGCGACGCGGAGGAGCAACCGGTGTCCGTCGGGAAGTGTATAGGCGGTGCCGCGCAGTGCGACCTCGAGATCGACGGTCTCGCCGGCCCTGTCTTCAATGCGCAGCGGGACGACCTGTCCTTGGACGACGCGGGACGTCTCTCCGTCGCTGTCGACGAGGGAGAGGAACAGGGTGAGGTCGTCGACATCGGGGGTGACCTGCAACCGTACCACCGGGTTCCCGGCCCACGACACGGGCCCGGTGATCCCGGTCTCGAGCCGGACGTTCGTGGGCAGCGGCGTGTCTTGGCTGCCGGTGTCGGCCTGTTCCTCGAACTGGGCGAACTGGGTGTGGCTGCTCGGGGCGGCCGATTGTTGCAGTACGACGGTGGCGCTGTCGGAGGTGATGGGTGCGATGGTGCCGTCGGTAGCGACGGGGGGCCAGGTCTCGGCGCTGACCCAGCGGCCTTCGGCGACGTAGCTGACGGGTGGGACGTTCTCGGCCACCGCGTCGCCTTTCAGGTGTTTGGCGAAGAACGCGAGCGTGACGTCGCGGATGCGGTCGCGTTCGGTGGCGGTCATCGAGAAGCCGTGTCCTGCGTTGTGAAGCATGAGGTGGGTGTCGGAGCCGGTCCGTCCGTTGAGGGCGCCGTAGGTGGTGACCGCTTGGTCGGGGACGAAGAGGGTGTCACGGTAGCCTTGGACGAGCAGCGTGTGGGCGGTGATGTTCGGAAGGATCCCAAGGGGGGAGCGCTCGGCGAGCGCGGCCTTGGCCTCGTCGGGCAGGCGTCCGGTCTGGTAGGCGGCGAGGTACCATTCGGACAGGCGTTGGTCCATGCCGTCGGTGTCAGGGGACGCGGAGGTCGCGCCGTGCGACGACATCATGCCGAAAAAGAAGAGGAGGTCGATCCAGCCGCGGTTGACGACGCTGCCGGGGGCGAGGGCGTCACCGAGGTCGGACCAGGTGATCTCGGGGACGATAGCGTCGATGCGGGGGTCGGCCGCCGCGGCGAGGAGTTGGATGGCCCCGCCGTACGAGATGCCGGTCATCCCGATGAGGGGGTCACCGTCGGAACCGGTGGCGACAGGCGGCACCCGGTCGAAAGCGGCGTCGTTCTCGAGTCCGAGCGCCCAGTCGATGAGCACGCTGACGTCGCCGACCTCGTCAGGGCCGTTCAGTCCGACCTCGCCTTCGGAAGCGCCGAAGCCGCGGGCGTCGTAGGTGATGACGGTGTAGCCGGCCCGAGCGAGCTCGGCAGCGTGGCTGTAGCGGTCGGCCTTGGAGCCACCCCAGCCGTGGGCGGTGATGACGAGCGGGTGAGGGTCGGGGTCGGCCGAGTCGAGCCAGAAGAGGCGGACGGAGAGTTCGGTGCCGTCGGTCGACTCCACGACCACGTCGGCGTTGCGGACGAGCCCAGCGGAGGCCTGGGCGCCGCTCGGGGTCGGCAGGAGGGCCCCCAGGAGGACGAGGAGGACGACGGCGAGGAGCCGGCGGGACACGGCAAGACCTACGGACAGGGTGGCTATTTCAAGGTGTTGAGCGAGGAAAAGGTATCCGGTCAGGAAGGAAGCCCCCTCCTGGTGGGAGACGGGGCACCGATCCTTGTACGGACGCCAAGCCAAGCGGGCACGACCCTTCAACGTCGTCCACCCACGCGTTCTTGTGCGAGGACACGGATAACGGACGGCGATGGTCGATATCGACGACATCATCCAGGAGGCGGAACGCATCGCGGTCGTCGGCTGGAGCGAGGACACGGGCACCTACTCGAACCGCGTCGCGCGCTATCTGGCAGACAACGGCTACGACATCATCGGCGTCAACCCGCGCTATGCGGGACAGAAGGTGCATGGGAACGATGTCGTGCGCAAGATCCACGATGTGTCCGGCGTCGATGTCGCCTTGGTCTTCAGGACGCCGAGTGCCGTCCCGGAACATGTCGAGGACGCGGTCGCCGCAGGGGTGCCGGTGTTCTGGATGCAGAGCGGCATCCGCAACGAGGAAGCGGCCAGGCGGTTGCAGAGCGATGGCGTGACGGTGGTCCAGGACGAGTGCTTCATGGCACGGCACAGGCGACTGGAACGGGAGCAGGAAGCGACGTCATGAGGCAGCAGATTAGCGGCCGAGCTGTTTCGCCTCAGTCGCCGAAGGCGACGCCGCCATGCGACTCGGTTGCGCCTCAGCGCAACCCGAGTTGCTTGGCGATAACCATCCGCTGCACTTCGCTCGTCCCTTCGCCGATCTCGCACAGCTTGACGTCCCGGTAATAGCGCTCGACGGGGTAGTCTTTGGTGTAGCCGTTGCCGCCGTGGATCTGGATGGCCTGGTTGCACACTTCGGTGGCGCGTTCGGAGGCGAAGAGTTTCGCCATGGAGGCTTCCTTGGTGAACACCTCGCCGTTGTCTTTCATCCAGGCGGCCCTCCAGATGAGCATTCGGGAGGTCTCGAGTGCGGTCGCCATGTCGGCGAGCTTGAACTGGATGGCCTGGTGCTGACCGATGGGGACGCCGAACTGTTTGCGTTCCTTGGCGTAGGCGACGGAGGCGTCGAAGGCGGCTTGGCCGATGCCGAGGGCCATGGCGCCGATGGAGATGCGGCCGGCGTCGAGGGTCTTCATCGCGCCGATGAAGCCTTCCCCTTCCTTGCCGAGGAGTTGGTCGTCCGGCACCCAGACGTCGTCGAAGAACAGTTCCGAGGTGATGGAGCCGTTCAATCCCAGTTTTTTCTCCTTGCGGCCCATGCGGACGCCTTTGGTGTCGGTGGGGACGATGAACGCGCTGATGCCGCGGACGCCCTTTTCGGGGTCGGTCTTGGCCATGACGGTCAGCACACCGGCCTCGTGGGCGCTCGTGATGAACTGCTTGCCGCCGTTGATCTTCCAGCCGTCGCCGTCCTTTTTGGCCGTGGTCTTGAGGGAGGCGGCGTCGGAGCCGGAGCCGGGCTCGGTGAGGGCCCACGAGCCGAGCTGTTCGCCGCGGGCGAGCGGCGGGATCCATTTCTGGCGTTGCTCTTCGGTCGATTCGGAGAAGAGGTGGCCGGTGCCGAGGGAGTTGTGGGCGGCCACGGTGATGCCGGTGGAGCCGCAGGCGCGGCTGATCTCTTCGACGATGATGGCGTAGGAGACGGTGTCCATGCCGGAGCCGCCGTATTCCTGGGGGATGTTGATGCCGAGGAAGCCCATCTCGGCGAGCTTGGGGATGAGCTCTTTCGGGAAGTAGGACTCGCGGTCGATCTTCTCGGCGAGGGGCGCCACTTCGCGTTCCGCGAACGCATGGGCCACCTGGCGCACCATCTGTTGTTCGCTCGTGAGGTCAAAATCCATCGAAGGGGGCCTCGATGGTCGCGCCAATCCGGTCGGCTTGAAGCGCTTTTCGGTGTCTGCGGGAGGCGCAGGCTCGACCAAGGTGGCCGTCTGGCCGGATGTCGCTTCGGGAGGCGGCCGCTCGGAACGTACGGGATATGGGCCTCGGGGCGACGCGGCGACCGGAGCGGGTTTATGAACCTCGGAAGAGGACGAGGAGTCCAACATGGTGGTCCCGCGCCCCTCCTCGGACGACATCGAGACCGACGACCGGACGCGCGCCGTCAAGGTGCCGCGGCGTGAGGAGGCACCTGCGGTCGAGGTCCAGGGACCGTCGCTTGCGGCCTGTCTTCCGAGGCTCATCATCCTGCCCGCCATGGACGACCCGGTCTCGGGTCCGGTGCCGTGCCCCTCGGCCCGTGCCATCCGGTTCCCGTCCGCCTTGACGCCGGTC
The DNA here is from genome assembly GCA_019347805.1 of Methanobacteriota archaeon. GTDB lineage: Archaea > Thermoplasmatota > E2 > JACPAO01 > JAHWKR01 > JAHWKR01. The sequence continues at coordinate 33,056 of JAHWKR010000016.1, forward strand.
TTGGCCGCATCGCTCGGGCAGCTCGGGGACCCGGCCATCCTGACCGCGCTGAGACCAGGCCTGCGGGCGGGCTACGCCACCCGCCAGGTCGGCTGGATGAGGAGCGCGCGCCATGTGCCCCTCCACCGTCTCGCCTCCCGCACCGCCTCCGAGTAGTGTCGACCGCCACGGTGACAAACGTTTAAACGGACGCCGTGGTGCGCGCAAGCCTGGAGGAACATCCCGTGCGCTTTTCGAGCCTCCGTGCCCTGATCCCTGTCCTGTCGATCGTCCTCACGCTCATCGTCGTCGCGCCGGTCCATGCGCAGCCGGCGGACATCACGGCGACCGACCACAGCATCACCTACAACAAGGGCGACGCCGCGGCTGTCGTCCAGGAGTCCCTCCAGCTGCGCAACGGCGGCGAATCGGACTTCGATGGCGAACTCTCCTTCTCTGTCGACGCAGACGCGACCAATGTCCAGTTGACCCTCCGGGCCGGTGGCGACCGGGCCTGGGTCGGTGTGCCCCACCAGATGGTGACGAACGAGACGTCCGGCGGGTACACCACCTACAGCTTCTCCCTTTCGGACGTGAACGTCACGATGCCCGGGCGGACGAACCTGGCGGTCTTCGCGGTCTATCTGCTCGAGGGGGAGGGCCTCGACCGGCGGCTGGACCTCCCGACCGAGCGTTTCCTGGCGACGGCTTTCCTCGCGGACGGCAAGGCGCCCCGCTCGGACGACTTCCCGTTCCTCTACTGGGCGCAACAGGACCTTTTCACCACATATCCGGCGGACGGCCGTGACCTCGATGCGGGGACCACCTTCTCGTTCTCCGTGGAGACCCTCGACACGGCGCTCGAAGATTTCACCGTCTCGGTGCGCGCAAGCGGTGACGACACCCGGACGCTCACCGCGAGCGCGGACGGCGGGGTGCCGCCCTATTCCTACGCATGGGACACCGACGGCGACGGCACCTACGAGACGGAAGGCCAGACCGTGACGGTCGAAGAGGACGGCGTGCAGACGTACGGGGTGCGGGCCACCGACAGCCAGGCCACACCGGTCGCCACGACGGCGACCTACACGATCGACACGCGCACCGTCGACACAGGCGGCGTCCCGGTCGATGCTCCGGAGGGTGTGACGAACTGGGTCATCGTCATCCTCGCCGCCCTCTTCGGCGCTCTCGTCATGTACGGGCTCGTCGCCGGTGGTCTCATGGGAGCCCCCCGTGCCCGCAAGACCGCGCCATCATCAGGACGCTCCATCACGGTGGAATCGCGCGACATGCTGGAGCTGCGCAAGCGCACGCAGGTCGCCGCCCTCAAGGAACTGGAGCTCGCCAAGAAGAAGGGCGACGTGCCGGAGGGACTCTATCTTCCGCTCAAGGAGGAGCTGAAGAGCGACACCGTGCGGGTGATGCGCGAGATCGAGCGCCGCGAGAAGGAATCGGTCTAGGACCGGTCATGTTCCTGGCAGCCGGACGTCTCCTTGGTCGGTGTCGTCGATCCGTTCGACGCTGATGCGATAGGGGCCTGTGGCGTTCGGTCCGTCGACCCGTTGGACGTGCACGAGGACGTCGCCGCGGCCGCTCCAGGCGTTGGTGGGGAACGCGCTGCGGTGGGGTCTCGCGATGCCTACGGGTCGACCGGTGGCGGCTTTGTCGATGTCGTGGCGGATGCGCTCTTCGGTCGGGATGCCGTGGATGGCCCAGACGCCGTAGACGATGGCGCCGCCGGCATGGACGGCGACGAGCGCCGAGATGAGGTAGTGGACCGCGAGGAGTTCCGTGAACGCGACAAGGAGGGTGAAGCTCACGGCGGCTGGGACGTGGCTTTGGGCATAATAGGCGCCAAGGCGGGTCTTCCATCGGCTCGTGTGGCGACCGCTGTATGTGATGTGTTCGTGCCAGACGAAATTGCTGATGATGGCACATTGGAGGGCGAGGGTGGCGGCGGCGAGATAGTGGGCACCGCCGAGTTCGACGAAGGCGACGGTGAGGAGGAGCCAGACGGCGACGCCGTTCATCTGGATGAGGCCGAACGTGCCGCTGCGGCGGTTGTCGGGATCGGCGAGGGCGACGCGGAGGAGTGTCCGCGCAGCGCCGACGGGCGCGGGTTCCGGGGCTTTCGGGGCATCGGCATCATAAGGGACCTCGACGACCTTGTGGAGCGCTGAACGGGAAACGATCTCGGAGAGGAGGGCGCTCCCGTCGCTGGTCAGGCCGGACGTGTCGAGGGCTTCGCGTCGGGCACAGAAGAGGTCGGAAGTGGGATCGGTGAGGCGGCCCCGGCGGACCGCCGGCAGGGTCGCCCATGCAAGACGCCGCATGAGGGCGTCGCCTTTTGCCGGGCTTCGGTCACCGGAGAGGTTCTCGCTGCCGACGACCAGGTCGGCGGCGGTCTCGACCGTGGTATGGTAGAGTTCACGTGCGGTCTTGGGAGCGTGGCGGCCGTCCCCGTCCATGACAAGGAGCCACGCCCCGCGCGCGCGTCCGAGGGCCGTCCGGCGTGCCGCGCCGGCGCCTTGGTCGTCGAGCACCTGGCGCGCCTCGGGCATCCGTCTTGCCGTCTCGATGAGGGTGGCGTCGTCTTGGCCGCGCGTGGCGAGGAGGCATTCGTACGCCACGTCGGCGAACGCATGTCGGATCCCTTCCAATGTTGCACCGAGGCCCACGGGGTCGTCGTGGGTGGTGACGATGATGGAGAGGTCGACCGGACGCTCCATGCGCCGCGTCTCGGCTGCAGCGCTATTTCTATTGTCGCCCCGGATCGAAAGGTGCCATCGGTGCGTGGGGCGCCATTGTGTCATCGTTCCGCTGAATCTTGATATAGTGACCGGCCCCGGCGCCACTCGCGCCTCCGGACGTGATGCGAGAGGTCGACGGCGGTCGCGGTATGCCCTCCTGGGCTGGCCGGAAGCCACCCGTTTTTGAGCGGCCCTTCGGAACGGACCGACTGTTTCTTAAGGGAGTCCGCTCTGGAATACGATGGGATGCACGAGCCTCCGGTATCGGCCGGGATGGTTCTCGCGCACCCGCTTGGAACGTGACCCGATGGTCCCTGAACCGATCGCCACGGAGCTCGCCAAGAAGCAGAAAGAGATCAGCGTCGCCGAGTTCTTCGAGCGCAACAAGCAGGTGCTCGGTTTCGATTCTCCGACGCGGGCACTCATCACGGCGGTCAAGGAGGCGGTCGACAACGCCTTGGACGCCTGCGAAGAGGCGAACGTGCTCCCGGACGTCTATGTCGAGATCACGCCGGTGGAGGGCACGGAGGACGAGTTCCGGCTCATCATCGAGGACAACGGTCCGGGTGTGGTGAAACGTCAGATCCCGAACGTCTTCGCCCGCCTGCTCTATGGTTCGCGTTTCCATGCCATCCGCCAGACGCGCGGCCAACAGGGGATCGGCATCTCGGCGGTGGTCCTCTATTCACAGCTCACGACCGGTCATCATGCGCTCATCACGAGCCGCATCGCCGCCGACCGGCCGACCCACTGCGTCGAGCTCGCCATCGACACCAAGAAGAACGAGGCGGAGATCGTTTCGGAGACGCGTCCCGAATGGGACAAGGCGCATGGCACCCGCATCGAGGTGCAGATGGTGGCGCGTTATGTCGCCGGTCGCCAGTCGGTCCTGGAGTACCTGCGCTCCACCTCCATCGTCAATCCGCACGCCCACATCGTCTTCAAGGACCCGAAGGGCCAGGTGTGGGACTTCGAGCGGGCGACCGATGTCCTGCCACAGATCCCGGAGGACATCAAGCCGCATCCGCACGGCGTCGAGCGGGGCACGATCCTCAAGATGGCCCGTGAGACGAAAGCGCGCAAGCTGTCGGCGTTCCTGCGCACCGAGTTCTCGTCCATCGGTTCGCGCTCCGGAAAAGAGATCCTCGACAAGGCGGGGCTGAAGGACGCCATCAAGCCGAAGGACCTCGACCGGGACCAGATCAAGGCGCTCCATGGGGCGTTCAAGCAGGTCAAGGTCATGGCGCCGCCGACCACCTGCCTCTCGCCCATCGGGGAACAGCTCACCAAACGCGGTCTGAAGAAGGAGACGGTCGACATCTCGCCGGAGTTCATCGCCACGGCGACGCGGCCCCCGGCGGTCCATTCCGGTCATCCGTTCCAGATCGAGGTCGGCATCGTCTACGGCGGCAAGCTGCCGAAGGACGAGTCTGTGAAGCTCTTGCGGTTCGCGAACCGTGTGCCGCTTCTCTACCAGCAGGGCGGTTGTGGCCTCACGAAGGCGATCGAGGGCATCGATTGGCGTCGCTATGGGCTCGAGCAGCGCGGTGGCCGCGGGGTGCCGAACGGTCCGGCGATCTTCCTGGTCCACATCGCGTCGTCCAAGGTTCCGTTCACCTCCGAGGCGAAGGAGGCGGTGGCGTCCATCGAGGAGATCGAGGACGAGGTCAAGCGCGCCTTCCGCGATTGCGCCCGCCACATGTCGCGCCATCTCAGGAAGAAGGAGAAGCGCGCGAAGACGTCGGAGAAGTTCAAGCTCATCAGCCAGGTGCTCCCACGCATCGCCGAAAAGAGCGCCAAGGTGCTCGAGAAGCCGGTCCCGGACTTGACCCACATCATCTGCAAGATCATGGACGTGGTGTGGATCGAGGACAAGATCGAGTATGAGCGGTGGGAGGGCTCTGAGCCACCTGAAGGTCCGAAGGCGTACCAGCCGAAGCCGGCCAAGAAGAAGGAGGCGGCGGTGGGCCAGACGACGCTCCTTGTCGAGGAGGAATCGGGTCTCGAGGTGGCGACGAACGGCCATGTCGAGAAGAGCGAGGGGAAGCCGAAGGGCATCTGGATCACGACCTCCACCATCGAGGTCACGAACTACATGCTCAAGTCGCGCAAGTTCAAGCTCTACGCCATCAAGCCGGAGGGGGTCGTCATGACCGAGGTGGAACCGAAACCGAGCGCGGTGGAGGACCGCTATGTCGTCTGGGACCTGCCGAAGCTCGGCTCGACGGAGAAGGCGACGCTGAAGTTCTCGTTCGCCGGGTTGCAGAAGGGCGATTTCGACGACAACGAACTCTTCGTGGAGGGCATCAACGACATCAATGTCGTGGGCGCCGACGAATGGCATGGAGGTGACTAGTCTGGCAGCGAAGAAGAAGGCGGCGGTCAAGAACAAGGCCGCGAACGACCGGGCGATCATCGCCGCGCAGGCGCTCGAGACCATCGCGGGCGAGATCTATCAGGACCTGTCCAAGAAGGAGATCCCGTCCATGACGATCCCGACCCGGACCAAGTCGAACATCGAGTTCGACGAGCGCCACCGGGTCTGGAAGTACGGCAAGAACCTGTCGAAGCGGTCGGCGAAGACGCTCGACGGCGCCTACATGCTCCTGCGCACGATGTACATGACGGACTTCATCAAGGAGATGATCGATGCGCAGAAGTCCTCCACCCTTCGTGAGATGTACTACATCTCGGAGGGCTGGGACATGGCCAAGTTCGGCGACCAGTCGGAGTCCGACAACCTCGCCGAGGACCTGGAGATCATCTCGGGCCACCTTCGTGAGGACTTCAAGCTGCGCCCGGAGGAGAACGGGGCGTCGGTCATGGGCAACCTCACCATCACCGAGTTCACCAGGAACGGCGTCGCGCGTGACCTGCATTGCCAGGACGATGTCGGCGACACGGGTTACAACATCCCGTACAATGTCGAGAAGGAGAAGATCACGTTCAAGAACGTCGATGCCGATTTCGTCATCGCCATCGAGACCGGCGGTATGTACGCCCGGTTGGTGGAGAACGGCTTCGACGAGAAGTTCCGCTCGATCCTGGTGCACCTGAAGGGGCAGCCGGCGCGTTCGACGCGGCGCTTCATCAAGCGCATCAACGAGGAGGCGGGTCTTCCTGTAGTGGTCTTCACTGACGGTGACCCATGGTCGTTCCGCATCTTCGCCTCGGTCGCCTACGGGGCGATCAAGACGGCGCACATCTCCGAATATCTTGCCACGCCATCGGCCCAGTATCTGGGCGTGACCCCGTCGGATATCGTCAACTACGACCTGCCTTCGGACAAGCTGACCGAGCGTGACGTCGCCGCTTTGAAGGCGGAACTGACGGACCCGCGGTTCAACGACGAGATGTGGAAGAACGAGATCGAGTTCCAGTTGCAGCTTGGCAAGAAATCAGAGCAGCAGGCGTTGGCCAAGTATGGTCTCGATTTCGTGACCGACACCTATCTGCCCGAGAAGTTGGCGGAGATCGGCATCCTCTGATCGGCTATCTTCGCCAGACGTCCTCATGGAGCGGGCGCCAGAAGGAGACGTAGCGCCAGACTCCCGATGGTAGATCGCCGTGGTGGTCCGAACCGCTGAAGGAGGCGTAGGTGTCGCCGGTCCACGCGGCGCTCGTGTGTCCACACCCATCCTCATAGCTCGATCGGAAGCGTGTCCGGTCGTGCCGTGGGAAGTCCGCCGGCCCGACCACCTGCCTCAGCGAGAACATCCCTTCGTCCGAGACGGTCAGGTGATGGTGGTGCAAGACAGAGACGTCGTGTCGTACGAGCCCAAGGGCCACGAGGTCCTCGAGGACCCGACGGACCCCCGGCTCGTCGGATCTGTCGGTGGTGGGCCGCCCCTCCGGCCAATAGGACTGGACGACGAGATGGTGCAGGGTGCCGTCGCCGTACACGATCCATACGTTCTCCTCCAGTTGGAAGCTGCATGCGAGCCGGTAGGCAGTGAACGGGGCGTCTTGGGCGGGAAGTGGCGCAAGCGGCGTCACACATCCGGCGAGGAGCGGCCCGCAGAGGACCAGAATGAGCAGGGCGAAGCCCTGACGGCGATGGCGCACGAAAGGGAAGGGCACGGAGGGGATGAACCTTTTTTTGGTCACGTCGCAGAACACCGGCCTTTCCCATCAACGGACGGAACGTGACCGGCCCGCCACCAGGGCGGCGACGCCGATCGCGGCCAGGAAGGCCATCCCATCAAGCCCGGGAATCTCATTGGCCGGTGTCTCTTCCTCCTTATTCTCGAAGAGTATGGAGAAGTATTCCTCGGTGCCGAACGATTCAAGGGTCACGGTCTGTTTGGCGTACTTGTCGTCGTTGACCTTGCCGACGATCCATCCTTCGGGGGCTTCGAGGACGACGAACTCTTCGACGATGTTGTCGCGGGGCCTTTCTTCGCCTTCGGAGTAGAGTCCGCCTTCGAGCCAGTGGAAGTCGGCTTCCTGGGTGAAGGGGAAGCGATAGGTGCGGTGTTCGACGACGAGGCGTGCCTTCTCCTCGTCGATGGAGCCTTCGAAGTTCCGGAGGACGGTGCGGAAATCGACAGATCTAGGGGCGTCCTGGTCGACGACGAGTTTGTGTTTCCCCAGCGCCTCGAAATCGCGTTCGGTGTGCTGTGAGCGGTCTTCGTAGGCGGCGACCTCTTGGCTCGTGATGGTCCCGTCGTCGTCCGAGTCGACCTCGTCCAGGAGGGCGGTCATGTTCTCGTCGGAGACGACCTGGTCGGCCTCGACCTTGATGGTGCGGAAATCAGCGAAGGGTCGATAGGTGATGATGCAGAGGTCGACGCGGCTTTCGACATCGTCGTCCTCCTGGGCGTCCGTGGGGAGGGCGAGGGTCGTGATGAGGGCCACGAGGAGGGCGGGGAGCCACCAGGCGCGCATGGGTGCACCAAAGCGTGGGGGATGAACCCTTTTTTGGTCGTGTCGGGGTGAGACCGAACGGTCTCGATTGCAAGGCTCAAAAGAGTCGGAAGCTTCGCGGGGCACATGGCCGAGCCTGCCATCACCCCTGAGCCGCCCTATCTCGTCGTGGTCTTCACGAGCCAGCGCTCATCGGTCGACGACGGTTATGGGGAGACGTCGGAGTGGATGGTCGCGCTCGCCGCGAAGCAGGATGGCTTCCTGGGTGTCGAATCAGCGCGCGGCCCGGACGGCTTCGGCATCACGGTCTCCTATTGGCGTGACGAGGGTTCCATCCAGGTGTGGAAGCGCGACGTGGAGCATCTCGAGGCGCAGGCGAAGGGGAGGATGCAGTGGTACGATTCATATGCGCTCCGGGTCGGCACCATCGAGCGTGACTCGGGCAAAGCGTGGAAGACCTAGGACCAGAGCGTCTCGCGCGCGGATTGCACCTGGTCGCGGTAGGTGTGGGCCTCGGCCGGCTTATCCGGTAGTGTCCCACCCATGAGGCCTTCTGCCATCGCGCGTCCGGTCGTGCCGTCGATGTAACCCCATCCCATCTGCAGCCATGGGGCCGCGGGATTGATGGGGACGCCGGCATCGAGGGCGAAGAGCGGGTCTTCCGGCGCTTGGGCGGGATGGTCCGCCGTCGGATCATGATCGGTGGTGGTCCAGTAGCGGGCGGTGCGGTTCAACGCGTCGCGAACGTCGCTGTTGCGCCAGGTCGTCTCGCCTGCGGCGACAAGCGCGCCGTCCTGGATGCCGCCGATGTGGCCTGTGCCGCTGCGGAGCCGCAGGACGGCGTCGGCGAGCGCGCCGGCGACGACGGGTGCCGAGAAGCTCGTCCCGGGGACCGCGACATAGCCGTCGTCGGTACCCGAGCGCGGTGCGATGGCGGTGTAGTTGGCGAGCACATCGGGTGCTTTGGAGGCCATCCATGCCTCGCCTTTGCGGTAAGGATCGGCGCCGCCGACGCTCACGACCCATGGCGGTCCATCGTGATAGTCGGTGACGTGTGGTGTCGGGTCGTTGCCGGCGGAGAAGACGATCAGTTTTCCGGTGGCCCATGCGGCGCGGGTCGCCTTGATCTCGCGTTCGACGTCGAGCGGATCGGCGCTCTTGGCGAGCGGGGCGTACCAGGCGCAGTTGGCTTGGCAACCCCAACTGACCGAGATGATGTCGATCCAGGGTTGGGCGACGGCCCATTCGATGGCCGGTTCAAGGAACCCGGTGTCGGTCTGGACGAGGACGATGGTGGCGTCGGGGGCGTTCTCGGCGACGACGCCGGCGGTGGCGGTGCCGTGGCCGTCGGGGTCGAGGGCGGTGACCTCATCGAGGACGCTGTAGTAGAGGAGGTTCGTGCCGGCGAAGCGGTAGAGCGTCTTCGGTTGCACGATCTCCGGGACGATGTCGGGATCGTCGCCGGGAAGCAAGGGGAGGGGGACGTAGAGTGGCGGGAGCCCGGTGGCGCTGTCGGTCGCCGCGACGTCGAGCGTGCCGGGCGCGAACGTCTCCGGTCGTGCGAACCGTTCGTGGTGGGCGTGGACACCGGAGTCGATGACGGCGACCACGACGCGTTCGCCTTCGATGCCGGCGTCGTGGATGCGGGGCACGAGCATGGAACCTCCTGCCGCGCGGTCGGCGAGATACGCATTCCATTGGTCGAGCGGGTCCAACGGGTCTTCGCTGGGGTCGTCGTCCTCATCGCTGCCCGTGTCGTCCGAGGTGCACCCGGAGAGCGCGACGGCGAGAAGGAGCGCGGCGAGGACGCTCGGCTTGACCCACCTGGTCATCGTCGCTTCATCGGGCCTTCGGAACGATATAGTTTCTGGCGGGCGTGTCGAACCGCGACCGGTATCCCTTGAAAGCCCCGGCCCTACGGCCCATGGCCCTTCGGCCCGAAGGCCCTGTGGAAAATCGTATGAGTCCGACCGATGTACCGCAACCATGGTCTGGTCCGGCCTCCTCGCTCTCCTGATCCTCCTTGTCGCGGTGCCGTCCGCCCTCGCGGCGGCGACCCCGGATGGTCAGGTCGGCGTCCCGATGCAGGTGCTCGTCGCCATGGTCATCGCCGGGATCGCGGCTGTTGTCGCGCTCATCGTCGCGTTGACCGCTCCAAGACCGCCAGCGGACGGCGACGCTTCCCATGGCTCTCCGGAGTATGCCGCCGGTATGGCGGTCGTCGCCGCGGTCGCGCTCTTGGTCCTCGGCCAGGTCCTTCCGTGGGGAAGCCTCGGGCTCGTCGGGGGACAGAGCATCGACACCTATCCGTGGGGATTCTCGCGGGACCTCGCCGCCGGCTCGGACTCGGGCACCTGGTTCGCGGGTGAGGTGGACGGCGCCGGGCATCTCGACCTGAAGATCGCGTTCATCCTCCACTATGTCGCCCTCGTGGCGCTCCTGCCGATCGCGATCTGGATGTGGCGCGGGGCGTCGGACACGAAGCGCAGCGCACAGATCCTGGCCGTTGTCACGCTCGTCCATGCCCTGGCCTATGCCCTGCACATGGACGGCGCCGCGGCGGCGGTGAACGCGGAAGGGTTCGCGCCCTCCTGGGGCGGATGGATCTCTCTGGCGGCGGTCGCATCGCTCGGAACGGCGACATTGCTTGTCGCGCGCTTCTCCACAAGACTCAAGCCGGACCCCTTGCCGGAGGCCTATCCCGTCGGCGCCGCCGCAGGGGAACTTCAAGAACCGGTGCACCAGGGCCCGAGATGGAGCGCTGGAGCGCCATACCCACAGACGCAACAGGTGTCCCGCTGGGCGGGTATGCAACAGGCCGGACCGGGTTGGCAGCCGCCGGTCACACAACAAGAGGCACCACCGGCACGGTCGCCACTGCAGGCTCCAGCCGAGCCGGAGAGCGACCTCGTGCGCTTGAAGTGCCCGAGCTGCGCCAACGTCGTCGAGGCCCTACGTGGGATCAAGCCGATCTGTCCGAGCTGTGGGTTCGGGCGGCCTTAGAGCACGAAATCGACGCCCAATTTCTCGTGCTCTTTGCGCCTTCTGGCGGCGCTCGGCCCGAGAATCTGCTTCGATTTGACGCCGGTGATGACGAGCATGGTGCGCATCTTGTTGCCGAGGTCGGGGTCGATGCTGGTGCCCCAGATGATGCGGGCGTCGGGCGAGATGCGGCTGTGGATCTCGCGCACCACCTGTTCCGATTCGGAGATGGACATGTCCTGACCGCCGACGACGTTGATGAGGGCGCCGGCCGCGTCGGAGATGTCGACGTCGAGGAGCGGCGAGTTGAGCGCTTCCAGACAGGAGTCGACGGCGCGGTTCTCGCCATCGCTCTCACCGAGTCCGATCATGGCGACGCCGCCGCGTTTCATGATGGTCTTGAGGTCGGCGAAGTCGAGGTTGACCAGACCGGGTTTGGTGATCATCTCGGTGATGCCCTTGATGCTGCGCATGAGCACTTCGTCTGCGACCTTGAAGGCCGCGCCGAGGGGGAGCTTGGGGGCGATCTCGAGGAGTTTGTCGTTGGGGACGACGATGACGGTGTCGCAGACGTCGCGCAGGCGGGCGAGCCCGGCTTCGGCGTTCTCCATCCGGACGGCGCCTTCCATCGTGAAGGGGATCGTGCAGATGGCGATTGTGAGGGCGCCGACGTCACGGGCCACTTTCGCCACGACAGGCGCGGAACCCGTGCCGGTCCCGCCGCCGAGGCCGCAAGTGACGAACACCATGTCGGAGCCTTGGAGCGCCTGTCGGAGGTCGTCGACGTTCTCGAGCGCGGCCTCTTCGCCCACTTGGGGTAGGGAGCCGGCGCCGAGGCCGCGGGTGATGTGGCGGCCGATGAGGACCTTGCGGTCGGCCTTGACGGTGAGGAGATGTTGCGCGTCGGTGTTGACGGCGATGAGTTCGACGTCGCCGAGGTCTTCGGCGATGCAGCGGCCGATGGTGTTCGTGCCGCCGCCGCCGCATCCGATGACCTTAATGCGGGTGGTGAGGCCTTCGAGGACGCGGGTGAGGTCGTCGTCGGTGCGGTCGCCCGTCGAGCCACGGGCGCGGGGCGCCGTGACGGTCTGGGCGGTCGGCTGGGCCTGGGCGGGTCGGCGGGTCTCGGCGTCGGCGCGGGCGAGCGCTTCGCGGATGAGGTCCTTCATGGTGGACGAACCTCCTCGCCACCCGGCCTGTCGGCTCGGAAGTCGGGCCTGAGAACAGGTCCTCCTCGGGCGGCTGTAGAGTGCAGATGTGCGAGAGGGGTGGAGATATATAAGTCTCCCAGAAGGGCGCTCGGGGTGGCGTCCACACTGCGGGTGCAGAAGGGTCTTGTGCCACCACCCAGCCCGCCCGCCGCGGATCCCCGGGCCCACCCTCCCCTGGCATCGGTGCCCCTGTCCCCTTATCTACCGGAGCCAGATTGACAAGGCTATGGCACGTGGTGTGTGTATCCGTCCGTTCCTCAGCTTCGCGATCGTTCTCCTCTCGGCCGCCCAGGCGTCGTCCGTTGTCGGCCTGCCGACGGTCCAGCCTCCGGCGACCGTGGTCGATGTCGGGATGTTGGGTGTGACGGACCTTGTTCCGTACGCGGCGGCCGATGGCGGTCTTCTTGTCGCTCCCGGTTCCGAGGTGACGTTGCAGGCGTCCTATGGGTTCAGTGACGCTCAAGGGCCGTCGACAGGTGCGCAGTACAACTACGTCGCCTATCTGCGCGTCCATGCCGCGACAGGTCAGGTCGGCACCGAGGCGGTGTCCCACCAGGCCACGACGAGCGGCGCGTTCAATGTGACGGGCGTTCTCGAGCTGACGCTCCGCGTCCCGGAGGTCGCACGCGGCCTCACCATCGTCCTCGACACGTCGGTATGGCGCTCCGAACAGGGCGGTGGTTCGCTCGTCGGCCAGGCGACCTCGTCTGCTCCGCTCACCATCGTCGCGGTGCCTGAGCCGGTCGCGTTCGTCACCGATGACCTCGTCGTCGCCGATTCCTTCGATGGCGGCACCATCACAGCGACGCAGGCGGGCCGCAGCGTCGCGGCGACGGACGGCCATACGTTCGTCTCGACCGAGATCGGGACGCGCTTTACGGCCTTGGCGGCGATCGACCGCCCGGAGTTGGGCCCCGCGACCGATATCATGTTCATGGTCTATGCGACCCTCAACGTCAACATCGAGGGCGGCGCGAGCTATGGTCAAAGCAGGTCGATCTTCATGGACAATTGCAACGACTGGGACACGCACGCCTGCAGGTTCTCTGCAGAGTCCCGTCAGGCCGGTCTCGAGGTCGTGGTCCCGCCGACCGCGCTCGGCCCGCACAGCGTCGTCACCGTGAACCTCCATCTCAACTACGAGCACAACGAGTACGACGCCATGACCGGGAACTGGGTCGGTGTGTTCGACATGCAAGGCGACTCCGGTCGCCATGTCGTCGTCGGGGTCTGAGACCGACCGTCCGGGTGATCCGTGGCGCATTGGCGTCATGTCCACTTGCCGGGTGCGCGGGACTCAAGAACCGTGACCCGCTGAGTGGCTCTCATGACCGACGTGACGAGGACCACTTCCGAGGAGGTCGGCAAGGACACCGTGCGCCGTAAGCTCTGCATCACGGGCAAGGTGCAGGGGGTCTGGTTCCGCGATTCGGCGCGCCAGGAAGCGGAGCGTCTCGGCGGTGTCACCGGCTGGATCAAGAACGATCCCGACGGCAGTGTCGTCGCGGAGGTGCAGGGTCCCGCCGACAAGGTCGAACGCTTCGTCCAGTGGTGCCACAAAGGCCCCGACGCCGCCCGGGTCGACAAGGTGGAGACGACCACGAAGCCGGTCGAGGGCGACGAGTCACGCTTCCAGGTCACGCGCTGAGGTTCACGCCGCAGGCGGTGCGGCACCAATCCCCCACTGCGCCCCGTGCACCTTGCCGATGGCTTTCGAGAGCGCCGGCCACGGGTCGGCCCCTTCCGCGACGGGCGGATCGACCGGACCATCCCGTCCGCTCATCCCGGCCACCATCGCGACGCTGCAGCGCGCGAGCGTGTCGAGGTCGTAGCCGCCTTCCAACACCGCCGCGACGTGGGGCGTCCGCGCGACGAGGTCGTGGAAGAAGCGCTGGTAGGTCTCCGCTGTGAGCCTGAGCGAGGCGAGGGGGTCGGCGTGGTGGCCGTCGAAGCCGGCGGAGACGAGGACCAGGTCGGGCCCGTAGCGGTCGATGAGGGGCCACACGATTTCGCGGGCGACGTGCAGCCAACCGTGGTGGCCGGTGGCGTGTGGGAGCGGGACGTTGACCGTGTGGCCTTCGCCGTCGCCGAGGCCGCGGTCGGTCACCGCGCCGGTGCCGGGATAGAAGGGCGCCTGGTGGAGGCTGACGTAGAGGACGTCGTCGCGCATCCAGAAGACGTCTTCGGTGCCGTTGCCGTGGTGGACGTCGATGTCGACGATCATCACCCGGTCGCCCTTTGTCGTGCGGTGGTGCGCGGCGACGGCGATGTGGTTGACCAGACAGAATCCCATGGCGAAGTCCTTGCCGCTGTGGTGTCCGGGCGGGCGGGCCAGGGCCACGGAGGGGGTGCCGGTGGCGGCGCGGTCGGCGGCGGCGCATGCGGCACCGGTGGCGTCGAGGACGACGGGCCACGATTCCTTGCAGGTCCACGCTTCGGGCCCGGCGGGACGGCCCTCACGACAGGCGCGTTCCATGCGGTCGAGATGTTCGGCGGGATGGACGCCCAGCAGTGTCTCCCGCGACGCCGGTGGCGCCGTCTCGAGGCTGACGAGCCCGTCTTCCGCGGCCAAGGCGCGCAGGATGGTCTCGATGCGTTCCGGTTGTTCCGGGTGCCCGGGCACGTCGTGCCGGAGGTGGGAGGGGTGATACCACACGGGGATGGGTGTGGGGGGGAAGGGGCTGCGCCCCTTCCCCCACCCCATCCCGTCGCCTTGCGGGTTCACCGGCGCTTCCGCGCCAGGAAGACCGCCGCTCCGAGCGCTAGCAGCGCCGTCAGCGGGGCGATGCCGGGCGATTCCTTCTCGTCGACCTCTTTGTCGCCGCCGGCGCTGTTGGGGAGCACCGATTGCGGTGGCGTGTAGGAGACGCCTTTGAGGGTGACGAGGGCGGGGGGCGCCTCGAAGACCTGCTCCCAGTCGAGGAAGAGGCGCATCAGGTGGTTCCCCGAGTACGTGGTGGCGTAAGAGTCGAGCCCGTAGGGGTGGTAGAACTCTTCGCTCGGGTCGGGGAGGAGGCTGCCGATGAAGCGGATGCGGCCTTCGCCGAGCGGGATCTCGCCGACGTTGATGTTGCTGGTGTCCGGCGCGCCCGGCGGCTCGGGGTCGGGGACGAACCAGGGCAGTCCGTCGTCGTCGCCGCTTTGCGGGATGGGCACCCAGCCGAGCTTGGTGCTGCCTTCTGGGAGCGCCGATTCCTCTACGAACCAGTTGGGCGCGGCGTTCGAGCGGACACTGAAGCCGAGCGGCACGGGTTCGTAGAGCTGGCGCGCGATGCCGCGGATGGGCGAGACGAGCGGGTGGCTGCGGTCGAAGAAGTTCGAGTAGCCGGCGTAGAGGTTGACGACGTCGACACCGTCCTCACCGGTCACACCCGCCTTGGCGAGGTACTTGAGCGCCGAGTCGGTCAGGACGAGGTGGCCGCCGGCCTGGACCCAGTCATAGATGACCTGGATCTTGGCGGTGTCGTTCTCGATGGTCTGGATGGCCGAGCCGGGGATGACGAGGCTGCTGTAGCGGGCGAGCTTCTTGGCGGTGATGTCGACCGGGTTGAGCTCGTCGAGCACGCCGGGTGCGTCCTCGTCCTTGAGGTAGGGTTTCAGTTCGGTCCAGTAGTCCTGCGGGGCGGCGTAGAAGTCGTTGTTGGCGTAGTCCCAGGCGTCGTCGAAGGGGTTCTCCGCGGCCCAGCCGCCGAGCGGCTCTGTGTCGTCGGTGTTGGTGACGACGACGGGGTTGGCCAGGACGGCGGTCTTGGTGCCCTTGACGTCGATGGCGACCTGCAGGTCCTGCGCCATGGCGTCCATGAAGGTACCGATGATCTGCCGGGTGCTCTGGATGTGCAGGTGGTTGAAGTAGGCCCCCAGTTCGTATTGTGAGTCGAACGTGATGTGGTTGTAGGCCAGTTCGATGTCGTACCCAGGGACGTCGAGGCCGTTGTTCTGGAAGAACCAGTCGCCGTTGAAGCCGGAATCTGTGTAGCTGATGGTGTCCCAGACGGTGCCCCAGTCGTTGACGTCGCCGCCCCATGCACCGGGGACCTCGGCGGCGCGGTATTCGCTGAACTCGGGGTCGGTGTTGAGGCGCTCCTTGAGGAGTTCCGCCATGCGCGTCGACTGCGTCATCTTGTGCGGGTCGGCCTGTCCGGCCGGCATGAGGGTGAGGACATAGTGGTCGTCCCAGAGCATGCCGTGGATGTCGGTCGCCGCGACGAGGTTCTTGTAGTTCTCGATGACGAAGTTGGCGAACGCCTGCGACTCGGGTTCGGAGAGCGCGGAGTAGGGTTCGTGGTACCAGCCGGTCGTCGGCACCTCGCGGTTGAGGTCGACGGCCCGGCCGTTCGTCCGGCAGTAGAAGACGACGCCGTTGCCGCACTTCGGGTCGACCGGTACGGTCGAAGAGGGATCCGCCTCGACGGTGCCGGTGAGGTATTGGGGCTCGTCGTGGGCCCAGCCGTCGGGGTTGGGGAAGAGGAAGATGAGCGTCATGAAGTCGAGGTAGTCACGCATCGTGCCGTTGCCGGCGCCGTTCTGCTGTGTCCATTGCGCCATGCCCATGCCGCGCGCGAAGTCCTCGATGATGCGCAGGCCGCCTTCGCGTCCGCCCTTCTCGTTGCCGTGGATGCTGAGCATGAAGAGCAGTTGCACCTTGTCATCGTAGGCGATCGGCGAGTCGGGGTTCGTCACCTCGACGATCATCACGGGGAACGTGTCACGGCCGCCGGCGGGGTTGTTCAGGCCATAGGATTGGCCCGTCTCCCTGTAGGTGACCCAGCCAGGGAAGCGCTCCTCGAGGAGATTGATCCCGTCGAGGGCTTCGAAGAAGCCGATGTAGTCGTTGGTCTGGAGCGCTTCGGGGAAGATGCGGCCCACCACCGCGTCCGAGGCCTCGCCGTTGAACCC
Organism: Methanobacteriota archaeon; assembly: GCA_019347805.1. Taxonomy (GTDB): domain Archaea; phylum Thermoplasmatota; class E2; order JACPAO01; family JAHWKR01; genus JAHWKR01. The sequence continues at coordinate 49,743 of JAHWKR010000016.1, forward strand.
GGGGGTCGGGAGGGCGGTCGTCGACGGGACGAGCCCGATGAGGAACAGGAGGACGATGCCGAGCGCGATGTGGCGGCTCGTGCCGACCTTGGACGTTTTTGTGCAGTAGACCTGGGACATGGGCACCACGGGGTGCCGGAGTCCGGTTGGGTGTGCTTAAGGTTTGTGTCGGACCGCCTCTTATACGACCGGTCGCCGGAGGGGAAGGGGCCCACCTGATGGGGACCGGCCCGCCTCGCCTCGGGCATCGGCCGGGGCCACCGCAGGCGGCCTTAGAACCGATGGTCGGGTCGGGTGGTCACGAAGCAGGTCTCGCATAGGACGGGGCGCCCTTCCGGTTCGAAGGGCGTCTCCGCGTTCTGTCCACAGCGGCTGCATTCGACCGTGTGGAGCTCTTGTACCGCCATGGGGGAAGGTCACATCGCGGGCATACATCAAGACTGGTACGGCGGCGGGATGACGGCGAGACGGGTCGCGGCCATGTGCGGGGTGTGTCGGTAGGTTCTACAGACCGACCCCTGCGCAACCCCCTCACGCCGCCCTCCCAAAGGATTTATAGGGTACCCTTCTACACGACGATTGCCCCCATGGGGCATTTTCTTAGGTGATCATTTGTCCAGTGACGACGACGGGCTCGGCATCCTCGAGGAACCCGAGAAGCCCCAGGCGCCCCCGAAGCTGCCGAAGAAGGAAGAGGCGGAGGCCGAGGAGCCCAAGCGCCCCGAGATCCCGGAAGAGGAGCGTCCCAAGATCTACACGATCAAGACGCAGGTCGGCCAGGAGCGGAATGTCGCCGACCAACTCGCGGGCAAGATCCGCAAGAAGAACCAAGGCATCGCATCCATCCTCGCGCCGCAGGAGTTGCGCGGCTATGTCTTCGTCGAGGCGCAGGATTTCGAGACCTTGAGCCAGATGATCCGGCCCATCTCCTATGCGCGCAGTCTGCTCGAAGGCGAGGTGCCGTTCGAGCAGGTGGAGCATTTCCTCACGCCGGTCTCCGCGGTCGCGAAGATCGCCGAGGGCGACATCGTCGAACTCGTCGCCGGTCCGTTCAAGGGCGAGAAGGCGAAGGTGACCCGCATCGACGACACGAAGGAGGAGATCACCGTCGAGCTCTTCGAGGCGCTCGTGCCGATCCCCATCACCGTGCGTGGCGAGTCCGTGCGGGTGCTGAAGCGCAAGGACGAGTAGTCCTCGACGCCTGTTCTCTAGCGGCTGTGCCCGAGGGGCGCGGCCGCGGTCGATGCTCGAGCGGAGCGGCCGGGAAGCGTTCCAGCCCCGTTCAGCCACATGCCGTCCGGGCCCGTGGTAAAGGTCGGCGAGCCTCTGGACGTTCAGGTCCGGGATGCGTCGCCGCCCGGCGCAGTGACGATCGACGATGGGGTCGGGTCGCAGAAGCGAAAAAAGGGGAAAGTCAGGAAGAGAAAGGGCAAGGCGCGGCTAGAGAAGGCCGCCGACGCGCACGTAGGTGTAGATGTGGGCGCCGTTGTTCTCTTCTTCGGCCTCGAGGATGCGGTCGTGGATGTCGGCCGTCGCCACGATGGTGTAGTCGCCGATCTCGAACGTCGTGTCCCAGATCACCGTGAACGTGCGGCTCTCGCCTGCGGGGACGTCGATGGTCCTCGAGGCATCATACCAATAGCCTCCGTAGCGGTGCGGGTCCGGGTCATGACCCCATATGAAGCTGACGCCGGTGTGGGCGTTCTCTGCGTCTTGAGCCCCTTGGTTGGTCACCTCGACCTCGATGAGCCGGCGTTCGTTGACGTTGTTCGGGGCCTCTCCGAAATCGGTCGTGATCGGTCGGCGGTGTTCGACGAGGCTCGTGATGACAAGGTCTGGAAGCGGGAGTTCCTCGACCGTCGTGCGGACCAGGGTGATCTGGTAGTCGCCACCGCTGACCTCATCGAAGAACTCGTAGATCGCGAGGCTGAGCCGGACCGTGGTGTCGGTGAACGTCTTCTCAAGGAAGAGGTCACCACCACCGCCATCGGACACGGAGTCACAACATTCAGCCGAACTGAGCCAGGCGATCTTGAAGTCGGTCATGTTCGTCGTGATCTCGACCTGGATGAGTTCAGTACCGATGACGTCGAAGACGAACTGGTCGCGGGTGTCGAACTTGTTCAGGGTCGCGTTGGAGGTGCCGTCGGGAAGCGCCACCGGGTCGTTGCGGGTCGCGTCCCGGCCGCTCCCTGCGTCGTTCTGGATCGGGAGGTCGACCAGGGTGAGCGAGAAGCCGTAGTCGCCGGCGCCCGCACTGTAGAGCCAGTACGACTCCACTCCGATGTACCAGGTGGCGTCCTCATCAGCCAGCACGTTCGTGTCCCGCCGGCTGCTCATCCAATAGGACTCCTGAGGCCCGACCAGATACCAGTCAGGGCCGAAGAGCGTCGGCTCGGCCCTGGCCGTGATCCCTTGACCGGCCGTCACATTGAACGCATACCAGTCGGCGGGATCGAGGACAGGCGACAGGCGTCCGGTGTAGGCACCGGGGACGATGGGAAGCGCGTCGCTTTCGTAATCCCCCGCGTCGGTGCCGGAGCCCGCGTCGTCGTCGCCAAGGGGCGACGGGCCCGCGGACCCGTACGGCAAAGTGGACAGGAGGAGCGCCGTGAGGACGATCAATGACAGGGCCTTCGCTGGAGATCTTTTCGGGACCACCTGGAAATCACCGTCTTGTCGAAAGGAAAGGGGGCTTTTCAACCTTGGCAAGGGAGTTGTTGCCCCTGGGGAGCACGGCGGCCGCCCCGGAAGCTTTGTGCGGCGACCGGCAGGTCGGCGGGGGCTGCAGACCCGGCGTATCCGCGCATCACTGCCGCTTTTCGACCGGCACGTATTCCAGGTCCTTGTGGCCGATGTAGCGGCTGCGGGGTCGGATGAGCCGGTTGTCCGCGAGCTGCTCCATGATGTGGGCGCTCCAACCGGCGATGCGCGACACGGCGAACGTCGGCGTGAAGAGGTCGGTGGGGATGCCCATCGTGTAGTAGGTCGAGGCGCTGAAGAAGTCGACGTTCGGGTTGAGGCCTTTCTGTTCCTTGACCGCCTCCATCATCTTGACCGACATCTCGTACCACTTGGTGGTGCCGGCCTCTTCGCCGAGTTCCTGCGACAGTTTGCGCAAGTGGACCGCACGCGGGTCCATGGTGCGGTAGACACGGTGGCCGAAGCCCATGATCTTCTCTTTGGCGGCGAGCTTCTGCCGTACCCATTCCTCGACCTTGTCGATGTCACCGATCTCGAGGAGGTTCTTGATGACGCCTTCGTTCGCGCCACCATGGAGCGGGCCTTTCAGCGTCCCGATGGCGGAGGTGACCGCGGTGTAGACGTCGGTGACGGTGGCGGAGGTGACGCGCGCGCTGAACGTGGAGGCGTTGAAGCCGTGCTCGGCGTGCAGGATGAGGGCGACGTCCATGGCGCGCTCGGCGACCGGGCCGGGTCTCTCGCCGCGCATCATGTAGAGGTAGTTGGCCGCGTGGGAGAGCTCGGGGTCGGGGGCGATGGGCTCTTCGCCACTGCGGATGCGTTCCCAGGCGGCGACGATGGTGGGGAACTGCGCGGTGAGGTCCATCGCGGCCTCCTTGACGCTCGCTTCGTCGGTCTCGATCTGCGACACGCCTTTGGAGACGGGTATGGCGGAGACGACGGTGCGGAGGACGTCCATCGGGGCGGCTTCCGCCGGCAGTCCCTTCATGAAGGTGATGAGCCGGTCGTCGAGCGGACGGTGGCGGGCGAGGTCGGCCCGGAATTCCTCGAGTTCGCGTTTGGCCGGGAGGCGGTCGTTCCAGAGCAGGAAGACGGTCTCCTCGAAGGAGCCTTGCACCAGGTCGTGGATGTCGTAGCCGCGGTAGCTGAGTTCTCCGGCCTCGCCGTCGATGAGGCAGACCGCGCTCTCGGCGGCGATCACGCCTTCCAAACCCTTCGTGACCGTCTGTGTCGTCATGGGGATCCTCTTCTGCCGGAGAAGACCGGGCACCCGCCAGGTCGGGCGGCGCCGCGTAGACCCTTCTCCTTTTTAACCGCAAGGTACCCATTCGGGGGTTCTGCGAAGGGTTCGCAAGGTGCATGCGCAGGCGCGCCAGGGTGGGCCGGTCGCGCCGCTGCCGGTCCCGCCCGACCGTCGGATGTTCGTGGTCGTTGCCAGAAGGGTCTTCTATGCCGTACCGAATCGCGCGCTCGATGAAGTCCGCGGTCCTCCTGGCCCTCGTCTGGTCCGTCACGCTGTTCGCCGGTTGCCATGCCCTGGACGGTGGCGGGGACGACGACCCGGATCCGACGTCATCGCCGACCACGACGGGGACGCCGACCACCACCACGACGACGTCGCCCTCGCCGACACCGACAGAGCCGCCGGAGGAGGAACCGGCGCTCTCTGCGGCGGCCATCGTGAACCACACCACGGAGGCGAACGCGGGCGAGGAACTCAACATCACGTGGGAGTTGCGCACGACGACCGGGGAGGCCATCACGGTCGACCGCACCGAGATCGTCTGGTCGAACGCGACCTTCACCCCGGCCCAGGCCGCGAACGGCACCATCGAAGGGCGGCAGGACTCGGTCGACGCGCCCGGCACGTTCAATGTCACGTTCACGGTCGATGAGGCGGGCACGGTCTATGTACGGGCCCACGCCGTCGACGGCGACACCGAAGTGTGGAGCGACATCATCGAGATCGAGGTCAAGGGCGGTGGCGCCACCGGCGGCACGACCCATATCGTCTCCATCGGGATGAAGGTGGTCTCGGTCGGAGGCCAGACGTTCAAGACCGGCGAGGGTCAGACCTCTTTCTTCGAACCGCAGAACATCACCATCACCCTGGGCGATTCCGTGGTGTGGAGGAACGAGGATCAGAAGGGCGACGTTGAGCATTCCGCGGTCGATTGTCCCGACCCGGCCCAACAGCAGGACGCCTGCACCGACCCGCCGGACTGGCGCACCGCTCAGATCGATGTGGGCGAGGAGAGCGCGCCGATCACCTTCACCACTGCGGGCACCTACTGGTACTTCTGTGACGTGCATCCGGGTTCGACGACGATGGGCAAGCCGACCGCGTCCCAGAACCAGATCAAGGTCGTCGCGCCATCCTAGGCCGCCACGGTGATCATGCCCGGCATGGTCGGGTTGCACGACCCCGTGGTAGGTGCACACCGGATAAATCCAAAGCCTGTGTGTAGGTGGCCCCCTTGCCGCAGCCGTGGCTGCACGTTTGGCCCGAGTCGGAAGGTCCGCTCTTGACACCCGACTGGCCGCGAAGGTGAGTGTGATGCTGGAATCCACAGCTGCGGATCAGGCCACGATCAAGGTCGCCTTCATGGTGTCCGGGTGCACCTTGCAATAATAGGCGAAGGCGCCCGGGAAGTCGAAGGTCTTCGAGAACGTGTTCGGGGAATCGCTCGGCAGGATGACGCCGGAGTCCCAGACGGCCGGGGTCGACAGGAAGACCGCCGAGGCGCCTTCCGTCGAGGAGTGGACACCCTGCTCGAACACCCAAGTCACTGTCGTACCGGGTGAGACCGCGGTCACCGGCGTACCGGTCGAGTCGTCGACGAACTCGAAGTTGACGACAGACACGGTCGCATCCGCGGCCGCAGCGGTGGTCGCGCCGCCTCGGGGCGTCGCCACGGCGACCGTCTCACCATGGGCGGCCGGCAGACCTGCCAACAAGAAGAGGCCCACAGCCATCGCGGCCACGAAGGTCGTCGTCAAGGCTTTCCGGGTGCTTTTTTGGCGACTCATGCACACACCTGCTCAAGGGAGCCCGGCACCGGCATATAAGCCATGTTGTAGCATGATGCACAACGGAGGGCCTCTCGGAAGGGCTTTGAGACGGGCCGGCGTGGCGCCGCCCATGCCCCTCTGGGCCTGGGTCGTCATCATCCTCCTTGCCGCCATCCTGGTCATCCTGATGGTCGGTTATTTCAACCGCATCATCCGGTACGAGAACCGCATCGACAACGCCTGGGCGCAGATCGACGTCCAGTTGCGTCGCCGTGCCGAACTCATCCCGAACCTCATGGAGACCGTGAAGGGCTACATGAAGCACGAACGGGAGACGCTCGAGTCGGTCACCAAGGCACGGACGGCGCTCATGCAGGCCAAGACGCCGCAGGAGAACATGGAGGCGGACAACATGCTCACCGGCGCGCTGAAGACGCTCTTCGCCGTCTCCGAGGCCTACCCCGACCTCAAGGCGAACACCAACTTCCTGCAACTCCAGGACGAACTCACCCACACGGAGAACAAGATCGCCTTCGCGCGCCAGCACTACAACGACTCGGTCCTGGGCTACAACAACGCCGTCGAGACCTTCCCCGGCAACCTATTCGCCGGCATGATGGGACGCAAGGAACGGGCCATGCTCGAAGCGCCGCCCGAGACGCGGGAAGTGCCGAAGGTCAGCTTCGGGTAGGGCGGCCACAACGGCCCCCGGGATGACAAAATGCCCTCCATGCTCCTCGAGGACCAGATCGCCCGCAACAAGCGGCAGACCGTCTACGTGGTGGTGCTCATGTTCCTCATCATGACCGCCATGGTCTATGCCATCGCGGTCATCGCGCGCTTCTTCTGGTTCGGGGGGAGCCTCCCGCTCGGCTTCGCCGCCGTCATCGCCGTCTTCGCCGCCGCCCTCTACATCCTCGTCACCTACAACATGTCGGTCGCCGAGGTCATCCGGGCGACAGAGGCCCGGCCGGTGAACATGAAGGTGCGTGAGGAGAAACTCTTGGCCTACAAGGTCGAGGAGCTCAGCATCGCCGCGGGCCTGTCGAAGCCGCCCAAGGTCTATGTGCAGGAGTCGAAGGACATCAATGCGTTCGCCGCGGGGAAGAAGGTCGAGGAAGCGATCATCTGCGTCTCCACCGGCGCCATGGCACAGTTGAACGGGGAGGAGATGGAGGGTGTGCTCGCGCATGAGCTCAGCCACATCCTGAACCGCGACGTCCTCTTGGCGACCGTCACAGTGGGTGTTGTGGGTGCCATCGCGCTCATGGCGGAGATCCTGGTCCGCATGGCGTTCTATGGTTCCTTGACCGGCCGCGGCGGGCGCGGCGGGAAAGGGGGCGCGGGGCAGATCGTCATCGTCCTTGTCGCCATCTTCTTCGCCATTCTCGCCCCGCTCTTTGCGCGCATGACCTACCTGGCGATGTCGCGTAAACGCGAATACCTCGCCGACTCGTCCGGGGCTTACCTCACGCGCAATCCTGGGGGACTTGCCTCCGCGCTCCGCAAGATCCAGGGCGACCTGCCGGACGACCCGAAGGGCAGCAAGACCGCGGCGAGCCTCTACATCGCCAATCCGTGGAAGCGTGCCCTGAAGGACAACCTCTGGAGCACCCACCCGCCGCTCGAAGAACGGATTAGGCGACTCGAACGTAGGTGAGACGCCCGAAGGCACGACCGACAGCATAAGAAACGACCGCTTCCTGCCGCCCTCCGTGCCTTTCAGCCGACGCCCGTCCTACTACATGGCACAGCAGCGTGAATGGCAGCCTTTCGCCACCTACGGTATCCTGGGTGCCATCGTGGCGTTCTACATCGCCGAGCTCGTCGTCCTGGCCACGGCCGACGCGGCGCTCTTCCAGCGGCTCTTCGTCATCGACATGCATTGGCCGTTCGAGCCGTGGACGCTCATCACCTCGACCTTGAGCCACAGTCCCGCCGGCATCGCGCACATCCTCTTCAACGGGCTCGTCCTGTTCTTCTTCGGGCCCATCCTGGAACGGCTCATCGGCTGGAAACGTTTCCTGGTCCTCTTCTTCCTCGCCGGTGCCATCGCCGGGGTCCTGCAGGCCTTGCTGCAGTGGTACCTCTTCGGCCAGGACGTCGGGGCGCTCGGGGCGTCGGGCGCCATCATGATGGTCTTCGGCGCCCTCATGGTCGTCATGCCGAAGGAGAAGATCCTCATCTGGGGCATCATTCCGATGCCGTTCTGGGTCGCCGGTCTTCTCTTCGCTGCCATCGACGTCCTCGGGGCCTTCGACCCCGGAAGCGGTGTCGGCAACTTCGCGCACCTGTCGGGGCTCGCCATCGGGCTCTGGGTCGGCTGGCGCCTGCGCACGACGATGAAGCGGCGCGGGATGCACCTGGTCTTCGGCGGACGCTAGCCGACGGTGAGGGTGCCTTCCATACCGAGGTCGCGGTGGTTACCGACCGAACAGTAATAGGCGTATTCGCCCGGTGCAGGGGCGGCGAACTCGATCGTCGTGTTCTCTCCGGTGCCGATGACCTCGGTCTCTACGCCCTCGACACCTTCGAGCACCCAGTCGTGCGGAGCGCCGGCCGGGTTCTCTTCGTTGTTGGTGAAGGTGAGGTTCACGGTCGTGTTGGCGGAGACGCTGAGGGTGGCGGGGTCGAAGGCAGGGTTCACCGGATAGGTGCCGACGGCGGCGACCTGGATGTCGACCACTTGCGGTTCGGTGGTGTTGTTGTCGCCTCCGGTCGTGTCGGGATCGACGGGTTCGTCGTCCGATTCGTCGGGTCCGTCGGCGCATCCGGCGACGGTGACGGTCAGGGCGATGAGGCAGACCAACAAGGTACGCATGAGGTCGCGGACCGGCAACGCGTACTCATAGTTTATGGGGACCAGTCAGGACCGGGATGCTGTGGCCGGCCACCTGGATCGCCTTCCAGACGCGGCGTACGGCACCCGCCTCCGCGGACAAGGAGACATGTCGACGTGCGGCCTTGTTGGCGGAACTGCGGGGGGTAAACCCTCTTGTCGCGGACATCATTGCCGACACGGTGACGAAATGGCGGACCACCTCACACTCGTGCGACAGCATTATGCCCGCGACGGACTGGTCGAGCGCATCCTCGATGCCCTCACCGCGGTGGGCAAGGACCCGACGAACCTGACGGTCGAGGATCTCGCTCCCATCGACCAGATGCATCTTCGCGGCATCGAGGCGACG
>JAHWKR010000078.1 GCA_019347805.1 Methanobacteriota archaeon
AAAGCACCGTAGATGTTCCCGATGCCACCGACGACGGCGGCGGTGAACGCCTTGATGCCGGGGAGAAGCCCCGTGGTCGGGGAGATGGTGAAGCGGATGGCGAACAAGATGCCGGCGACGGCCGCGAGCATGCTGCCGATGATGAAGGTCATGGAGACGACACGGTCGGTGTTGATGCCGATGATGGAGGCGGTCTCCATGTCGTCGGCGACGGCCCGCATGGCCTTGCCGAAGCGGCTGTAGCGGACGAAGAGGTGCAGGGCGACCATGAGTACCACCGAAAGTCCGAGGATAAGGAGCGAGAGCACAGAAAAGGGGACCCCGAAGAGCCGGAACACCTCGGTCGCGAGCACTTCATCAAGCGGCCGGCCACCCATGGTGGTCCCGCGTAGGGCCGCACCCATGCCGCGAGGGGCAGTGCCGAAGAAGAGTTGCGCGGCGGCCTGTAGGAAAAGCGAGACGCCGATGGCAGTGATCAGCGGGGTGAGGCGGGGGCGGCCGCGCAAGGGGCGGTAGGCGACGCGCTCGATGGCGAAACCCAATGCGCCAGCGAGGAGGATGGCTCCGAACGCGGCCACGATGAGCATCCAGCTCTGGTCGACCGAGAGGAAGAAGAGGAAGTAGGCACCCCACATGAAAATCTCACCGTGCGCGAAATTGATGAACTTGAGGACCCCGTAGACCATCGTGTAGCCGATGGCGATGAGCGCGTATAGCGCGCCGATGCGTAAACCCACGAGCGCTTGCCGCAGGAGCCCGTCTGTGGTCGGCGTACGGAAGTGTTCCGAAGTGACGAGCCAAAGGACGATGAGGACGACGGTCGCGCTGGCAAGGAGCGCCTTGTTGCGCGCGTGGTTGGGGTGGTGGAGCCACCAGACGAGGAAAGATTCCCAATGGAGGCGCCATTTTTCGCGTCGTTCCTGGAACTTCGGGGTGCGGGCGACGATCACCCAAGCGATGGCGGCCACTGTGAGCGCCGCCAAGACGAAAATGGAGAGCATACGGGCAGCGAAGGTCCCGAGCAGACGGTCCAGAACGCCCGCTTCGCCGACCTGCACCGGGACAGAGCGCTCGTTGCTCGCGAGGTTCGGGTCGAGGCCACCGGCGTCCAAGGTGAATCGGAACGTGTAGCGGCCTTCAGCGTCGAGGGGAATGGTGAGGTTCACGCCAGCGAGGACGATCGTGCTGCCCGAGTTGGGGCCCACCAGGAACGGTTCCTCAGCGAGAATCTCATCGGTATCGTTGCCGGAGAAGCGCACGCGGAGGGACGCTTCGTGCTCCGCGACCAGGCGGTTGCGTGTCACGCCAACGGCCACCGTGAGATTGACCGCATCGCCTGCCTTGGCGTCAACGTGGAACTCGTTGTAGGTGGTGCCGTTCCCCCAGACGACGGTCGTAATGCGGCGGAAGAAGAGGTCGACGCTCTCGGGGTCGTCCTGCGCTTCCGCCGTTACCGCAAGGGCGGTAAGGATCGGCACCGTGAAGAGAACGACGATGAGCCTGCTTCGGGTCCAACGGCCCCACCGGTCATCAGTGGCGTGGCGGGGCAAGGGCCGCATGGGGTCGCGCAAAAGCTGGCAGCTTTTATCTGTTGATGGTCGGAGTGGGTCAGGCGCACGGTCCAGGTCGGGGGCAAAAAGACGGCGGAAGCCGCGAAAAACACAGCCCGCCGAAGCCGCTGCATCGTAACGGACTTTGGCAACGGATATAAGACAAGGGCCGTTTGTCGCCGAACAAGAGGCGTACCCCTATGGCCCTGGAGAAAACAACCTGGAAGCCCGCCCCGCTCGTCGCGCTCATGATGCTCATCATCCTCCTGGCCGGTTGCCACGAGGACGCGGGAACGAACGACGCCACTGACGACAGCGATGGCGACGGCGGTTTCGATGGCGAGGTCTGGATCGGGGGCATTATGGTCTTCTCGGGCGGCGCAGGCCCCCTTGGCGAATCGGCCAAGCAGGGAATGGAACTGGCGGCGGCGGAGATCAATGCTGCGGGCGGTGTGAACGGCAAGGAACTGAAGCTCGACTTCGGTGACACCAAGCTCGAACCGTCGGAGGCGACCCGGGTGTTCCAGGATAAGATCGCCGGGGGCCGCATCCAGGCCGTGGTCGGCGCGCTCGCTTCGGGCATCACGGCTGCCCTCATCGCGCCGTCGAAGGAGGGCGAAGTGGTGCTGATGTCGCCCGCATCCACATTGGCTGAACTGACGCGGCCCCGGCAATCAGATTACTTCTTCCGCATCATCCCCTCCGACATCATCCAGGGGACCCAAGCGGCTTCGTTGGTGTTCAACGACCTCGAGATGTCGGAGACCGTCGTGATGTACCAGAACAACGCCTATGCGTCCGGGCTCAAGGATGTTTTCGTGGAGGAATACGAGAAGCTCACGGGAACCGTGGACGGGGCACCTATCGCATTCGACGCGAGCGACGTCGCGGGATATCCGAGTCAAGCCCAAGAGGCTGTTCAGGCAGCGCCTGGACATATCTGGATCGCCGGGCAGTACCCGGAGATCGGCCACATGATCAAGGAGCTGCGGGACGCTGGCTATGACGGCCCGATCATGACCTCGGAAGCCATCGAGGACTCGCGCATCTTCGAGATCGCGACCTCGGAATTGGACGGCGTGCTCTTCACCAAGCCCGCGATCGATACGGACGCATCGACGTACAGCGACTTCGGCACGGCCTTCCAGGCCAGGTTCGGGGCCGGCCCCGGCGCCTACTCGGCGTACGGGTACGATGCGCTGCATGTCCTCGCAGAGGCGATGGAAAAGGGCGGCGAGAGCGGCCCGCAGATCCGTGCGGCCGTCCAGGACACCACATTCACGGGCCGCGTGTCCAATCCTACGGTCGACTTCAACCAGAACGGTGATGTCTCGGCCGGCGATTATGTCCTCTGGCAGATCGACGGTGAAGCGTTCGTCCTCTACGACGCGTGAACCTTAACCGTTTCTCTTCCCCTCCGCCTCTTCCATGATGTCCTTTTTCGCCTCTTTTTGTGCGCTGACCGGCGATGCGCCCTTTCGCACGCCTCAAATAGGACCCGGGTGTGGGTCGCCAGAACCCTGTGCTTGACGAGTTCGTCCTCGAGGTCACGCTCCCTTCGTCCGACGTGGCGCGCGTCCTGCGTGCCGCGCCCGATGCCCGTGTCGCCCTCCTGCCGCTGTCCACGAACGGCGCCGGCCATCCGCATCGCTTCCTCGTCGCCGCCTCCCGCTGTGGCAAGATGCGCGAGCCGCTCGAGGCGGCGCTCACCGCTTGCTTCACGGACGTGGTGGCCGCCGCTGCGCCGGAAGACGGTTTCTCGTTCACCGCGACGCTCCCGGAGCCGCTCATGGAGCGCCTTCGCCACGTCACCGGCGGCCGCCTCGGCGACGGGACCGTGGAGGTGATGTTCCGACCGGCCTTGGCGATGGACGGACGGCTCTTCGCCGCGGGGGTCGTGGTGCGCGGGGCCTTCGAGGGGACCTTGCAGGTGACAGTGGCCCGGCTCGCCGAGGCGGGCCTCACGGCACGGCTGGTGCGCGCTTCACCGTTCCATCCCGGCCTGGTCGCCCCCGCGGCCTACGAGGAGGCGTTGACGCCCAAGCAGGGCGAAGTGCTCCGGATGGCTCTCGCTCTCGGCCACTACGACACGCCGCGACGTTGTACCCTCGACGACCTCGCGGCGATTTTCGGCATCTCGAAGGCCGCAGCAGGGGACCGCATCCGGTCGGCGGAGCGCAAGGTGCTGTCGGCAAGGTTCCAGTGAACCTGCGGTCCGCTCTGTCGGCCTCGCTCAGAACAACTTCTTCTGCGCCGTGTCGGGCAGGATGTGCGCGACATGCCATCCGTCCGCTTCCAACCGTTCGGCGATGTAGCGGCGGTGGCAATCGCCGGGGTCCCGTTCGACGC
>JAHWKR010000017.1 GCA_019347805.1 Methanobacteriota archaeon
GGGGTCATCTCCTCCACCTTCGGAAGGGTGAGGGTGTCGCCGTAGGCGCTCGAGGAGGCGGCGTAGACCACTTTTTCGACACCGCCGTCGCGGGCGGCCACAAGGACGTTCAACGTGCCGTCGGCGTTCACGTTGTTGGAGCGCACCGGGTCGTCGACGCTCCGCGGGACGCTTCCCAAGGCGGCCTGGTGGTACACTGTCGTCGCACCAGAAAAAACCTCGCGGAGGCGGTCAAGGTCGAGCACCGATTCCTCATGGAACACCGCCCCCGCCGGAACGTTCTCACGGTGTCCGGTCGAAAGGTCGTCGACGACGTGGACCTCATGGCCCGCAGCCAAAAGGGCGTCGGCGAGGTTGGAGCCGATGAACCCGGCGCCACCGGTCACGACTGTTTTCATGCGCGCAGCCCCCGTCCGACACCACGGTAGACGAAACCGGCCTCGGCGACCGTGGCGAAGTCGAACGTCCGCGAGGCGTCCACCACAGCAGCCCCAGGCACCAGGCGACCCGTCAAATCTTCCGCGCCCAAAGCCGTGAACACCGAGTGCGGCGTCAACAGCACGACCGCCTCGGCCCCGTCGAGCGCCTCCTCCAGGGCCCACCGTTCCTGGCCGGTCCGCTTCTGGACCTCTTCGGCGGAGACGTGCGGGTCGACGACACGCAGTTCGGCCCCCTTCGCAGCCAGCTGCCGGACCACGGAGACGGCCGGGGATTCGCGCGCGTCGCCGGTCTCGGCCTTGTAGGCCACGCCCAAGACCGCGACCTTCGCCCCTTTAAGAGCCCGCCCCGAGTCGTTCAACGCATCGACGACGAGGCCCACCACGTGGGCGGGCATGCCGTCGTTCACGCCGCGTCCAGCCAAAATTACACGGGGATGGTAACCGAGACGCTCGGCCACGGATGTGAGATAGTAAGGATCCACCGGCAGACAGTGCCCGCCGACACCCGGCCCCGGGCGATAGGGCACGAAGTTCCATTTCGTCGCCGCGGCGTCCACCACTTCATGGGTGTCGATGCCCATCTTCTCGAAGATCAAGGCCAGTTCGTTCACAAGGGCGATATTGAGGTCCCGTTGGATGTTCTCGATGACCTTGGACGCCTCGGCGGTCTTGAGGTCGCGCACACGGGTGATCTTGCCGTCGTTCAACACGCCGTAGAACTCGGTCGCCACTTCGGCCCAGTCCGCGGTGATGGCGCCGATGACGCGGTGGACCGATGACAAGGTGTGCTCGGCGTCGCCGGGGTTGTAGCGCTCGGGACAATAGGCGACACCGAAATCGACACCGGCCTTGAGGCCACTCGCTTTTTCGAGCGCCGGGATCAACACCTCGTCGCTCGTCCCGGGATAGGTGGTCGATTCCAGGACCACCAGTTGACCCGCCCGCAAGACCCGAGCCGCCGCGTCAGCAGCAGAGTGGACATAGGAGAGGTCCGGTTGTTTGTCCTCGGTCACAGGGGTGGGGACGATGAGGAGGACCAGGTCGGCGGCGTCGCAGGCCGCGGCGACGTCCCCGGTCGCCGAGAAGCGCTCTGCCTCTACGGTGCGTGCCACAGCGTCATCAAGGCCCAGTTCCTTGAGCGGAGAGATGCCCAAGTTCAGCGAATCGACCTTGCGCGCATCGAGGTCGGCGCCGTGCACCCGGAAGCCCGCTTCGGCGAACGCCACGGCGGTCGGCAGGCCGACATAGCCCAGCCCCACGACGGCGACCTGGGCCGTCCGGTTCTTGACCTTGTCAAGGAGCGTCTTGGCGTGCTCGCTCCGTAGGACCGTCTCCACGTCGGTGGCCAACAGGTGGGGCTTTTTAGGGGTAGTCCTCGGTAACGACACAACTGGCGCCCGAAGACACCTCAAAGGCGCCACGACCGAGGACGGAGAGCATACAGAGCAGTCCCGCTTCCCCCCACCCTTTAAGTGCCCGCGGCACCACTGTGTACCCGTGCGCCCCTCCAGTCCTGTCTTCGCTTGGCCACTGGGCTTCCCTCGCACCCCGCGAGAAGAGTGGACGACCGCTCCCGTCGAGGGGCTCGCCAAGCATTATGACACCGTGGAGCGGCACGGGTGGTACAGGAACCTGGACCCGTCGGTGGACCGGCTCTTGGCGTGGCTGGGCGACGGGCACGTGCTGCTTGATTACAGCGGCGGGACGGGCATCTTGTTGGACCGGGTGTTCGCCCACACACCAGACACAGGCTTCGGCACGGTCATCGTCGATTCGTCGCCGAAGTTCCTGCGGCTCGCCCTCGAGAAGTTCAGGGACGACCCGCGCGTGGCGTTCCGGCTCATCCGTTATCTGGACGATGACAAGCGGTTGCAGTATGTCGACGAGGTCCTGGAGGACCCCCTTCTCCAGCGCGGCGTCGATTGCATCGCCTCGACGAACGCCATCCATCTCTATTACGACCTGGAGATGACCTTACGATCCTGGCACAAGGTGTTGAGACCAGGCGGCCGCATCCATGTCCAATCCGGAAACATTGGTTATGACGAGGGTGCCCCCTCGCCGGGTCATTGGATCATCGATTCCACGGTCGACGCCATCGCAAGGGCGGCGGAGGAGGTGGTGCGAGACGACGAACGGTTCACACAGTACCGAGCCGTCCTGGACGACACGGAACGCATGGCGGCCCATGCCCGCATCCGTGCCAAATATTTCCTCCCCGTCCGCCCGCTCGGATTCTACCTGAATGCCTTGAAGACCACCGGGTTCCAGATCGAGAAGGTCGAGCGGGTCCCCATCGAGGCCGACGTCGCCGAATGGCTCGACTTCCTGTCCGTCTATCACGCCGGCATCCTCGGCTGGGTCGGGGGGACAAAAAGGGTCGAAGGCAAGGACGCCCATGACCATGCGGTGAAGGACCGGCTCGAGGTCATCCGGCTGGCAGCGGACCGCGTCTTCGACGGCGACGGTTCGTTCCTGGCCGAATGGACCTACATCGATGGGGTGCGGGAAGGATGAGGAGGCTGGAGCGGTGACTACTTTCAGTCACCCCTCGGTCGCACCTATATTGTGACCGCTACGTCCTTGTATTGTGGCTCTGGCCAGGAGACTGACCGACGTTCCACCACCACTTTCCGGCGAACCCAACTATTTAATACTGCAGTCGCTATATCGGCTGTATGGTGACGCGGACGATCCAGCTCAAGGACGACACCTATGCCCGCCTCCGTATGTACAAGGTCGGGGGCATGACGTTCGACGAAGTCGTCCGCCGGCTTATGGAGAACTCCGCTGTGGAGCGGTTCCACGAAGACTACCGCGAGTGGCAGCGGCGGGTCCTCAAGAACATGGAAAGGAGTGGCGAGTTCACCGAGCTCTGAGGACATCTGCGTGGGGGTGGTAACGCGCCCCTGCGTGTCCTCGTCCACGACGAGGTATGGGGCGAGGTCCCGGATGATCTTCATGACCGGCTGCGCGTCGATGCCAAACGTGTCGCGGCCTATCGGCACCCGTCGCTGCATCCTCAGGTCAGACCATTGCGAGGCGGGTATCCTGGCTCATACCGCCTTCGCATCAAGAGGGTCCGGTGTCTTTTCGTCCACTTTCCGGACATGGATGCGATCGTCTTCACGACCGCGTTCTTGAAACGCCGCGACTCCGACTATGCTCATGCGGTCTTGCGACACATCGAACGCATCCGGCGATTCGAGTGATCAGATGGTCCCGAACCCGCCGACCGTCAGAAGGAGCAGGAACGGTCCGAGCTCACTGGCGACCAACATCAACCCCAGTCCATAAGCCTGCCTCGCATCTCCGGACATCCCTTTTGCCATCCGCTCATGGACGACCATGGTCAAGACCAACCAGAGAACGGCGAGCAGGTAGACCGACCCCTCATCGAAGCCGCGCAATCGGACCTCTTGGCCGATGTAGACCGTCTTGTCGAGCGGCCAGAACAACGCGGCGAAGCGGTTCGAAAATCCGAACGTATCCAACCAGAGGTGTGACGCCAGCGAGGCAGGCGCCGACAAGAGCAACGCCCGCACGGTCACACCTGAAGCCATGGGTCGCGCCATGAGCCGCGCGGCGACGAGTGGAGGCACGACGATGAGCACCCAGACATTGGTGAAAAGGTCGCGATGCATGCCGAAGGCGAGCTCCGCATCCGGTAGGGAGGCGAACAAAGCGCTCCACAAGAGCACCACCCCCGCCTCCAAGCGTGTCACCGGATGGTCACGTGACACCAACAGCAAAGCCACGGCGCCGAAGAGGACACTGGTCGCGAGATGGGTCACGACGGCGCTCAGACCGGTTCACCCCGACAGGCGTTCGGCCACACCCGGCAACCGCGCATAGGGCACCACACCCAGAACACGCCGCTTCCCTTGTTCGTCGATGAGGTGCTTGATGCCTTCCGCCATGCGTTCCTCGCGCGCCTCTTCCAGCTTACGGTAGCCCTTGATGTCGGTGAGCACCCGGTCCCATTGCAGCATGAGCTCTTCGGGCGAGTCGGCGTCCTCGGCGCGGCCGCCGGTGAACTTGCGCAACCGCATCTGGCCACGGATCATCTGCAGGCCGGAGACCAGTTGGACGTAGAGGTCGGCGTGTTCGTGATCGCTGAGGTCGAGCGCGGCCAAAGGAGTGTCCGTTTCGCGGGCGAGCCGTTCGGCGGCGACAAGATCGTCCGGGGGGACGGCGATGGCGCCGAAGCGCGCGAGCTGCGGCAGAAGCGATTCCTCGTAGGAGCCGGTGTCGAGTTCTTCCTCGAGGAACGATTCCTTGCCTTCGTCGCCGATGCGCACGAGGTTCTTCACATCCTCTTCGGGCACGCCGACGGCGACCGCATCCGGCATACGTCCAGGAAACCCCTCTTTCCAGGCGAACTCCACCAGTTCGGATTCCCCGGCGAGACCCTGTATGGTCCCCACAAGGTGCACCTCGGCGTCTCCCACACGTCCGTGCCAGGTGCGTGGGTGGGGCTCGGGGCGGGCCATCGGGGCGATGAACGGATGGCCCCTATATGATGGGGCCGCCGTGGGGAGTGGTTTCCGTCAGGACTACTTTCGGTCACCCCTTGGTAACGGGGATATACGGATCGGGAGTGCCTATCTTGTGGCCCAAGAGCATTCGACGGATCGGGCCGGCTTATACCGCTTCGCCTACCGTGAGGCTTTGCGGATGATAGATTTCCAGGTCGAGATGGCCCGGGACCAGGCCGAGCGGACCGAGTCCCTCCTCCGCATTTCCATCACCATGGTCGCCGGCGCGGTCGCAGCCATTGGCCTGCTGGTGAATTCGCGGGCAGGCCTCGACGCGTTCGGTTTCTTCGGCGTGGCCATCGCCGTGTCGCTGAACGTCTGGGCCGCTGCATCGCTTCTTCGCGCCCGATCAGGTCTTGACCGTCCAACGGACATGGAGGTGGGACCGGAGGCGTCGTCTCTCGTCGAGATTGTCTTCGGCGAGAACATAGCCGAAGAGGATGTTCTTGGCTCCACACTGGAGGGATTTCCGCATCACGTCGCGAGGAACGGTTCTTTGATCGCGGAAATGGCGCATCGTCGGATGACCGCGACCAAGATCCTTCTCGCTGCTATTGTCATCTACCTCGCCACTTTGGGTTATATAGCGGGAGGTGCTATCGTTGCATAGAAGCAATATGGCAGACCGCGCAAGTGCATCGAAGGAACGCCGCTCGCCCTCTGGACCAAGTCGCGATTATCACGACCTTGACCCGGAGACCGCAGCGCGTCTTCGTGCATTGGATGCGAAGGTCTGGGCCGAGGCTGAGCGTCGGGGCCTCAAGCTGCGCGACCTCGGTGCGACGCGCATCCCGGTCTACTGACCTACTCCGCTTCCGCCTTCTCTTCTTTCCGTTCGCTCTCGGCGTGGCGCCGAGCGCGGTTGACCAATATGGCGGCGAGCTTGATGGCGCTTGTGTAGTCGGATTTGCCGCGGCTGGTGTCGACGAAGACGCGCGGGATGTTGATGATGGGCGCGCCGTACGAGTCACCCGAACCCAGATAATAGAGCGTCCGGAAGATGAGGTTCCCTGAGACACCGTCGGGACTGATGATGATATTGGAGCTCTTGATGGCGTCCTCGATGAGGATCTCGTAGAAGCGGGCCGAGAGACCGAGTTCTTGGGCGCGCTTCACCACGGCGCGGGCCTCCTCGATGCTCTCTTCGATGCCGGGGGCTTTCCCGACGTCCGCCAACCGGCCGCCGGAGAGGACGCCGATGCGCGGGAAGATGTTGAACACCTTGCTGTACTTCAGCACCCATTCCAGGAGGGCGTATTTGTCTTCCAAAGTCGGACAGTCGTCGACGCCGACGGGTGCCAGAAAGAACGGTTTTTCGAACGCGGTCTTCATGTAAGCCACGCGCAGGACGTGATCGACATCGAAGCGCTCGCGGATGACCTCGAGGGTGGTGCCTGCGTCCAGTGTACCTCGCGTGGCGGCGTCGATCTCGCCCGAAACCAGGGCGTCCACGAGGCCTTCGGGGTTCGTGTAGATGGTGACCTCCATGCCGGCGCGTTCGGCGTCCTCGGCACTAAGCCGGATGACCGAGTCGTTCGCCGACAGGGCGCCGATGCCCACCTTTATGCCCGTCAGATCGGGCGGTTTCTGGATCTCCTCCAAGAGGTTCATGATGCAGACTGCCTCGGGATTGCCCCGGAGCGGGGCTTCCGTTTAAGGGTTTACCAGGCCGGTTCCTTATAGGTGGAGGGGGTCGGTGCCGGGTGCGGTCGGCCGGGGGCCCGTTTCGGCCGTCACGACATGCAGCGGGGGGTGTCGCCGGGGAGGGTCCAGTGGAGGAAGCCGTCGCCGCGGTCGAGGTCCACCGGGTCGAGGGTGCGCATCGTGCAGTCGCCGGCGCGTTCGTAGACGGTGTACATCACCGCCTGGTTGGGGGCGGCCTGTTCGGGGAACTTGAGCATGAGGGTGACCTCGCTGACGCGGTCGTCGTCCCAGCGAAGCGTCGCCCCATAGTCGATGACCCGTTTGGAGCTCCCTTTGAGCCCTTTGTAGTAGGAGCGCATGTCGCCGCGGCAGGAGTCGTCGACCAGTTTCTCCTCCTCGCCGTCGCCGGTCGTGGCGCAGAAACGGCGCTCGTGGGTCTGGGCGTCGAAGAACAGCCAGCCGCCTTGCGAGGAGACCTCCTTCACGGTCTCGGCGGAGTCGAACGTGATCTGGGGTTTGCTGTCGCCGTCGGCGCTGCGGTAGTACCATTGCAGGTTGGCCCAGATGTTCCAGCGGTTCTGGAGCGGTTCCTCGCCCGAATCCGTCAGCGGCAACGCGTCGTCGCCGAGGTCGTCCTGCACGCCCAGTTGCAGGTAGGAGGGATTGGCGATGCCGAAATAGAAATCGTAGTGCTTCGGTTCGAAGGATCCAGTGACACCGGAGACGTCTACGGGAATCCAGCCCCCGCCCACCGGATCGTCGCCGCCGACATAGATCTCGGCCCACATGTGGAAGCCGCCGATGCGTTGCGCCTCGTTGTCGTTGATGAGGTAGCCGTGGACCGGTCGGGCGGGGACGCCGGCGATGCGCATGAGCGTCACGTAGAGGGCGGTGAGGTCGCCGCAGATGCCGAGGCCGCGGGAGAGGGTCTCGGAGGCGCGCTGGAAATCGGGTTGGGCGCTTGCGAACTTCTTGAAGTCGTAGTCGGTCGCCTCGAAAAGGTAGCGGAAGAGCGTCATGCCGATCTTGAGGGTGTTCTGTTCGCCACCGACCAGTTCCCCGTCGACATAGTCGGCACCGATGAGCTCGGCGGTGAGGCGCCGTAGTTCCTCGTTCTCGGTCTCGATGCCCCATCCGCTTGCGAGGTAGCGTTGGTGTTCCTCGGCGCTTAGACTCCCGGGCAGGTCGGATCTTTCGTAGTAGCGGGAGGGGTCCGAGATGTCGTGGACGATGAGGAGCGAATCGTACACCGCGTGGATACCATGGTCGTAGGCACCGGGGGGAGGGGGTGTGAGGCCGCCGCGGGCGTCCACCGTGAGATAGAACGGCTCGGACGGGGCGGAGACGAGACCGGCGCCGTTCACCGCGCTGACGCGGTAGCGATAGTCGCCGTTCGGGCGGTTGTGCTCGAGGATGCGGGCGAGGTCGCCCGGGGTCTCGTGGATCCGGGTGAACGGACCGCCCCCGACAGCGCGCTCGACGCTGTAGGAATCGATGCCCGAGAGATCGGACGCCGCGAGCCAGGCGACCTCGTAGCTGTAGACGGTGACGCGGCGCGGCGCGTCGGCCGGAAAGAGCGGCGGGGCGGGGGGTGTGTCGTCGATCTTCACCGGCCCCAATGTCGCGACCGGGCCGGTCACATCCCCATACGTCGCCTGCACCGCCACGGTCCAGAGGCCGCTCGTAAGCGCCAGGTCGACGTGGTCGGCCGCCTCGACGACATGTTCCGGTGAAGCGATCGGCTCGGGTGTCGTGCCGTTCGGGACGATGTCGATGTGGTAGGTGAGGGCGTCCCCATATGTCGGCCAGGAGACACGCAACGCGCCGTCGGCGTGCCAGGCGTTGAGCGGCTTGTCGGTCGAGAGCGCAAGCGGGTGCCGCACCTGCGCTTCGGGGTCGCCTTCGAGCGCATTGGCGAGGAATCCGGCGAGGAAACGGCCGACAGGGCCGCGCTCCATGGCCCCTGAGGCGGCATAGGAGGCCTCATCGCTTTCGACGGACGACGCGTCGCCAAGGAGCCGCCGCAACGGGCTCGGCATGCCGTCGTAGGCGGCGAGCGTCGCCTCGCTCATCTCGACCGGTGCGACCACATAGCCGAGGCCGGTGGCGATGAGCAGGTTGCCCAAGACCGCGACCACGACGAGACGTCCGGGGCGCATCGGACCGGGATGCCGTCCGTCGACTCAAATAGGTTCTTGAAAAGGCTTCAGGGGGTGGTGCCACCGTGGGAGGTCGTGTCGTACCTGGGTCCCCTTCCCTTTATGTGACGGCAGGGGATGGCGACCGACGTGGCGCGCGCGGGCACCGCCCAGGAAGGAGCCGGCAAGGAGGCCGTGAAGGTCCGGACGGTGGCGTTCGAATGGACCGAGAAGTATCGTCCCCGCTCGCTCTCCGACCTCATCGGCAACAAGAAGGCGGTCGACACGATGCGCGCCTGGGCCCAGGCGTGGGAAGCCGGCGTGCCGGAGCGACGGGCGCTCGTCCTGGAGGGCCACCCGGGTATCGGCAAGACCTCCGCGGCGCTCGCCCTGGCCCGCGACATGGGCTGGGACGTCATCGAGTTGAACGCCTCCGATGCGCGCTCGGCGCCGGTCATCAAGCGCGTCGCGGGGCAGGGGGCGCGCACCACCACGTTCTCGGCCGACGGTTCGTTCCGGCCGCACCACGAGGGCGGGCGCACGCTCATCATCCTCGACGAGGCGGACAACCTCTACGAGCGCGGCGGCTCCGCGGCGTCCTCGGGCGGCGAGGACCTGTCCGACCGTGGTGGCAAGCGCGAGATCATCCAGACCATCCGCGACACGCGCCAGCCCATCATCCTCATCGTGAACGACTATTACGGCCTCACGAAGGGCTCAGGGGCGGCCATCCGTTCGCTCGCCGAGACCGTCAAGTTCCAGCGCATCATGGCAAGGAGCGTCGCCAAGGCGCTCGCCGACATCTGCAAGGCGGAGGGCGTCCAGGCGCACCCGGATGCGCTGCTGACCATCGCCGAGGGTGCCGGTGGCGACATGCGGGCGGCGGTGAACGACCTCCAGAAGACGGCGCAGGGGCTCGAGGTGTTGCGCCCGGAGGACGTGGTGACGGCCGGCTCGCGCGACCACACGCGCACCGTCTTCGACGCCTTGCCGGACGTCTTCAAGTCGATGGACCCGCTTGTTGCGCGGCGCGCGTCGATGGAGACGGACGAGTCGCCGGAGTCGTTCATCCTCTGGATCGACGAGAACCTGCCCATCGTCTACAAGGACCCGGACGACCTGGCGCGCGGGTTCGCCGCCTTGTCGAAGGCGGACGTCTACCTGGGGCGGGTGCGGAGGAGACAGTACTACGGCTTGTGGAGCTATGCCGGGGAACTCATGACGGCGGGTGTGGCGCTTGCCAAGAAGCGTCCCTACAAGGGCTGGTCGCGCTATGCGTTCCCGGGTTGGTTGAAGCGCATGAGCCAGTCGAAGGCGACGCGCAACCTGCGTGATTCGCTCGCCCTCAAGATCGGCGGGCACATCCACGGGTCGAAGCGCGAGGCGCGGGACGTCTACCTCGAGCCGATCGGGGCCATCGCCGCCACTGATGACGGGTTCGCGGTCGCGCTCGCGGTCGACCTGAGGCTCACGGCCGACGAGTTGGCGTTCCTGCTTGGGACGCGGCCGTCGACCAAGCGCGTGGTGCAGCTCATGGAGCGCGCGGCGGAGGAGGCGGAGCGGCGGCCGAAGGAGTCGGCCGGCATCTGGGCCGACGATGAGACCGCTGAAGCCGAGCCGGACGACGAGGAGGGCCCGAAGCCCGAGCCGCGGCCGCGGGAGCGCAAGGCGAAGGGTCAGCCCGACAAGAAAGAGGTCGCCGGTGAGGACGAGGCGGCGAAGCCGGAGCCGAAGAAGGGCCAGAAGGGTCTCTTCGAGTTCTGATCATTCCTCTTCGTCCGAGGGTCCGGTAGCGCGGCCTGAGACCAGGTAGAGGGCGCTGCCCATGCGGCCGAGGGCGAGGCGGGTCGAGCGCACCTTCTCGAAGCCGTTCTCGCGCAGGTGGTCTTCGGCGAGGCCGATGTTGGGGTCGTCGGGCCCTTCGGCGGCGACCAGTTCGAACCATTTGCCGAACGCCGGCAGGACGTCGGCCCAGGCGCCGACCAGCTCGGCGTGCTCCGGTTCGTCGAGGAGCGGGAAGCCGAACATGAGGGCCACCACTTCAATGCGTTCCGCCTGGACGGGGGGGTCCCTCGGGTCGCCCCGGACCCAGCCGAGGCGCGGCGCGCGGGTGCGCTCGACCGGGAACCGGAAGGGGCCGCTGCCACCGATGCGCAGGAAGCTGACGCGCGGCAGCCTGGAGGCGAGATGTTCGGTGGGGTCATGGTCGGGGGGTGCGGCGACGACCACACGGTCGCCGGGGAAGACCCCGAGCCGGGTGGCGAGTTGGGTCGCGGCGCGTCGCCAGAGCACACCGGTGGGGAGAGGGGTGCTGCCGGTCGTGCGGCCCGCGCCGTCCATGGGTGGCGCAGTCGGCCGGTCGTACTTAACCCGACAGAAGGCGGACCCGCCCCGAATCACACGAAGACCGTACGATTTTCCAAAAGGTTCAAAGGGCAGTGTCGGTACTTACGCACCCTAGGTGTCATGTGATGGCCAAAGGTCTCCCCCGTTTCCTCATCTGTGCGGCCATCGTGCTGCTCCTCGCCACGCCGGCCTACGCCGGGACACGCGACCGGCCGGAGATCATCGACGCCCCCGACGATTCCCGCTTCGCCACCCCCGACCGCAACGCAGCGCCCCAGATCGACATCACCCGCGCCTGGATCCGTCCCGTCAAGTCCGATCTCATGTTCGCGATCGAGGTCGCAGCCGCCGAGACCGTCCCCAAGAACGCCGCCTATGTCTGGCATTTCACCCCGGAAGGACCCGGCCTGCAAGGCGTCACCCGCTTCTTCTTCCGCGCCAACTGGTCCGCCGATGGTGCGGAACTGCAATCGGTGGGCGGAACCTACCAAGGCGCCCGCGGTGCTGTCGATGAGAACGGCAACAGCCGCTACAACTACTACCTTGGGGCGGTCCAGGACGACCTCCGGCACGAGTTCAAGCCCGGCTCCCCCGCCACGATCAAGTTCTATTATCCGCTCGACAAGTTCGGCGATGACCGGAGGGGGCTCGCCATGAAAGGCCTCTTCGTCACCACCTACCTGAAGAACCCGGAGACGGAGGTGCCGAACATGATCGATTACGCCGCCGCCATCGAGGGAAACGACTACGTCCACAAGGTCGACACGCCGTGGTACGCCAAGTTCCTGCCCGGTCCGAGCGTCCTCTTCGTCGTCGCGGCTGCCGGCGCCGTCGTCGCCTACGCGCGCCGCAGGCAGGATGCCTGATCAGGCGGGGACCGCCGGCATGGGGACCGCGGCGGCTGTGGCGTCGTCGCAGCGTGTCGCCAGGTGACGTTCGACGCCATCGCTGAGGGAGAGGTGGATCTCTTTTCCCGAACGCTCACGCTGCACAAGACCGTGGGCCGCCATCTTGCGGACGTGGAAGCTCGCTGCGGCACGGGAGAGGCCGAGCGCTTCCGCCAGCGTCTTTTGGCTCGAACCCGGGTTCGCGGCGATCCAGACGGCGATCCGTGCCGGCGTGTCACGCTTCAGGAGGGACAGCGTCTCCATCTCGCGTTGTTCGACAGCGCCGCCGTTCTCAAAATAACACTTCTGGTTCGCGATGCGTCGTACCGAGACGAGCCGGCCGTGGCGCAACTTGTCCAGGTGGTGGGTCACGGTGCCCCAGGCGAGGCCCAGTTCCCGTGCCATCTCGGTGACGTTGACCCCCGGATTGGCGCGGATGTATTCGAACACCTGCGCGCGCACCTCGTGCTTGAGGAGGTCGTCCTTCTCGATGCGCGTGAACAGGCGGAGGCCTGGTAGCCACCCGAAGCGGCGGGCGAGATAGCCTATGAGGGCGAGGAGGCCGATCGCCGCGGCACCGGCCGCCGTGAGGTCGAAAAGACTGGCCTGGTCCGGAGCGAGCGGGGAGGCGGACGAGGTCGTCGTGGTACCGCCGTCCGCACCGAAGAGGAGGTCCCAGGCGGTCAGGCCGAAGAGAAGAGAGAGCACTTCCTTGGTGGTCGATATGGCCGGGCGACTTGCCGTCTCTGCGGCGGCTTCCGTCGTGGCTATGGTGGCGTCCCGTTCCTCACGCGCCTCACGATAGAGGTCCTCGAGGGAGGCCGAGGGTGTCTTCGACGCCGTGGATCCGTCGTTTATCGTTCCCGCGATGCCTTGGCCGGGGGCCGGTCCTTCGGCAAGGGCGGGGGCGGTCACGACCAGAATGGCGAGGGCAAGGATGGTGATCGACCACGACGACATAGAGACCTGCTCCTGTTGGGGGTGCGACCTTTTTGCACGGTATTAAAGGATTCTGGTGATGATGCAAGACAACAGGAGGGGGTGTGGGGGGAGGGCGGAGTCCTCCCCCCGCATAGATTGTAACAAGACGCTTCCAGGAACTCTTTTTCGACGGCGGTCTCCAGAGGACCCTCACGTTCCACAGACTGCCTGACCGGGAGAGGGGACAGCGTCCCCTCCCCCGGACCCCTACCTCTTGTTTCCCCGCAAATCATATACCGCGCCGTCGTCCCGCGTCGCGTGCGCATCGTGAGCCTCGTCCCGTCCGTGACGGAGGCGCTCTGCATGCTCGGTCTCGGAGCCGACCTCGTCGCGGTCACCGATTATTGCATCCATCCGGCCGACGTGGTGAAAGACAAGACGCGTATCGGCGGCACGAAGAACCCGGACCTCAACGCCATAGACGCCTTGCGTCCCGACCTCGTCATCGCGAACTCCGACGAGCAGCGCACCGAGACCCTCGAGGCGCTTGAAGAGCTTGGTGTCGAGATCCTGGTCACGGAGACCGATTCGTTGGACGACGTCGAGGAGACCTGGCTCCAGCTCGGCCGCGCGACCGGTCGTGAGGAGGCCGCGGAGCGGGAACGGCGACGCATCGTCGCCGCACGACGAAGTGTCGCCGAGAAGCAGGGCCAAGCGGAACCGTTCGCCACCTTGGTCCCGGTCTGGAAGAACCCGTGGATGGCGGCGGGGGGCGGCACGTATCTCGGTGACCTCCTTGCGGCGTGCGGGTTCCGCAACATCCTGGAAGACGTGCCCGTGAAATGGGCGCGGATCGTACTCACCACGGACCGCCAGGACGCCCAGGTGGTCGAGAAGGGGCCCGCGGCCGGCCAAAAGGTCCACCCCCTGCCCGAGCCGCCCGAGGTCGTGCTCTTGCCGTCGGAGCCGTATGCGTTCCAGGACGACGACCGGGACGCCTTCACAATCCTCGGGGTCACACGGGAACGGGCGCGGCTGGTCGACGGGGAAGCGTTGACCTGGTGGTTGTCGCGCACCGCGGAGGCGCTCGACCGTTTCGGGGGGCTGGCGTCACTGCTTCGGGAGGCATGAGATGGACGCGGCGGATGCGCAGCGGTCGCGGGACGCCTTGGCTGGCATCGCAGGAGCCGCGGGCCGTGCCGTCATGAAGGAGTACGAGGCGTATGGACGCCTTGTGGACGCGGGGGAGGCGACACGTTATGCGGCGAAGAAAGAGGACGACTCGCCGCTCACCCGTGCCGATCTCGCCGCCGATGGGGTCATCAAACGGTTGCTGCCCGATGTCTGGCCGGGTGTGCCGGTCGTCTCCGAAGAGGACGACCCGTCCGCGAAGGACGTGGCGGAGACCGGCCGTGTGTGGCTGGTGGACCCGATGGACGGCACGAAGGAGTTCCTGTCGCAGAACGGCGAGTTTACGGTCAACATCGCGCTCGTCGAGGCGGGTGCCCCGGTCTTGGGCATCGTTTTCGCACCGGTCCTTGGCCGGATCTGGTTCGGCGCCGTAGGGGTCGGGGCGTGGCGCGGCGAGACGCATGAAGAAGACGCAAAGATCGTGTGGGAAGACATCTCCGTCGCCGGTTGGCGTCGTGGCGAGCCCCTCAAGGTGGTCGCGAGCCGTTCCCATCCCGACCCGCTTCTGGGGCGGTTCCTGGAGGAGATCGAAGCGACCGGCACGGTCGTCGAATCCATCGCCATGGGTTCGTCGTTGAAGTTCTGTCTGGTCGCCGACGGGACGGCGCACCTCTATCCGCGGTTCGGGCCGACCATGTGGTGGGACACGGCGGCGGCGCATGCGGTCGTCGGGGCGGCAGGTGGCACGGTCACCGACCTGAACGGGGAGACGTTGCGGTATGCCGGCAAGACCCTGCGCAACCCGTCCTTCGTCGCAGGCGGTTTCCCCTCCTATCCCTGGCGGCGTCATCTCGCGGACCGCAACAGGGCTACGGGAACGCGTCAAAAAACGGCATGAGCGCGTGCACCGGGTCGTCCACGAGGCTCGGCCGGAAGTCGTCGGGGAAGCAGCGCGAGTACATGTTCCACGCGTAGCGTTCGTCAAGGAGAAGGACGGCGCAGCGGTCGTCCGGTCCGCGCACGCCACGGCCGGCCGCTTGCAGGACGCGGGTCATGGCGGGATAGACATAACCGTATTCGCGGCCTTTTCGGGGGAACTTGCGCTCGAAATGTTCGACGAGGAGGTCCACCTCACGGCCCGGGGGGGCGAGCGGCAGGCCGACGACGCTGACGGCGCGCAGGAGGTTGTCTTTGTAGTCGACGCCTTCTGAGAGCGAGCCGCCGAGGACGCCGAGGAGGAGGGCGCCGTCGCGGCCGCGTGCCCCGTCCAGTTGGTCGAGCACCTGTTGGCGTTCCGCCTTGCTCATGGCTTTCGATTCGACGATGAGTTCGAGCCCTTCGCTTTCGAGGCGTCCGGAGATCGTCTCGAGGAAGTGGTAGGAAAGGAAGAAGGCGGCCGTGTTGCCGCGTGCGGCGCGATGGGTGTCGGCGACCATGGTGGCGATGCGGTCGTACATCGCCTCCGAGCGGTCCTTGTAGCGGCTGGTCACGCCCTTGACGCAGACGACGGGGCGGTTGTTCTTGTCGTACGGCGAGTTGTAGAGCCGGATGCGGGTGCGGGCTTCGCGCAATCCGAGCATGTCGCGGTACATCTCGGGCGGATACAACGTTCCGCTCATGATGACGGCGCTGTGGGCGGCCTCGAAGATGGGGCCGGCGATGTGGCCGGGGTCGAGGAGGGTATGCAGGAGCCGCCAGTTGCCGGTCTTCTCCTTGCGCAGGATGCGGCCGTGCGCGGCGCCGCCGTAGACCCAGGCGGCGAGGAACTCCTGCACCTGTCCGCTGCGCGGGATGGCGGCGCCCGCCTTGGTGGCGAGCTTGGCGACCGCTTGCAGGCCGTCGAGAAGGTCCTTCGCCTTGCGCGCGACACCGTCGAGGGTGCCCTGTGACATGCGTTCCTCGAGCGGTCCGAGGAGGTCGGTCTTGGCGAGCACCATCTCCTCGCCCGGTTCGAGCGGGTCGGCCATGGCGGCGATGACCTCGGCGAGCGTGGTGCACCAGAGGTCGGTCACCTGGTCGCGTTCGCGTTTCGCCTCGGCCCGCGCCTCGTCGAGGGTCCAGGGGGTGAGGTCGAGGCTGAAGTTGGCGCGCACCCGGTCGGGGAGGTTGTGCGCCTCGTCGACGATGACGATGAAATCCTCCAGTGGCGAGCCAAGGGATTCCAGGATGCGGTCACGGAGGTCGGAGAATAGGTAGTTGTAGTCGCAGGTGATGACCTGGGCCTCTTTGGCGCTCTCCATGGCGACCTTATGGGGGCAGCAGCCGTGGGTGAGGGAGATGTCGACCAGTTCCTCGACGTGATGGATGCCCTGGCGCACCTCGGCGACCGCGTCCTTCGCGCCTTCGCTGAAGTAGTCGCACAGGTTCTTCTTGCACAACCGCGTGCACCAGTCGGCGAAGGCGGCGGGATGGACGTCGTCCTTGTCGAGCCGCGGGCACATGTCGCGTTTCGAGATGACATCCACGGAGGCGACGCGCGTGCCGCGCCGTTCCTGGATGCTGCGCAAGGTGTCGACGACGATCCGGTGCTGGGATTGTTTCGAGGTCAGCACAAGGAGGCGTTTCTCCTGGTCGAGCGCGGCGTGCAAGGCGGGTGCCAACGCGGCGGCGGTCTTCCCGATCCCGGTCGGGGCGTGGGCGACAAGATGCTCGCCGCGGCGCACGGCCCGTTGCACGTCACGGGCGAAGCCTTTCTGGCCTTCGCGGATCGTGTCGAAGGGGAACAGGCCGAGTTGTGGATGCGGTTCGCCCGCGACCCCACCTTTCCATCGTGTCGCGGCGCGCTCGACGGGTGCGGTCTCCTTCGCCACTGTGATGGTCGCCTGGTCGCGGCTCGTCTCGGCCGGATCGCGCCGGTCGCGTCGTCGTCCCCGGCGCTCGCTCGGTGCGCCGGAGAACGAGACGTTGCCACCGCTTCGGCTGACGCGCCCGGGGGCTTGGCGGTGTGCGGTCTGTTGACCGCTGAATCCGCCGTTGCATTTGCGGCACAGCCCGAGCATGAGGGCGGTGCCGCAGGTCGGGCAGAAGTTGAGCATCCCGAAGCGGTGGAGCCCGGGCTGCGTGAAAAGGGTTGGGGGGAGGCTTCGGGTGGTGCCTCAGGTGTCGACCTTTCCGGCGGGGTCGGCACCCTGGCGTCGGCGATGGATGGACTTGGCCATGGAGCGCGCGTTGAGGTAGATCTCGCCGTTCACGGTGGCGTCCAGTTCGCGGCGCTCCACCAGGTCGAAGATGCGGTTGGTGAGCTCGGCGAGCTCGACCGGTTTTTCGACGTATTGGTGGATGCGCGCCTCGTTGATCCCCTTGATGGCCGCTTCCTGGTCGCGGTAACCGGAGAAGAGGATGCGCACCATGCCGGGGTGGGCGTGGCGGGCGTGGGCGAGCACCTGCACGCCGCGGATGTCGGGCAGGCGTTCGTCGGACAGGATGACGTCGAACCGGTCGTCCTTGCCGAGCACGCGGAGGGCCTCGGCGCCGGTCTCGGCGGTGGCGACCGCCTCGATACGCGGGTCGAGTTCGAGGAAGCGTTTCAGCACCTGAAGGATCTCGACGTCGTCGTCGACGACGAGGATCCGGACACGGAGGTCGTTGTGTGTCATGTGAGGCCACGACGCCGCAGGACGTCGACTTCTTGTTCTGCCGTGCTCCGCTATAAATGCGTGTCGTGGGACGGGACCAGTCCCCCGAGGCCTCGGAGGCCCAGGGATGTGGGTGGACCGTTCGACGGCCGTCTCAGACGCCTTATAAATCGACGGATCGGATGGAACCCGACATGGACACCTCGTCTCACGCCCGGTCCTCGATATCGGCCCTCTTCGTCACCGTCCTCCTGTCGGGGGTCGTCGCATTGTCGGGTTGCCTCGGCGATGGCGGCCGGAACGACGATGGCGCGGCGGCGATGGCGGATTCACGACTCCTTGTCTCGCTCGTCGGACTCGAGGCACCGGAGGGTGAGGAGGGCCTTGTCCTGAACGTCACCATCGACCACATCGCGCTGCGGATGGACGGGAAGTGGGTGGCGGTGATCGCCGCTCCGGCGTCGACGGAGGTCGTTTTCACCTCGGGCATCGGCGACCCGGCGTTCCTCGTCGACGTTCCGGTCCCGGCAGGCAGCTACACAGACGTGGAGGTCATCGCGACCGGCGCCCGTGTCACGACCGCGAGCGGGTCTCAGAGCGCGACGGTCGAGGAGGTCGCCTGCTACAGTCGGGTCTCCGTCACGGTGCCTGAAGAGGGTGTCGCCGAACTGCAGCTCGTCGTGTCGGGCCCGGAGGCGTTGGAGTCGTCGGAAGGCGCGTGGGTGTTCCGTCCGGCGGTCGTCGGCAGTTTCGCGCCCGAGGACGGCTCGGGCGAGGCGACGCTCGAGGAGCCGGATTGTCGAGCCTACTAGGGAGGGGGGGTCTGGGGGAGGAGACCCAGGTCTCCTCCCCCAGGAAAAACGTACGGTGTCGATAGTCGCTAAAGCTCGTCGTCCGTCAATGTCGGCTCCTGGTGGTTCCGCAACCGGTCGTACTTGATGGCCTTGCCTTTGGCGGCGTGGACCGGATATTTTTCGGCGTTCTTGGCGGTCTTCTTCGCGAACGCGTCGGAGACGTCGATGCCGAGGACGTTGGCGAGGTTGAGGAGATAGTGGAGCAGGTCGCTGATCTCGTCGGAGACCTCTTCGATGAGTCGGGCGTCACGGCGGACGACATCGACCGGCCGCTTCTCGTCCCATTGGAAGTGCTCGAGGAGTTCGGCGGCTTCGAGGCTGATGGAGATCGCCAGGTCCTTGGGGTGGTGGAACTGTTCCCATTCCCGTTCCGCGATGAACGCGGCGACCTTCTCGCGCAGGGCCGCCACGGTCGTGGTCTCGTCCTTCATCCGGACCGGTCGATGCGGGGGCGGGTGAAAAGGGAATCTCTTCTTCTCGGCGGGCGCCGGTCTGGTCGCTCCAGAGGCCGGGGGTCCCGTTCCCCGTCTTGGCCCGCCTCCTCCTGGTGAGACCGGCCAGGCTGCGACAACCCTTTTAGTCCTCCTCCGGGATTCCCCCCTCGGTGTCCCAGGTGTCCCCCGCACGCGTACCCGTCCTTGTCCTCGCCATCCTGGCGCTGGCCCTCGGCGGCCTCGCCACGAACGCGACGGCCCAGAACCCGGTCTACGGCCTCGACGACCGGGTCTTCCCCGAGCCGATGATGTCGACCTCGTTCCTGCAGTTCCCGGATTTCGTCGCCGGCATCGAGGCGCTCGATGCGGCGTATCCGCAATACATGGATGTGCGCATCATCGGCGAATCGCTCGGTGGCCTGCCCATCTATTTCGTCGAACTCACCAACGAAGCGTCGGACAAGTCGCGCGAGGAGAAACTTCAGATCGGTTATTCGGCCTCCATCCACGCCAATGAGGCGGCCGGTCGTGAGGGCATGGTGCGGGTCATCGAGGACCTTGTCTCCGGCACGGGCCCGCTCGGCGCTCTGCAGCCCGCCTTGGACGACGTCATCATCAACATCTGGTTCCCCAACCCCGATTCGTGGGCCTCCGGGGACTGGTTCGGTGTCGATGCCCAGAAGATCGCGGCCCTCCACGCGCCGACCTTCAGTCGGGGCAACATGATCGGGGTCGACCTGAACCGGGAGTTTCCGAATCCCGGTTGGATCCTGGAGAGCCACACGCCGATGTCCGAGCCGGAGTCGCGCTCGGTGGTCAAGGAACTGCGCTATTCGGGTCGGCACGACAACCTCGTCGCCGGTACCGACCTGCACGGCATGATCAACTCGCCGAACATGATGCGCGCCATCATCCCGAACCAGGACATGGACTTCCACCGCATGATGGTGACGATCCGTTTCCTCAACGACCTCGAGGACCGCGTCAACACGAACGAGCACTTCGCCGAATGGAACGCCCTCGCCGAGTCGCTCTGCATGGTGCCGGAGCCGTCGGCGGAGGAAGAGGCGCATGGCGACCACCACACGCATGACGCCTTCTCCGGACTTCCTGAAGCCATTCAGGAACAGATCCGGGCCATCGACGACGGGGACGGGGTCTGGTCCCTGGTGGAGGCGGAGGCGGCGGCCAAAGCGGCCGGTTGCGAGCGCTCGACGGGCGGGCCCACCGGCGGCGTCGGGCATGGACAGCCATTCTTGTGGGGTGCTCGTTGGGACCAGATCGGCTACACCGATTCCGGTTTCACGTCCGATTACCTCATGCTCTCCCCGCGCTCGCCGACCGGCGGCATGGGCGCGGTGGGGACCATCACCGAGTTCGCCTATTCCCACATGGTGCCCAACAACAACTATGTCGCGAAACTCACCGACATGCATGTCGCGGGTGTCCGGGAGACGGTGCGTGCCCAGGTCGAGTATACGCTCCTGACCGAGCAGCCGAAGCTTGATGCCATCGGACCCACGGCCTACGTGGTGAGCGGGGAACGTGTCACCTCGAAGGACACACCAACACGTTACGAAGCGGAGCATGGCAAGGATTTCTCCCTCGATGACGAAGAGACCTATTTCGACTTCAATCAGGTCGACTACGACGTCCAGAACACCGACTTCTGGCGCGACCTCGCCAAGTATTCCACCGACCCGGTGGAACCGCTCCAGGCCGCGGCCCTCACCGCCGCGACCCTCGCGCCGTACGACAACCTGGTCATCACGGACGCCATGGTCGATCTGGTCGACGCCGCCGTGGTGCGCGCCTGGGTCGAGACCGGTGGCAACCTGATCCTGACCGACCAGGCGCTCACATGGTTCGACGCCGCGGGGCTCACCACCGGTGCCGCCTTCAAAGACGAACACTACCTTGGCCACAGCGACCTCATCGACGGCCGCGACCACCCGCTTCTTGCGGGCGTCGACTGGAACGCCCGCCAGACCGGCGAAGGACCGCCGACCGGCCACGCCATAAGCGAGGAGACCACTAACGGGAAGAGCCGTGTCCACGAATATCCACAATGGCATCTTAAAGCGGACAAGGTCTCCAGCCTCGACCTGCACGTCGCGGGTATGACGCATGGCGACCCTTCCCTCGGCACCGCCAAGGTCGGCGATGGGACGGTCCACTTCATCGGCGCGGCGCTCCCCGAGCCGAAACAGCACCGGGACCACCGCTACGGTCTCGCCCCATATGCGGTCACCGCGCTGACCTACTATGTTTTCGTCAACGCGCTCGGCGGTGTCGTGGAATGGAAGGAGACGGGTGCTCCGTTCATCCCGTTCTATCCGGACGACCCGCTCTACGGCGCGCGGACGGACACGGCCGAGGTGCAGCCCGCGGACGAAGGGGACGTCCCGGCGCCGGGGCTCGTGGGGGTCCTTGCGACGCTCGCGCTCCTGGGTGCCGCACTACAGCGGGTACGCCGGCGCGCTTAGGTTCCCATGTAGTGGATCCAGACGAGCGCCACGAGGACCAGGACGGTGATCGTGACCAGCGTGCGGACGAACACGCGTCGGCGCCGCTCCTCGGTGAACCGGTGCTCTTTCACGGTCTCAGGGGCCATGGACGGGGGTTCGGTGGCCGTCTTTCAAGCGGACCGCGGTCCCGGCACAGAGACGGTCGAGATGTCAAGGCGCCGAAGGGCCTGTTGGAGGGCCGTTTCACTTAGTCGTCTCATCTGGCCGTCGTCGCCGATCGAACAGGACCTCCGCACCGCTTATCACCGCCCCAGCCATACCGTTCGCCGGTCGAGGGCCCGGAGACCGGGGTGTCGGCCGAGGAGGAGAGACCATGAAGATCACGTTCCGCGGACACAATTTCTTCGAGGTCGAGACGAAGGGCAAGACCATCGTCATCGACCCGTTCCACGAAAACGGCATGACCAAGGTGCGACCGAAGGATCTCAAGCCCGATCTTGTGCTGCTCACCCATGGGCACGGCGACCATACCGGTTGCGTGCTCGAGCTCGACGCGCCGGTCGTCGCGATCTATGAGATCGCCCAATGGCTCGAACGCCAAGGCCGTGAGGCGGTCGGCATGAACATCGGCGGGTTCTACGAGTTCGAGGGCATCCGTATCTGGATGGCCCCTGCGGTCCACAGCTCCGGGCTCCCGACCGGGGGAGAGACGCTCGGGAACGGCGGGAACCCCGCCGGTTTCGTCATTGACGACGGCGAGACGCGGTTCTATATCATGGGCGACACCGGGCTCTTTTCAGACCTCAAGCATGTCGTCCGCGACCTCTTGAAGCCGGATGTCGTGGCGGTGCCCATCGGTGACCTCTTCACCATGGGGCCGGAGCATGCGGCCATCGCGGTGGAATGGCTCGACGTCACCGTCGCCATCCCCTGCCATTACAACACGTTCCCGCCCATCGAAAAGGACCCGGCCGATTTCATCAAGGCGGTCGGCGACGCCGCCGTGGTGAACGTCATGCAGCCGGACACGACCATCGAGATGGTCGGCGGGCGCATCAAGGAAGCCGCGGTGACGGCATAAGGACCTCTCGATGTCGCTGCGTCGCGTCCTCACGTTTAGACATACGCGCACGCGGACACACACATGCGCACGTGTGCGGGCGCATCCCGCGCGCGCACCTGCACATGCCCTCGTGTGCCTCCCTTCGGGAGGCGGGACGTTTCTAGAAGTCCACAGGGTCGCTTATAACTCTCGGCGTGTCCCGTCCCGTTCATGGTGCTCAAGACACTCGATGTCGACCAACAGGCCCAACCCGCAGAACTGAAAGGCGATCCGTACCACATCGCCCCGCTCGTCCGTGGGCTCATTTCCTATTACAAGGCGGAGCGCGTGCTCGACCCGACCGCCGGTTCCGGGGCGACGGCCAAGGTGTGCGACGAGCAGGTCGTGCCGTGCGACACGTGCGACCTCAACGACCCGCTCGCCCCGATGGACCTCTTCGACATCGACGCGGAGGGCCACTACGACCTCGTCGTGCTCCATCCGGACGTCTGGCGCAGCCGCCCCGAGGCGGACCACCCGCACGACTTCGGCGCGACCATGTCGTGGGACGCCTACGTCGACCTGAACCGGGACGCCGTGCTCCACCTGGCCCGTATGCTCCGCCCTGGCGGACGCATCGCGGTCGTCGCCCCCCTCGCCCGCAAGAAGGGTCGCGTCCACGACCTCGCGCGCGACCTGGTGTGCCTCGTCGGGGAACCGAGCGAGCCGATCCTGGTCCACCCGCATCCGTTCTGCCGTTCGCAGGGCAACATGTACGGCCACCGCTACATCCCCATCGCCCACGACAACGTCGTCGTGTGGAAGAAGGAAGAGCTCATCGCTCCGGATGAATAGGTAAACCCTCTCCCTCTCTTCCTCTTTCTTTTTCTTGCGCCTTGAGGGGTTCTGTTTTTTGGCTGGCGCGCCTGCCGCCGACCCACGCGTGTCATCGTTCACCGATCCCTCCGCCTATACGTCTTGGCTGTTCACGGTCCCGGAGTTCCTCGACCCGGACACGTGGAGCGTCATGACCCTTGTCTGGGTCTTTGTCCTCGCGGCGCTCATCATCGTCATCTTCGGCACGTTGCTCACACGTGAAGCGGACCGGCTCGCCGACCGCACAGGCCTCGGTGAAGCGGTCTTCGGAGCGGTGTTCCTCGGGGCCTCCACGAGCCTTTCGGGGAGCGTCGCCAGCATGGTGGTCGCGTTCCAGGGTTTTCCCGAACTCGCCGCCGCCAACGCCGTCGGGGGGATCGCCGTGCAGACGTTCTGGCTTGCTGTGGCCGACATGACCTATCGTCGGGCCAATCTGGAGCATGCGGCGGCGAGTCTGGAGAACCTGTTGCTGGGGACGCTTCTGGTCGTCCTCCTGGCGTTCCCGCTCGTGGCACGCTTCGTCACCGATTACACCATCTTCGAGATCCACCCCGCGTCGCTCATCCTGTTCGCGGCGTACGCCTACGGCATCCGTGTCGTGCAGAAGGCGCGTGCGGCGCCCCTGTGGCAGGCCCGCACGACCTCCGAGACACGCGAGGACGTGCCCGGGAAAGAGCACGAGATGCGCACATGGGTGATGTGGTCGCGGTTCACCGCGCTCGTCCTCGTCGCCGGGATATCGGGTTACATCGTCGCTCAGGCGGGTGTCGAACTCGTGCAACGGACCGGTGTCAGCCAGAACACGGTGGGGGCGTTCATCACCGCCGTCATCACGTCGCTGCCGGAGCTCGTGGTGACCCTCGCCGCGGTGCGCCAGGGGGCGCTCACGCTTGCTGTCGGGGGCATCATAGGGGGCAACTCGTTCGATGTCCTGTTCCTCGCCTTCTCCGACATCGCCTACCGGCAGGGGAGCATCTATCACGACATGGGTGGCGAGCAGGTGCTCATCATCACCGTCTCCATCGCCATGGCGGGGATCCTCCTCATGGGTCTCCTGCGGCGTGAACGGCGCGGGGTCGCCGGCATCGGCTTCGAGAGCGTCGGGATCGCGCTCCTCTATGTCGGCCTGCTGGTCTTCCAACTGGTCCTGTGACAGGTGTCTGGTCTACCCGGGGGATGCATCCGTGACCGACCCGTTCCCTGGGATTTATGACCCGCCGCCGGCTGCCACGCTCCCAATGGTGTGGCCGTTCAAGAAGGAGACCGCCGGGGCGGAGCGCCCACCCGAGCGGACCGAGACACCGAAGCCTTCCGAATCCGAACTCCGCCTTGTCGAGGAGGTGCTGTCCTGGTTCAGCCAGCACGCGCCCGACATCGTGGTGCGCCCCGCCGCGGACGCCCAAGAACTGCACCTGGACGACCCACCGACCGGCGACCCGACCGCTCCTGCGGGGGCGGTGGTGGGCTTCAAGCGCGGCAAGATCAACCGCGTCGACCTCTACGACCCGGACCTGCGGCCTCAGGTCAACCAGATGATCGCCCATTTCGACCGGCTGCAGAAATGGAGCTTCAACGGTGTCGTGTCGACGAAGTATGACGAGCGACAGGTGGACGGCACGACCGGTCCCTGATCACGCCATGGCACGGGCGAGCGCATCGACCCGCTCGGCGAGCTGTGACGCCTCAGGGTCGAAGAGATAGAGCGCCGGTTCCACGTGCAGGCCGCCCGGGTCGTGGACGGCACGCACGCCTTCCGCAAGGCGGAAACGTGCGACACCTTCCTTGTCGCGCTCGTCCGGGTCCGATTCGACCGCTTCGGCCCCCGCGCGGCGTAGGGCCCTTCGCACCGCATCGCCGCCCCGCAGGTTGACCACGAACCGCAAGTCGGGGTCGTCCTCCCGTGCACGGAGGAGCATCGCCGCAAGGTGGCGGGAGGCGCCGAACTCGGGTGGGCCGTACGCCCGGAGGCGTCCGCCGACCACCGCCAGGCGGCCCGGGAACGCAAGGACATCGCTTCGAGCGGTCGCGCCAGGGCGTGCGGCGGCGACGTTGATGTTGACCGCCGGGACGAGGGGCCGGAGCCGTTCGGCGTCGAGGCGGACGATGAACCCCAGGACCTCCTCGAAAAGACGCCGTTCGTCGTCGTCCTGGGGTTGGACGAGGTTGCCGAGCGTGCGACACCAGGGGTTCTCCGTCCCTTCCTGGGGTTTCGGCGATGTGCTGGTCGCCAACTCTTCGGCCATGGCGTCCACGACCCAGCCTTGCCAGGTCTCCGCCTCTGTGGGTTCGAAACCTTTGAGGTATTTCGAGACCATCGCCTGCGAGACGCCGAGGCGTCGGCCGATCTCAGATTGGGTCACACCGAGCTCGCGCATCCGGATGGCGGCCCTTTGGCGGACGAGCGGGTAGAGCCGATCGGCGACCTGGAAGCAGGGCGGAAGCAACGACAACCGGGTTATAGCTGGGTGTTGATAAGGCGTGGGGTCGCGTGCTGGAGCCTCTGTCGCTCAGCATCGTTCTCCCGTCGAGTGAGACCTGGGGGAGGGAACCTCAGGTTCCCTCCCCCAGACCCCCTCCCTCCTCCCCTCTGCACTCAAGATCGTCATCATCGAGGGCCGGCCATCGCCGTCCCCCTCAGGAAGGGTTCGGTCGTCACCAGGGAGGGGCCTCCCACCACCCCGTGGTCCATCAGCCTTGCGCCCGTTCCACCACGCCACCGGGTGCTGCGACCAGCCGTCGATGGGCCGCGGTCGTCGATGATCTGGCCAGAGTACGTCGATGGGTCGGAACCGCTCGTGCGCTCGGTCGATGTCGACGCCGTAAAGAGGTGCACGTCTATCGGCCCCTGTGGACGAGGCGAGGCTGCCGCCGCACGATACGCGTCGTCGCGTCTTCGAGGCGGTGCATCGTTTTCCCGGCCTCGGTGCCGCGCAACTCGGCCGATTGACCGGCGAGAGCGCGAGCCTGGTCGACTACCATCTGGATGCGCTCGACGCGGCAGGTCTCGTGGTCCTCGTCAAGGACGAGAGCGTGCGACGTGCCTCTGGTGCGCGGCTCGCGCGGCGCCTTGGGGAGAAGCGGCTCCTCATGCTCGGCTTGATGCGCGAGAAGGTGCCGTTCCAGGTGCTCTTGGTGGCGTTGGGCCAGGCGACGCCGGTGCATCATGGCGAACTGGCTGAATCGGTGCAGGTGGCCAAAAGCACGCTCACCTATCACCTCGACAAGCTCGTCGCGCGCGGCATCCTGCTGCGCATCGCCAAAGGGCCCGGCAAGGGCTATCGGGTCGCCGAGCGCGAGGTCGTGCACGCGCTTTTTTGCGACCACTTGCCGACGCCGGAGATGATGGATACCTACGGCAGCCTGTGGCTCGACCTGTATCGCCGTCCGCTCTGATCAGGCGAACGCCGCGAACCAGGGTTGGGCGACGGGCACCCAGACGAAGGTGGCAAGGAGCAACAACAGCAGGATGACCGCCCACACCTTGCGCTTCCGGTCGAGGTGGTGCGCGTCGTTCAAGGGCGCGGTGTGCTGGATGCCGACGAAGAGAAGGATGAAGAGGACGAGGTAGGTCCAACCGATGTAGCGGAAGGACAGCACGAAGAGCGCGCCGACAGAAAGGTAGGCGAGCCATTTCATGCGGTCGCCCAAAACGGCGCGGGCGGCGAGGCCGCCGTCGAAGCGTCCGGCGGGGATGAGGTTGATGCCGATGACGAAGAGGGCGGTCCAGCCGGCGAGGGCCATCGGATGGATGACGTAGGGGTTGTCGCCGACGATGAGTTCGTTGAGGAAGCCGAAGACGGGGGATTCTCCGAGCGCGACGGTGGTGGCGTCGGGGATCGTGTATTCGAGGACGACGACGAGGTCCGTGCCGTTCGTGGCCATCGCCTCGGTGATTTGGAAGGTGATGGAGGTGGCGTTGCCGGGCCCGAGGCTGCCGGTGGTGTTGTCGAGCCGCTGCCAGGTGTCGTTCGCCACCAGGCTGGCGTTCAATGAATAGGACAAGGGGTTCCCGGTCGCGCCGACGCTCTGGGCGCGGGCGACCCAGTCACCGACGTGGGTCTCATTGAGGGTGACGCGATAGGTCCAGGTGACGTTGCCTCCATGTCCGGTGCCGCGTTCGGGGTCGTCTTTTTCAATGAGCGCGGTGAGGTTCTCGTCCTCGGTCTCGTTGCCCGTGGGGAGGACGACCCGGTCTTTCTCCCAGAGGGTCCCGTCGGGTGATTCCACCTCGAGGTGCAGGTCGTGGCCGTCGGGGACAGGGACAGCGACGGCGTTGGTGAGGAGGAGGCCGATGATCACCACGGGCAGGGCGGCGAGGAAACCGGCGATCGGTCCCGCGGTGGCGACGTCGAACATGGCGCGTCGGTCTGGCCACGGGTCACGTTCGCTGCTGAGGGCGCCGAAGGTGCCGACGGCGGGGAAGAAGAGCAGTGGCGGCACGGGGATGAAGAACGGGAAGCCGAGCTGCATGCGGTGGCGTTTGCCGGCGATGCGGCGGCCGAGTTCCCAGACGACGAGGACGAAGAGGATGGGCAGCGCGAACGACCAGGTGCCGCTGACGATGTTGTCCCATTCCAGCATGTCGAGGATATCGGCGGAACCGCCATAGGCGGCCCAGGCGAGGCTGCCGGAGAAGACGAGCGAGAGGAACGTGGCGAGGAGCAGGACGATCTGCAGGCGGGGGAGTTTCTGTTCCCGTTTCGGGCGCCGGACGATGACGATGACGGTCTCGCCTTGGTCGACGCGCAGCATCGGCACCAGTTGGTCGTCGAGCGCGCGGAGGTCGTCGAGGAGGTCGGGGTAGCGTTTCTCGACATCCTCGGGTGGACCCATGATGTAATAGCCGGTGAGGACCGAGGCGCCGAGGCCGGGGAAAGCGTCGCGTTCGTCGTAGACCTCGAAGTGTTTCTCGATGATCTTGCGGACGGCGTCCTTGTCGAACGTGACCTGGAAGCGCTTGAGGCCTTCCGCGGTCTGGTCTTCCTTGGGTCCCGGTGTGGGGGTGGTCTCCTCTCCGGGGCGATGCGCGGGGGCCCATTTCGGGCGGCCTTCGCGGCCCTCCGGTGCGGGAGGCTTCTCGGCCTCAGGTGTCTCGGTCGGAGGTGCTTCACGCGGTGCGCGCTCCGGCGCGATACCGGGCAGCCATTTTTCACCACGCGTCGGCACTTCGGGCCGGTCGCGCGGGCGCTTCGATGGAGCGGTCTCCTTCTTCGGGTCGACGCCCGGGGTCCACTTCTTCTTGCGGGGGGTGTCCTCCGCTTCGCCCTTGCCCGTTTCGTCATCCGACATGGACGGTCCGCTCCTCCTCGGCGGTGGCAAGGGGCCCCATCAAGGGGCGGGGCAGCGGCTCGTGCCTCATAAAGGGAGGGGCATCGACCAGCGTCATGGACCGGAGAGCATGTCGAACCGTGCCGTCTCCACACCCAGTTCTTCGGCCGCGGCGGGCCCGACCTTTTCGCGCAGTCCGCGTGGGGAGAAGACACGGAAACGCCAGTGGTCCTCGGTGGCACGGGACAGGCTTCCGATGAGGCTCGAGACGGTGGAGAGCGGTGCGAGAGAGCCGTCACGGCGCAGGACGCGGATGCCGGTCTCTTTCATGATGGTCGGTGGTGGTACGTCGAGGAGCACCTCGGCGGGACCGACGCCGGCCCGTTCCGCGATGCGGGTTTCGAAGCGGGTGCGGACGGCAGGGTCGCGACTGGCGGCGATGAGTCCGTCGACGTCGCGGGCGACCGCGAGGCGTCCTTCGGCGGCGCGTTTGTAGAGGTCGCGTTCTTCCAGCCGGCGCGCCATCTCGGCGGTCGCGGGGGGTCCGGCGCGCATGGCGGCGACCAATCGTGCGTCGTCGAGCCGTTCCAGTTCTTCCGGCCGTAGGCGTTTGGTGTCGATGAGGCCGCGCAGGCCTTGGACCACCATGCGTTCGATGGCGCGGCAGGTGTGGTGGAGGTAGACGGCGGGGTACATCATGAAGCGGGTGACAAGGAGCGCTTCGGCGGCGAGCAGGCTGCGTTCGTCGAGGACGATCTCGTCGCCTTCGAGGTGGAGACCGGTGGCGATGCGTGAGACGTCCACCGAGACGGTGACGCCCGTGTAATAGGCGTCGCGCACGAGGTAGTCCATGCGGTCGACG
The DNA here is from genome assembly GCA_019347805.1 of Methanobacteriota archaeon. GTDB lineage: Archaea > Thermoplasmatota > E2 > JACPAO01 > JAHWKR01 > JAHWKR01. The sequence continues at coordinate 29,425 of JAHWKR010000017.1, forward strand.
TCGAGGTCCCCGGAGACGAGGCCGGAGTGGCGGCCCTGGCCGAGGATCGCGTCGACGACGCGGCGCACCGGGATGCCGTGGTTGTCGAGGACCGAGGCGATGGTGGACCATTGTACGAGGTCGACGGTGAGGTCCTCGTGGCGGCGCCCCGCGTCGAAGAGGATCTCTTCGGAGGTGTGGCTGAAGGGGCCGTGGCCGACGTCGTGGAGGAGTGCACCGGCCATGACGACGCGGGCGTCCTCGTCGTCGAGTCCGAGGCTGCGGGTGACGCGGCGGGCGAGGGCGTAGGCGCCGAGTGCGTGTTCGAAGCGGGTGTGGTTGGCGCCGGGATAGACGAGGTAGACGCCGCCCAGTTGCCGGATGCGCCGGAGGCGTTGCATCTGGGGGGTGTCGAGGAGGTCGCTGACGAACGGTTCGATGGGGATCGATTTGTGGATGCTGTCGCGGATGGTGGGAAGGCGCGACTCGGGAAGCGGCGCCGATGGCTGGGTCGACCCTGGGGTGGTGCCGGCCGTGCCGAAGGCGTCGAGGCTCATCCGGTCGCGCGGATGGGTGCGGGATTGAAGCGCGTTTGGGTCGGTGCGGCCGGTCAAGCCCAGGATGAGTCAAGGGGTGCAGACCGGGCAGCTGGGGGCGATGCGGCAGGGTCCTTTGCCATGTTCGACGATGGCGGCGTGCAGGTCCTGGTAGACCTTGGCGTCGTCGCGGGGCAGGCCGCGGGTCCACCAGCGCGCCACCTCCTGATAGGGCGCTTTGAGCGGGTCCATCGGGCCGCGCGGCGTCGGGACGTCGATGTCGAGGCGTGCCATGAGGCGGCGCATGTAGGCGTCGACCACGATGACCGGGGCGTCGAAGGCGTAGTTGAGGATGGCGTCCGCGGTCTCTTCGCCGATGCCGTGCACCTCGAGGAGTGCGGCCCGGAGCGGGTCGGGGTCGTCCTCGGTGTTGGCGACGAGCCGGTCCATGCCGCCTTGTCCTGCTTCATCAAGGAGCAGTCGCGACACATCGATGAGGGTGCGCGGCTTGCGCGTCGGGAAGCCGGCAGGACGGACGAGGTCGGTGAGCCGGTCGACCGGGAGCGCGAGGATTCCGCTTAAGGAGAGCGCCTCCGATTCCGCCAACCGGACGATGGCCCGTTCGGCCTGGCGCCACGACGTGTTCTGGACCAAGACGGCGCCGATGGCCACCTCTTCCCGGGGGTCGGTGCCGTGCGTTTCATGATAGGCGCTGTGCACCGGCCACCAGCCGTCGACCTCGAACCGGGCCATGAGGCGTCGGTGGATGTCGTCCGGGCGCAATCCGCCGGACCTCACTCGAGGCCGGCCTGCCGGCGCAGCTCGTCGACGCTGCGTTCCCGTTCCACTGCCAACGCACCGATATAGCCGCAGTGGGGGCACTGGTACTTGTGGCCGGTCTCGAACGCCGCGATATAGGAGAGGTCGCTCCGTTCGCATTCGGGGCACTCGAGCACCTTCACCGTCTTCGGATCGGCCTCGCCGTCGGTTTCGAGGCTTTTTTGGAGGAGGGCGTCGAGTTCGTCGTCGGAGAGCGCGTCCGGGTCGTCGATCTCGGGCAACGTCACGCCTCCTTGTTGTCCTGGTCCTTGTACATCTCCTCGATGAGGTCGGCGTACTCCGTGTCGATGATGCGGCGCTTGACCTTCATGGTCGGGGTCAGCTCACCGGCCTCCTGGGTCAGTTCGCGCGGCAGCAGGCGGAACTTCTTGATCTGCTCGTAGCGGGCGAGCCGTTTGTTGGCGGCCTCCACCTCGCTGCGCAGGAGGTCCTGGACCTTCGCGTCCTGGACGAGCTCCGCCGGGTCGGTCGCACGGACGCCGTTCGCCTTGGCCCAGGTCTGGACCGCTTCGAAGTCGGGCGCGATGAGGGCGGTGCAATAGTTGCGACCGTCGCCGATGAGAACGCACTGGGCGATGTGGGGGAACGTCTTGACGTCGTTCTCGATGGGTTGCGGCGCGACGTTCTTGCCGTTCGAAAGGACGAAGAGCTCCTTCTTGCGGTCGGTGATGAAGAGGAAGCCGTCCGCGTCGACGCGTCCGACGTCGCCGGTCTTGAGCCAGCCGTCCTTGGTGAACGACTCCTTCGTGTCCTTCTCCTTGTTCCAGTAGCCCTGCATGACGCATTTTCCACGGACGAGGATCTCGTCGTCGGCGCCGAGCTTGACCTGGACGCCGGGCACGATCTTACCGACCGAGCCGAGGCGGCGGTTGTCCGGGGTGTTGACCGAGACGACGGGACTGGTCTCGGTGAGGCCGTATCCGGGCAGGATGGTGACCCCCATGGCGTTGAAGAACTTCTCCACCGTGGGGCTGAGGGCGGCACCGCCGGAGACGAAGAAGACGAGGCGGCCGCCGACGCGTTCCTTGATCTTGGAGAAGACCAGTTTGTCGGCCCGGGCGAGCTTCTTGGCGAGCTTGGGCGGTACCGGCTTGTTCTCGAAGGTGTATTGGAGCGATTCCTCGCCGACGGCGATGGCCCATTGGAAGATGCGCCGCTTCAGCCAGCTGCTCGACTCGACGTTGGCGCGCACCTTGGCGTACATCTTCTCGTAGAGTCGAGGCACGCTCGCCATGATGTGGGGACGCACCTCGCCCATGTTGGCGGGCACCTGGGCGACCGATTCGGCGTAGGCGATCGTGCACCCGGAGGCGATCATGAGGTAATAGCCGGCCATGCGTTCGAAGACGTGCGAGAGCGGCAGGAACGACAGGGCGATCCAGCCGGCTTCGATGGGCACGATGGAGCGCGAGGCGGCGACGTTGGAGTAGAGGTTGTCGTGGGTCAGCATCACGCCTTTCGGTTCGCCGGTCGTGCCGGAGGTGTAGACGATTGTGGCGAGGTCTTCGGGCTTGACCTTCCCCATCCGCCGGTCGACCTCCCTCGCGGCCTTCTCGGTCGCCTCGGCGCCCTCGAACTCGAAGTCGGCGAAGGTGGTGACGCCTTCGGGGAGGTCGTCGACAGGTCCGTAGACGACGATGCGTTCGAGCCCGGGCACCTCGTCTCGCACCTGGAGCACCTTGTCGAGGATCTCGCGGTCCTCGACGAAGATGACCTTGCTGGCGGAGTCGTTCAGGATGTAGGCGACCTTCTCTGGGGTCAGGGTGTCGTAGATGGGCACCGTGACGGCGGCGGCGTGCAGTCCCCCCATGTCGGCGAGCGCCCATTCGGGCCGGTTGCCGCTCATGATGGCGACGCGGTCACCGCTCTTGATGCCGGAGTCGACGAGCGCCCGGGCGACGTGGAGGACACGGGCGCGCACGGTGGCGTAGTCCTCACCGACCCAGCGGCCGCCGAGCTTGCGCACGAGCATGTCTTGGCCGCTCTTGTAAAGGGATTCTGCTTCGGCGAAGAGGTCGACGATCGTGCCGTCGAGGCCTTCGATGTCGGGTCCTGCCACGATGCCGGCGTCGCTTCCCATGGGTTTTTTCTCCTGGACGAGTTGTTGCACCATCGCTTTCCTCCACGCTCTTGCGCAGGCGTGTCAACGCCAGGGCTACAAAAAAGGATGTCCCTGCTGCAGGTGTACGGGAGAAGGGGGAGAGGGTGGGGGACGGCCTCAGCGGCGGCGCCGCAGGACGACCACGAGGGCCACGGCCAGGACGACGAGCGGGAAGGCGGGTCCGGGGGAATCCGCGTTGTCGCCGCCACCACCGGTGCGTTCGACGGTGAGCGTATAGGTGATGTTCTCCGTCTGGGTGACGCGGCCGTCCTCGGAGGTCGCGACGAGGCGCACGGTGAACTCGTGGCTCCCCGGTTCGGCGTCGGAAGGGACCTCGAACGGGATCGACACGGTGGCGCTGCTCTCGCCGCTGCCGCCGGGCGGGTTGAGGGTGACCTCGACCACGTCCGGAGGGGTCTCGGTGAGGTTCCAGTCGGGGAACTCCGGCTTGACGTTGACCACGGCGTTCGAGGCCGAGGTGGCGTTGATGTCGATGGTGACGAGGTCGCCTTGGTCGGCGGTGCGCGCGGTCTCTCCCGGGTCGTACGTTACGATGACGAGGGAGCCGACCTCGAGGCCGGCGTCCGCTTCGTCGCTGACCTCTTCGTTCGCTGTGTTCGTCGCGCTGGCGTTGATGGCGAGCGTGACACTGTCCCCTGCGAGCGCGTCGACGTCTGCTCCGAGTGTGACCGTGATGTTCGTCCGTACGCTCTTCGATTCGTTGAGCGGGCAGTCAGGTGGGGACATCGGTTCGAGGGTGCCGTCCTCGACGGTAGCGGTCCCGGAGGCGTTCTCCAGTTCCGCGGCGACCGTGATCTCCGGACTGGTGACGAGGAGGAACATGTTGCACTCGTATTCGATGCTGACAGGCACCGTGACGGGCGCCCCGCCGGGGAACGCCTCGCCGCTCGGGAGCTCCGGATTGACCGTGAGTTGTGCGAGCGCAGGGGCGGTGGCAAACAGAAGCGAGCCGAGCACCGCGCCGACGATGAGGTATCCTCTGGCGAACATGTCGAGCGTGGCGAGGAGAAGGTCTCCTTTAAGGGTTCCGGGGTGCGTGTCAGGCGGCCTGGAGGGGGGTCATCGCCTTCCAGCCGTGGCCGGTGATCCGTCGGCGAAGAGCACGGTGAGGGTCTCGGCGCGCGCGGGCGGACGGACGAGCCGTCGGGTCTAGGAACTGCACCGCCATCGATGCGACGCTTGGTGTGTCGAGAAGGAGGGTTGCACGTCTCCTCGCAACGGTCGCGATGCCTGTTCGGGAGGTCGACGGGGGTGTCTCTGTCACTTCTGTCTCCGTCCCGATCTGCACCTCTCGCACTTCCTTGGAGCAGGACATTTTGTAACCGCGGAGACACCGTCGATCACCCTCGAAAGGGTCCGCCAGAGGCGGTTCCTTATAGTCCTCCCGCCTCATCCCGGGCCCATGCGCAAGGTCTGTGTCGTCGGCGTCGGCAGCACCGCGTACGGCAAGAACAAGGAGAGCAACCGCGAGATGCTGACGCGCGCCTCGCTTGATGCGCTCGAGGATGCCGGGGTCGACCCCAAGGAGGTGGACGGCGCCTTCTTCGGCAACGCCTTCGCTGTGACGGAGCGCCAAGGCCATATCGGTCCGCTCGTGATGAGCGCCCTCGGCATACCGGACGCCCCGTCCACCACGGTGGAGGCGGCCTGTGCCTCCGCCGGTGCCGCCTTCCGTGAGGCATGGGTCAATGTCGCCTCCGGCTTGCATGATGTGTTCCTCGCGGGTGGGACCGAGAAGGTGTCCACCATCGATACGCTCACCGCGACCGGCTATTTCGCCTACGGCTCCGATTATGTCTTCGAGGGCGGCAACGGTTGCAGTTTCCCGGGTCTCTATGCCGCGATGGCGACGGCGCACATGCACGAGCACGGCACCACTTCAGAGGACCTCGCCGAGATCGCGGTGAAGAACCACAAGCATGCGGTCGACAACCCGAAGGCGCATCTGCAGAAGGCGGTCACGGTCGAGGACGTCCTCGGCTCGATGGAGGTGGCGAGCCCGCTCCACTTCTATGATTGCTGTCCTTTCTCGGACGGAGCCACCGCGGTCGTCCTCTGCTCGGAAGAGGTGGCGAAGAAGCTCACCGACACGCCGGTCTATGTCCAGGGGGCGGGCCGCGCCGGCAGTGTCGCCGCCTTGCACGACCGCGAGAGCTTCACGAGCATCCCCGCCACGAAGCGGGCCGCCGCCGAAGCGCTCAAGATGGCCGGGAAGACCGTCCAGGACATCGATCTTTTCGAGGTGCATGATTGCTTCACGATCGCCGAGGCCATCGCCACCGAGGATCTCGGATTGTTCAAGCCGGGTACAGGGGCGAAGCAGGCGCGCGAAGGGGTGACCTATCGCGACGGCAAGGTGCCTGTGAACCCGTCGGGCGGGTTGAAGGCGAAAGGCCATCCGGTGGGGGCCACCGGGACCGGACAGATCGTCGAGGCCGTGCTGCAGTTGCGCGGCGAGGCGGGAAAACGTCAGGTCGACGGTGCCGAGACGGTCCTCACCCACAACGTCGGCGCCACCGGTGGGTCGTGCGCGGTCCATATCTTCGGGAGGTCGGTGGCATGAACCAGGAGACGAAGACGGTGGACCGGATGCTCATCAAGGAGCAGGTCGACAGTCTACGCGACGGCAAAGTGGTCGGCTATACCTGCACGGCATGTGACAAGGACTCGATCACGCCGATCGTCCGCTGCCCGGAATGCGGCTCCGGGGACATCACCACGAAGATCTTCGCTTCCACGGGAACGATCCTGACCTATACGATCCAGCGGGTCGCGTCCGAGCTTTTCATCAACGACGTGCCGTACGCGTGGATCATCGTGCAGCTCGACGATGGCGGTCCCCGTGTCACCGGATGGATCCCGTACGTCTCCAAGCCGGAGGATGTCGCGGTCGGCGACAAGGTCAAGATCACGACGAGCTACAAGCCCGGTTTCATGTTCGAAAAGAGCTGAAGACCGGTCTTAGCCGACCTGGAAGTAGGGCACGCCCGCGGCCTTGGCGCCGGCACCGTCGAGGTGTGGCAGGTCGCCGACGATGCAGAGCGCCCGGATGCGTCCGAGTGTTTCCGCTTTGCGGCGCACCGCGGTCCTGAGTCCGGCCCACTTGCCGCCCACTTCGATGGCGACGAGGGCCCGCTCTTCGGGGGTGAGCGGGCGACCGGCGGCGTGCTCGAGGGCGCGCATGACATCCAGAGTGGTCTCGTCGGGGCATTCCCGGCCGGTCACGATGGCGAGCGGGACACCGCGGGAGAGCAATGTCCAGGCCGCCTGGGCGACGGGTGCGAGGACGCCGGGTGTGCGGCGGGGGCCGAGCCGGTCGATGGCCTCCACGAGGGTGCCATCCAGGTCGAAGGCGACCGGGCGGGATGGGTCTCCTGAGCCGGCCACGAGGCCGCTGAGGTGCTCCAGCAAGCGGTCGTGGGAATCTGTTCTCGTTGTCAATCAGGTCGCTCCTCCAGTCTCCCCCCTTATGAACGTGATCGTGGGGGACAGGGGGGCGAGAAGGTGCGTTCGTCCGCTGGGGGACTTCCAGTCCCCGCGCCACCCTTATATGCCGGCCTTCGGCTCGAAGGCCGTCCATGCGGGCTCTTCGGGTCGCGGTCGTCCTTCTCGCCCTTTTGCTGGTTCCGTCGGTCACAGCGGGATGGAGCCAGTTCCATGGGGATGCCGGACGTCAGGCGACGGTCTCTCCGGACGGCCCCTTCGATATCTCCACTTCGTGGCCCGGGCATCAGGCCGCGCTCGGTGACGGTTCCTGGTCACCTATGGCGCTCGCGACCGCCGAGGGAGCGATCGTCGCCCGGGATTGCGGTCTCGCGCGTTTCCCTGACGGCGATGTCGGTGTGCGGGTCTCACCCTGCGAGGACATCAGCCTCCAGGCCGTGGATGAGGCACGGGGCATCGCCGTGGCCTGTGTCGTCGCCCCGCGTGACGAGCCGGTCTTGATCGGGTTCGGCTTGGACGACCTGCGGCCTGTGTGGCAGGTGGTGCCGACACGCGACCTTGGGGCGGGATCGGCGGACCCGATGAGCGCGACCTGGGGTTGCCGCGGGGCCACCCACGACCCGGCCACGGGTCGCTTGGTGGTGGCCTTCTCGCCGCGGACGCCGAGCTACAGCATCGAACACCGGATCGCGCACATCGACATCATTGACGGCTCCGTCTTCTGGTCGATCCCGCTCGTTCTCGACCGGATCGGCGTCGAAGGGGTACTCGACCCTGTCGCGCTCGACAAAGGAGTGTTCTACCCGATGGGGATCACCCGCACGACGGCAGGGCTCGTCGTCACCGGGCTCGCTCCCTGTGCGTCTTGCACGGGTTCGTTCACGCTCACGAGCACCCTCGTATGGGCGCCCTGGGATGGCAACGAGGTACCTGGCGAAGGGGGATCCTTCTCGGCCGACGCGACGGCTCCGAGCACCGGTTCGGCGTTCGCGGCTGCACAGGATCGGCTCGCGGCAGCCGTCGTCGGTGATCGGCTCGTCGTCGTCGATCCAGGAGCCCGAGACGCGGGTCTCAGTGTGTCGGTCGGCACGCTCCGGTCCGACGACCCGGCCACGTTGGCGCCGCCGGTCTGGCTCGGCGGGGACCTCGTCGTCCCTCTTGAGACGACCCTCGCGGTTTTCGATGGTGCCACCCTGAAAGAGCGATGGACGTGGGGACAAGGGCTCGGTTGGCGCATCACGGACGTGACCTCTTCGGCCACAGGTGCCCTCCATGTCGTGACCGATGGTCCCGAGGGGAGGGAAGAGGGCCGCTTGACGACGCTCGATGTGCGGGACGGGACGACCCGTCAGATCCTCCCGCTTCCGGACGGGATCTCGACCTCCGCATTGCAGCTTCCGTATCGTGGCCAGCGCTTGCAGTCGGTGCCGATGGAGGACGGGTTGTTGGTGGTTTCCAGTGACGGCGGCCACGTCGTCGCGCGCCCGTCCACGGGCGCCTACGCCGATCTTTCTACCCGTTATCCGGCGCAGGGCGAGACGGTCTCGCTGGATGTCGATGGCGGCCTCGAGGCGGTGGGACATCATGTCGTGTGGGGTGACGGGACGGTGACGGAGCATGCCGCGGGCGTGCCCCTCGAACACGCCTACCGCGACAACGGCGACCACCGGATCGTCCTCACGAGCGTCTTGGACGGTGGGTTCGCCCGCGCCACGACCCTGGCGGTACACGTGGGTGCCGAGGACCCGGCCACGCTCACGTTCATGCAGAAGGCGTTCGCGCCGGGCAACCAGGACATGGCATGGGGCATCATCAGTCTCATCCTCGTCGCATTGTCGCTCTTCGTGGCTTTCGGTCGCCACTGGTGGCGAAGGCATCGGATGCGGCGGAGCGTCCGGGAGATCGATGAGGTGGAGGCGGCGGCCGCAGCGCTTCCCACCGATCCCATCAGCGCTTTGGAGTCGCATCGGTCTGACCTGCGCCATCGTGTCGCATCGGGCCGCATGTCGGAGGATCATTTCAATTTCCTCGACCGGGAGATCCGCAGGCGCCTCCGCCTGCACCGGATGCATGTGTTGGGGCCGTATCTCGCCCGCATGTCGTCCCATTACGGCAGGCTGCTCGAGTCGAGCCTGGACGACGGCATCGTCAATGACGCGGAGCGGAGCAGCCTCATCGCCGCCCTGTCGCGGGAGCGCCGCCTGAAGGGCCCGGAGAAGAACGAGCTGCGTCGGCTCATCACCGATTGGGCCGGGGCGGCCGCCTGGGCCGACGGAAGGCCGAAGCCGAAGGACCGCTACCGGTTGTCCTGAGCCTGCTTAGCGGTCGTGCCCATAAGCTTCAATTAGCCTCCCGGCTCTCCTCAGGCGTCCCGATGTCCCAGCACATCGTCGCTTTGCTCGTCGTTCTCGCCCTGTTGTCCGTGGTCCCGATGGCCGAAGCGGCGCCCGATGCGCGCATCCAGGAGGACGCGAAACGATGTTCCGAAGCGCTCGTTTCCGCCGCATCGGACAACGCGACCTGTGTGGTCTTCTATGGGCATATCGAGGACTTCCTCGGCGGCGGGTTCCTGAACGCCGAGCGACCGCCGGATGTCATCTCCCACAGGGAGCTTGGCGTGTGGGGCCCGTCCGCGCCGCCCTATTGGGACCTGCACAGGTTCGATTTCACGCTCCAGGCCGGGCCCATCGAGTATGATCCGGACGGGGAGATCCGCGTCCTTCCAGGCATGTTCCGGGACGGGGTCCCGCTCGTCGATGGCGTCCCCCTTCTCGCCAAGGTCCACATGACGGTGGACCAGACGGCCTTGCCAGGGGACACCGGAGTCGACCCGGCTCCGTCGTCGGGCGTGCTGCCGTGCGTCACGGTCGATGCGCTTGTCATGGCGGACGAGGAAGTGCTTTCGGGCGGCTCGGCCGTCGGTCATCTTGTGCGCCCGGGCGCTGCGCCGCCGGAGGCAGGATGCGCGGACGAAGGGCGGTTCAGCATCGACGATCATGGGGTCACGACGTTCGACATCGAGATCCCTTCGCCTGCGGGGGACGTTTCGGAAGACCGCCGAATCCGGTTGGTCGTCCTTGCCTACTCGCATGATACCGCCGGGTCGCGCATCACCCCGCCCGGTGTACGGCTCGTCCAGGGACCGGACCATCTCAACCATGTCGTCGTTCCGTTCGAGGACGGGCTCGAGGTGACCGCTGTGCGCCCGCAGTGGACCGATGCCCGACTTTACATCAGGACGAACGTGTCCAACCCGTGGGGCGATTACGATATCGATCATGAGACGCTGGACCTTCAGGTCAGCGCCCCGGATGGTTCGGTCATCGCCGCGCGGAGCCTCGGGGATATCGTAGGTCCGACCGTCCAATATGAGGTCGTCCACGACACGACGGTGCGGCCGCTCACGGCTTATTTCGAGTGGGACCTGTTGTCAGAGGGGCTTGAGGATGGACGGTACGTCCTCAAGGTCTCGGCGGACAACGTGCAGCATCTGACCTCGGCGACCGCCGAGGCGTCGTTCGTCTTAGACGACGGTCTGCTCTGGCTCTACGATGCGGACGGTGTCCTGTTGCACATGGAGCGCCTGGGACCCGCGGCGGAGGCGTCGGCGGGAGGGGCTTTACAGGTCGTTTCTCTCCTGATGGTGCTCCTCTTCTGCTTCGGACGCTCCCGGCGCGCAGACTGACATTTTTTATGAGATCGGGTCTATGGCGGCGCAGGTGGAGAATCTGCGTACGCTTTTGCCATTCGTCGTCCTGTCGCTTATCGTCGTGGCCGTTCCCGGTGCCGAAGCGTGTTGCCACACCAATGACGGTTTCATCACGACACCGATGGACGCTTGTCCTGCTGCACCGCTTCCGGCAGATGCCGGGGCGATCGTGACGCCGCAGGCGGTCGTCGCGTTCGGGACGACCGTCACCGATTGGAGTTTCGTCGCCTACGATCTTGCAGCGGAGATCGTCCAGGACGTCCTCGTCTGTCGCTATCTCGATGGCGCGCTTGTCGCGTCGGACGAAGGAACAGGGTACATGGAACTCTCGGATGTCACGACCGATCATGCCGAGATCTGGGTCCGTCCGCCCGCCGCCCCCGTCCTGACGGATCTGAGCGGCGAGGTGTATGTCGACTTTCGGACGTGAAGGTCACTGTTGCTTCGTCGTCTGACGCGCTTCGGCGTCGTCGAGCTTCGCGCGTAGCCGTCTTTCGTCCTCTTCGAGCTGCGGTTTCCCTTCCAGGAACTCCCGGTCCGTGGCCGAGTGCAAACGGTCGACGCGTTCCCGGAACGCGTCGGTCATGCTCATGACCTGTTCGACCTCGACATCGTAGCGGACCCGTGCGTCGTCGAGCTGGTTGATGTCTTCGACGAGCTTGTTGCGCCGTTCGTCGAACTCGCGCGATCTTTCAAGGATGCGCCTGCGCTCTTCCTTCTCGGTTTGTTTCACCATCGTGCTTGCTTGCGTGTGTCTCGACCTTTGACCTTTGCCCGCAGTGGGTCGACATGTCCTCATCGGCCGTCTTCGGGACTTTCCCCGATGAGACGTTCGAGCCGCCCGTGAAGAGCGTCGACGATGCGTTCCACATCGTCGTCGCCGTCCCCTTCCTCGAGCAAGGTGTCGCGTCCGACCGGCTCGCCGAACCGCACCCGCACGCGGCCTTTGAGGCGTGGTGTCGTCCGGCCGACCGGCAGGATGTCGTGCGTGCCGTAGATGGCCACCGGGACGATGGGGACGTCGTGTCGGGACAGGAGATGGCCGATGCCGGGGCGCAGGCGTTGCAGGTCGCCGTCGGTGGAGCGGGAGCCTTCAGGGAACCAGACGACCGTGCCGTCGCGTTCGAACGCCTCGGTGGCGTAGGCGAGCGCGACTTCGGGCCGGGCGGGTCCTGCGGGGAGTGTCTGCATGATGCGACCGATCGTGCGCGTGACGGGGTTGGCGGTGACGAGGCCTTCCCAGCCGAGCCAGTATGTGCGGGCACGGATGTCGGCGGGCAGGGCGGCGTCGAGGACGAACGGGTCGAGATGGCTGGTGTGGTTGGGCGCAAGGAGCAGGGCGCCGTTCCGTGGCAGTCGTTCGATGTCCTCGACGTCTACGTTGTAGAGCGCGCGCATCATCGCGGCGTCCAGTCCGCGCAGACCGCGGGAGACGCCTTCCAGGCCTTTCGGGAGCGGTTCGAGCCATCGTCTCGCGTTGTCGTCCAATACGCGTCCGGGTTCTTCGAGCGCTGTCCGGATGCGGTCTTCCGGTGGTCCGCCCTCTTCGCCCTCCCGGACGGCTTGAAGGAGGTCGCGCACGGTGCGGATGGAGGTGATGGTGTCCTGGTCTAGTCCGACTCCGGTGCGTCTGGCGATGCCTTGGGTGATCTCGAGCCAGTCGATGGAGTCGACGCCGAGGTCGTAGCGGGGGTCGCTGTCGGGAGTGAGACGTGTCTTCTCGAAGCGCTCGGTGAGGAGGTCCCAGGCAGCGCGGGCGTCCGGGTGGTCGAGGAGCCGTCGGTCCTTGGTCTCCATAGCACTGATATCGACCGGGTGCGCCGCTTCGGTCTCGCCTTCCTTGAGCGCGGCGTAGCGCTTTTCCAGTTCCTTCCTGCGGATCTTGCCGATGCGGGTGCGTTCGAGCGGGCGTCCTGTGACGACGTGGTCGGCGGGGCGGGAGTGTTCGGGGAGGCTGCGGGAGACCCGGCCCACCGCTTCGATGACGGCGTGTTCGGTCTCGCCGGGGTCGTCGCCCGTGGCCGATGTGTCGGGGACGATGACCGCGACCGGTCTGCCTTCGTGTTCGAGCACACCCGCTTCCCGGATGGCGTTCTTTTTGGCGAAGGCCGCTTCCAGTCGGGTCGGGTCGATGGTCTCTCCGGCGGCGGTGACGATGCGGGTGGAGCGTCTGCCGGTGATGACCAGCCGGCCGTCGTCGTCGATGCGGCCGAGGTCACCGGTGCGGAACCAGCCGTCCCCGGTGAAGGATCCCTTGTTCTTCTCGGGGAGTCCGTGATAGCCTTCGAAGACGGTCTCGCCGCGCACGAGGATCTCGCCTTCGTCATGCTTCCCGTCGTCTTCCGCCTCTTCTATGTCGGTGTCGATCTGCACATCGACAGCGTCGACCGGTCGCCCGACCGTCTTCGGGTCTTCTGTGTCAGCGTCGAAGGCGATGACCGGCGCGGTCTCGGTGAGGCCGTAGCCGACGGCGACCTGCCAACCGAGCGCTTTGAGCGTCCATGCGGTCTCGGGGTCGAGCGGGGCGCCGCCCGACGCGACCATGCGCAGGTGGGGGGCGACCTGGTCCCGGATGGGCCGGAGCAGCGGTGCGAAGAGCGGTCGGTGTGTGTAGCGGGTCGAACCGGCGACGGCGGTAAAAAGCCGGTCGACGACGGGTCCTGCGGGTCCGGCCGTCGCTTCGAGGCGTGACCGGATGCCGGTGACGAGGGCATCGAGGAGTCGGGGGACGGCGAGCAGCAGGGTGGCCCGGCCGTCATGGAGGGCGGTGCGGAGATCGTCCGGGGTCAGGCTGCGCGGAATGACGATGGGGACGCCCATCGTGAGCGGTACGAGGAGTCCGAGCGTGAAGGGATAGATGTGGTGGAACGGCAGGGGGACGAGGACGCGGTCGTCCCTTTCGAGGAGTCTCTCGGGGCGCAGGGTCTGGATGCCGGCGACAATGTTGTGATGGGTGAGCGGGACGCCTTTGGGAGCGCCGGTCGTGCCGGAAGTGTAGAACAGCACTGCGCGATCTTCCGCCGAGACCTGCGGGACGCCTTCGCTTCGTTCGTTGGAAAGGAGCTTCGAGAGCGTCTTGGCCTGGAGACCTTCCGGGTCGTCGGTGTCGATGAGGAGGAACCTCGGGGGACGTTCCAGGTCGAGTCGATCGATGCGCTCGGCGAGCTCTTTGGTGGTGAAGAGGAACCGAATGCCGCTGTCGTCGAGGATGTGCCGGAGGGTGTCGTCGTCGGCCTCGGCGTCGATGGGGGCCAAGGTGGCGCCGCTGTGGAGGACGCCGACCGCGGCGAGCCCCCATTCGGGCCGTCGCTCGCTGAGGATACCGACTGGGGTCTCACGTTCGATGCCGAGGTCGAGGATGCCGTGGGCGAGCCGCTCGGCTTGGTCGGCGAGGCGGTCGCAGGAGTATGTCCGCTCGCCGTCTTCGTCGAACGAGAGGACGGCCGCTCGTTCGCCATGGCCACGGATGACGACCAGTAGTTCGGCGAGCGTCTCCACCGAGGGGTCAGAACGCGTGCCGTCGATTAAGGCTCATGCCCCGAGGCGAGGCTCAGGGTGGACGGGTCAGCCAAAAGAGGGAGGTGGAGGGGGAGAGGGATGGACACCGATGTTTCAGTGGATGACGCGCATCTCTTTCGGCACGTTCTCCCAGTCGGCGAGGAACGCTTCCAGGCCGCTGTCCGTGAGCGGGTGCTTGACGAGCTGCTTGGCCACCTTGTATGGGATGGTGGCGACATCGGCGCCGGCGAGGGCGCAGTTCGTGACGTGCACCGGGTGGCGGACGCTCGCGGCGAGGATCTCGGTGTCGAAGCCGTAGTTGTCGAAGATGGCGCGGATCTCGCCGATGAGGTTCATGCCGTCCATGCTGATGTCGTCGAGGCGACCGATGAAGGGCGAGACATAGGTGGCACCGGCCTTGGCGGCAAGAAGCGCCTGGGAGGCCTGGAAGATGAGGGTGACGTTGACCTTGATGCCGTCGTCGGAGAGGCTCTTCGTGGCGGTGAGTCCGGCGGGGGTCATGGGGACCTTGACGACGACGTTGGGGTGGATCTTGGCGAGTTCGCGGCCTTCGGTGACCATACCCTCGCTGTCGGTCGCGATGACCTCGGCGCTGATGTCACCGTCGACCAGTTCACAGATCTCGCCGACGACCTCGCGGAAGTCGCGGCCGGATTTGGCGATGAGGGAAGGGTTGGTGGTGACGCCGTCCAGGATGCCCCAGGCGGCGATCTCGCGGATCTCGTCGACGTTCGCGGTGTCCAGGAAGATCTTCATGGTAGGCCCCGAGGTGTCGACCTTGGGCCGATATAAGAGGATTTTGGAGTGCGATCGGGTCGGCGTCCCTTAAAATCGTCGTTCGGCCTCCCTGTCTCGTGCAGAATCGATCCGTGCGGTGAGGGGTCGGGTGCACACAGGGAAATGACGACGGAAGACCCAAGGACGATCCTGGTGGTCGGCGCCACCGGAGCGACCGGAAGACGACTGGTCGCGGAATTGCTCGAGCGCGGCTATGGCGTGAGGGTGATCGTTCGCTCTGCTCACAGGTTGCCAGGACGCATCAGGGACCACGAGATGTTGTCCATCGTCGAGACGGACCTATTGGACCTCAGTGATGACGAGATGAGGGAGCAGGTCGACGGTTGTACGGCGATCGCTTCCTGCCTGGGCCACAACATGACCTTGAAGGGGATCTATGGGTCTCCAAGGAAGCTCGTGACGGCTGCGACCCGGCGTTTGTGCGAAGCGGTCGAAGCGACCCGACCGTCCCACCCGGTCCGGTTCGTCCTCATGAACACGGCCGGCAACAGCATCCGCGATGAAGAAGTGTCGTTCGCTGAACGATGCGTGGTCGGCCTCATCCGCTTGCTGTTGCCTCCACACCGGGACAACGAGGAGGCCGCGGACCACCTGCAGAACCACATCGGCCAAGACCACAGGTTCATCGAGTGGGTCATCGTCCGACCGGATTCGCTCATCGACGAGGACGAGGTGACCGGATACACGGTGCATCCGTCGCCGACGCGGAGCGCGATCTTCAACGCGGGAAAGGCCAGTCGGATCAATGTCGCGTACTTCATGGCGGAGTTGGCCACCGACGACACGACGTGGAATAAGTGGAAAGGCCGGATGCCGGTCATCTACAACAAGGTGTTCTCATGACGTTGGGGACGGGGGGTCTGCGATAGGTTTCGACCTACTGCAAGACCGCCATCAACACCCACGCCACCAACAACACGATGGCGACGAGCAGGATGACGAAAAGCAAGGCGAAGAGGAGGAAGACGAAGCCGGCCTCGTCGGTCCGCACCGTCCCACCTAAGCGGGCACCGTGGCCCGGTCCTGTTTCTTCTTGACCTCGAGGACCTCTTTGACGCGGCACACGATGTCCTTGACACCCAAGCCGTACTTCTCGATGAGTTCCTGTCCGGAGCCGGATTCGCCGAAGGTGTCCTTGATGCCGACATAGCCCATCACGGTGGGGTGGTGGCGGGCGAGGGTCCAGGCGATGGACGCGCCCAGCCCGGAGAGGACGGTGTGCTCTTCGCAGGAGACGATGGCGCCGGTCTCGCGTGCCGCCCGCACGACGGCGTCCTCGTCCAAAGGCTTGATGGTGGGGCAGTGGAGCACGCGGGCGCCGATGCCCTCCTTCTCGAGTTGTTTGGCGGCGATGAGGGCGGCCTTGGTCATGGTGCCCATGGCGGCGATGGTGATGTCGTCACCCGGCAGCAGCATGTGGGCTTTGCCGATCTCGAACGGGTCGACCGATTCGAAGATGTCGGGTTCGTCGTTTCGGCCGAGCCGTAGATAGGTCGGGCCTTCGAAGGCGCACATGGCGTGGACGGCACTCGCCACTTCCTGGGCGTCCGATGGCGCGAGGACGGTCATGCCAGGCAGGCTCTTCATGAGGGCGATGTCCTCGACCATCTGGTGGGTCGCACCGTCACCGCCGACGGAGATGCCGCCGTGGGTGGCGTAGATCTTGACGTTGAGTCGCGGATAGCAGATGGATTGCCGGATGACGTTGTAACATTGGGCGGTCGCGAACGTCGCGAAGGTGGCGGCGATGACCGTCTTGCCGCAGGTGGCGAGGCCGGCGGCGACCCCCATCATGTTCTGTTCCTGGATGCCCATGTCGAAGAAGCGGTCCGGGAAGGTCTGCTTGAAGCGGATGGTCTTGGTGGAGAGGGCGAGGTCCGCGTCCAACACGACGAGGTTGGGGTTCTTGCGGCCTTCTTCCAGGATGGTCTGGCTGGCGAAGTCGCGCGTCGTCTTCTTGGTGATGCCGTCGGTCTGGTCGAGCCAGGCGGTGTTGAGGCGCACTAGGCGGTCACTCCGAGGCGGTCGATGCGGGCGAGCTCGGCGCCGAGCTCTTCCATCGCTTTCTGGTATTCTTCGTCCTTGGGGGCGCGGCCGTGGAAGCTGATGGAGCCCTCCATGAACGAGACGCCTTTCCCTTTGATGGTCTTGAGGATGATGCAGGTGGGTTGGCCCTTGACCTCGGAGGCGACGGCGAGGGCGCGCAGGATCTCGTCGTGGTCGTGGCCATCGACCTCGATGACATGCCAGCCGAAGGAGCGCCAGCGTTTCGGCAGCGGCTCAATGGACATGATCTCTTCCACCGGGCCGTCGATCTGGAGCCCGTTGCGGTCGAGGAGGACGCAGAGGTTGTCGAGACCGTGGTGCGAGGCGGAGGCCGCGGCCTCCCAGATCTGGCCTTCTTGGCATTCGCCGTCGCCGATGGCGCAGTAGACGCGGTATTCCTTGTCGTCGAGCCGGGCGGCAAGGGCCATCCCGATGGACCCCGAGAGGCCTTGTCCGAGCGATCCGGTCGTGAAC
Source organism: Methanobacteriota archaeon (assembly GCA_019347805.1). GTDB lineage: Archaea > Thermoplasmatota > E2 > JACPAO01 > JAHWKR01 > JAHWKR01. The sequence goes on from JAHWKR010000017.1 coordinate 46,892, forward strand.
TCGACCCCAGGGGTCTTGCGCATGTCGGGATGTCCCTGGAGGAAGTGGCCGGTCGAGCGCAGGCCGCGCAGTTCCTCGACCGGGAAGAGGCCATGGAGGGCCAGGCAGGCGTACATGGCGGCACAGGTGTGGCCCTTGGAGAGCACGAACCGGTCCCGGTCTTCCCAGTCGGGCCGTTTCGGGTCGTAGTCCATGTGGTGGAAGTAGAGGCAGACGAGGGCGTCGGTGAGGGAGAGGGCGCCGCCGATGTGGCCGCTACCGGCATGGTAGACGGCATCGACGACGAGCTTGCGGACCTCCGCGGACCGACGTTCGAGATGACGGAGAAGACGCTCGGAGTGATCCGGCATGTGCCCGATTCGCGGCGAGAGAGGGACATCGGATAACCCTTTGGGATTGTGTGCGCAAGACGTCCCGGTGGGAAAGCACGCCCTCTGCCTGCCGGCGCCGCCACCCTTGCCTCCAAATACCGGACGGGTCAACGCTTTTCAGCCGCACGCGACCTCCTGGTGACCAGCCCATGCTCGAACGCACGTTCCTCCATCTTCCCGGCATCGGCGACAAGCGCGAGCGAAGGCTGTGGCGCTCCGGCGTCGCCGACTGGGCCGCCTATCGCGCATCCCACCAGGTCCAGGGGATCTCGGCGCAGGCCAAGCGGCGCCATGACCGGCTCATCGACGAGACCATCGAGGCACGCCGCGCCGGGGACCTTGTGCGCCTCGCCGCAGCGGTGCCCAGGAACGAACATTGGCGGTTCTATCGGGAACCGAATGTGCGGGTCGGATTCCTCGACATCGAGACGACGGGGACGGCAGAATGGGACGCGGTCACGGTCGTGGGCGTGCTCGACTCCCAGGGTCCTTTCACGCAGCTTGTGAAGGGCGACGGCCTCGACCAGGACAGCATGACGGACCTTCTCGGTCACTTCGACGTCCTGGTGACCTTCAACGGCAACGGCTTCGACCTGCCGGTCCTGCGCCGCGCCTTCCCCGGCTCCGTCCCCGCCCTGCCCCACCTCGACCTCAGGGCGCCTCTTGCTCGGCTCGGCTACAAGGGGGGCCTGAAGCGCATCGAGACCGAACTGGGCCTCGCCCGGCCGGACGCCGTCCAAGGACTCGGCGGCTTCGAGGCGGTCCTCTTGTGGCGCCGCTGGGAAAGGAGCGGCGACGCCGAGGCGCTCGAGAAGCTCCTCGCCTACAACAAGGAAGACGTCGTCAATATGCGGGCGCTCGCTGACTTCGCGTGCGGCGCGCTCCATGACCGCCTGTGCGGCTATTGGGGCGGCATGCCGGCGGGGGTGCCGTGGCCGTCCGGCCAGGCTCCGGAGCTCATGCCGGAGGCGTTGCGGGAGATCGTCTCGCTGCGGCCGACGGGGCAGCGGACGCTGGACGCGTGAAAAAGACGGCAGCCTTTAAAGGCCGTGCGCGATTGAAGAACGGCTGGACCAACGGGTGCCAGTAGCGCGTCGCAGCGTCCTATGAGGCCATGGCCGGTCATCGTTCTCTTGTCGCTATCGTCTCTGATGGCGGGTTGTCTGGACCCAGGAGGAGCGAACGATCCCTGCGACGATGAGGGACGAACGAGATTGGGAGACGACGCGTCAGCGTGGTTCAAAACACTGGAGCTACAGGTTCACGAAGTCGTGGACCGGCAAGTGACGTTCGACGTCATCTTGAGAGATTTGTCTCCGCCAACAATATGGCGCCTCCTCCTCATCGCATCGTCGCACGAGGGGAACCTGGACGAGGCTCTGCTGTTTCCGGTCACGACGTCCCAAAGGTGCCACATCCTTTCGGCCACGATCGATTTTCCCGAGGGAGAGGACCCGTGGGTCGCGGCGCGTGTCACCAGTTTCTTGGTGGATCCCCGCCTTAGCCCACGACACGACCGCGCGCTCGGTGCCCATTGGGCCACGGATTGGCTGCCAACGATCCACGGCTTGGCGGAAGAGGATGGACCGCACACGCCTGAGGCGGTCCTGGAGCCCTATTCGAGTGAAGACCCGTTCAACATGACAGCGGTCGAGCGGTTGGACCACCCGGCGTGTCCGAAGGGGCACACCTACGTCCACCTGACCTTCACGGCGAAGCACCCGTATAACGTCAGGCTGGACAAGGTCCAGTTCATTCCGGGCGACGACTTCTCCCCGGTCGGGGCCTTCCCCCGTGACGGCTGGTTGCCCATGGCGGGTGGCGTCGCGGAGGTGTCGGGTTGCACCCAGTTCGGATTCAGCTGGAGCGTCCTGGCGGCGCAGGGACCATGGCTGTACCCGCCGGTAGGTCACTCTGCGGGGCACTTTGTGCCGTAGCGCGTCTCCGATGCGATTGAGGACTAACGCGTCTCGACCCGTGCGTCACCGTCGGTGACGACGACCACCTGCTGTTGTTGCTGTTGCGTGGGGGCCGGGGTCCAGGCGGGGACGGGGTAGGGTCGGTCGTCTGAACCACCTGAGAGCGCTGCGATGAGGAGGGCGACCGAGCCGACGAGCCCGATGACGCCGATGGCGACCAGACCGGCCCCGACGGCCATTCCGGCTTCAGCGGCTTCCCGTTCTTCGCGGCCGTCGTCGAAGAGGCCGAACAGGCCGCCGCCATTGTGGTCGTCGGCGGCTTCGCCGGCCTCGGTGAAGGTGGCGACGCCACCCATGAGGACCAGGAATGAGACGATGCCGAGGGCGATGACGAACGGCAGGGCGAGCAACCGGAGCATGGGCGCGACCACCATCCCACCCCACTAAACCCTATTTGCCCGACAGATGAACAGATCAGGAAGCTGGCGTGACAGGCTCCGCCACATCAGGATGCCACCACAGCCAGGTCCGGTGCGGCAGCGAGAACTCGCCCTCGATCTTCCCTTGGAGCCGCAGCTTGGACAGGAAACGCACCGTGGCGTCGGGGCATCGCTTGCCCGCCTCGGCGGAGGCGCGGTCGACCTCCTGGGTCGTGCGCTTCCGTCCGTCGGAGAGAAGCCCGAGGATGAAGCGCTCCGCCTCCTCGGGGGCCATCTCCCGTCGCGCCCCGGCCGCCATCGGGTCGCCGACCCGCGACCGCCCCATCAAGCTGTCGGTCGACGCCAGCAAGCCTTTCCGTCCTCGGTGGTTCGCGGCGCCGTGGCCCACGACGCGCCCGCTTTCCCGCCGCGTCTCGTCCTCCTCTTCGGGGTCCTCTCGGTCGGCGTCTCCGCGATCCTCATCCGCTATGTCGACCCGGACATCCCGTCGGTCACCATCGCGTTCTACCGACTCTTCCTGACGCTCGTCATCCTTTCCCCGATCACGTTCACGCGCTATCGCCGTGAGTTCGCACGTCTCAGCGGGCGGGACCTGCTGGTCGCGCTCGGCATCGGCGTGATGCTGGCCATCCATTTCGCCGCCTGGATCGAGTCGCTCTTCCACACGACGGTCGCCTCGTCGGTCATCATCGTCTCTCTCGAGTCCATCCTCGCCGCGCTCGCCGCCGCTGTCTTCTTCGGCGAACGGCTCGGCATGCGTGCCCTCATGTTCATCCTCCTCGCCTTCTCGGGTGTCGTCCTCCTCGCGGTCGGCGATCTCTCCGCGGACCCGCAGGGGCGCTTCCAGGACCCGCTCTATGGGGACCTGTTGGCGTTCATCGGTGCGGTCGCCGCGGCCGTCTATCTCGTAGGTGGCCGCAGGATGCGTCAACGCCTCCACCTTCTCCCCTATGTCGTCATCGTCTACTGGATGTGCGCCGTCGTCCTCCTCGCCATCGCCCTCGGGCAGGGTGCGCCCTTGTCCGGTTTCGCCGCCGCGGACTGGGGCCTGTTCCTCCTCATGGCGCTGTTCCCGACCATCGGGGGGCACACCCTGTTCAACTGGTGCCTGCGCTATCTCCCCGCGGCGACCGTCTCCACCGCCATCCTCGGGGAGCCCCTCATCGCTTCGCTCCTCGCCGCGTTGCTTTTCACCGAGGTGCCGGGGCCGCTCGGTGTCGTCGGCGGGATCCTCGCGCTCATCGGCATCCTCGGTGTGGTGCGCGGCCAGCATCCCTCCCCGGCCATCGACAGCGCCGCCGAAGGCGCCGCCCTTGGTCCGAGCGGTCGACCATGACGGGTCGCCGTCCGTTCCCCAAGGTTGTATAAAGAAGCCGTCGCGCTCCCGACCCTGTGGCCACTCCGGTCTTCGTACAGACGGCCGACTTCGACCTCTTGATCCGGATGGGTGTCGCCCTAGCCATCGGCGCCCTCATCGGTCTTGAGCGTGAGCGCCACCGCGACCGCCGCACCGTCCTCGCCGGCATCCGCACCTATCCCCTCGTCGCCCTCTCCGGTGTGGTCTTCGCGTTCCTCGGCACGCACCTTGAGAGCCCGCTCTATGTGGTCCTCGGCGCCTTCGCGTTCGCCGGGTTCTCCCTGATGCTCTACCGGGTTCGCCATTCGCTCGGCATCCACGGCATCACCAGTCCGGTCGCCTTCTTCACCACCTATCTCGTCGGGTCGCTCATCGGGCTCGGGTTCCTGCTCGAAGGCGTCATCGCCGGCGTCGCGGTCGCCATCCTGCTTTTTACCCGCCAGACGTTGCATCGGCTCGCCGAGGTGATGACGCAGGAGGAGATGGCCGGAGCGCTCCAGTTCATCGTCATCGCGTTCATCCTCTTCCCGCTCATCGCCGACAATCCGCTCGACCCGTGGGGCATCATCAACCCCAAATGGGTGCTCCTGATCGTCATCTTCGTCTCGGGCGTGAGCTTCGCGTCGTTCCTTGTGATGCGCACCCTCGGGACCAACAAGGGCCTTCCCGTGTCTGGACTTCTCGGGGGCCTCGTCAATTCCGAGGCGACGACGGCGAGCCTCGCCAACCTCGTCACCGAGAAGCCGCATCTCATGCGCCAGGCGGTCGTCGGCATCGCGCTCGCGAACAGCACCATGCTGATCCGCAACCTCCTCATCGCCGGTTTCGTCGACCCGTCGTTCCGCTTCCTCACCCTGATGGCGCCGCCCCTTGTCCTCATGGCCGTCGTCCAGACCGCGGCGGCCGTCATGCGCCATGCGCAGATCAAGGACGAGGGCGAGGCGATCCGGGTCAAGAACCCGTTCGCCGTCGGGCCCGCTGTCCGCTTCGCGCTTCTTTTCGTCGGTTTCCAGATCATCATCTTCGGCCTCACGCATATCCCCCGAACCGGTGAGGCGAGCGTGCTCATCGCAGCGGTCGGCGGACTCGTCTCGAGCGCGGCGGTGGTGGCGTCGACCGGGACGCTCGCGGCAGGCGGACAAGTGTCGTTGAAGATCGCCGTGGCGACCGCGGTGCTCGCCACCATCGTCTCGACGCTCAACAAGCTCATCGTCACGAAGGCCATCGAGGGTCGGCTGGTGCCCCATCTTCTCCGGCTCGCGCTCTTCCCTGCGCTCCTCGGGATCGTCACACTGGTCGCGGTCCTCGTCTGGATGTAAGAGGGCGTGATCGGTACGGAGTGACCGGAGTCGATGCTCGTGCTCTTACATGTATGGGAGCGGGGTCGCGGTAGCCGTTCCCCTCCTGGAGACCAGGTTTTGTCGCGGTCTTCCCGTATCCTATACGCGCTCGTCGATACGACGAAAAAGAGACCCGTAACGCACAGGCCCCCTATCAACCCCACCATCGGGCGCGTCCACCAAAACGTTATATCGCCGCGGACTCCATACCAGGGAACGGACCCCATGGACACGCGACTTCCCGTGGCCGAGACGATGGATGATGACCCGCTCGCCATGGACCCGAAGACGTCTGTCCGTGATGCCGCGAGCGCCATGCAGGCGCGCGGTGTCGGAGGTTTGCTCGTTTTCGACGGCGGTCGCATGACCGGGATCCTGACCGAGCGCGACATCCTCACCAAGGTCGTCGCCGCGGGTCGGGACACGACCCAGACGACGGTCGGTGACATCATGACGCCCGACCCGATCACGATCCCGGCGGACCACGACATCCTCGAGGCGCTGCGCGTCATGCGTGCGCACGGGATCCGGCATCTGCCTGTCGTGGGCGGAGGTCGCTTGAGGGGAATGGTGACCGAGAGGGCCATCAGCCGCCAGGCCCCGGAGCTCCTGCAGATCGCCGGGGACTGGAACACGATCACGAACGGTCATGACGGTTCTTCGTCCAGCGTCCGGCCCCTTGCGCTCGTCGGAGGGGTGTGCGAGACGTGCGGCAACGAAGCCGATGACCTCGTCGATGTCGGCGATCTCATGGTATGTGAGGAATGCGCCGAGACGGTACGTGAGACCACCGAGGACGAGGTCCAGAGCCCTGTGCTCGGTTGAGGAGACGATAGCATGAACCCGCCACCTCGAGGCATATACAGTCCAGCGGAAGAGACGACCATGTATCACGTACGGGATGTGATGACGGACCAAGTGGTGACCGTCGGCAAGAACGACGACCTCAAGCATGTCATGGAGTTGATGGAGAAGCACAACGTGACCAAGGTGCCTGTCATGGACAACGGCAACCTCGTGGGCATCGTCTCGGACAACATGATCACCAAGAAGCTCGGTTCGGTGCGCCGCAGGGGCAACATGCCGAGCGGCCTGCACGCGTCGAGCGTGATGGAGAAGGATTTCGAGATCGCCCATCCGGACGCCCCCATCACCGACCTCCTTCCCAAGGTCGGCCTCGCCGGGCTCACCATGATCCCGGTCGTGTCGAAAGGGAAACTGGTGGGGGTCCACACAAAGGCGAACCTGCTCCACATCATCGAGAGCGAGGAACCGGTGTCGAGCGTGATGTCGTCGCAGGTCCACACGGTGACCCCGTCGGACCGGCTCGTCCACGCGCGCCGCCTGCTCATCGACAACGAGATCGCCCGCCTGCCGGTGGTCGAAAACGGCAAGGTGGTCGGCATCCTGCACGAGGCGGAGATCGCCAAGGCGTTCGCCGCCATGCTCCAGGACACGCCGTTCGAGCACCAGCATGCCCGTGCCCGGGAACTCGAGGTCGGCGCCTGGATGCGCAATCCGGTCGTGACGGCCACCCCGGACATCACCATCAAGGAGGCGGCCCGCAAGATGATCGATGAACAGATCGGTGCGCTGCCGCTCCTCGACACTGAGGGCCGCATCACCGGCATCGTCACGCGCACCGATCTCGCACGCACCATCCGGTTCGAGAACAACGCGTCCTGAACGGGGTCGACTCCCGGTCCCTCTTCCCGCCATTCTCCAGCCATTGCGCCACGTTTTTCATCCTGACCGGTCTCCGGGTGGATGGGATGACCTACCGGATCCCACCGAAGGGAGTGCTCGAGAGGGCGGTCCTCACCGTCATGCGCAGAAGGGGGAGCGTCGGCTCCCTCGGCCGTCTGACGGAACTGGTCGCCCACGAGGTGGGTCGGAAGGACCCCCAGGCGCGTATCGGACCGGAGCGCTTGCGGCGCCTCGTCGTCCGCATGGACCATGTCCGAACGACGATCCATACGCGCCGCGGGGAGAGCGGGACGCTGCGGAAGGCCTGCCCCGTCTGCGGCGCCTCCCTTGAGACGGTCCGCAATCGCACCCTTGACGGCGGGGCCGTGGACCTCCAGGCGAAGTGCACAGAATGCGACTATTGGACCGGTCGCGAGCGACGGGTCCCGGTCCGGTATGTCTTTCACCTGCGCGATTGGCAGTTCTGACATGTCCACCCAAAAAAGGGAACCATTCTAAAAGAGACCCTCTTTCGCGCGGCCATGGCGGCGCTCTGGGCAGGGATCAACGCCGGTCTCGTCGCCCTCGACTTCTTCATCATCGCCTATGGCCTCTACCTTGCCAAGGTGAAGCGGGATTTCGTCCTGCACTCGAAGGTCATGATCACCGCGGGTGTCGTGTTCCTGGTGTTCTTGGTCAGCTTCCTGTTCAAGGTGCTGCTTGTCGGCGTCCAGGAGATGCCGGTCTGGGAGGGAGCGATCATCCAGCCGCGCACCATCCTCATCATCCACGAGATCATCGCACTCATCACGGTGCCGCTCCTCGTCGCCACCTATTGGTTCGCCTTCAAGGGCCAGTTCGAGCGCCACAAGCGCATCGCTCCTTGGGCCGGCGGTTTGTGGCTTTTCGAGTCGGCGTTCGGCATCGTCGAGTTCTACATCCTGTACTTCACGTAGACGCCGGCCCGTATCATCGCTGGAGAGGCCGCACTGGTCAACCGATGTCCACGAAAAAGAGGAACGGAGACTCCGGGGGAGGGCTTTTCCCTCCCCCGGACCCCCACCCGGTGCACGCCGAGGGAGAGATTCGAACTCCCGAGGGATCACTCCCAGCGGTTTTCGAGACCGCCGCCATACCGGGCTTGGCTACCTCGGCAAACAGAAGCGCCCGGAGAAACGGCTAATAAGGGGGCCTATTTGCCCGTTTTGGTGCGTCTCGACGTCAGCTGGTTCCCGAGGGGCTCTGGCCAGGAAGGCATGGTCGAGCTTCCGCCCTGGTCCCGCGTCACCGATCTGCTGGACGAACTAAAGGAGACACCGGATGGCGTCCTCGTCGTGCGTGATGGCGTGCCGGTGCCCTTGGACACCCCGCTCTCGGAAGGGGACGCCGTGCGTATCGTCCGCACGGTCTCGGGTGGTTGAAGCGGCCGCGAGCGTGGTGGTTTCAAGGCAGATGCCGTGCCGGGGCTGATGGCGGAACAGGTCAAGGTCGCCGGCATCTGTGGTTCACTGCGCGATGATTCGCTCTCGCGCAGAGCATTGCAGATCGGCCTCGAGGGCGCGGCCGAGGTCGGTGCGGAGACGGAACTCATCGACCTCCGTGACTACGAGATGGTCTTTACGGTCGGCAAGATGTCCGACGAAGCGGTGCCGGAAGACGTGGTGCGGCTCCGGCGCAAGGTGCAGGAGGCATCAGGGCTCATCCTCGCCACTCCGGAGTATCACGGCAGTTATTCGGGCATCATCAAGAACGCCTTGGACCTCATGGGTTTCGACGAGGTGGAGGGGAAAATGATCGGTCTTCTCGCCGTCTCCGGCGGCGCGATGGGAGGACTCGAGGCGATGAACGCGTTGCGCGCCGTGGGTCGGGCCTTGCACGCGTGGGTCATCCCGGAACAGGCCGGCGTGCCGAAGGCGTGGGACGCGTTCGCCGACGACGGGTCGCTGAAGGACCAAAAGCTCGCCGAACGGGTGCGCGAGGTGGGGCGGCAGACCGCACGATTCGCTTGGCTCCACTCCTCGGAAAAGAGCAAGGATTTCATCAAGGAGTGGGAGGCGGCGGTCCAGAACCCCGGCGGGTGACCTGCAGGCGCTCGGCTGCAGGACCGCAAGGAAGGTCGTTCATTACCAGTCGACCTGCGAACGGGTTTAGTACTCCCTGTTGACTTGTCCGCGCCAGGTGCTAACAATGCTCCACGTGCGTCTTTCCGCGTTCATGCTCGCGGTCCTGGTGGCGCTCGGCGGGATTCCGTCGGGCGCAGGGGCCGATGCGACCAAATTCGACGACCGATTGCTCCAGGTCCTGTCCGACACGACGGGCCCCGTGGGCGCGATCGTCACCACCCACGGGCCGCCCGAGGCCGCCGCCGACGCGGCGCGCTCGCTCGGCGGCGATATCGTCTGGGTCTACGACATCATCGACGGCTTCTCCCTCAAGGCGTCCCGTGGTGTTTTGGACGTCTTGTCGCTTCGTTCGGACGTCGAGCGCATCTGGCTCGACCGGCCGATGACGACGGTCATGGACAATTCCGCTTATGCCATCGAATCGGACAAGGCTTGGGCCGCCGGCATCGACGGCAGTGGCCTTTCTGTCGCCGTGATCGACACGGGCATCGACTCGCTGCACCCGTTCTTCTCGGGCGCCATCTCCGCCTGCGTCTCGACGATCGGCGGTCTGGTCTCGCCTGAGTGCACCGATTCCGATGGCCACGGGACCCACGTCGCCGGAACGGTCGCGAGCCGTGATTCGAAGTACCCGGGCGTCGCCCCTGGCGCGTCACTCGCCGTCGTCCGCGTCCTGCA
>JAHWKR010000018.1:0-1398 GCA_019347805.1 Methanobacteriota archaeon
TCTTCCGATCTCTATATAAACCAAGCCTTTCGCCGGCCCCAGCCTGGAAGGGACGGCATGGCGGACCCCTACGAGTACCCCCTCGAAGATGAGGAAGAAGCACCCAAGTTCACCGTGATGACGCTCATCGCCATCGCGTTCATCGCCTTCATGGTCTGGCAGGTCTCCGACATCATCGGCGACGCCCCCGACCGGATCGCCGCCATCTCCGTCGACGAAGGCGACACGATCACCTACACCTATGTGGCCCGCGACGCCGAAACCGGCGCGCTCATCGCCACGAACGACGAAGACGCCGCCATCCGCGCGAACCGCACGAGCGGTTTCCCCCTCACACCTGATGCCTATCGGCCCGCGACGTCCGTCGTCGGCCCCGATTTCCGTTGGGGTCCCGACGCGATCGACGCCCTCGAAGGCGCCCGCGCCGGCGAGACCGTGAGCGTCACGACGAGCGGTACGGCCATCGAGTTCACCCCGCTGCGTAGCGGCGACGGGCTCGACCGCGTCTTCTATCCACCGCAAGGATCCATCGACCTCCCGCCGGAGTTTCTCCAGGAGAGCGAAGAGAGCACCTTCGATTTCGACCGGTTCCTCTCCGATATCGAGACGACCTACGGCCGCGCCGAAGACGGGATGGCGGTCAACTGGACCCAATCCAGCGTCCTTCCCTGGTTGCGCACCCTCGACATCAACCACGACAACCGCAGCGTCCTCCTCACCACGGACATGGAGGACGGCGCCACGGACCCGGTGCCTGACTCCCCCTTCTCGGTCACCACAATCGTCGAGGACGGCTCCCGCGTGCGCTGGCGCCTCGACGCCGAAGACGGCGAGCGTTTCATCGCCACCCCGGACAACGCCGGCTTCCAGGAACTGCGCGTCGTCTGGACCAGCCTCCTGCGGGAGAACCTCTGGCGGCCCGGCCTCTACGAGATCCAGGACGTCACCGACGACAAGCTCTTCATCGGATACCATCCTACAGAAGAACCCGAGAAGGTGGGTCGCGCGCTCATCGTCGAGATCACCATACTCTCCATCGCCTCAGGTGAAGGATCATGAACCACCAAGTCTACAAGGTCGACCGAAGCAAAGCCGGACAGATCCCCCAGGTCACCCAGGACGAGATCGTGTCCCGTCTCTCCATCGTGACCAAGGAATCCGAGGTCCTCAAGGTCCCCGGAGACTGCATCTATGTCCTTCTCGAGGGCAACGACACAGGCCTCGCCCGTGCCAAGGAACTGTTCGAAGACCAGAACATCGGACGCCTCGTCCCCCCCGAGGTCGCGGACCAGGTGCGCAAAGCCATCAAAGAGGAAGAAGAGAGCGCCGCCGAAGGTATGGGCACGCTCTTCGGCTAAGCCTACGGCTTCCCCTCACAGCGACCCGGTCTTCCAGACC
>JAHWKR010000018.1:1498-48742 GCA_019347805.1 Methanobacteriota archaeon
CCCGGAAGGGTCCAGTGGCCGAGCCGCACCGGATTGGTGGGGTCGGTGGTGTCGAAGACCGTGAACTGGCCGGTCTCGGACGCGGAGACGATCTCCGGACCGGTCACCGTGATGTGGCGGCCGTCGATGAGCTGCGGTGCGGTCTTGACGTCGTGCAAAGCCACGAGCGCCGACGGCGGGAACTCGGTCACCTTGGCGATCTCGGTCGGCTTCGACGGGTCTTCGATATCGACGATGCGCATGCCGGCGTCCCAATAGGCGACATAGAGGAGCAGACGGTCGGTCACGGGGTGCCGTTCGACGTGGCTGTCGTGCGGGAACCAGAGCGGGTCCTGCAGCCAGTCGCTCCCCTCGACCGGTTCGTGCACCTGGTAGACACCGAGCGGCCGGATGGCGGGGCCTTCGATGGCGGAGCGGTCGAGCTCGGCGACGGTGACCCGCTGGCTCGCGGGCATGATGCCGACAGGCGGAGCCGCGGCCGGTGCGCCCGGGACGACGCGGGGAACGAGCGAAGAGCCGAGGTCGTAGGTCTGGATGACGACGAACTCGGTCCCCGTCTTGTCGTCGAGCCGGTATTCCATCGTGTGCACGCCGTTGTAGGGATGCGGCCAGTAGGAGGTGAACGCGGGCGCCGTCGGGTCGGACACATCGACGACGAAGAGGCCCCGCGGCAGGTGTTCCCGGGGTGCCTCGGTCATGGAACCGGGGAAGCCGAGCGGCAGGTTGTTGCGCTGCGTCGCGAAGAGGACGTACTTGCCATCATGGGTGACCTCGATGTCGAAGCCGGGCTCTCCGGCCCATTCACCGATGACCTTGGGATGGGCAGGGTCGGCGATGTCGATGACGGCGAAACCGCCCGCCGGTGCGCCCCGGGACAGGAAGACGAGGTCCCCATGGGCGGCGATCTCGTTGAACGAGGCCCCATTCGGGGTCTCGCCCGTATAGCCCGAGGCGTGCCCCAGGAGTCCGAGTCCATGGGCGCCGGCGTGGGCCGCGCGGTCGGAGTGGTCGTGGTCGAGGACGATGAGCGACCGCAACAGGTCCGGGTCGAGAGGATCGGCGACCGTGAGGCCGGTGGTCGGGTCTTCGTCGGTGACACAGCCCGCGAAGACGAGGGCGAGAAGGGGGACGGCCAGGAGACCGGAGCGGCGGGGGTTGATGGGGGACACGCAGGGACCTCGGCCATGAGTAGGGGTCCACCTAAATAGCGCTTGTCGCGGCGAGGCTGACAAAGGATCGGGTCGAGGGACGGCCTTGGAGGAGGGGGTCGGACAAAGCGGGATCGTGCGGCGGGTCATCCGTGGCACGACCCCCACTCCGCCAAACTTGTCCCGTTTCGGACAAAGCATCCGCCTCGCGCTGCCGCCGCGAAGACATAAGAGGGATAGACGAACCGCCACCGTACTGTTGAAGTAGCAAGACGCATGGCATCTACTTGAATGGACGCGAAAGAGCGACTCTCGCGACGCGTCGGTGACTCCCCCCTTCTTCGTGCCCCGACCCTCTCCAAGGTCCTCGGCCTGCCGAACCTCCGGGTCAAGCTCGAGGGGACCAATCCGACCGGGACCCAGAAAGACCGCATCGCGTACCTCGAGGTGGAGAACGCCGTCTCGCACGGACACGACCGCATCACCGCCGCCTCGTGCGGCAACTTCGGCGTCGCCGTCGCCTACGCCGCGAACGTCCGCGGCCTCCACTGTGACATCTTCACCCCTGACCACTTCCAGGGCGAGCGGATCGAGCTCATGGAGAAGCTCGGCGCCGTCGTGCACCGCGTCCCCGGCACCTACGAGGACGCCGTCCGCGCAAGCCGCATGCACGCCCGCAACGAGAACGCCTATGACGGCAACCCCGGCGGCACCTCGACCATGCGCGTGCTCGCCGGCTACGGCCCGATCGCAGAAGAGATCCTGCGCCAGACCGACGTCGTCCCCAACTGTGTCGCCGTCTCCGTCGGCAACGGCTCCACCCTCGCCGGCATCCACCTCGGGTTCCGCAACGCCTGGGCCCGCGGCGAGATCGACCGCATCCCCATCATGCTCGCCGGCACGAGCCGCGGCAACAACCCGATCGTCGCCGCAGCCGCCCGCGACCAGGACCGCTGCACTCCGCTCGACCCCCGCAGTGTCCACGAGACCGCGGTCAACGAGCCGCTTGTGAACTGGGACGCCCTCGACGGCACCGCCGCCCTCACCGCCGTGCGCGACTCCCGCGGCAGCGCCTACGGTGTCGAGGACGAACGCCTCCTCGAACTCCACGACGCCCTCCTCACCGACGGCTTCGACGCCCATCCGGCGAGCCTCGCCGCGGTCGGTGCCATCGCGGACGCCATCGAAGAAGGCCTCGTCGACCGGGACGGCATCTGTGTCGCCGTGTTGACCTCGGGCCGTGCCACCATCGGAGTGGAACGCCTCGCCGAACGCCCCGCCGACTGGAAGGGCTTCCTCGGTGAACTGGACACCTGGCTCGGACGCTACAGCGACCCGGAAGCCGAGATCGATGAAGCGGTCGGCCTCGCCTTCGACGATGGACACGTGCTCGCTGCGACCGACGCGGAAGGGATGCTGGGCATCTGCGCCCTCACCCCGATGACGTTCAAGTCGTTCTTCCCCAAGTACCACCTCTCGTACATCGCCGTCGCACCGCGCGCGCGCGGCCGCGGTGTCGGCAGCCTCCTCATGGAAGAGGCGATCCGCATCACCCGCGGTGACGTCAGCCTCCACGTCGAAACGGACAACGAGAAGGCCATCCGCCTCTACGAGAAGTTCGGCTTCAGCAAGAAGTACTACCGGATGATCTACAGCGGGGCGAGCATCAAGACCGACCCCGCCGCAGGCTCCGGATGGGCCGAGCACCAACCCGACGTCGAACCACCCGAACACCCGGGACATGGCGACGAGAAGAAAGCCGGGAAGAACGGCGGCGCCGAGCGGAAGGCCGTCGCCGTCGAGTCGAAGAAGTAGATCGCCGTCCTCGGCCTGAGCGCCCGCTTCGCCATGCCCCTCGTGGTGCTCCTCGGCAGCGTCCTCGGGTTCGCCCTGCTCTCGCTCGTCGCGGTGACGGCCGGAAGCTGGCTCCGCGACCGTGTCGGACTGAGACGCATCGAGACCGCAGGGGCCATCGGCTTCCTCCTCATCGGTGTCCTGGTGCTCGTCCTGTAGCCGCTTCGCTGATCGCCTTCAGTGTCGACGGCGGGCCGCGAAAAACATGAACAGGGACAAGACGATCAGGAAGGCGAACGTGCCCGCTGCAGGCGTGGTGCGGCCGGCTTCTTTCGATGGTTCGTCCTCCCCTTGCGGGTCGACGTCTGCCACCGCGCCCCACCAATACGGTCCCTCCGTCCGCGGATCATTCGCAGGATGGTCCGGATCCTCCGGGAACGTCATGCGGTAGATCTCGTCCCATGTGCTGAACCAGACGCTCTTGCCGTCCGGCCCTGTCTCGACATCGACGATGCGCGGAGGCAGCTTGTCGGTGCCTCCGTAATGATGCACCTTCTCGACCACCCATTCACCGTCGCTCTCGGTCATGCGCATCACGTCCCCCTGGTTGAACGTCCCGAACCAGAACGCGCCACGGAACCATGCCATGCCGGTCGGCGCCACCGTACTCTCCGACTGCCACACCGGGTCGGTGAAACGAGGGTCGGGCTCCTCACAACGACCCTCGCACTCCGGCCAGCCATAGTTCCCGCCCGGTCCGAGCAGGTTGACCTCGTCCGCCTTCGCGTTGCCGTTCTCGGTCGCGAGCATCCGCTTCCCGACAGGGTCCCAGGCGATGCCGAAGACATTGCGATGTCCTTTCGTGTAGGCGGCGTCGTCCCACGGATTGTCCTCCGCCGGCACGCCGTCCAGTGTCAAGCGGAGCACCTTGCCACGCATCACGCCGTCCTCTTGGGCGGGTCGTCCCGCCACCTCCGGGTCGTTCGTGAACGGGTCCGAGGCGTCTCCCGTGGTCCACCAAAGATGTCCGTCGGCGACCAGTACGCGGCCGCCGTTGTGGAAGATGCCGCCAGGGCGGGTCAAGAGCACCTCCTCGTCGGCGGCACCGCTGCGGTCCAAGAGCGTCACCCGTGACAAGACGTTGCGCCACTCTCCCGTGACATTGCTCGAATAGGAGGCATAGAAGACCCCGTTGGCATGGAACCCGGGATGCATGGCGATCCCGAACAGACCGGTCTCGGTGCGCTCTTTCCAGACCGCGTCCGGGAACGTCACCTCGAAACGCTCGTCGACCACACCGGTGTCCAAAGCCACGCGTCTTACGACCCGGTCGGTGAGCGACGCGAAATAGAGATGACCGTCATGACCGAACGCGATGTCCACCGGATGCTTGACGCCCGCGACGGACCGTTCCACCTCATCATGCTCGAGCGGGTCCGCCTGGGCAGGCATCGCCCCGGACGCGACAAGGAACGCAAGGACGAAAACAAGCACAGGCCGACGGATGGACATTCGACCCGTCCATCGGACGCGGAGGATATGAGGGTTCGGGACATCTGCGGCTACATCGCGACCGGGACGTCGACATGGGAACCGACGCCCGCCGAAGCGTCAGGCACTTCAACCGCCAGAGACTCGCCGCCCCGTGGCCGGCCGCGTCGACTACCTGCAACCGGGAGAGGAACCACTTTTCGTCTCCGACCGTCATCGGCTCTCCATCGTCGACGGTGTCCTTGGCATCCTGGTGCTCTGGCTCGTCGCCGTCGCCGTCATCCTCGGGGTTTTCCTCTACCCGTTCAGCCGCTTCATGGACGCAATCGGTATCCCGCTCCTCGTTCTCGTCTCCGTCATCGCGGCCATCGGCCTCCTTGTGCTCTACTGGCGCTACAAGACGACGCGCTATGTGATCACCGAGGGACGCGTCTACAAATCGTACGGGAAGCTCCGGTTCTATCTCCTGCAGACCACCTACGACAAGGTCACCGACATGCAGGTCCACCAGAGCCTCTTCGGACGCCTCTGGGGCTTCGGCACGATCACGCTCCAGACCGCCGGGACCGGCCTCATGCTCGACGGTGTCCCCGACCCGCTCGCCATGAAGCAGCGCATCGAGAGCGCCCGCACCCGGTTCCTCGAGACCCTTGTCGGTGAACAAGGCGCCAGACGCCCCGCCCAGAAGACCACCGAAGGCGGCCCCGAGGAGGCAGCCAGGGTGGAGGCCGAAGCCACAGAGGCGGGACCGCTCTTCCGCGTCGGACCTTCCCTCGCCTCGTTCCTCGGCACCCTCGCCTCATCGCTCTTCTTCCTCCTCATCGTCGGCGTTTTCATCGTCTTCGGTACGATGGGCGGCCAAGCCGGCTTCTTCATCCCCGCCGCCTTCTTCGGGGTCATGCTCGCCTTCGGCATCGTCAACTCGTGGATCCAGTACCGTTACACGCGCTATGAGGTGCATCCGTGGGGCGTGGTCGTCACCAGCGGCTGGTTGTCGCGCCGGCGGGTCGAAACCACCTATGACAAGGTCACCGACGTCTCCACACAGCAGACCCTCATGGGACGGGTGCTCGACTACGGCAGCATCAAGATCAACACGGCGGGTTCCAACGAGGCACCGGTCGTCTTCAGCGGCCTCGGCGACCCGGACCGCGTCAAGGCGCTCATCGACGAGACCCGCCGCAAGCGGAGGCGCGTATGACGGACGAATGGCGACCGGTCGCGACGACGAAACGCGGCGTCGCCGTGCACTTCGACCCGGAACACCTCGAGCAGGGCACCCTGGTGCGGCCGAGCTTGCGCGCCGCCGTCGACGTGCCGTTCAAGTTCATCGCCGCCATCTTCCTCTTCTTCCTCCCGTTCCAGATCGGTTCCCTCTTCACCGACCGTCCCGGTCTCGTCTTCGGCGCCCTCACCACCATCCAGCTCCTGCAGTTCTTCCCTGTGCTCTTCGCGACACTCGTGCCCGCCTTCCAGCTCGCCTTCACCCGCTACATCATCGACGAGGAAGGCATCAAGGTCAAGGTGCAGATCCTCCAGAAGACCGAACACCGCGTGCAGTGGGAGAAGGTGACCGCACTTCTCCATCGCCGGACGCTCATCGACCGCATGCTCGGCATCGAACGTCTCGACATCATCGCCTACGGCGAACGCGGCACCACCCTCAAACTCGTCGGACTGCGCCACGCCGCACCGCTTCGGGACCTTGTGGCAAGACGCATGCGCGAGACCGCGAGCGTCGAACAGCTCTTCGAGAACGACTGACGCTGCCGGAAGAGCGAGTCCTAAGCCCGGATCTTGTAGCCCGTCCGGAACATCCGCACCGTGACGAGCATCGCCACGACCGCCGCGAGGCCCACCCCGACCGCACCCGGCAGAATCGGTGCGTCATGGATGCCGACCATGCCATAGCGGATGCCGTCGACCATGTAGAAGATGGGATTGAAGAGCGACACGTCACGCCAGACGCCCGGCAGCATGTCGACGCTGTAGAAGACGCCCCCGAGGAAGGTGAGCGGTGTCAAGAAGAACGTGATGGGCGCGAAGACATGGTCCCACCGGTCCCCCCACAGGCCGAACCACGACCCGACACAACTGAAGAAGACCGACACTGCCACGGCATAGTAGACCACGATGGCCAACGAGGTCCACGGTATGTCTGCGAAGACCCACACCGCGATGAGCGTCCCACCCCCGACGAGAAGTCCGCGCGAGGCCGCCCCGAAGACATAGGCGAACGCCAGCTCCGTGTCCGAGATGGGGGCGATGAGGACATCATCGATATAGCCGCGCGTGCGCGAATCATAGAGGCTCGACGAGGTGTTGGAATAGGAGGCGGCGATGATGCCGTTCATGACGAGCCCCGGCACGATGAACTCCAGGTAGGGCACGCCGCGGATCGTGTCGATGCGCGAACCGAGCGAGACACCGAAGATGAAGACGAAGAGCACCGCCGTGAAGATGGGCGGCACGATGGTCTGGGTCCAGACCTTGAAATAGCGCAACACCTCGCGCTCAAGGAGCGCCCACCAGCCGCGCACTAGACGTTCACCCCCCGGTCCTGTGCCGCGTCCCGACGCACGATCGTCCCGTCGGGGGCGATCTCGGCACCCGTCGCGCGTACGAACGCCTCCTCCAGGCTTTGCCGCTTGATCTCGAGACCATCGACCCGGATGGCGTGCCGTTGCAAAGTCTCCATCAAGGCGCCCGCCATCTCCCCACCACGGCCGCCACGGGCGACGAGCGACAAGCCGTCATCGAGGATCGCCACCTGGAACCCCGTCTCCGCCGCAAGCCGCTCCGGGTCCTCCCGGCACGGCTCCTTGAGCCCGACGATGACGCGGTCGCCGCTCCCGCTTTCGACCAGTTCGGCCGGCGTCCCCTCCGCGACGAGCCGCCCCTGGTCGATGATGCCGACCTGGTCGCAGAGCGCCTCCGCCTCCTCGATGTAGTGCGTCGTCAGCAGGATCGTCTTGCCGGCGCGGTTCTGCTCGCGCAGATAGGACCAGAGGTCGCGCCGCAGCGCCACGTCGATGCCCGCCGTCGGCTCGTCCAGGATGAGGATGTCCGGGTCGTGCATGAGCGACTTGGCGATGAGCAGCCGACGCTTTTGTCCCCCCGACAGGTTCTGCACCCGCTCCTTGCGCTTGTGCGCCAACTCGAAACGCTCGAGAAGCTCACGCGCCCGCCGTTTGGCCTGGCCGCGGGACATCTCGAAATACATGCCGGCGTACATCAGGACCTCCTCGATGGCGAGGAACTGGTCGAAGGCGAACTCCTGCGCCGCGAGGCCCATCATGCGCCGCACCTTGCGGAAGTCGCGGGAGACGTCCAAGCCGCGCACCTCGGCGACACCGGAGGTCCGCCGCGCCAAGCCTGTGAGGATGTGGATCGTGGTCGACTTGCCCGCCCCGTTCGGGCCGAGAAGGCCATAGAACGCTCCTTCCTCGATCGAGAGCGACAGGTCCCGCACAGCACGGAACGTGCCGCCGTCCTGCGTCGGATAATCCTTCACGAGCCCGTCGAGACGGATGGCCGGGGCATCGGTCGTCGCCACGGAGCCGCGCAACAGGGCATGGGCGAAAAACCCTCGGAGCGGGGCCTCAAGCGTTCCACGTGCGGACGCCACACGGCAGAGGAAGCATCCGCCTCCGGCCGCAATCGTGCGACGCCCGCCATCGCGCGGCCGGAAAGACCGGCGGCAGCACACGACGGATCTCCATCTCGTCTGCACGCTTCTTCGCGACGAACGATGGCCTCGGTCAGGCCGCGACGCACCGTTTGCGGAAGCTGGACGACCGCCGCCCCTGCTGCACATGAAGCCCTCGGCCCGCCTCACCGACACATACCACACGGCTTTTATAGCACCTAGATGTGAGTGGCATCTGTAAAGTGGCTCGGACGCGCCGGACCTGATTTCCTGGCAGCGTCCTCACGACCGGGGAGCGTTCCCGGTGGACCACGTCCGTTCCAGCACCTCCCCACCATCAAATGGGCAGGGGGCTGGCCAAGGGAACCGCACCATGCCCGCCAAGAAAAAGACGGCCAAGGCCGCCCAGAAGGCCAAGACCGTCAGCGCTGAAAGCACCGCGACCGAGGCGACGTCCTGTCAGGCCACCACGACCCGTGGAACATCCTGCAGTTTCAGCGCCAAACCCGGCACGCCCTATTGCGCCCGGCACCAATCGCTCATCGAAGAGACGACGAAGCCGAACGGCACGACGGCGGCCAAGGCCGAAAAAAAGTCCACGACCAAGAGCGCATCAAAGAAGAAAGCCGCTCCCAAGGCGAAGGGCAGCAAGAGACCGGCCACCAAGAAGGTCGACACGCCCGAGCCGGAGACGTCGGCGGCGAAGCCCGCCGACAAGAAACCGCGGCGACCTGAAGCCCGTTCCGAGGAAGCTCCGGCCCAGCCCGCCGCGAAGACAGGATCCGCGCCGAGTGCGACCCCAGAGGCATCCGCGACCGAAGCGGCGAGGACAAGCGCCCGCAACGAACGCAACAAGGCGATCAAGCGCAGGCGCCGCGACACCGAGACGCCGAAGACCGAGGACGCCCCGTCCCCCGACACACCGTCGGCCGTGGCCGCTCCCGAAGAGCCCGCCGACGTCGACGACTCGCTCGACTACGTCTCCTCCTATTCCGGGATGCTCGAAGCGTCCCCCTACGACGACCAGATCACCACCGAGATGGCGATCGGCGAAGACGATGTCGAGCTCGTCGACGAAAACGAGTTCGGCGCCCGCAAGCGCATGACCGAAGAGGAAGCGCGCCAGAAGGCCATCGAGACCATCGGACCCGCGCCCGATATCATCCCCGAAGAGGACGTCAATGACGATCTGGGCGCCTACGAACGCAGGCTCCGCTCCGAGATCGGACGCCTCATGGGCCGCGGCGGACGCCGCCGCGGACGCCGAGGCGGCCGCGGTCGCCCCGGTGACCGCAACAGCGGCGGCGGTGGCGGCTCCGAAGGCCAAGGCGGCGGCGGACCCCGCGGACGACGCCGCGGACGCGGCCGCCGAGGCGGCCGTGGACGCAGCGGTGGCGGCGGACGCAGCGGTGGCGACGGCGGAGGCCGAAGTGGTGGCGGCGGCGGTCCCCGCAGTGGCGGTGGCGCCGGCAGCTCCAAAGTGTCCCGCGACAGTCCGCTCGCCAACAACCGGCCTTCACGAGGGCCGAAGGGACGCCCGCCGGCCCGCAGAAGGCGCGGCCCGGATTAGGACCCCTTCGTCCTACATGCCCCAGAACCGGTCCTCTTTGCGCCGGATGGCGAAGACCTGGTCCAGGACGTCCCGCTCGTCGGCGTTGAGCTTGCCCATGTCGTGCAGCTTGCGCGCGTCACCGGCCGGGATCATGACGTAGAGCACGATGCCCTCCTTGATCTGACGCCCCACCGTGGGTCCGTCGAGGGCCATGGCGACCTCCATCCCCTGCTTCGCCTCGGTGATGTTCGTGTCCTCGTGGCGGATCGACTTGACCGTGCCGATCTCCTTGCCGTCCTCGCGCATGAGGCGGTGGCCGACACGCACACGGCCGCCGAGGACCCGGATGCCGATGATGGCCGGGTTGTTGACACGGAACGTGTGGTCGTCGAGGTAGAGCAGCTTGCCGGGATGGATGAGCTCCTCGCGCTCGTCGGCGTCCTTGTCGGCGAACGCCCCCTCGTGCCATTTCTGGTAATCCTCCATGAGCGTGTAGATGACATCGCTCTCGAGGAGATGCACATTGGTGTCCGCGACGGCCGTCTCGGCATCGGGCAGGATCTTGACGTTGAATGCGAGGACGACCCGGTGCAGCTTGTCGTTCTCGGCGGACGCCTCGGTGATGTCGCGGCGCGAGACCGGTCCGACGGCGGCCTTGCGGATGGGGATGCCCGCGTTCTTGCACTCCACCGCGAGCGCCTCGAGGGAACCGATGGTGTCCGCCTTGATGTGGACCCCGGAATCGGCGAGTTCGACGCTCGGACGTGACGCGGCGAGGACCTCGTCATACATCTCGTCGTAGTTCTCGTCGGTGATGACCCGGACCGGCGCACCGGCCTGCACGCCTTCCGCGTCGCCAAGGAGCAGCTTGATGCCTGATGCGGCCCGTACCTCCTTGACACGGTCGAACGTGTCCTTCGGGTCGCGGATCTCGTCGAGCGGCTTCGGCTGGAGGATGGCCTTGATGCGCGTCTCGAGCGGCTCGTTCTTGGTGCCGACAAGGACATCGTCGTCGACGCGCAGGCGACCGGAATAGATGATGGTGTCCAACGTCGTCCCCAGGCCCTTCTCCTCCTTCACCTCAAGGACGGTGCCGAGCGCCGAGCCCTCCTCGGTCGTCTCGAGTTGCTGTTCGAGGAAACGCTGGGCGAGACCGACGAGGAGAAGGAGCGCCTCGGGGATGCCTTCACCGGAAAGGGCGCAGCCGGGGATGATGGCGATGGACTTGGTGTAGTCCTCCACCCGGTCGAACCGTTCCGACTGGAAGCCGAGTTCGTAGAGGGTGCCGACGATGCGGTAGATGGCCTCCTCGACGCGCGTCTGCACCTCCGGGTCCTGTTTGCCGATGTTCTTGATGACCGGCGCCTTGGCGGTCTTGTAGCCATGGATGCGGTCGACCTTGTTGGCGATGAGGACGAACGGGGTCTTCGTCTGCTTGAGGATCGTGATCGCCTCATGGGTCTGCGGCTTGAATCCCTCCGTGATGTCGCAGACGACGATGGCGATGTCGGCGAGCGCACCGCCGCGGGCGCGCAGGCTCGTGAAGGCGCTGTGGCCCGGGGTGTCGATGAAAAGGAGACCCGGGATCTTGAACTCCTTGCCGCCGCGCAACGCCCCGAGCAGTTCGTAGAGTTTCGCGAGCGGCACCTCGGTGGCACCGATGTGCTGCGTGATGGCCCCCGCCTCGCGCTCGACCACCGTCGAGCCGCGCACCCAGTCGAGCACAGAGGTCTTGCCGTGGTCGACATGACCCAAGACCGAGACGATGGGCTGGCGCGTGTACTTCGTGAGCGCGAAGTCGTGTTCCTCTGGAGCGTCCTCCAGCCCTTCTTCCGCTCGACCCTTCTGCGCGGTGGTCTCGGCCATCGGTCAACGCTCCTTAAAAAGCGGACGCCGTGGGCGTCACGTTCTGGTCGAGAAGGGCCTTGTATATGAGGATTGTCGGCGCGGCAGCGCTTCAGGAGGGGTCGATGACATGGACCAATGTCTCTCCGGTGGCGTCCCATGCATGGTCACGGCCGCTGAAGCGGGCGCTCGCAAGGTAGCTTCCCGGCGGTGCAGGCTCTCCACCTTGACCGTCCATGGTCCCGTCCCATACGTATTCCTGGTCGATCCGCTGTCCGGGGGCGATGGACATTTCTGTGAACGCCTGGAGGCAGTTCTGTGGTGGGTCGAGCCGTGCGCGCGCGTCGCTCTCGGCACCACCGACATCGTGTACGATGACCGTGAACCCGATACAACTCGTGCTCGATGTGTAATTGTAGGGCCGGTCCGCCGTGTTGACGAACGTGACCCGGAAGCGCTGGTCTTCGCCAGGCTGGGCCTTGGCCATCTCCGGTTCGACCTCGATGCGCGGCAACGACTCCTCGACGGTGAAGGTCGTCGTGCCCTTGGTGTCCCACGCGTCGCCGATCCCCAGGACCGCCCCTTCGACGGTGTATGTCCCCGGGACAAAAACGGGCGTGCCGTCCGCTTGCCGGTACGTCGAAAGGTCGAGGACGAAACGGGCAGGAGGCAGGCGCGCGTCCGGCTTGAGCGTCCGCTCCACCGTTGGCTCGAGGCAGTCGACCTGACCGGTCGGGCGGAACTCCACGAGGTCGCCGTCGACCACGGTCCAGACCCGATAGGTGCGGCAATCCTCCGTGCGGTAGGGATAGCCGAGCCCGGAGTCGTTCTCGAACGAGACGACCACCGTCACCGTGCCGCCTTCAGGCACCGGGTCCTCCTCGACGTTCAGGTCGACGCGCGGGAGCGCCTCAGGCCCCGTACAACCGGCGATGACGAGGGCAAGGACGACGAGCGCCACGAGGCGGGGATGCACACACCGGGGAGCGTCGTGTCCGCCATCACCCTTTCGCCACGGGACCGCCGCCCTGCGACTACTTTCGTCTATCCCCTTGCGGGCCTGGCCACTACTTCCGGTCACCCCCACCGACCGTTCAAGAACCCCCGCCCGTTCCCAGACCTGATGCCCCAGGTGCCGGACGACGCCCGCTATGGCGTCGTCGTCTGTCCACGCTGTCGCCACGCCCGTGGTGCCGACCTCGCCACCGCGACGACCACGTGCGGCCGCTGCGGCACGAAAAGCAAGACCGACGGCTTGCGTGTGTTCTACACGACCGGCGACCCGGTCGTCTTGCAGGACGCCGTCGGCGTGGTCGAGGCGAAGATGGTCGGCGGTGACGCTGCTCTTGTCGATGTCGAGGCGCTTCGGGAGGCCATCGACGCGGCACGGGAACGGCGCAGCGTCGAGAACGCCCCCGGAAGCGGCGCCACGGAGGAGGACATCATCCAGTTCGCCGCCTCGCGCGCCGCCGGCGTCGTCTCCAACGCCCGCAAGGCGGAACGCATCCTCGAAGCGCTCGACGCCTACGGCCCCAAGGAAGGGTTCACCCAAGAGATGGTGGAGGCGGCGTTCAGCGCCGCAGGGCTCCCGGTCGTTCGCGCCGAAGAGGAGCTCCGCAAGGCGATCATCCAGGACCGGTTGTACGAGCCACGGCCGGGCCGATTGCGGCTCTTCTAGGCACCCTGGCGCTTCTTGCGGATGTCGCGGCGCACCTGGCGGGCGATCTCGGGCGGCACCACGTTGTCGAGGATCTTTGTGATCGTGTAGCGGATCGCCCACAGACCGTAGAGAAGCACGGCGACCGGCAGGGCGAACGCCATGAAGGTCCCCCACTCGAGACTGTAGAAGGCATAGTAGCCGACATAGAAGGGTGCACCGAGGACGGTCGCGCCGAACAGGCCCCGGAAAGGCATCCCTTCGGATAGGGCGGCGCTGATCACGGCCGCCGTGAAGGCATGGATCATGATCCCCCCGATGAAGAGGATGGCCTGCGTGCCGAAGAATAGGAACATCTGGAAGTGCGTCACCGTCTGGAGGATCTCCCCTGATGTGAAGGCCACGACGCCCCGCGCCACCAGGATGAAAGCGTTCGCCGCGCCGAATCCGAGGCCCAATGGAACGGCATAGAACGGGAGGTCCTTGAGCGCCCGCACGCTGTGCCAGTTCAAGACCGACGTCTTCACCACCGACTCGAGGCCCGCGTATCCCACCGCGAGGAGGACGAGCCCCACCTGGACAGGCTGGGAACGCAGGTAGACCGCATCCTGGAAGCCGAGCACGACGATCTCGAACGTGGTGACGACGGACCCGACACCGATCCCGATGAGGAGCCACTTGAACACCCGCCGATCTTCGAAGAAACCCTCGTAACGCGACAGCATGTAGTAGAGGAGCGCCATGGCGGGCACGAGCCCGAACAGAATGCCGACGAACATGCCGAGGTTGGCCGGTTGGACCACGTTCGCTGTCGAGTCGGGTCCTCTATTTGAATGGGCCGGCGTCGGTGCCGGCGGGGCCCGACCTGGACCGTTCATATAGGGTCGTCTGGCCTTCGGAGATGGGAAACCGCACACGATGGCCACGGCACGTCCCCAGATCCACGACCCCGACCGCCCCGTCTCGCTCGGCCTCCCCGAGGCGTTCCGGGACACCGAGCGCCCACGGGAAGGGCCGTCCGCGGTCTTCTTCGTGCGCAAGGACCTCGACGAGGTGCCGTCGCTGGTGCCGGTGCAGCGGGAAGATCGATTCTGGGATTTCGCCGCCGAGAGGGCGGCACCTGCGGATGTCGATGCAGAGACCGACGACCCGTTCGCCCGCCTATTGGGCGAAGACCCCGTGGAGGTGTTGTCCGAGAGCGACGACGACACCCCCGATCTCAACACGTTCTTCCAGACGCCAGCACCGCGTCCCGTCGAGACCGCACCCGCCGGCACCACCTGGCCCCGCCACAACTACGGCGACGCCTATCGCGCCATCCGGGAGGGCCGCGGCATCGGCTGGGCCCGCCACATCGAAGCCGCCCGGCAACGCAACCGACGCCCCGCCGAACTCTGGGACGTCGACGAGGTGGACCGGCCCGATGAGACAGCGCCAGTGGATGTGGAGGCTCCACCTGTCGCATCGTCCGCTTTCAATGCCGACCCCGCGGTCCACGCCGAAGGCGAGGGGTGGCTCGAGGCGCTCGAGTCCGGCTCACGGGAGGTCGAGGTGACCGAAGCGCGCATCCTGCGCGGTCCCGGCGCTCTGAGCCTACCTGTCTCCGTCTTCGAAGCCGACGAGACGCTCTTCGCGCTCCCCGCAGGCCTGCGCACACGGCCGTCGCCCTTCGTCGCCACCGTCCCCGAGGCGCCTTCGTTGTTGCGCAACCTGTTCGGGATCGTGGGGACCGCGGGCCTGGTCCTCTTGGCCCTGATCTTCCTGCAATTGGTGTTCTTCTGAACGCTATGGTGTAAGGTTGTGTGCAGTGGTGTTGAGGCTGTTCTGCAGATTTATGCCAGCGCTTTTTCCGGAGTGACAAAAAGTCACACGGACAGTGACGTGAATTGTGCGAGAAGGGGGCGTCGCCCCCCTCTCGCGCTCTCCCCCGAGGTGTTCCCCGTACCTATTTATCCCACACCAAGACTAGCCGACCCCTGGTGGCCCCCGTGCCGGAAGACGCCCCTTATGAGACGTTCTTCAGCAAGCTCAACGCGAGCCTCAAGGAGGAGACGGAGGAAGAGGATGTCCTCGAAGAGGTCGAGCACGAGGAGCGCGTCCGGCAAGGCGGGTTCTTCGGCACACTCGCCCGGGTCCCGTTCGCCGTCTGGACCTTCGTCGGCCTCCTCTCCGGCCTCGGCCTCGGTGCGCTCCTGCCCCAGCTCGCCTTCATCGGCGACGGCGTGAGCGATGTCTTCGCCGTCATCGCCGACCTCGCACCCGTCATCATCTTTTTCACCCTCACGCCGGCACTCATCACGATGTTCCGCCAGTCGAGCGCCGGCCGCTTCGCCAGCTGGGTCCTCCTCGGCTTCACGCTCACGACACTCTTCGCCGGCCTGTGGGCGCTCATCGTCACGTTCCTCGTCTTCGGCGGCCTGCCGCTCGGCATCGGCGCGGAAGGCCTCGGAGCTGTCCTCGCCGGGCTCGGCAGCACGATCCTGGAACTGATGTACACCTCGAGCCCCTTCAAGGCCATCTGGGGCTCCATCTTCGCGTCCGTCCTCCTCTACCATGGCGGCGGACTCAAGCACACCCGCCCGACGAACCGCGCCCGCCGCGTGCTCTGGACCATCAACGACATCTACGAACTCGTCGGCGTCCATGGCATCACCTATCTCGGCCGGATCATCCGGATCATCATGCCGTTCGCGCTCTTCGCCATCGGCATCTTCCTCGTCGCCACCGTCGGTGACAAGATCCAGGCCGCCCTCGCCGCGGCCGACGCCGAACTGACCTCCAAGGCGATGGAACCCCTTACCGGCTACTTCCTCTCGGTCGGGATCCTGATCGGCGTCAGCCTCACCTGGCTCTTCGGGGTCGCCTACGGCGTCTCGCGCTACACCGGCCTCCCCTACAAGCGCATCATCAACGACTACATGCTGATGGTCTACCCGTTCGCCTGGGGCACTTCGTCGAGCGCGGCCAGCATCCCCCTCAACCTCGAATCGACACGCAAAGGACTCGGCGTGCGCAGCGAGATCCGCGACTTCGTCATCCCGCTCGGCGCGACCGTGAACCTCGACGGCACCATGATGGCCTCGGTCATCGCCACGGTCGTCGCCGCCAAGGTGGTCGGCTTCACCCCGTCGCTCCTTGACCTGTTCCTCGCACTCATCCCGCTCGTCGTCATCACCGTCGGCACACCCGGTATCCCCAACGGACTCGCCTTCGTCGCCGGCCCCGTCCTGGCAGACGTCCTGCCGCTCCCGCCCGGTACCGAGACCGCCTACGCCCTCGTGTTCTTCGCCCTCGCCGTCGGCCTCAACGACATGTTCCGCACCGCCGTGAACGTCGTCGACAACGGCTTCCTCTCGGCCATCTTCGAGAAGATGTGGCCGACCCGGTTCGCACCCGGCGCCGATCCCAACCCGCTCTACCGCGGCCACGAGGGTCTGGATGTGGACCCGCTCCCGGCACGCGAAGTGTTCGGTGAGGATGTCCCCGCGGCCACCGCCGACTAGCTCAGGACCCACTGGTTCAACGCGAAGACGATGCCCGTGGTGA
The DNA here is from genome assembly GCA_019347805.1 of Methanobacteriota archaeon. Classification (GTDB taxonomy): domain Archaea; phylum Thermoplasmatota; class E2; order JACPAO01; family JAHWKR01; genus JAHWKR01. Next base: position 18,181 of record JAHWKR010000018.1, read on the forward strand.
AGGCGTCGCCGACGAAGATGCCGGTCGGGAACGCGATGGCGCCGAGTCCGCGCAACCCTTCGCCAGGCGCACGGTTCCGTTGATAGGCCCATTTGAGGAGGGCCCCGATGAAGATCGGGACGACGATGAACATCTGCAGCGCCATCCCGATGCCGAACGCCGTACCCCGGCCGGTCCACAACTCGATGGCCGCACCAAGACCGGCCGCGACCAGGAAACCGGCCCACCAGATTTCGCCGGTCACGACGGCGGTCGTGATGGCCGCGAAGACGCGGCCGAAAGGCGCGGTGAGGCCGGTCACCGTCCCTTCCGCGATGCCTTGAGAGAGGAACCAGACGAGGATCGTGCCCAGGATGATGCCTGGGATGACCCCCGAGAGTTGCACGAGCGCCTGTCGCTTGGGCGGGTTGCCGATGTAGTGCGCGACCTTGAAGTCGAGCAGCGAGTCGGTCGTCATGACGAGACCCGTGGCGAAGAATGCCGCGCCCGAGAGCCCCATGATGAAGAGCGTCGGACCGTCGAAGCCGAGCGCCATGAACACGCCGAGGAGGACAAGCAATGCGACGAGCGTGAGCGGCGAGACCGCCTGCACCGCCGTCTCACCGGCGACCTTGGCGCCGATGAGGCCCAGGACGGCGACGAGAAGCGCGGCGACGATGAGCAAGAGGATGACGGGTCCGGCCGGTACGCCGGCGAGCCAGAGCGAGAAGAACGCGACGACGATCCCCCCGACGAACAACCACGTCATGGCGTCCCCCGGGAAGACATGTGGTTTGGCGACAATCTCGCCATGGGTCGCGCGGCCACGCAGGAAGACATCGTGCACACCCTTCCAGATGACCCGGCGCAAACGGATGAGCGCGGTTAGCCCCGCCCCTGTGATGGCGCCTGCGGCGAGCGTGCGGGCCGTACTGTTCCAGACGAGGAAGAGTGAGAAGGCGTCGCCTCGGGCGGCCGGGTCAAGATAGGGAAGCAGATGCGCAAAAAGCGTCCCGGCGAAGAGGATCCCGGCGATGCGGATGCCGACGAACCAACCGATCGCGACGTTGAACGGCGAGAGATAGAACGCCCCGTTGTAGAACGGCCGGAACGTCCAGGTGTCCGGCATGACGCCCTCGAAGTAGTAGCGCCCGCCGAAGAGCCGGTCAAGCAGCGCCTGTCCGCCGATCTTGAGGTCGCGCAGGATGACGATGATGCTGGAAAGGATCGCTCCGAGGACGACCGCGATGAGGGCACGTCCTGCCGTCGCCCGGTCGCCTTTTCTGGCGTCATGGGCGATGGTGAGGAGTTCCATGGAGGCGTCGAAACCACCGGGATAAGGTAGCGGCCGTTCGACGAGCCAGAGATGGCGATAGAACTGGAAGAAGAGGACCCCGAAGACGCCGCCGACAAGGAGGAACCCGATGAGCCCCCAGAGGCTCGGCACGTCGGCCATCGTGTAGGCCGGGTCTTCGCCCTGGGTCAGGAAGAAGATGGCCGGGAGGACATAGGCGGCCCCGAGGACCACCTGGCTCGCACCGGTCGAGGCACCGGCGACGTAGTTGATGACGCCGGGTCTCCAGCGTGCGAGCATGCCGACGAAGTAGGAGAGATAGTACGAGACGCCGACGGAGAACCCGAACGCCAACACGGCGTAGACGTTCACGTAGATGAAGAGCAGGCCGAGGACGACACCGAACGCGACGAGCCCCCACGGGATGGGAGTCCAGGTGGCCGGGTCATGGTTGCGCGCTTCGTACTCGGCTTCGAGCGGCCCCTCGTTCACGACACCGTGGAACGCCGGGTCGAACGGGCTCATGGGCTCGGGTCCGCTTTCGGCGCTGCGCGTCGTGCCGATGCGGTATCCTGAGCGGTCGGCCGGAGGCTCGGCCATAAGGCGCTCCACAGGTTCCGGTCTTAAAAGCTGCCCGAAAAGAACGGCTGTTCGGGACTACGTGGGCTCGGGGCCGGCGACCTCTTCGTAGATGCGCTCCCGTGGCGCGTAACGGAGGAAGCCATGCTCGGGACACGATTGGCGGATGTGCGCCGAGCCGTTCTTGAATACCTGCCATTCGAAAGTGCACATCTGTTTGCAAGCGCCGCAGAGCGCCCCTTCGGCGAGCGGCCGCTTCTCGGTCGTCGCCCGCTTCGGCTCCGGCTTGCCGCCATACTTGGAGCGGGCGGTGACATCGCCGCCGATGGCCTCGGTGGCGAGCCGGTCGGCGACCGTGTTCTTCTCGCGCGGCACCCAGCGATAGAGCACCTGTCGGAAGGCCTGCTCCTCCTGGTCGATGAGCTTTTTCAGCGGCACGAGGTTGGGTGCGCGCAGGCGCCAACGGCCCATCATCGTGTTGACGGTGAGTTTCGAGTCGGCGCAGATCTCGAGGTCCCGCGCGCCTTTTTCGTGCGCCGTCTGGAGGGCGCGCAGGACGGCGATGTATTCCGCCTCGTTGTTGGTCCCTTTTTTTGGGGGGGATTCGCTGACGGTCGCCGCTTCGTTCCCTTGCGGGTCGTACAGGACGACGCCGATGCCCATCTTCCCCTCGGGGTTGGGGTGACAGCCCCCGTCGACGAACGCGCGCCAGACGTTGCCGGCCATGGAGCCGCTGGATGCACGGAACGGGATGTACCTGTCGCAAAAGGTCGGCAGAAGGAGGGCAGGGGAGAGAGAAGCGTGGGGAAAGGGCTCAGGCGACGCGCTGGTCGGGGACGTAGGTGACACCGTCGACCGTGACCTCTTCCTCCTGGAGTCCGGCGAGGCCGTTGGTCTCCTTCCAGACCTGTGGGGCTTCTCCGGTGGTCGGATCGTAATGGTCCGGGTGCGGGTAGACGTAATAGGTGTCATCGCCGACAGGTACGGCGAAATCATGGGCGCTCACAGGAGAGGCGAGGGCGAGAAGGGCCGCCGCGCCGATCAGCATCAGGGTCGTCTTTCGCATGTCTGGATACCTCCGTCGGGTCCGGCCCGACGAAGCGGAAGAGACTTTCCCTATTTTTGAACTTTGTGCCATTCTTCGAACTTTCCTCTTCGGGTGAAGGGGGACGGACCGCACGATGGCGTCACGACCCGAAGGCACGGAAGAGCCTTCACGTCATCCTTCCCGCGCGGCCACCGGCACCTCGAACATCACCGTGTCATGATAGACGTACGGCGTGTCGATGGTGACCGTGAAGGTGTAGTTCCCGGGGCTCACGAAGACCACCCGGTCCACGGCCCAGGTGCCTGGCGAGGTCATGTTCGCCTCAAAACGCTCGGCGCCAAGATCTTCGCGACCCTGCTGCTCCGATTCCACGACGACCCGGATGGCATCCTCGAGTGGTTCGCCTGAGCGGGTGTCGGTGATGTTCATCACCAGACGTGACTCGCCCGGGGCCGTCGGAGCCGGTTCGAGCCGGAAGACGACAAGGAAGTCGCTCCCCTCCTCGACCGCACGGAAGATGTCCGCCTCCTCGCCCGCCGAGTCGGGACCGGGGGGCGAGAGCGCCGTCAGGAATCCGGCAAGGACGAGCACCGAGACGCCGAGGAACGTCTCGACCGCCACCGAGCCTTTGAAGCTTGAGACGCGCGGAGTGTCGCCCATCCGCTGCGGCCAGGCGCGCGGGAAACGCTCGGGTTCCTTCTCGGCGACCTTGTCGCGGCCGGGGAACCTCCCGATGAAGATGTAGCGGTTGACCGCCGCAAGGCCGACCATGAGGAGCGCGACGACGATCTTTCCGGCAAGGAACGCGCCATACGGGTCCTTGACGACGCCGAGCGGGTCCCTCAGCGCGACCGTCCCAAGGATGACGAGACCCGTTGCCACGCCGCTTGCGGTGAGCAGTACGACCGCAACGATCGCCACGGCCGAGAAGGCCATCCCCACCGCACGGACCTCCGAAGGCTCGACTTTCCGACTCGTGGTCGCGAGATAGACCAGGAAACCGGCGAGCCCTCCGACCCAGGTGGCCGCCCCGACCAGATGCAGGAAGTCGAGCGCCACCGCCCATGTCCCCTCCTGCGAAGCATGCCCCAGGCTCGCGGAGAACCATCCTGCGATGAGGAACGATCCCAGGGCGACGTAGAGCATCGGACCACGCGAAGGCGGATGGACGTAGGCCGCGGCGGAGGCGATGAGCGCCAGTGCGCCCACCGTGAAACGCCACTGGAACGTCATCCCCACCCCGGTCGTCGTCATGAACGCGACCGCCGAGAGCTCCGTGCGTCCGACGGTATCGAAGAAGAGCCAGAGGACACCGACAAGATGGAGGACCGCGGCGATCGGAAGCAGCGCGGAAAGGCGCTGCTCGGCCCACCCTGTCCCGCTTCGTGGGAGGATGTAGAGCAGGAAAGCGAGGGCACCGAAGGCGGCCGAGAAGCCGGCATAGGAAAGCGCGCGGGCGGTGGCGGAGACCGGTTCCAGGCTCTCCTTCTCCTCGATCGTTTCAGGCGGGAGTGCATCGCCGACCGCGAAGCCGAACTTGCCGGGATTGGTGTGCCCGTCGACCTTCGACACCGTGTCCCAGTTCACGGTATAGGCGCCAGGGCCGATGCCGTCCAGGCCGACGCTGAGCCTGGAGCCTTTGTCGCGGTTCTCCACCTCGGTGTCGCCGTCGTCGACCCGCTCTCCATCCTCGTCGAAGACGCGTAACCAGGACGCGGAGGGATCGACCCGCTCCGAGAGCCAGACGGTCACCTCGTTCGGGGGTGCCTCGAGACGTGCCGATTTCGCCGGTTCACTGCGGACATAGTCGGCGTGGGCGGAGGCGAGCGGCAGCGCAAGAAGGAGCGCGAACAGGACCAAGGTGCCAAACGCGTATCGGCGCTTCCGATGACCGGATGCAGGACGTGGCAAGGTCTTTCCAGCGGCGACCGGCGCGTTCATGCCCCGTCCTTCTTGCGCGCGAGCGCGAGCGCGGCGAGGGCCATGAAGAGGAGCGGCATGAAGGCGACGACGGGTGATTCCTCGGCCGGTCCATCATCGTCCATGACGGGTGTCGTGGTCTCCTCCTGTGTGCCGGAGGGTCCGGTCGGGGGGGTCTCTTGGACCGGTGCGGTCGCGGTGAGTGTGAGGCTCTTCGTGACATGGCCCGTGTAGTCACCCATGTCACCGTAGAGGTGGACGGTGACCGTCTTGTCGCTCAACGGCTCCTCGGGTACGAGATAGAGGTGGATCGAGTTCTCAGCGCCTTTTCCTGATGCCATCGGGAACGCCATCTCACCGCGCTCGTAGCCGATTTCGTCGTTGAGGTGGAAGACGCCGCCCGCCATCGCGGGGCCGTCATAGACGACCCGGGCGGCTTGGTCTTTGTCGAGGCGGTTGGTCACGGTCGCGACGACCGTCTTGTTCTCCCCGACTTTCATGTCGACGGTCTTCCAGTCGAGGGCGAGGTCGATGATCTTGGGTCGGGCGCCGATCTCGTAGGCAGCAAGGTGGAAAGAGGCGTCGTCCTCGTTCGTTCGCGCCGATCCATCCATCGTATCGGCCTTCGTCGAATCGGCATATCCGTCGACCTTGTGGTCTTTGATCGTCATGCCCTTTGCCAACCCGTGCTCTTCGAAGGCGACCCAGCCCTCGACGACGTAGCGCTGCCCGAGATGCCCTTCGTCCTTCTGGGTCGAATCGCAGGCCTTGGTGAGTTCCTTCGGCTGCACGATCTTGTCGAACGTCCCGCTGAACGCCTTGTTGTCCGTGGTGGTCCATTCGAAAGTGTGCGTGTCGCCGTCCGCCTTGAACGTGAGGACATCGCGGAGCTTGTCCGGCTTCGGGTCGCCGCCGACCAGTTGGTCCGGGGCGTAGCCGCCTTCGTAGAGCAGGCGGAAGGCGAGCACGTCGCCGAGTTCTTCGTCCCATGCCTCGACGAGGTCGAGCGCGTGGAGTTCATGGCCGTGCTTCTTCTCGACGGCGGAACCGCTGAGGTCGTCCTTGTGGTCGTGGATGAGGCGCTGCTCCCAATCGCACGGGTCGCGTGCCGGGTGGGCCGAGGTGGCCGGAACGAGCAGCATCAGGGTGATCAGGGTGACGAGGAGCGTTGCGGGGAGCCGACGTACCATGGTCATCACATCCGGGCCGTGGCAGGACAGCGCGGGGCGTTTTTCGATGAATGGTAAATGGTATGTAACTTTTGTTGTCCATTTGCGGAGGCGACAGGTATCGGAGCGTCTTGCCTTCGGGGGTCGGTTGCGCGTCCTGCTTCAGAATGTTCGACCGGGGCGTGATGACGTCATCGGAGCTTGCGCAGAATATAGAAAAATAGGCTGTGTTGGACAGTAAACGCCAACGTCGTCCCTAAAAATGTTCTAACTTTGGAAAATGATAAGGGGGTCGGCCGTTTCACCCGCACCTGATGAGATCCAAGGTGGCCGTTCTCGTGACGCTGGTCCTCCTGACCATCCCCCTCTCCGGATGCTTCGGCTCCGAGGCGAAAGCACCGGACGAATCCGATGTCCTTGAATTCGAACCGACCGGCCGCACCGTCGAGATCGAGATGTGGGTCGAAGACCACGTGCAGACGCTCTGGCCCGGCCAGATGGGCAACTTCTGGTCGTTTTGCGCCGAAGCCAAGGAAGGCAGCGAAGACGCCGTGGAATACCAGGCCGGCGGCGAACCGTGCAGCACCCCCGGGCCGACCATCCGCGTCGACCAGGGCGACCGCGTCCTTGTCACCTTCCGAAATCCCCACATGTTCCCCCACACGATCCACTGGCACGGGCAGTTCGTCCCCAACGTCATGGACGGCGTCCCCGGCGTCACCCAGGACACGACCGTCCACATGGCGAACCACACCTACGATTTCATCGCCTCCCGCCCCGGGACCCTGATGTACCACTGCCACGTGGACACACAACACCACATCTTCATGGGCCTCTACGGCGCCTTCATCGTCGAACCGCAACTGAAGGCGTTCGAACCAAAGGCCGACCAGGACTACACCATGGTGCTCAGCCACGGCAACCTCGCGCACCACGCCGCCTCGGGCGGCCACGACCATGGCGGGATGGACAGCGGCGACGGCATGGACCACGGAGACGGCGGCATGGACCACGGCGGCCATGCCGGTCATTCATCCGGGACCCCGGGAAAACAGAACTCCCCCTTCGAGGTCGACGTCGACCTGTTCATGATCAATGGCCAGAGCTTCCCGCAGACCCTCAAGGACCCCAACACACTGATGACGGTGGACGAAGGCGAGACGGTCCGCATCCGGCTCATCAACGTCGGCTACCTCGCCGAGACCATGCACCTGCACGGACACGACATGCTGGTCACCCACAAGGACGGCCTGCCACTCAGGGAAGACGCCCGCTATTTCGCCGACACCTTGCGCATCGATCCCGGTGAGCGCTATGACGTCGTCGTCGAGGCGAACAACCCCGGCAAATGGGTCTTCCACACCCACTACCCCGACCACGTCACCAACGCCAAGGCCTACCCCGGCGGTATGCTCACCCAGATGGTCTACACCGGGTATGAGGACCAGAAGTTCATCGGCGAGCTTCCCGCGACCGGGACGGCGATGGACGGTCATGACCATGGCGGCATGGACATGGGGCATGGCAACATGACCGGTGACAACCACACCATGATGATGCAGCCTGACCCGTACCGTGCTTCGTTCAGCGGCAGCGCCTCGGCGACCGGCGGCTCGACGAGCGAGACGTTCCCTGTGAACCACACCAACGCCACCGTCTGGGTCAACCTCACGATCACCTCGGGGGGGACGCTCGCCGACCTCACCCTCGAGGTGCTCGACCCCGACGGCGAGACGCTCGGGACCTTCCAGGCGAGCTCGAGCGCCAAGAGCGGCGGGGTCAAGGTGACCGAGATCGACAAGACCGGGAACTATACGGCGAAGGTGTCCGGCACCGGCGTCGACACCGACTGGGACGCCGAGATCGACGTCGTCTACGGGATGGTGATGAAGGAGATGGGCGGATAGTGCTCAACGCGGGCGCCTGCGCGCCATCGAAGTTCCTGATAACAGTGTCGCCACCACGATGAGCACCGTGACCGTCGGCGCCTCTTGACCATCGGCTTCGGACGCGTCATCCCTCGTAGCGGGCTCGACGGTGACATCGACGGTCGCTTCCTCGAGACCGCCCAGGCCCGTCGTCAACCGGAGTGTCAACGTGCCACCGGCCCCGGTGGTGTCGCCTGTCATGTCGAGAAGCCCAGACCGTTCCTCCTGCGGCGCGAACGTCGCGGTGTATGAGGTGTTCCCGTTGATGGTGGCCGTGACTCCGGACGGCGCCTCGACCACGATGCCGATCTCTTGCTCCATGTCGCGAAGTCGGTTCTCGACGGTGACACCCACCGTGGTCGTCGTGCCGACGGTCACCTTCACGGCGGTCTCGGCGGGCGCCAACCGGGCGTAACCCGTCGGGCCTTGCAGGGTGTAATCCGGCCGCACCGTCTCCGCGGATCTCGCTTTCTCGCTCTTCCCTTTCTCCGCCATGCCGCCGTCCGGCAGAACGTAGGTCCCAGGCATCACGTCGCCCGGCTCGTCTCCGACGAACGCCTCGACCCGGAAACCGCTCAACGTATCACCCGTTTCGAGTCCCAGCGTGTTGCGCGCGACCGTGATGTCGAGGCCGAAGCGGTCGCCGTCCCGTTCATCCCCCAGAAAGAGCGGATAGGGCCCCTCCAGACGGAGGGACGGCTCGGCGGTGAAGGTCTCGCCGTCGTCTGTGGTGACGATGATGACGATCTCCCCGTCCGGCCCATCCATGATGATGCGTTCTTCGAGCGTCGTGCCCGGCTGTCCCGGTGTCATCCAGGGCGCGAAGACGAGGGCGTGCTCCTCCGCCTCGGGCAGCCACGCCTCGCGCAGGCTGAGCGCCAGGAGGTCATGGCTGCCGTTGCAGCCGGTCTCGCCGTGGCCGCCGCAGTCGTCGTTCTGGTCGGTGACCAGCCGGGTCTCGAACCCGCGCGGGCGCGGCGGCTCATGGGCGGAGACGACGAGGCTGCCGAGCAGGAGGGTGAGGCAGAACACGAGGAAGATGTGGCGGGCCGCGGCCATGGATAGTCGTCCAGAACCCTCTTCGGCATGTCATTTGTGGTTCGTCCGTTCGTGAAACGTTCGAATAATGAGAAAAGACTATATCGGGTCCGCGTGTACCCTATGCCATGCACGTCCGGACGTTCATCGGCCTCCTCGCACTCGTCGCAATCGTAGGCCTCACGCCCTCCGCCATCGCGCACGCCACCGCACCGACCGACGACGGCCGCTTCTTCATCACCGTCGGCAACCAGAACGAACCCGTCACGACCTGGACAAAGACCGGCCTCGACCTCATCATCCGCGAGAACGAGAGCGGCGAACGCGGCGCCGAGGTGCCCGACCTGCACCGCACGCTCAGCGCCACGCTTATCTCCCCCGGTGGCGAAGAGATGCGGATGGACCTCAAGACCCAGTTCCGCGAGGTCGGCCGTTATGAATTCACCGAACCCTACGTCCTCACCGAAGCTGGACAATACCGACTACGGCTCGTCGGCGAGATCGACGTCACCACGGTCGATGGCATCTACGACGTCTCCAGACCCGTCCCTTCCTGGTCCGAAATCACGTTCCCCGCCGAAGCGAAGACACCGACCGAACTCGAAGCCGAGAACGACGCGCTCCGACAAGAGATCGACGACCTCGAGGCACGTCTTTCGACGCTCGAATCCGACCAGGCGGCGCTCCAGGAACAGGTCGACGCGCAAGAGACCAACGAGGCGACCGCCTTGCCCAGCGTCCTCGCCGTCCTCGGCATCGCGGGCCTCATCGCCATCGCACGCCGACGCTGAACCGAAGGCCGACTCCGGCATCTCCAGGTGACTTCACTCAAGGTCCCGCACCGATAGCCTAAGGACCCCCATCCCCTCCGCGCCCCCCAGGCGGTGCGTCCCGTGCAGAGTCGACTCACAGGCGACCCGTATCCATGGCTCTGGGCCCAAGACGGCCGCCCGCGCGTCTACGGCCACCGCGGCGCGCCGCGCGCCCATCCCGAAAACAGCATCGCGGGGTTTCTTGCCGCCCTCGACAACGGCGCCGACGGTATTGAACTGGACATCCGCGTCAGCCGGGACCACATCCCGGTCATCAGCCACGACCCCACCCTGCGCCGTACGCACGGCGAGAACATCCCGATCAACAGCCAGCCCGCGCGCCACCTCCCGGTCCCCCGCCTCGACGAGACGCTGGCCGCCATCCGCCAGGCGCACCCGAAGCGCCACCTCGACATCGAACTCAAGGAACCCTACCCGCCGGACCGGCTCCTTGGGCTCCTCGACCGCCTCGGTGGCACCCACGGCGTCACCGTGACGAGCTTCGACGAAGCCATCGTCACCACCTATCGTAAGGAGACCGGACTGGCCGTGGGACTCCTGGTCGATGACCGACGACTCCTCGCGAAGGAAGCCGCACAGCTCGTCGACAAGCACGACCCCCACGTCGTCGGCGTGCGCAACCCGGTCTTCCTCGGCAGCCTCAGCGACACCCTCCACGATGCCGGCCGCGCCCTCTGGGTCTGGACGTTGAACCGCCGCGCCCATATGCAGCGCGCCGCTCGCTTCGCCGCCGACGCCATAATCACCGACCTCCCAGGGACAGCGGTGCACCTGTTGGACGGCAAGGGGACGCATCCCGGCCCCGGCCTATGAGCCGCCCTTTCCTGAACGGAAACCCGGCCGGTAGGCCAATTCGCCCTCGACCTCCTCGACGCGGTCCACCAGGCCCCGCACGAAGACGATGGCGAGCGCGACACCGAGCGGCACCAGGATGGCGACCCACATGATGCCCGGGAAACTCCGCTCCAGCACCAGCGCGATGACGACCGGGCCGCGCACATAGGAGACGGCCTTCTCGTCCAGCACCCCGTTCTGCAGATAAAGCGCCAGGTTCGCGCCGAGGAGCGCCACGAACCACCAGAGATAGCCCGGATAGAGATGGACGGCGATGCCGATGACCACGATGATGCCGAAGAAATCGAACACAGCGTCCAAGACGGCACCGGCACGACTGGCGAGTCCCATGCGGCGCGCCAAGGTGCCGTCCATGCCGTCGAGCACCATGATGACGATCTGCCATAGACCGAACTCGATGACCCGCCCCTCAAGACCGGCGACGATCATGAGGACATAGATGGGCACCTGGGCGAGCGTCAGATGGTTCGGACGCACCCCTGCGGCATAGAGACCGCGGGCGAAAGCGTCGAAGACCCGGTCCCGGGCCTTTCCGTCCCCGCTTGACGGGTCCTTCGTGAGCGGGACGCGGTCCGCCGAAGTCATCGGTCGCACAACGCCCCCTCCCCTTTCAAGGCCACGCCGAACGGACCCGACCCTGCACAAGCGGACGGACCCGTCCACCCCATGGGCCGCGGGCCCGGCCCCGAACGCCTAAGAGCCCACCCCGCTTCCCGCCGGACCGTGCCCCCCGCCCGCGTCGACGCGACGGTCCGCTGCCCCGCACCCGACAGCCACCTCGTCGAGGTCACCCTTGTCCTCCCGGCCCTGCCGGAGGCCACGGAACGCACCCTCGTCATGCCGAAATGGATCCCCGGCTCGTACAAGATCCGCGATTTCGGCCGTCACGTCCAGGACCTCGAAGTGACGAACGCCGCAGGCAACCGCCTCGTCGTCACACGCACCCGCACCGACGGCTGGACCTTCCGCGACCCTGGTGAAGGCAGGCTCACCGTCTTCTATCGCGTCTACTGCCGCGACCTCACCGTCGACACGAGCCACGTCACCGATTCCCATCTCTACATCCATGGCACCACCTGTTTCCTCTACGACGAAGCGTGTCGCGGCCTACCGTGGCGCCTCACGGTCGAGACGCCACGCGGCTGGGGCATCTGGAGCGGCCTCCCGCAAGAAGGCGGCCGCAAGGGCGAGAAGGCACGCGGCATCCCCAAGGACAAGACCGGGCGAGCCGTCTTCGTCGCCGACGGCTACGACCACCTCGTCGACTGTCCGGTCGAAGCGGGGCCCGGCCACCATGTCTCGAAGTTCCGCGCCGGCGGCAAACACCACCGCCTCGTCGTCTGGAACGCCCCCCTCGACGTCCCGTGGGACCAGGTCACGGATGACCTCACGCTCCTCATCGAAGAGACCGGCGCCCTCTTCGACGGCCTCCCCTACGACCACTACACGTTCATCGTCCACGTCGCCAAAGGCCACGGCGGCGGCCTCGAACACGCCAACAGTACCGTCCTCGGTGTCGATCCTTTGCACCTTACGGACAAGAAACAATACGAGACCCGCTTCCTGCCGCTCTGTGCGCACGAGTTCTTCCACACCTGGAACGTCAAACGCATCCGCCCCTCGGCGTTCATCCCCTACGACTACCAGACCGAGGTCATGACCAAGCTCTTGTGGCTCTTCGAGGGCTTCACGAGCTATTACGAAGTGCCACTTCTCTTGCGCTCCGGCATCATCGACGAAGAGAACGCCTACGAAGTGCTCGCCGAGCTCATCAAGTACATGGAACTGGTCCCCGGCCGGCACAAACTCCCTGTCTCCGACTCGAGCCGCCTCACCTGGGTCAAGCTCTACCAACGCCACGAATCGAACATCAACACCAACGTCTCCTACTACAGCAAAGGCGCCGTCCTGGGATTCGTCCTCGACGCCCATTTGCGCGAACGCGGAAAGAGCCTCGACACCGTCATGCGCCACCTCTGGCGCCACTACGGCAAGAAAGACAAAGGGGTCGACGAGGACGCCCTTCCCGAGATCATCAAGGCCGCGACCGGCATCGACCTCGGCAAGAAACTGCACAAATGGGCCGACCTCGCCGGCGACCTGCCGGTCGACCGCGCCTGCCGCCTGCTCGGCCTGGACATCAAGCGCGAACACAGCGATGACAAAGCCACACTCGGGCTCGGCGTCCAACTGGCCGAGAGCGAGCTCAAGGTCACCGCCGTCCCCGACCGCTGGGACACCCCCGGCGGCAAGCCGTCGCACCCGCACGACGTCCCACGGCCGCACCCCATCGACCCGGACGACGAACTCATCGCAATCGACGGCTGGAAAGTGACCGGAAAAGACCTCGGCAAGCACCTCAACAACGGCCGCGAAGCCGGCGACCTCGTCCAGGTGACGCTCTTCCGGGACGGACGCATCCGCAACGTGGACGTGCCCCTCGTCGAGAAAGAACCCGACAAGACCAAGATCGGTGAGAACAAGAAAGCGACCGCCGCCGCCAAACGGCGACGGGGACAATGGAAGAAGAGCCGACGGGAGAAGGCGTGAAACGGTAGCTGCGCGGAACGCGTCGCTCTGACCGCCTCAGGAAGCCCTGCGCCACGTGGCGCCCGTCTTCTCGTCCTGCACCTCGATGCCGACCTCGGCGAGCCGGTCGCGGATGGCGTCCGACGTCGCCCAATCCTTGCGCTCGCGCGCCTCTTGCCGGATCTTCAGGAGCGCTTGCATCACCGCATCAAGCGTTTTGTCGCCCGCGGCTTCGGCCGGCGCGTCCTGGAACAGGGTCAGCACGCGGCCCGCGCGGATGAACGCGTCGTGGGCATAGGCCCAGAGCGCCTTGTGGACGTGGCCGTTGTCGGAGAGCGCCTTACGCAGGTCACCCGCGAACGCATGCAGCGCCGCGACCGCCTCAGGCGTGTTGAAGTCGTCGTCCATCGCCGCCGTGAAGACGGAGAGGAAGCGCTCGGTCGCCTCGAACAGGCGCTTCTCCGCATCCGACGCCGCGTTCGCGACCGCAAGGTACCGGTCGACCGGTTGTTCGTGACCTGAGACGCGCTTGTCGAGCTCCTCGCGCGTCCGCGTCAGGCGCTCCAAAGCCGCTGCGGCCTCGGTGATGCCCTTCTCGCTGAAATCGATGGGACTGCGCCAATGGGTGAGCACGTAGAAGTAGCGCACCGCGTCCGCCGCATGCCGCTCCAGGAGCTCCCGCACGGTGATGAAGTTCCCGAGCGACTTGGACATCTTCTCGCCTTCAACGTTCAGGAAACCCGTGTGCAACCAATACTTGGCGAAATCGGTGCCTTTCGCCGCCTCCGATTGGGCGATCTCGTTCTCATGATGCGGGAAGATGAGGTCCCGACCGCCACCATGCAGATCGAACGGTTGACCGAGAAGTCGCTCGCTCATCGCGCTGCACTCGATGTGCCAACCCGGACGACCTTTTCCCCACGGCGATTCCCAGTGCGGCTCGTCCGGCTTCGCCGCCTTCCAGAGCGCGAAATCGGCCGGATTGCGTTTCTCCGGGTCCGGCTCGACACGGGCACCCGCCAGCATCTCCTTGACCGACCGGTTGGAGAGTTTTCCGTAGCCCTCCTTCTTCGCCACGTCGAAATAGACCGAACCCGAGTCCGAGACATAGGCCAAGCCGTTTTCGATGATCTCCTCGATGAGCGCCACGATGTCGTCCATGTGGTCCGTGACCTTGCAGAACGCGTCCGGGTCCCGGATTCCGATACGTGCCAGGTCCCCGAGCGCCCGCTGGGTGTACTTGCGGCTATGCTCCAGATGCGAAACACCCGCCTTCTCGGCCGCCTTGATGATCTTGTCCTCGACGTCCGTGATGTTCTGGACGTAACGCACATCGAAGCCCTTGTACTCGAGATAGCGCCGGATGACATCGAACGAGACATAGGTGCGGGCATGCCCGATGTGGGCATCGTCGTAGACGGTGAGGCCGCACACGTACATGCGCACACGGCCCGGTTCGAGCGGGACGAACGGCACCTTCTCGTTGGTGAGCGAATCCGTGATCCGTACCCCGCGCGACGGGTCGAGCTTCTCGGTCCGCGATTCGGCCACCACTTCGGACATGGACGAAGGCGCGCCAGGAAAGCGGCTGTATTTAACCCGTGAGGCGGCCGACAAGAAGGAATCCTTGGGACTGGCCCTTCCGAAAAGTTCAAGATGACATCATACACATTACATCATGTGTCATTACATCGTACGCAAGTCCTTCTTGAAGAATGGCAGCACGTGCGGCTGAAAGAGGCGGCAGCGGACGCGGGTGTCAGTCTCTCCGAGATGCTCCGCCGCATCCTGAGCGAGGAACTCGAACGCATGCCCCGGAAACGCCAGGGCATCCTCGCACTCCGCGGCATCGGCAAGCGACCCGGTGTCCGTCTCAAAGACCTCGATGAAGAGCTCTATGGCTCGGAGCCCTGAACCGGATGGCCCCCATCTTCGTCGACACGAGCGTCTGGGTCGCCATCGTCGACGCCCGGGACCCGCACCACGGCCGCGCCGCGGACTGGGCCGAGCGTCATCAAGGACGACTCGTGACTTCCACCGATACATTCGACGAGACGATCACGCTGGTCCTCAAGCGATGCGGCCATGACGCGGCCGTCAAGACCGGCGACCTGCTCCGGCGCCCGCTCGACGTCGAACTCATCGAAGTGACCGAAGAAGACCGGGACGCCGCATGGGGGCTTTTCATGGCGCGCTCGGACAAAAAATACAGCTTCACCGACTGCACGAGCTTCGCCGTCATGAGACGACTCGCGATACAAGAAGCCGCCACCTTCGACCGGGATTTCGAACGGGAAGGGTTCAAGATCGTCGTCTAAAACGGACGGGGAGGGCCCGGGGGGTTCGTG
This sequence comes from Methanobacteriota archaeon, assembly GCA_019347805.1. Taxonomy (GTDB): domain Archaea; phylum Thermoplasmatota; class E2; order JACPAO01; family JAHWKR01; genus JAHWKR01. The sequence goes on from JAHWKR010000018.1 coordinate 33,701, forward strand.
AGCGCCAGCGAACGACTACCCCGGGACCGCGAGCGCACGTCGCCAGCTTCGCTGGCGCATCGTGAGTGAAGCGGGCCCGGGGGGATCCTGAGCGGAGCGAAGGACTACCACGGGCCCGGCGACCGAACAAAGTGAGGGAGACGGGCCCGGGGGGATTCGAACCCCCGTCAGAGGCTCCGGAGGCCCCGGTGATATCCAGGCTACACTACAGGCCCAAGAGAGTGGAGAAAGAGGGGATGAAAAAAGAGGGCTCCTATTCCTTCTTCGCGAACTCGGTGTAACCGCAGCGGCCGCAGTGGGCGCGGTCCTTGTGGACGGCCATGAAGATGCCGGGTCCGCATTTCGGACACTGCTTGCGCTCGCGGACGACCTTCTCGCCCTCGACCTTGTAGAGGGCCTTCTTGCCGGGATACTCCGCCTTGGCTTCCTTCTTCGCCGCCATCTAAGCCGCCTCCTCTTTCTTCTTCTCTTCGACGAAGAGGCCGTTGCGCTTGAGGATGTAGTCGCGCTCGTGGTAGCGCGCCTTCTCGACGTCGACATAGACCTTGGCGAAGCCCTTGGTGGAGCCGCGACCGAAGTGGCTCTCCATGTTGTCGATGACCGTGAGCTCGGCCTTCTTGCCGAGGGCGCTGGCGAGCGCCTTGCGCACCTGTTCACGGGTCGGTGTCTTCTCCCCTTCATGCTGGATGATGAACCGCACGTCCATGCGGTCCAAGAGGGGGTTCTCTTTCTTCTCGGTGATCTCGATATCCATGTTTCTTCCTCCTTCAGTAGGGGACTAGACGTCCCCGACCTTCATCAAGGACAGGAGCCGCTCGACCCGATCCTTCGCCTCGGCGTCGACCGGGACGGCGACGAGCCCGCGATTCGGCATGCCGTATATGACCGTTCCCCCGAGCGGGCACGCCTGGATGGCGGGCAGCCCGGCGAGGTCCTCTTCGCCCTCGACCTTGATCTTGGTCATCATCGGGCTCTCGAACGCGATCTTGAGGGCCATCACGAGTTCCTGTGTGATCTCGGTGGCCGGTGAGCGCACCTCCAGGAGCCGCGCCGGATGGCCCTCCAGGACGGCACGGATGTCCTCGCCGACCAGGCCGCGCATGGTCGAGAGGTCGTATAGAAGCACATCGGGGAAGACCTTGTGCCGGAGCAGGGTCGCGGATACGACGTCCCCCACGGTGACGACGGGACGGCCATAGCTGCCGTCCCGGATGCGCGCCACCACCTCGTCCTCCTGGAGGACAGGCCCGAAGGGTTCCTGGAGTTCGGGTCGGAGGGAGTCGGGCAGGCGGTACAAGGTGAGCATAGAACACAAAGAGCGGATCCCCAAGGGAGGAGAGGCTCAGCCTTTCCTCCCCCGGACCCCTCCTCACCGGACCTTGAGGGCGTATTTCCCCTTCTTCGTGATGTTCATCCGGTGGGCGATCATGCTCCGCTCCGGGTCGGACACCACCACGTAGCCCTGCCACGTCTTGGAGGTCGGCATCTGGCAGATCTGGCAGATGGGCGCCTCGGTGAGGCGGTGGCAGTTCTTGCACGCCTTCATGCCGCGGCCTCCTCAGGAGCCTCGGTCTTCCCCTCACGGCGCCGCTTGCGGTCCTCCTCGAGCCACTCTTCCTTGCCGAGGGCCGGTTGGCGCATGGTGAGGCCGATCTTGGACTCGCGGGGGGAGAGCTCGTTGAGCGAGGCGGTGACGATGCGGGCGCGCACGTCGTCGCCGACCTCGAGCGCCCGCTTGGTCTCCTTGCCTGTGAGGCGTTCGTTGACGAGGTCCACGGAGACGTAGTCGTTCATGATCTGACTCATGTGGACCAGGGCGTCGAGGGGCCCGATGTGGACGAAGCAGCCGAACTCGACGACCTCGCACACGATGCCGTGGACGATCTCCTGGACGTCCGGGCGGAACACGAGGGCGTTGAACTTGACCCGTTGGTAGATGGCCCCGTCCCCATGGATGATCGTGCCCTCGTCGAGCGGTTCGACGTCGGTGGTGAGCACGGTGATGCCGTGCGTCTTGGTCATGCGGCCCTCGAAGCTCTCGTGGACGAGCTCTTCGAGTACCTTCTTCATCTCTCCACCCATCTTGTCGGGGGGGATGCGGACCGTGTCGGTCATCTCGACGATGCGGTACATGTTATGCTCCGGGGGAAGGGGGTCTGGGGGGAGGGGGCGGAGCCCCCTCCCCCCCAGGTTAGGGACAGGAAGGGGCCAAGTGTGGATGAGAAGGGGTCGAAGGTAAGAGGGTTTACACCAAGGCAAGCCCGTAGGTCACGAAGAGGCCGGCGAAGATGAGGCTGACCGTGTTGATGACCTTGATGAGGGCGTTGATGGCCGGACCGGCGGTGTCCTTGTAGGGGTCACCGACCGTGTCGCCGACGACGGCCGCCTTGTGGGCCTCGGAGCCCTTGCCGCCGAAGTGGCCGTCCTCGATGTATTTCTTGGCGTTGTCCCAGGCACCGCCACCGTTCGCCATCGAGATGGCGAGCAGCAGGCCGGAGATGATGACGCCGATGAGGAGACCACCGAGGGCGATGGGGCCTAGGATGAAGCCGACGAGGAGGGGGACGATGACCGCCATGAGGCTCGGCACGGCCATCTCCTTCAGCGCGGACCGGGTCACGATGTCGACACAGGTGCCGTACTCGGGCTTGGTCTTGCGCTCCATGATGCCGGGGATCTCCCGGAACTGGCGCCGGACCTCGTTGATGACCGCATAGGCGGCCTTGCCGACCGCTTCCATGAGGAAGGCGCTGAACAGGAAGGGCAGCATCCCGCCGATGAAGAGACCGACCAGGATGAGCGGGTCAGAGAGGCGGAACGAGATGTCCGCCGCGCCGCCCGATTCGGCCTCGATGCGGTGCACGAAGTCGGCGAAGAGGGCCAATGCGGCGAGGGCCGCCGAACCGATGGCATAACCCTTGGTGACCGCCTTGGTGGTGTTGCCGACCGCATCGAGCGCATCGGTGGTCTCGCGCACTTCGGGCGGCAGGTTGGTCATCTCGGCGATACCCCCCGCGTTGTCCGTGATGGGTCCGTAGGAGTCGAGCGCGACGATCATGCCGGTCGTCGAGAGCATGGCGACCGCGGCGATGGCGACGCCGTAGAGGCCGATCGTTCCGCCGCCCATCAGGTTGTAGGCGGCGAGGATGCCGGTCGAGATGATGAGGACAGGGATGAGCGTCGAGAACATCCCGACCGCGAGGCCTGAGATGATGTTGGTCGCGGCACCGGTCTCCGAGGCGCGTGCGATCTTCTGCACCGGCGGGTACTTCGTCGAGGTGTAGTACTCGGTGATGATCATCATGCCCGCCATGACCGCGACACCGACCACGACGGGGCCGAAGAGGCTGCGCATGGTGAGACCGGAAGCGCCACCCATGATGTCCGCGAAGAGGTATTCGATGGCGAACCAGGCACCGATGAGCGACAGGATGCCCGTCACGATGACGCCTTTGTAGAGCGCACCCATGATGTCCTTGCGGCCGCCGAGGCGGACGAAGAAACTGCCGATGATGCTCGCCGCGATGGCGATACCGCCGAGAAGCAGCGGGAAGACGATGAACGGCGAGACGCCGTCGTCACCGAGCCAGGGCTGGTCCTGGAACATCAGGAAGCCGAGCAGCATGGCCGCGATGGCGGTGACGGCGTAGGTCTCGAACAGGTCCGCGCCCATACCGGCGCAGTCGCCGACGTTGTCGCCGACGTTGTCCGCGATGACCGCCGGGTTGCGGGGGTCGTCCTCGGGGATGCCCGCCTCGACCTTGCCGACAAGGTCCGCGCCGACGTCTGCGGCCTTGGTGTAGATGCCGCCGCCGACACGGGCGAAGAGGGAGACGAGCGAGGCGCCGAAGCCGAAGCCGACCAGCGACTCGAGGACCTGGAGCGGCGTCAGGGTCGTGTAGTCGGTGTAGAGCCAGTAGAAACCGCTCACGCCGAAGAGCGAGAGACCGACCACGGCGAAGCCCGAGACCGAGCCGCCCTGGAACGCCACCTTGAGCGCGTGGGCGAGACCGCGGCGGGCCCCTTCCGTGGTGCGCACGTTGGCGCGCACCGCGATGGACATCCCGACGATGCCCGCGATGGCCGAGAACAGCGCGCCGACCGCGAAGGCGACCGCGATGTAGTAGAACACCGGCACCTTGCCGAGATAGGCGACACCGACGAAGAGGACGGTGATGATGAGCGCCACGATGCCGATCGTGCCGTACTGGCGCTTCATGAACGATACGGCGCCCTCACGGACGGCATCGGAGACGGCGACCATCTCCTTGCTGCCCGTCGGATACTTCATGATGCGGAACGAGAGCGCGATCGCGTAGAGGATCGCGAGCAGGCCTCCGATGAGGCCGACGTACAGAGAGACGGTGACTGGGTCCATCGCCATGGGTCCACCCTAAAGGCTCGCCTCGAAGTCCTCGACCGACTTGCTGTACTCCTCGTCCGAAGAGAGCTTCCCCTGTGCTTTCAGGGTCTCCCGGGTGAGAAGCCAGTAGACGAGCGCAAGTGACCGCCGGCCCTTGTTGTTGGTCGGGACGCAGAGGTCGATGTTCTTGAGTTCGTTGTTCGTGTCGACGAGGCCGACCACCGGGATGCCGATGTTGACCGCCTCGCGGAGCGCCTGGGCGTCCCCGAGCGGGTCGGTCAGCAGCATGATCTCGGGCTCGATGAAGTTCGGCGTGTTGGGGTTGGTGAGCGTGCCGGGCATGAAGCGACCGACGATGGCCATCGCGCCGATGGCGCGGGCGAGCTCACGGGCGGGGCGCTGGCCGTACTGGCGCGCCGAGACGACAAGGATCTTGTTCGCGTCATAGCGGGCGAGCATCTTCGCGACGGCCCGGATGCGCTGGTCGGTCTGCTTGATGTCCAAGACGTAGAGACCGTCGTTCCGGACACGGTAGATGAACGGCTTCATGTCCGCCGTCTTCTGCTGCGTCCCGATGTGGACACCGGAGGTGAGGTAGGTGTCCTCGGCGACAAGAAGGTCGGCGCCCCCCGTCTGTCCGTCTTCCTTCGCGGTCGCGGTGACCGCTTCGCTGTCGTTCTCTGTCATCGGCTTCAGCCTCTACGATTTCCTCTTGGCGACCAGTCGCTTGACGGTGATCGGGATGAGCCCCTCTTCGAACTCGAGAAGTGCGGTGTCCACCGGGTTCATGTTCTCGGGCACTTCCAGTAAGACCGGAGCGCCCATCGAGACCTGGAGCGCACGAGCGCCCACGATCCGTGCCTTTTCGAACCGAGTGTAACCCAAAGAAAGGTTCCTCCCAGGGAAGTGAAGCGGCGAAAACGGGTCCCCTATAAAAGCGTATGGGGGTGTAGTCCGATTCTACACTATAGAACAAGGAGGCTGACACCGCTTGCGCGGTCATCCCACCCTGCGGCGGGATCTCCTCCATGCCTCGGACCTGCCGCCCCCGCCATATACGTTGGGGTCACGCACCGCCTAGTAGTCGTCCTCTCGGAAGTCGTCCAGTTCCTCCGGGTCGACATAGTCTGAGGTCTTCTCCGTGAACTCCGCGTACGACAACTGCAGGTCCATCGAGACGTCCCGAAGGAGTTGCTCGATCTGGGCGTGGCGGAACTCCTTGGTCCCGTCCAGGCTGCTCGTCACACGGACCACGAACGGTCCATCGTCCTCCCGTATCAGCTCAATGCGGCAGATCTGTTCTTCCAAAGGACGACCTCAGGAGCCGCTCCAACCGGAGGGGGTTCCTATAGCTATCGGAGCGGCGCGGGCGTCCGGAAGTGCGGGAGTCCTGGACATCGGGGCGGGTCCTCCACCTGATGCGGCCTTTCCATCCGCGCCGGAGCGGGGAGTATATGAAGGAGGTCCAAATACCGCCCTCAGCGTTTAAAAGGCCCTTTCAATGGGGGCCTGAGGACGGCCGAGACCATGGCTGACATCACCATCCAGAACGTCGTCGCCTCGACCGCCATCGGCGAGGAACTGGACCTCGACGAGATCAGCAGCGCGTTCGACGAAGCGGAATACGAACCCGAACAGTTCCCCGGCCTCGTCTTCAGGGTCAAGACCCCCAAGACCGCCGCCCTCATCTTCCGCAGCGGCAAGGTGGTCCTGACCGGCGCCAAATCGATCGCCGACGTCGAGACCGCCATCGGTATCGTCTGCAACGAACTCAAGGCCAAAGGCTTCAACGGCATCCAGGACAATCCCGAGATCACCGTCCAGAACATCGTCTCCACCGCCGCACTGGACGCCGAGTTGAACCTCAACGCCGTCGCCATCGGCCTCGGACTCGAGAACGTCGAATACGAACCCGAACAGTTCCCCGGCCTCATCTACCGCCTGAAGGTCCCCAAGGTCGTCCTCCTGCTCTTCGGGAGCGGGAAGCTCGTGGTGACGGGTGCCAAGTCGGCCGATGATGCGCGCACCGCGGTGGACAAGATCTCCGCGGAGCTGGCGAGCCTCGGATTGCTCTAGACCTTGAGGGTCACCGCACGTCCGTTGGACGTGATGTGCACGTTGTCCTCCGGCGCGTAGCCGAAGTCCTGCGCGATGCCGATGTAGGCGGCCTGAGCCTTGATATCCCCATGGCTCGGCAGGATGTGCTCCGGGCGGAGCATCTGCAGGAGCTCGTAGTGGTCCTCGCGCGCTCCATGGCCAGACACATGCGCGCCCTTGATCATGCGCACGCTGTGGCGGCGCAATCGATGCGTGAGCACATGGAAGTTGGCGACGTTGACGGGGTGCGGGATGACGTTCGAACTGAAGATGACATGGTCGCCGCGCGAGAGTTGGAACGGTGTCTCGTCGCGCGCGATGCGGGAGAGCAGCGCGTCCGGTTCACCCTGGTGGCCGGTCGCGCAGATGAGGTACTTCTCCTTGCCTTCACGCATCACGTCGCCGAGGGCGCGCTCGATGCTGCGCCTGCGGCCCCAGACCTGCACGTCCTCCATGAAGTCGGCGAAGCCCATCTCCTCGGCGAGGAGGTTGTAGTTCTCCATCGAGCGACCGAGGAGGATGACCTCGCGGCCGATCTTCTGGCCGAACTCGACGATGGACTTGATGCGCTCCGTGTGCGACGAGAAGGTCGTGACGATCATGCCGTCCTCGTCGTTCTCGAGGCCCATGATGTGGTCCTTGAGGATGGCGCGGGCCACCGATTCCGATTCGGTCTTCGTGTCCTCACCGGCGCGGGTCGTCTCCGCGATGAGCGCCGCGACCCCGCGACCGGACTCGCCTTTGCCGGCGCCGATCTCCTTGAGACGGGCATAGTCCGGCGGCCGACCGATGACCGGGTTGTTGTCGAGCTTGAAGTCGTTGCCGTAGACCACCTCCCCATAGGGCGTGTGGAGGACCGGCATCGACGAGTCGAGGATGCTGTGCGTCATGCGCACGAGCTCGAGGGTGAGCTTCCGGGTGAGCGGTCGCATCTGGCCGGTCGGCAGCGGGATGATCTCGACATCCTTCGTCGCCATGTGCGCCTTCTCCTTGGCCATGTAGGCTTCGACGAGGCGCGCCGTGTAGGGAGTACAGATGATCGGGCAGTCATACCGGTGCGCGAGTTTCGGCAGCGCCCCGATGTGGTCGAGGTGACCGTGGGACGGCACGATGGCGACGACGCGGTCGCGCTTCGACTCGAGGACGGAATCGTCCGGGATGGCGCCGATCCCGACCAGGTCGAGGAGATCGGTGTCCTCGAAGACCAGGTCCTCGTCGATCATCACGCGGTCGAGCTTGATGCCCATGTCGAAGATGACGATCTCATCGTCCACTTCGACGGCGGTCATGTTGCGGCCATATTCACTGTAGCCGCCAACAGGGTAGATACGGATCTCGTCCGTGCTTGGCATATTCGATGCTCCTGGTGCCGCATGACCACCCCCACGCTGTCACCCGAAAAGTCAGGGAAGGGTGCGCAGGGAGCGTGCCACGCCCGATATCGGGGTGCGGCTTCGTCGGAAACGTCAGGATGGAGAGTATAAGACGCTATCTCTTAGGGTCGTACACGTCGTCCCCCCACTACGCTTAAGACCCGCCTCCGGGTAGGCGCGTCGCCCCCAGTGGGGCAAGGAGCGAATCGACATGGCACAAGGCGAACTCCCCCCTCAGATCAAGGACCAGCTCCAGCAGTTCCAGAGTCTCCAGAACCAACTCCAGGTCCTGGCGCAACAGAAGGCCCAGATGGAAGCCCGCTCGAAGGAGTTCCAGCGCGCCCAGGAAGCGCTCGGCGAAGCCGCGGACGACACCACGGTCTACCGCAACGTCGGCTCGCTCCTTATCAAGACCAAGGGCAAGGAAGCGGTGCTCAAGGACATCGGCGACGAATCGGAGACCCTCGAAGTGCGTCTCAAGAACTTCGAGAAACAGGAGTCCCGTCTGCGTGAATCGCTCACCGAACTGCAATCGAAGATCGAGAACGGCCTCCGCCGCATGCAAGGCGGAGGACAATCCGAATAGACGCCCGAGGGGTCATGAGCCGCTCCTTCGAGACGCTCTCGCGCATCATCGAGACACTCGCCGACGAAAGCGTTTCGAAAGTCGTCGTCGTCCACCACAACGGCGACCCCGACGCGGTCGGCTCCGCCCTCGCGCTCCAAGCCGTCTTCCAGAACATCCGCATCGCCGCACCGCTCGGCGTCTCGGTCCCCGCCCGCAACCTGCTGAAGGCGGTCTCCGGCGAAGTGCTGGAACGACCACGCTACGAAGACTTCGACCAGGTGGTCATCGTCGACACCTCCAACCGCGTCCAGCTCGGCGACGAGATGGAACGCATCAAGGAACCGATCATCATCGACCACCACGCCTACCACGAACCGTGGCCCGATGCGCTCTTCCTCTACGTGGACCCCAACAAAGCCTCATGCTGCGAACTGGTGCTCGAGATCGTCGAGAACGCCATCGAGGAACGTCTCACCGATTTCGATTTCACCGCCGGCACCGACATCGACCGCCTCGAGACCGTCGGGCTTTCCCTCGTGACCGGCATCTGGACCGACACCGCCGGCTTCCGCCACGCCAACCCCGGCACTTTCGACTCCGTGGCGCGGCTCCTCACGGCAACAGGCATCTCCATCGCCGACATCCTCACCATCCTGGAACAGGAACCGGAGTTCCACGACGGCCGCCGCGAAGCCAACCTCAAGGCCGCGCAGCGCATGGAATGGACCGAGATCGGTGACCTTGTGGTCGCGACCAGCCACGTCTCCGCCTATGAAGCCTCCGCCGCGCGCGCGCTCACCCTGATCGGCGCCGACGTCGCCTTCTGCGTCTCCGACACCAAGGACGAGATCCGCGCCTCGGCACGGGCCCGCAAGAAGGCGGTCGACGACCACGGCGTGCGGCTCGGCCATGTCATGAACCGCGTCGGGAAACGGCTCGGGTTCATGGGCGGTGGGCACGACGGGGCGGCCGGGATGAACCTGCCCAAAAAAGACGCCCAGAAGAAAGGCATCACGGTCCCCGGGATCGAAGAGACCCTGAAGGCGCTCCTGGAAGGATTGCGGGAAGAGATCGGGGGATAGGCGGTCTCGATTTAGAGACCGCGTCCGGCAAGAAGCTGTTCTGCAGGGATCTCGTCAATGTTCGCCTCGACCTTCGCTGCGCTTGGTCTCGGCTCATGACTAGAGCGAATCTTCGGGTGCTCAGATGCCGCGCCCTGCGAGCAACTGCTCGGCGGGGATCTCGTCGATATTCGCCTCGCTGACGCTCGGCTCATCGTCGACTCGACCCCCTTGAACACCTTGCCGTCCGCGGCTAAATGCCGCGTCCGGCAAGAAGCTGTTCTACGGGGATCTCGTCGATCGACTTCCCGACCATCGGTTCTCCGAGGTCCTTGGAGACCTCGGCGACGATGGCAGGGTCCTCGAAGTGGGTCGTGGCCTCGACGATGGCGCGGGCGCGCGCCTGGGGGTTGCCGGACTTGAAGATGCCCGAGCCGACGAAGACCCCGTCGGAGCCCATCCGCATCATGAGCGCGGCGTCCGCAGGGGTGGCGATGCCGCCCGCCGTGAAGTCGACGACCGGGAGGCGTCCCTGGCGGCGGATGTCGACGAGGACCGATTCGATGTCCTTGGTGATCGTGCCGACATCGAAAGCACCGAACACCTCGACGTCCGCCTCGAGCGTCTCGATGCCCTGCTCTTTCGCGACCGCATCGAGGAGGGGCTGATAGCGGGCAGCATAGTGCTCGGCGAGCCCGCGGAGCTCATTGTCGTCCAGGGTCTGGACGCGCTTGACGCCTTGGGTCACCATACGGCGGTGCCGGACCGCCTCGATGATGTTGCCGGTGCCTGCTTCGCCCTTGGTGCGCATCATGGCGGCCCCTTCGGCGATACGGCGGACCGCCTCACCGAGGATGGTGGCGCCGCAGACGAAGGGCACCTGGAAGTCCTTCTTGTAGGAGTGGAAGAAGGGGTCGGCAGGAGTGAGGACCTCGGATTCGTCGATCATGTCGACACCGAGGTGTTGCAGGATCTGTGCCTCGGCGAAGTGCCCGATGCGCGATTTGGCCATGACCGGGATGGTCACCGCATCGATGATCTGCGTGATGATGGTCGGGTCGCTCATGCGCGCCACGCCGCCTTGGGCGCGGATGTCCGCCGGGACGCGTTCGAGGGCCATGACGGCGACGGCGCCGGCCTCTTCGGCGATTGCCGCCTGCTCCGGGTCGGTGACGTCCATGACGACGCCTCCCTTCTGCATCTTGGCGAAGCCGCGCTTCACGAGTTCAGTCCCGTGGCGGAGCGTCTCGAGGTCGAGGTCCTTCGGCATGAGGTCTACCAAGGGCGGCCTAAGTGGGTCCCCTTGAAAAGCGTGCGGGCGGACCCGGCGGACGCCCGCGTCGTCTTGTTGATAAACCGGCCGGAGGGTCGGCACCCGATGGCGTCGCGACATCGACCTGTCGACCCTGTCGGTCATGCAGGGCTCTGTCTTCTCGTCCTCGTCGTTCTCTTTGTTGTCCCGATCGGCACCGCCCATGGCCCCGCGGTGCCGGCCGACCCGGTGGTGCGTGACGACCTCATGACGGTCGAGCGGGCGTGGAGCACGACGTCATCGGAGCCCCTGGTGGTCGACCTTGTCGGGGATCCCTACGACCGCGCCGCGCCGAGCGTGGCCTTCCGGCTCCATGGCGACGCCCTCCTCCTCGAAGGCGCGCTTACGGTCCCCGAGCGGGGGCGTGTCGCGCCGACCCCGGTCTTCAACGTCGGGACGCGCCTCGCCTCGGTGGTCCTCGCGCCGCCGGTCGCCCTGGAGGGGGGCGACCGGTTGGAGCGGGTCCTCCTCGGCCCTCTCGATTGGGACGTCCCGACGACGGAACGGCGGGAGGATGCGCCTGGAGGCCTCCAGGTCTCGACCCGCACCGAGGTGCCCTGGCCGGATGCCGATGGTGTCAGCCCCCCCGACGGCAACGAGACCCGTACGACCGGCATCACGCTGCGTCTCGCCGTGCACACCGTGGGCAAGCCGACCGCTTGGCAGAACAACACCTTCGTCGCGGATCCCCACGACCCGCTCCTTCGCTCTCCGGCGGCCGCCCATATCCGGCTGAGCGCGACACTCCCGACGGACCTGCGACAGCCGGATGGAATGCAGGAACAGACGGCGGTCTTGGGTGTGGTCTTCGATTTCGTCAATGCGACCCGCGGGCGGGTGGGGACCACCGAAGGTGCCGACGGTGCGGCCGAAGGCGTTTGGCTCGATCGCGGCGACCGCTTCGCCCATCTCTCGTTCCGGTCTTCGAACGGTACCGAGGGAGCAGAGAACGACACTTCGTTCCGCTATTCCGCCCCCGCCCGCATGCCGGTCCCGACGACAGCGTGGCAGCGCTTGTCGACGCCGGTGTCGATGAACGTCACGACCAGTGAAGCGCGCCTGGGCGATGAGGACGTTCCGTCGTTCGTCTGGACCGGGCGGCTCGGGTTCATGATGCCGGCCGCGGAATGGATCGTTCCACCGACGACCTCGCCGACCCCCGCCACGGACGCCGGTGAAGCGGCGGGACCCGCTCTCCTCTTCGTCGCCCTCTTCGCCATGGCCATCCTCCACACCTGGCGGCGCCGATGACCGAAGCCCCATCGGCCATGGGGTGTCGCGGCAACTCTTGCCGCTTATCAACACCCTTCCTATGGCCCCCTGCTTCTGTGACACAAAACATATAACCCCTCCAAATCGACTCCGCCCAGGGAGAATGGGAGCCGTCCAGATGCACCGAAAGCTCGTCCCCGTCATCGCCCTCGTCCTAATCGCCAGCACCGGTCTTGCCGGCTGCTTCGACGACAGGGCGGGCGCGGCCGAAAGCGGCGACGCCCCGGCGAAGACCCATCGCATCAGTCTGGGCCTCACGCAGCTCATGCACCATCCCGCCCCCGGTGTCATGCTCTCGGTCTGGGCCTTCCACGAACTCGGCGACCTGAACCCGAAGTTCCCCATGGAACCGATCCGCGTCACCGAGGGTGACATCGTCGAGGTCGAGTTCACCAACACCTTCGACTTCAACCACACCATCCACTGGCACGGCATGCATGTCCCGTGGCGTATGGACGGCATCCCCTACCTCAGCCAGATGCCCATCCAGCCCGGCGAATCGTTCACCTACCGGTTCGAGGCGAAACCGGCGGGCACCCATTTCTTCCACTGCCACGTCGACACACCGCACCACGTCGACATGGGCATGTACGGCGTCATCATCGTCGAACCGAAAGGCGGCGAGAAATATCCCTACGACTCCGAAGAGCTCCTTGTCCTCGACGACTGGGACTCGAGCCACCTGCACCAGACCGGCACCGGTGGGACGAGCCAGGACGACGTCGACATGACCAAGGACTCGACCCTCGACCCGAGCGGCGACCCGTTCAACCAGGTCGACCGGACCGAGAAGCAGGTCCGGGACAGCTACAACAACCCGCAATACCCCTACGTCAAGGACGTCTACCAAAACCCCGCCAAGGCGAAACGCGACTGGTATCCCGAGACCTACGCCCCGTGGCAGCCGGAGTACGACATCTTCACGATCAACGGCTATTCGTTCCCCATGACCGAGCCCATCGTCATCAAGGAGAACGAAACGAAACGGCTGCGCATGGTCAACGTCGGCAACACCATCTTTTCCATGCACGTCCACGGCCACGCCTTCCGCGTCACCCACAAGGACGGCTACCCGCTCGACTCCCCGTTCTGGGCGGACACATTGCTCATCGGCCCCGGTGAGCGCTACAGTGTCATGTTGGAAGGCAACAACCCCGGCATGTGGATGCTGCACGACCACATCGGTCTGCACGGCATGAACCAGCACATCTACCCCGGCGGCGCCATGACCCACATGGTATACGAACGGTTCCTCGAAGAGGACCCGCACGAGGGCCACGGTCATGGCACGGCCAAGCGACTCACCGCCGGTGACTTCCTCGGTCTGTACCGATAGACGCGGACGCTCCCCCAAAGGTTTAGAGCGTTCCATGGGTAGCCGCGGCCGCCGGCATGTTCCACGACACCCTCGCCATGCCCACGGCGGGCGACATCCCGCTCATCCTCACCCTGATCCTCCTCGAGGGTGTCCTGAGTTTCGACAACGCGGCGGTGCTCGCGGCCCTGACCAACCGATTGCCGCGGGAGCAGCGACGCAAGGCGCTCCTCTACGGCATCGTCGGCGCCTACGTCTTCCGCGTCCTCGCCATCCTGTTCGTCGCCGTCCTTCTCAGGAGCTTCTGGCTCCAGATGGCCGGGGCCGCCTACCTCATCTATCTGGCTGTCCGCCATTTCGCCGCCGGCGAGCACAAGGGAGACGCGGTCCGTAAGCCGGTCATGATCCCCGGCATCAGCGCCTTCTGGTCCACGGTGGTCTTCGTGGAACTGACCGATGTCGCCTTCGCGCTCGACCAGATCGTCGTCGCGGTGGCGCTCACCGACAAGGTGGCGGTCATCATCCTGGCGGCGCTCATCGGCATCATCTTCCTGCGTATCTCGGCCTACTATATCGGCCGCATCATGGAATGGTTCCCGGCCCTGGAATCGCTCGCCTACATCGCCGTCGCGTTCGTCGGCATCAAGATGGTGTGGGAGCATTTCTTCTTCCACATCCCGGAATACGTCTCCATCTCGGTGACGCTGGGGCTCATCGTGGCGCCGCCGCTCGTGCGTTATCTCCTTGAGCGGGGCCAGGGACGGAAGCCGTTCCGGGAACCGGCGGTCGAGGAGCCGGAGATCTTCGAGCCGAAAGAATGAGCGGCGTAAAGACCGCCAGAAAAGAAGACGAGGGGGAGGGAGATGGAGAGGGAGAGGGGAAAGTGCGACGGGGCCGAGACCTCACGCCGCCTTGGCGGCGGCCGTCTTGCGCTTGAGCAGTCCGCGGGGCACACGCCATTCGAGCCGGGCAAGCCGCATCCAGGCGAGCAGGCGAAGGACGTAGCCGCCGATGTCCACCTGATACCAGCGCAGCCCGATGAAGGGCGAGCGCGGGAAGGCGTGGTGGTTGTTGTGCCAGCCCTCGCCCCAGGTGAAGATGGCCAGGAAGCCGTTGTTGTGGCTGCGGTCGTGCGTGTCGTGCGGCCGGGTGCCGAACGTGTGGCCGAGGCTGTTGACGGCCCAGGTCAGGTGGTGCGAGATGAAGATGCGCACGGCCGTACCCCAAAGGAGGGCGATCCATGCACCGGCGAGGGTGCCGGTTACGGCGAGGCCGATGAAGAACGGCGCGACGAGTCCGAGTCCGGCCCAGACCCAGAAGGTGTTCGACACGAAGCGGACGACCGGGTCCTCGACGATGGAGGCGTAGGTCTTGCCGGTGCGGACGAAGCGGTCCCGGAGGAGCCAGCCGAAGTGCGAGTGCAGGAAGCCCTCGACAGGGCTGTGCGGGTCGCCGTCGCGGTCGCTTTTGGCGTGGTGGCGGCGGTGGGTGGCGGCCCAGTCGGCACAGGGGCCCTGGAGGGCGGTGGTGCCGGCGATGAGCAGCAGCGCGCGCACGGGGGCGGGGGCGCTGAAGGCCTGGTGGGCGAGCATGCGGTGGAAACCGAGGGTGATGCCGAGGCCACCGAAGGCCCAGAAGCCGAGGAGGAGTCCGAGGGCGAGGAGGTTGACCCCGTGGCCCC
>JAHWKR010000018.1:48842-55894 GCA_019347805.1 Methanobacteriota archaeon
AAGGCCCAGAAGCCGAGGAGGAGTCCGAGGGCGAGGAGGTTGACCCCGTGGCCCCACAGGAGGACGATGGCCACGACGGTCCCGATAAGGGGCGCGAGGAGGGCGAAGAGCATGGAGACCTTGACCGGGATGCCGTCCTTGTGGAACGGGAAGGGGTCCTTGGTGGCGACGCCGGGGTCGAGCGTCTGTTCGTTTTGGGCGGAAGAGTGTTCCATGTTGGCACGTCGCATTGGTTTCGTTTCGGAAGCAGGTCCTATGGATACAACTACTTCCAGCACGAAAGCAAATGTACACCACCCGTAAATAGCCAGGAGTAGACGCTCCGGGCCCAGGTATCAGAAGGGGAACCAGGGACGCCCGCTGGAAGCGGACATCTACACGAGATTCGACCTCACATGACCAAGACACTGCCGGAAGCGGCCGATACCGGACACATCCCCCCAGTTCCAGCCGACCCGACCGAAGAGGACCGCCGCATGGTGCGCTCGCTCGACGACTTCCTCGACGAACTCGCCGCCGGCCACCGCGCCCGCATGGAAGAGGTCGTCGAATGGCTCACCCGCACCGGCCACCTTGAGCGCGAGATCACCGCCAGCGTCGAAGCGCTCTCCGTCCTGTTCCACAAATGGGGCATCGAAGTGTGCTTCCTGTTGCGCATGAAGGGCACTCTTCGGTTCAACGAGATCAAGATGATGCTCGGTACCATCGGCAGCCGCACCCTATCCCAACGCCTCAAGGACCTGGAATCCCAAGGCATCGTCGCGCGCAAGGCCTACGCCGAGGTGCCGGTGCGTGTCGAATACGCGCTCACCCAGCGCGGCATGAAGATGGCCGACCTCTTCCTCCCCGTCATCGCCCACCTGCGCATCTCGAGCGTACGGGAACGGCGCCGTGCCGAGGGTCAGGCCGACCCGGCGGGATACTGACGGTCCACCGTCGCCCGCAGCGCATCCCGTGCCCCGCCGCCACTCCAGCTCAGGGCCATTGTGGGGGACCCCCGCCTCACTCCAACGTCCTCAGTGCCTCGGCAGGCGACATGCGCCCCGCCCGGGCAAGCGGCACGATCGTCGCGGCGATCGTCGCGACGAGCGCGACCCCCAGCATCTCCAGGATGTCCCACCACGGCACACCCCAAGACACACCCGGGATCGCCGCCACCTGCGCGACATAGATGAGATAGGCCACCAGGATCCCCAACGACACGCCGATCACCATGGCGGCGAAGAGCATGACGAGCACCTCGACGAGGAAGACCGTCGCGACGAGCCGCCGCGTCCAGCCGATCGCCTTCAGCATCCCGATCTCGCGCCGACGCTCCAGGACCGCACGGCTCGTCACGATGCCGATGGACGCCACACCGACCACAAGACCGATGGCCAGGTACGCCTGGAAGAGCTGGAAGACCCGCTCCGACTGCTGGTCGAACTCGCGCGCTTCGACCTCGGCCGAATGCGCGTCCATACCGATAAAACGGAACGCCCGCTCGATGCGCTTCGCGGCCGCCTCCGAATCCGCCCCCGGCTCGAGGTCGAAGAGATAGAATCCCTCGTTGTCGGCAAAAAGGCGCTCCATCTCCGCCTTGTCCATCCAGACCCCGCCGAAGAGCGTCTGCTCCATGATGCCCGCGATGCGATAATCCGACTGCCCCGCCGTCGTATTGATCGTGAGCGTCGCCCCGCTGTGCCAGCGCTTGCCGTCCTTCGCCTCCGGGTCCGCGACGATCGAGTAGGAGACGATGACCAGACCCGGTTCTTCCAATACCCGTTCGAAGACCTCGTTCGGCGTCGACCCGAGCGATCGGTCCCACTCGTCGAGCCCGAAACCGTTGTTCTCCGCGAACGGACGCTCATAACCATAGAAGTGCGCGCTGCGCCCACCGAAACCCTCAGGCGCCTCCCCATCGACAAGGATGCGCTCCTCCCCGAACTCGAAATGCTCGATGAGCGTGTCGAAGCGCGCCACGTCGCGGAACGGGTCCGCCTCGGTCCCCGTCAGGCCGGCGGTGTCCGCCAAGGCGACCAGGTCCGCCTCGATGATCTCCGACTCGGCCATCACCTCATACCCCCCGGTCTGCCGCGTCAGGTCGGGCGTGAAGATGCCGAAGAAGACCGAGAACATCACGATGACCAGGATGACGAGCGCGTACATCGACAACGTCAGACCCGTGCGGACCCGCCGATGGAGCGGATACATCGTCGCCACGCGCGCCACGGGTGCCAAGTGCCGCGACAGCGACAGGAGCCGCGCGACGCCCCGTGAGGCCGCATCGAGATGCACGACCAGGACGGTCGCCGCGATGACCAGGACGACGCCCCGCACCGCGATACTGAGGTCCCCGTCGATCCCCGGTGCGAGGTCGAAAAGCACGAAGGAGAGCAGCGTGAAGGCGATCACCGCACCCGATGCCATGAGCCACGCCGCCTTGCGCGGCAGCCACCGCATCAACACCGGCCCCATCGCGAAGAGCGCCAAGGCCGGAGCCACGACGGCGAGGATCTGGCTCTCGACGAGGATCCCGACGAGCGCCAGGACGAGGAGCGCACCGGCCAAGGCGGCGGGCATCTTCCACCGCACCTCGCGGCCCGACACCGCCGGTTCAGGAAGGCCGCGGATGGCCCGCACGACGTTCAACCGGCTGGCCCGCCAGGACGCGAAGAGCACCGTCGCGAACGTCAAGAGGGAACCGATCGCGAACGCGAGCGCCAACGCCTCCGTCGTCGCCGTGAACGGCACGCGGAAGTAGGAATCCGGCGGGACGAGCCGGTTGATGCCGAAGACCAGCAGCAAGGAAAGACCCATGCCGGCGAGCACCCCAAGTGCCGCCGAGAAGAAGGTATAGAGCGACCCCTCGAACGTGAACATGGTCACCAGCTTGCCGCGGGTCAGCCCCACCGCCCGCGAGATGCCGAGCTCATGTTTGCGCTCCTCGGCGAGCATGCTGAAGATGTTGATGATGAGCATGACGCCCGCCACGATGGCGAAACTCCCGATGAGGGTCAGGAACTGGGTGAAGACCGACGCCGCCTCCTGCGTCCCTTCGAGCCATTCGACCTTGATGGCGTCGACCGCCAGGTTCGACTCCGGGTCGGACGGCGCCGCTCCCGACGACATACGGATCTCGTCCAGGCGTCCATTGAGGAACGATTCGATGGAGCGGGCGTGGTCGAGACCACCGAGGCGGCCTCCTTCCGCGGTGATCTTGAGCCAGTTGACCTTGCCCTCGATGCCATAGAGCGACTGCGCCGCGTCGAGACGCATGAAGACCGCATCGGAATAGAAGAAGACCGCCTTCCCTTCCATCGCCACGACCCGCTTGACCGTCACATTGACCTGCTTCCCCCCACCCGAGAGCGCCTCGGACGGGTCGAGGTCCTCGAAGAACGGTGAATCGCGCAGGTCTTCGTCCAGGCTCTCATAGAACCGGACCGCCTTGTTCAGGTCGTACTCCGGTTCCATCACCCCTACCACGGCGGTGAACGGCTGGTCGCGCGCCGCCTTCGCATGCACACGCAGCGTCCATTCCCCCGCGACGACCTCCTCGGTGCCGATGTCGAGGAAGGTCGGGTTCATCCGATCCGTCTTCGCCTCTTCCGGAGGCGGGAGCGGTGGCGTGACCGGAAGACCAGGGGCCGGGGCCGCGGCCATCGAACCTTCGTCCTCGACGAACGAACGACCGTCCGGGGCGACCAGTTCGAGGTCGAGGTCGGTGGTGTTGAACGGGTCGGGCCAAAAGAGCGCCGCGACCACCTGTTCGGTGCGCCGCGACACCTCGAACGACGTCTCGTAGACATCCTGTGGGGCATGCTGATAGACGTACCCTCCCGTCGGGTCCGGCGCGGCCGAGGCCGCGGCGAGCGTCCCGTTCAGGAACGTGAGTTCCGGGACGAGCGGTACGAAGACCTCGCGATAGGTGAGCGTCAACGTGTCCCCCGCCTCGGCCGACAACTTGTCCGCCAGGCGCTCGTTGACGTAGACCTCGCGCGGCCCGAGCTCGTCGCCGTAGATCTCCGACCTGTCCGTCGCGTCGACGAAAGGGCCGAACGGGCGGTCCTCGATCGGGTCGAAGCCCACCACCGCGGTCGACGGCTCGTAGAGGTCCTCGACCGGATGCTCCACAGAGGCACCGCCGAGGAACGTGCGCGAGGTGCCTTCGACGGCATCAGGCAAGGGGTCGGCGGTCACCTCGGCCATCAATCCAGAGGGGACCGGCAGGTTGCCCGGGATGCGGACCAGGACATCGAGCTCGTCGAGGCTCGACAGCGCCGTGTCGCGCAACCCCGCCTCGAGCGAGTCCCCCGTGACGAGGGATGCCCCCACCACCATGGTGCCGACCATGAGGCCGATGACGACCGTGAGCGTCTGCCGGCGGTGACGCAACGCGTTGCGCAGACCGAGTCGCGCGGTCAAAGGGTCGCCGAGGCCCAGGAGGATGAGCCCGACACCGATGATGATCGTGAGCGTGAGGACGACAGGGACGATCATCGCTTCGCCTCCGCGGCCCGGGCCCTGCCCTTGGCGCGCGGCGTGACGGGCTCGGGGACGACCTGACCCGACGCCATGCGGATCGTCCTGTGGCACCGTCCGGCGATGTCCGGGTCGTGGGTGACGATGACGAAGGTCTTCTGGGTCTCCGCGTTGAGGCGTTCGATGAGCGCCATGATGTCCTGGCTGTTCTCGGAATCGAGGTTGCCGGTCGGCTCATCGGCCCAGACGATGGGCGGGTCATGGACCAGGGAGCGCGCGATGGCGACCCGCTGCTGCTCACCGCCCGAAAGCTCCGCCGGGGTATGCTCGGCGCGCTCCGAAAGCCCGACCAGACGGAGCGCCTCGAGCGCCTGTTCCCGCGCGGACCGTGAGCGCACCCCTGTGACGAGGAGCGGCAGTTCCACGTTCTCCGCCGCGGTCAAGACCGGCAGCAGGTTGAACGACTGGAAGACGAAGCCCATCATGCGCGCCCGGAACCGCGTCCGCTCCCGGTCGCCGAGGGCGTAGAGGTCGGTCCCCTGGATGCGGACGGTGCCCGAGGTGGGGTCCTCGAGGCCCGAGAGGCAGTTCAGGAGCGTCGTCTTGCCGCAGCCCGACGGGCCCATGATGGCGACCCGCTCACCCTGCCGGATGGCGAGGTCGACCCCCCGGAGCGCCTCCGTCTCGAGGTCCCCTGACCGGTAGGTCTTGCGCAGACGGTCGGTGGCGACGAGCGGCGGCTCCGCCCCCGAAGGCTCCGGTTCCGGTGCAGGACGACGCGGCACGGCCGCGCGGACGGAAGGGGGTTTGATATGGGTTATGGACGCCGCGTGCACGCGGCCCTGAAAAAGGCGTGTCGTCCGCGGCAAGACGGGCGCCTGGCCGTTCGGTACGGAGGCCAGGTCCGTCCTACCGGGCCTAGCGGCGCCAGGTCGACGGGAAGAACAGGATGAGGACCGTGAAGACCTCCAAACGGCCCGCCCACATGAGGAGCGCCAGGAGCAGTTTGCCGACATAGGGAACGTGGGCGTAGGAGAGGTGGACCGAGCCGAGGGCAGGGCCGATGTTGCCGAGCGCCGACGCCACCCCCGAGATGGCCGAGACGAGGTCGAGGCCCATCATCGTCATCGCGATGGTCGCGAAGATGAAGAGCGAGACATAGGTGAAGAAGAAGACCGAGACCGTCTTCACGGCGTCGTCGTTCAACACCGTCTTGCCGATGCGCAACGGTACCACGGCACGCGGGTGGAGGAGCTTGCGGATCTCGCGCTGAAGGAGCTTGAAGAGCACCAGGATGCGGATGACCTTCATCGCTCCCGAAGTCGAACCGGCCATCCCGCCCGTGAAGAACATGAAAAGGAGCACCAGGCGCGCCGAGTCCGGCCACTCATCGAAGACATAGGGCGTGTACCCGGTCGTCGTGATGATGGAGATGGACTGCAGGAATCCGGCGCGCAGGGCGTCGAGGAGCGGTTCCCCGACCTGCCACAGGGCCCCCGAGACGAAGAGCGAAACACCGATGATGAGGGAGAAGAAGAAACGCATCTCCGGTTCGCGCAGATAGGCCATGAGATCACGCTTCCGGATGCCCGTGTAGTGCAGCGTGAAACTGATCCCGGTCGCGACCATCCCCACCATGATGACGAGCTCGACCCAGAACGAATCGAAATAGGCGATGCTCGCGTCATGGTTCGAGAAGCCGCCGGACGCGAGCGTGGTGAAGGTATGCAGCATCGCCTCGTACGTCGCGTCGTACCAGCCGAGGCGCACCCCCGAGAAATGGATTGTGACGAGAAGGAGCACGAAGACCGCCGCCGAGAAACCGAAGTAGAGCCCATAGAGCGCCTTCGCCGTCTGCGCGATCTTGGGGCGCAGCCGCTCCATCTTGAGCCCGGGCGTCTCCGCCGACATCAGGTTGTGCCCCCCCTGCGTGAGTTGCGCAAGGAGCGCGATCGACAGGACGATGATGCCCATGCCGCCGACCCACTGGATGAACGCCCGCCACATCATCAGGCTCGGCGCATACTGATCGAGCGGGCTCGCCATGACCGACGCGCCCGTGGTGGTGAACCCGCTCATCGATTCGAAGAAGGCGTCGACCGGATGCGTGAGACCACCGAGGAACCAGAACGGGATGGCGCCGAAGACCGCGACCAGGAACCAGCCGATGCCGACGATGGCGTAGCCCTCGCGCGGACGCAGGTTCTCCTCTTCCACACCCCAATACTGCATGAGCAGGCCCGCCGTCGCCGTCAGCAGGCCGCTGATGAGGAAGACCACGCCGGTACGCGGGATGTGGCTGTCGATGTCCGTGAACGGAACCCGCACGGTGTCGCTGTACGGGCCGCCGTCGTGCAGGTCGTAGGCGAACGCGGTGATGAACGGCACGATGAAGGCGGCGGCGAAGAAGACCAGGATCGAACCCAGGCCCCACATGACCCGACGGATGTTCATCCCGAAGACCCCCGGTCGCCTGCGCGTCCCATAGACCTCATACGTCACCTATCCGAACAGCTTCTCGAGCCGCGGAATCTCCTCGGCCTTCGTGAACACCACGACATGGTCGCCCTGGAGGAAGACATCTTTGC
>JAHWKR010000019.1 GCA_019347805.1 Methanobacteriota archaeon
TCCAACCGTTCGGCGATGTAGCGGCGGTGGCAATCGCCGGGGTCCCGTTCGACGCAGAGAAACGCCGCCGTGTGACCTTGGTGGAGCGCGGCGAGGGCGATCGCCTTGAGCCGTGCATAGTCGGCCTTCCATTCGGCACTTTCCATGTGTGCGCGATAGGTGCCTTCCCGTTTCCCGCCTAGGCCGGGGAGGTGGTGGTAGGTGACGCCGCGGTCGCGGCAGGTCGGGGCAAGGTGTTTCTTGCTGAACCGCTCGTGGTGCGACTTGGGATGGGTGCGGACGTCCACCAATGTCGCGGTGCCATGCGCCGCAAGGAGCGCGAAGAACGCGTCGGTCTCATGGTCGCTGTGGCCGATCGAGCGGATGCGCGGCCGCCCGTCGTCGCCCCCGGTCCAATCGTGGCCCCCGTGGTCCATCGTCACCCCTATGGGTAGAGCCGCGTGCGGTCGCGCGGGAACAGGACGGCCTCGCGGATGTTGGGGAGTCCGAGCATCTGCATGAGGATGCGCTCGATGCCGATACCGCAGCCGCCGTGCGGGGGCATGCCGTAACGGAACGAGGTGAGGTAGCCCTCGAAGTCCGTCGGGTCGAGCCCGACACGCTTGATGCCCTCCTTGAGGAGTTCCGGCTCGTGGATGCGCTGGGCACCCGAGAGCAGTTCGACGCCGCGATAGTCGAGGTCGAAGCCGCGGCACAGCTTGCTGCCCATGTCCTTGCCTTCCGGGTGGACGTAGAACGGTTTCGGGGCGAGTGGCCACTTTGTGATGAAATAGAAGTCGTGGCCTTCCTTCATGAGGACGTCGCCGAGGATCCGTTCCGCCTCGGTGCCGATGTCGTCGCCGAACTCGAGGGGCTTGTCGAGCTTGCGGTCACCGTTCAGCGACGCCTTGTTGATCTTCTCGATGGCATCCGTATAGGTGATGCGCAGGAAGGGCAGCTTGGGGATGGGCACCTCGGCGCCGACGAGCGCGAGCTCTTCCTGGCGTTTTTCGTGGACGGCGGTCCAGATGGCGTTCATGAGGCCTTCGATGACCTTCATGACGTCCTCCTCGTTCTGGATCCACGCCATCTCGAAATCGATGGCGGTGGATTCGTTGAGGTGGCGGGTCGTGTTGTGCTTCTCGGCGCGGAAGTAGCGCGCGAACTCGAAGACGCGGTCGAAGCCGGTCGCCATCATCATCTGCTTGTAGAGCTGGGGCGACTGGGCCAGGAACGCCTCCTTCTCGAAGTATTGGAACTTGTAAACCTCGGTGCCGCCTTCCGACGATGCGGCGTTGATGCACGACGTGTGGATCTCGAGGAAGCCCTTGTCGCGCAGGTATTCGCCAGCTGCGTGGATGACCTCGTGGCGGATCTTGAAGATGGCCGCCACTTCCGGACGGCGGACGTCGAGGAAGCGGTTGTCGAGCCGGGTGTCGAGGTCGACGCCGACGCGGTCGACGACACCCATCGGGAGCGGCGCCTCGGATTCGTTCAGCACCTGGATGTTGTCCGGGAGGATCTCCCAGCCGAGCTTCGCCTTGTCGCTCATCTGGACGGTGCCGGTGATGGAGACGGCCGATTCGCGTTGGATCTGTCCCGCGAGCTCGTGCAGCTCGGGGACCTTCTTCTTGAGCACGGTCGCCTGGGCGATGCCGGTGCGGTCGCGGATGACGAGGAACGCGAGATTGCCCATGAGGCGGACGTCCTGGAGCCAGCCGGCGATGGTCTGGGTCGTGCCGTCGTCTGCCTCGTTGACCTCTGAGGCGTAGCGTGTCCGGATCACAGGGGGTCCTCGGGGCGGCGGCAGCAGGGGGGAGGGTTTCAAGCTTCCGGGGGTGGAGGGGTACGGGGAGGAGGGGGCGACGCCCCCTCCTCCCCGTGCCGCGACAGATCGGAAACGTGAGATGGTGGAACGTGGTCCGGCCGGCGGCGCTATCTTTCTACGACCCACTCATCCCTCTCGCAACACCGCGATCATCTCGTCCCGCGCCGCCCTCAGGTTCGCTTGGTTGTCCCAATCGA
This sequence comes from Methanobacteriota archaeon, assembly GCA_019347805.1. Taxonomy (GTDB): domain Archaea; phylum Thermoplasmatota; class E2; order JACPAO01; family JAHWKR01; genus JAHWKR01. The sequence goes on from JAHWKR010000019.1 coordinate 2,005, forward strand.
GGAGCGCCGCGGCGACACCGGCCGTCCGCAGCCGGTCGAGGTGTCCGCTCTCCGCTTTCGTCTCGAGCACCGCGGTGGTGATATGTTCGACCGTCCGCGTCAGTTCATCGCAAATGGTGACGTCGGCGGTCTTGGCGGTGCGTGAGAGCGGGTTGAGGTCGATGGTGATGACGGTTTTGCCCATTTTCTTGAGGGCTTCGCAGCGGTCGCCGTCCTCGAGAGGCACAAGGATGACGTCGGCGCCGCCGATGCCGTCCGAGTGGCAGGGTCCGCGGTCGGAGGCGAGGCCGGGGATGCGCATGTCGGGGGCGTCGCCGAGCACGCGGTCGGCACCGGCGTCCTGGACGACCTGGATGAGTTTGCGGACGCGTTCGGGTGTGTGGTGGAAGAGGTTGACCTCGAGCGTGGCAGGGATGGCTTTGGCGAGGGTGACGAGCTCAGGGGCGGCGAGGGCGACCACGTTGCCGTTCAAGGACAGTACGGGACGTTCCGCGGCCAGGAGGACCGCGGCGGCCTTGCGGGTCGCTGCCGTCGCCACCGGTCCCGTCTTTTCGCCGAGGAGGTAGTCGAAAGCCTCACCGCGGCCGTGGGCGATGAGGCCGGTCATGTGGACGAGTCCTTCTTCGACGGCCGCTTTCATCCGTTCGCGCGTCTGCAGGGAGCGCGCACGGGGGTGGTCGGCGGGGATGTTGGTCGCCACGTGGGGGCGATGGGGGTGCCGCTCTTAGCGCTTCGCGCCGGACTACGGGAGGAGCGTGACGAGGGTGTCGAGGAGGCCGATGACACGCACGTTGTTCTGGACGACCCAGAAGTAAAGGGCAAAAAGGAAGCCGGTGCCGAGGAACATGACGCGGAGCGACATCTGGGCCGGGACCGATTCACGGGGGCTGCGCGCAGTGGCGAGGGCATACTTGACCTGGCGGTAGAGGTACCATTGGACGGGGATCGTGACACCGACGGCAAGCACCTTGACGAGCGTGAAGACGAGGGGACCGGCCGATTCGCCGACCATGCGGGCGAAGGGGTTGCCTTCTGCGGCCCAGCCGACGTTCGAGATGTGGACAAGGGTCAGGACGAGGTCCATGCCGTTGGCGAGGACGATGAGGTTGAGGGTGCCAAGGAACAGGAGATCGGCCCAGGTCCAGCCGACGTTGGTGGACTTGCGGCGGTCGCCGACCCAGGTGCGGCTCGTGGTGGTCCCGTCGTGGCGGCGCCGTTTGGCGACGAGAAGGTCGGACGCCTCGAGGAGGCTCGTCTCTCGTTCGTGGGCCGGACGGGGAGCAGGTGCCACGACTCTAAGGTCGCTTCTGAGTATTAAAACAGTTCGAGCACGTATCTTCCCCAGACCAGGAGGAGTAGATAAGGCACCAGGAGGAGGCTCGGATAACGGACCGGGTCCGTTCAGGGGGCGCGGCGCAGCTTGTCTTCCAGGAACTCGTTGATCTGGACGAGGATCTGGTAGACCTGTTCGCGTTCTTCGTCGCTCTCGCCGACCTTGGTGTCGTCGCCGCCGACACGCTGGCGGAACTCCTGGGTCAGCCGTTTGAACCGTTCCATCTCGTTCTGGATCGCCTGGGTGGGGAGCGCCATGCCCGGCCGACCGGCTTGGCGGGCAAAATGCGTTGCGATAAGCCCTACTTCTTGCGGCGGTAGACGCGCAGGGACGCGGGGACGGTGGTCGGTTCCAGCCCGGCGAGGCGCATCGCTTCCTTGTAATGAGGGTCCCCGGGATCGAGGCGGGTCTGTTCGATCTCCCCGGCGGCGACAAGGCGGTCGAACTCCTCGGCGAGATGACGTTTGTCCTCGATGGAGAGGTAGAGTGTCGTCGTCGGGACCGGGACCGGGTCGTGTTCCTCAAGGACCGCCAGGATGCGCTCCCGGCGGTCGGGGACGTCCTCCGCGGGGAACGTGGACTCTTTCGCCATCCGGCCCTTGCATGACAGAACACCTTAAGATGGTGTTGCGTCGGCGCGGCCGGGACGACGCCAACCGCTAAGTGCCCGTTCCTCCATCTCGGGTCGCCCACCCATGCGTCGTGTCCCCGTCGCCCGCCATCTCGCCGCGACCGGCATCGCCGACGAGGAGGATGTCCTTGTCGCGACCATCGAGGGCCTCCTGGACCGGCGTGTCAAGGGCGCGGCGGGGGGACTCTGGGACCTCACGGCGCCGTTGCCGTCGCTCTCACGCATCTTCGAGGGCCGGGTCTCACCGCGGATGGCGTTGCTTCTGGCCAAGGCGCTCGACGTGCCGCCTGGTGGGACGGTCCTTCTTGCCGGTGACCCGCTCGTCTTCGTCGCCGCGGCGCTTTTGTCGTTGCCCGAGACACACCGGCCGTCGCAGGTGGTGGTGGTGAGCGCCCACCCGGCGCGGGCGATGCGGTCCGCGGAACGCATGGGTCGTGACATCGCCGACCATCCCGACCTTGTCGTCCTCGACCTGCACGCCATGGGGCTCTTGCGGCCACGGGTCGAGGTGCGCGGGGGCGAGGGGCCGAAGAGCGACAACAAGACGCCGGCGATCTTCCCGCGCGACGGCTTCGACCGTACGTTGCTCTATGGGGGTTCCTGGTCGCCGCACACGGCGGACGCCTATACCGCTCCGGACGGGCGGGCGGTCCTTGCCGACCCGACGCCGGGGAAGCTGCGTTTCGTGCAGCGCATCCGCGTCAAGGGCGACACCGCGGAGGTCGACCTGGTGCGGCATCGCTTCGCCACCGATGTGACGCCGCCAGCGTCCGAAGGGCCATTGGTGGAGCCCGTCAAGCGCATGCGCATGAGCGGTACGCGAGTCGGACGCATCCTCCTTGCCGAGCATCTGCTCGCTCACGTCTGGCACGACGCGGAGGGCAGCCGCATGGAGCAGGGTGTGCGGAAGGTGGTCGAGGAGACCTTCTCGGGGAACGACTATGCGCATGCCCTCGACCCGCGCCGCTACGCGCTCGCCCGCCGTCTCTTCCACCTCGCCTACATGGAGCAGAGCGTGGGGGACCTCGTCGCCGCCGAGGCGCTCTACCGCGCCAGCCTGTCGGTCTGCGAGACGGCGGAGGGTTGGACGTTCTATGGCTGGGTGCGTTCGATGCGCGGTGCGCTCGATGAGGCGATCGACGCCTGTCGGCGCGCCATCATGGTCGACCCGATGTTCGGCAATCCATACAACGACATCGGCGCCTATCTCCTTGAACGCGGCGACCGGGATTCGTCGAAGACCTGGTTCCATCGTGCCGCCGCGGCACCCCGCTATGCGGCGCCGTACTATCCGTTCCTGAACCTGGGCCGGGTCTATCTCTCCGAGGGCGACCTGGAGGCGGCGCGTGGGGCGGTCCAACGGGCGCTCGAGGTCGCACCGGGTTATCCGCCCGCGGAGCGTCTGTTGCAGGAGATCGAGGCGCGCGAATCACACGACCCGCACGCGAGGTGAGGAGTTGGCCGCCGAGCGCGCGCTCCTTTCGGTGCGTGACCTCTCGGGTCCACGCGTCGACCCGGACCGGTTGCGTGACGTGTCGTTCGACCTGCCGCAGGGTGGACTGCTGCATGTGCATGGACCGAGCGGGAGCGGCAAGACGACGTTGTTGCGCCTGCTTGCACGACTCGCGCCGTCGGCCAGCGGCGAGGTATGGTTGGATGGGGCGCCGATGGCTTCGTTCCCGGCACCCGAGTGGCGGCGGCGGGTCGCGTTGGTGTTCCAGGAACCGAGCGTTCTCGAGGCGACGGTACGGGACGAACTCGAATCCCCTGCGCGACTGCATGGTCGGACGGTCGACGTCGAGGCGCTCCTGGGTTCGGTGGGGCTCGACGTTGGGCCGGAGCGCGACCCTTCGCGTCTTTCTGGTGGCGAGCGGAAGCGGCTCACCATCGCCCGTTCGCTCGCGGTCGACCCGGATGTGGTGATGCTCGATGAGCCGACCTCGTCCATCGACCCGGAGCGGAGGGAGGAGGTCCATGCGCTCGTGCGGCGGCTCGTGGCCGACGGGCTCGGGGTCTTGGTGGTGTCGCATCTCGTCGAGGACCTTGAGGCGCTACCGGGGCCGGTGCTGCTTTTGGGGGCGGGGCGTGCCGTGCGCTCGACGACGACCGAGGCGTTCCTGGCGGAGGCTGCCCCATGAGCGCTCTTCCAGATCTCGCCGACCGTGCGGCCTCCGGCCTCGCGACGCTTGATTATCCGGCGCTCCTTTTCACGTTCCTCGCGTTCGCCGCCATGGTCGCCATGGCTCGCCTCGTCGGGCTGCGGATGGGCCGGGAGGCGCTCATCGCCGCCGTCCGTGGGACCATCCAGTTGCTCATCGTGGGTCTGGTCTTCCTTGCCGTCGTCGAGGAGGGTTCGCCCTACATCATCGGTCTGGTCTTCCTCGTCATGGTCGTCGCTGCCGGTTGGACCGCGACCGCGACCAGTCGCCGGACCGGGCTCTTCCCGCTCGCCTCACTTGTGATCACAGTGGCGACGGCGCTCCTCGTGGTGCCGCTCGTCCTCCTCGACCTTTTCGAGACGCGACCGCTTTTCTTGATCCCGGTCGCGGGCATGGTCATCGGGAACGCCATGAACGCCACCGCGTTGGGGCTCGACCGGATGGAGCGCGAACTGGCGGTGACGTTGCCGCAGACCGAGGCGCGTCTCGCGCTCGGTTATCCGGAGCGGGCGACCGTCCTGCCGGCTTTGCGGGAGACGGTCCATGCCGCCTTGCTGCCCACGATGAACACGTTGCGCACCGTGGGCCTTGTGCATTTGCCGGGGATGATGACCGGGATGCTCCTTGCGGGGGCGGACCCGCTATTCGCGGTCGAGATGCAACTGGTCATCATCCTGGTCATCTTGGTCGCGGCGTTCCTCGCCTCGGCGACAATGGCGCTTGTGATCCGGGAGCGCTTCGTGCGCGACCTGTCCGCGGTGGGACTGGACGATTGGCGCGAAAAGAAGGAATGAGAGGCTCGGGGGGTTCGTGAGCGTGAGCGAACGACTACCCCGAGCGCGGCGAGTGAACGAAGTGAACGAGACGGGCTCGGGGGGATTCGAACCCCCGTCGTCGGCTCCGAAGGCCGAAAGGATATCCACTACCCTACAAGCCCGTGGGGTGGCCGTGCCAATGGGGGTGTCTTGAAAACGGTTGGCTTACGTTCGTCTTCGGACCTGTGCGATGAGATGGTAGACAGGTTCGGTGAACAAGCCCAGGACGAGGGACACGACGGCGGCTCCGATGTAGACGCTGATGCCGTCGGTCTTGTCTTGCAGCACGCGCAGGCCGGTGATGACGATGAGGGCGAGCGCGAGGGTGAGGGTGACCTTTCGGTAGGTGGCGAGGCCGTACCGGTCGTCAGGGTCGCGCTTCATGCCCGTTTACCGGCGAGAGAGAAGGGGTTGGTAGAGATATCGGGAGGAGAACGAGGGGTGGGGGCTCATTCCTTGGCTTCGGCGGTGACCTCGGCCTCGGCCTTCTCGGTCTCTTCCGCCTCGGTCTCGGCTTCCGCCTCGGGTTCTGCCTCGGCTTCCGTCTCAGGGGCCTCTTCGGCGCTCTCGGCCGTCTCGGACTCCTCTGCGGCTTCGCCCTCGGCGGCCTCGGTGGGCGTCTCGGTCTCTTCGACGGTCGGCTCGGACTCGGGTTCGGCGAACTCGGCCGCCCAGTCCTCTTCGATCTCGACCTGGGGTGCGCGCAGGACCTGGGTCTTGTTGACCTCGACGCGGCGAACGGGGTAGATCGGTTTGGCGGATTTGAAGATGCGCGCGGCGACCTGGCCGTCGACGATGTTGCGCACGAAGCGGTTCAGAGTGACCTCTTTCGCGGCGTTCATGATCTCGTCGACCATGACCTGACGGACGGCGGCTTCCTGCGCGGTCTTGGTGCGCTTGTCCGAGACGGCGAACGGTTTGACGCGGATCTTGGCGCCGTCTTTGGTGACGGCGTCCACGACGGCGTCGATCTTGGAGTGGTTCCGGCGCGTCATGCGGCGGATGTAGTCGGAGGTGAGGCTGTGGCCGACGAAGTCGGTCTTGGCGATGGTCCCCTGGATCTCGTTGATCTTGAAGGCGAGCTTGACGTGCATCTGCTTGAAGTCGCCGGTGAGTTCTTGCAGGGTTGTCTCACTGACACGGCCGATGAGTTTCTGTTGTTCGTCGGCGACGGTCTCGCCGAGGGCGGCGTTGCCGAAATGGGCGGGGGCTTGGACCTGGTACCAGGATTTTGCCTTCCACTTGTCTTTGATCTTGCGTGCCGCCGAGCGGGACCGTGCTTTTGCCATGGAGTTGTCTCCTCTTCAGGGGCGGGGATCGACGCGGGAGGTCGCCGGGTTTTCCGGGTCAATCCTCAAGGGGCGTCGATTTCGCTCGATGGAGGTCCCATATATAACCATTGGCGCCGCTCCGCTGAGTGGGTCCAGATGTTCTCCCTAGAGACATCGGGCGTGCGGATGGATGACAGGATATCTGTTCGTCCTGAGACGGGAGACACGAAGCGATCCCGCTCTTTTCTGGTCCGTTCCGCCCTTTGGCCTCTGGTGACGGGGTCCGTCTGAACCACCGGTCCTCCGGGGTCCGCGTCCTTCGTCCGAGTATTTAGCCACGAAGAAACCTATATTTATCGAACCAAGAGGAAGGGGAGTCGTATGTCGTTGAGGTGGTCGGTGGGGTCCACCGTGTTCGTCGTGGTGTCGCTGTTGGTGGCGGCGGTCCCGACGGAGGCCCGCTCCCTCTATGGCGCGGCGCCTGCCTCTTTGCGTTTCGACGGGGGTGGCGAAGGGCTGTTGCGTGGGGGGACGGCAGAGCGTGTCGTGTCGCTCCAGAACCAGGGCGAGGAGGCGACGACGTTCGCCATCTCGCTCGAAGGCGATGCAGGGCATTGGTTGTCGGTCGCCTCCGACATGGTGACGGTGCCGGGGAAGACGACCCATCCGCTCGCGATCACCGTGTCGGTCCCGGAGACGGCGGCGAACGGCGTCTACGAGGCCCTTGTCCGCATCACGCCCGCGGTGGCGTCCCATGACGCGGAAGGCGGTGCGTCGTCGACCATCGTCCAGGAGATCCTCGTGCCCATCAAGGTGCATGTCACGGACACCCAGTCGTTGCGCCTGACGATGACCCGCATCTCGGTGCCGGACCTTGAAGTCGGTGGAAAGCTGTTCGTGGAGCTCGATGCCACGAATGATGGCAATGTCGCGGCCGCGCCGCAGGTGAACGCCATCGTCCATGACGAGACGCGGACGCAGCAACTCGCGATGGTCTCGGGCCGCGCGGGGGGGCTCGCGCCGCAGACGTCGGGTCGCCTGATGGCGGACCTCGGTACGCTCACCTTGCCGGTCGGCACCTATTCCATCCGACTCCTTGCATCGCTGCCCGACGGAGAGGTCTCCGGCGGTGGCCCACGCGACCTCTACTTCGATGTGCTTCCAGAGGGGACGCTCGCGATGTCTTTCGCGGACATCGCGGTCGCCTTCGGTGATGGCAAGGCGAAGAAGGGCGACCTGGTGCCGATCCGCATCACGTTCACGAACACCGGCCTCTCACCCGCGGTGGTCGGTTTCAAGGGGCTCATCAGCCGCGATGGGCAGCCGTTCGAGACGTTCTCGATCGAAGCCATCGAGACGGCGACCGGTGCGACACAGACCCTCGAAGGGTTCTGGCGCGCCGAGAAGACCGGTGATTACGGGTTGACCGGCGCATTGACGATCGGCCCGAAACGGGTCGAGACCGCTCCTTCGACGCTCGAAGTACCGGTGAAGAAGGATTCGCCCGCTCCCGCGGCCTTGTCGCTCGTGGTGGCATTGGCCGCCCTCGTCTTCGTCGCTCGCAGGAGGGGGTCCCTCTGAACAAGACCCGTGTGCCGTTCGCGACGCTCACTGTGGTCGCCCTCTTCTTCGTCGCCGCGTTCGCCCCGATGGGGCTTGGGCAGGGCGCTTCGGCGCCGCGTCTCGGTTCGGTCGACGCCCCCGCCGAGGTGACGCTGCTCTCAGGCGGTGCGCGCAAGGTGCCGATCACGGTCCATGTGGCCGACCGCGGTGCCGGGTTGGCCAGCATCGAGGTCGAGCTCATCAAGCACGGCAGGACGTATGCCGCGGTCGACCTCGAGCCCGGGAACGACCCGCTCGTCTGGACAGGGAACCTTTCGCTCAAGCATACCACGCCGGCGGGCCTCTATCGGCTCGAGACGGTCGCCTCAGACGGCGTGCGGGGCATGCACGCGCTGTCGCAGGACGTCGAGATCCTGCCGCTTGCCGCGCTCGGCACGCTGGAGACGTCGGTGTCGTTCGGCGAGACGGGTCCGAACGGTTGGCTCGGTCCCGCCAAGGTGACCTATCGCAACCTCGGCAACGTCCCGCTCGCGGTCGCGCTCACGGCGTCGCCGTTCATCCATGAGGACGGCGACGCCGAGATCATGCCGGAACACCTCGAGGTTCGTGTCGGCGGTGACCCGCTGGGTCGCGCCGGTGAGCCGATCACGCTCGCTCCGCTCTCGGTCGGCTCGGGCGGGGTCCTCGAGTTGTGGCTCTACGTCCCGTCCGGTTCGTCACAATATGTGCCGCCCGGTGAATACACGGGCACCGTCGACCTTTCGTCGGAGGGGGTGTCCTGATGCGCGACAAGCTCGTCAAGGGTCTCGCGCTTGTGCTCTCTGTCGTCGCCGTCGTCGCCGCCCTGGGTCTTCCCGCAGAGGCGGGCACCGAGGCGAAGGCGAAGGTCAAGAACAACGAGCCGCAGGTGGTCGCCGTCAATCTCTTGACCGACGATGACGCGTCGCAGGGCGGTGCCCAGGTAGACCCGGTGGCGGGCGGTCTGCGTGCTTTCGACATCGAGTTCGAGGCGGAGGACCGCAACAACCACCGCGATATCGCCTCGGGCGGCTGCAGTGTCTATCAGCCCGACGGCTCGTTGCATGAGGAGCTCGGCGCGGTGTTCCGGCAAGGCGACGGCAAGCGTTCCCTGTGGGACACCTCCGGCGCGATCGCCTATCATGATCCTCCTGGCACCTGGCGGGTCGTCTGCCATGCGACGGACAACCAGATGGCGCAGGCCCATGCGGCGCCGCAGGCGAACAACACGCTCGAGGCGGTCTTCGAGGTGCGCACGCTCGCCGCCATCGAGATCACCGAGACGGCGGTCGAGTTCACAGCGGGCAGTGAGATGGAACCGGGGACGACGACGGCGCCGACCTCCATCACGGTGACGAACCTGGGCAACGTCCAGGTCGACATACAGGTGGCGGGGACCGACCTTGCCGGCGCACAGGCGACCATCCCGGTGGGACGAGCCGCCTATTCCGAGGACGATGCGATGACCAACGCCTCGGCGCTCTCGACGACATCGACGACGATGTCCTCGTTCGACCTGCCGCCGGGGGACGGTTCGTCGAAGCCGCTCTGGTTCACGTTGTCGATCCCGTCGGGTGACGAGCAGTTCATCCCGGCCGGGACCTATGCGGGGACGGTGACGGTGACGGCGCTCGAGGATTCGGGTTAGAGCCCGTCCGCTCCGCGTCTCTTTCCTTCCTTCTATTCCATCCTGCTCGGCGTCCGTGAACGGGCGCTCGCGTGCTCACCGGGGCGTGTTCCCGCGTCCTTTGCCGGATGGTTTCCCGGTCGTGCTCGGGTAGTTGCCGCCGCTTTTGCCTTTGCTTCCTTTGCCTCCTTTGCCTGGCATGATGTTCCCTCTGGGCGCCGCCGTGTGGGGGGCGCCTGTGGCCGGAAGGCGGCCGCGCATCATCTCTTCTGCGGAACCGCCGGTTACCGTCCTTCCACCCCGCTAAGCTCAAATACCACCCCCTCTTTCAAGTCAGCTTGACGACAATCAAGTTGTCTTGATGGAGGTCCTGAACGTGCACACCGACCGAACCCTCACCCTGCTCACCGCCCTTGCTCTGCTGACGCTCGCCCTTCCCCTGGATGCGACCGCCGAGGAGACCGCCACCGTGACCCTCGTCGTCGAGGTGCCGGAAGGCGTCTTCACGAACACCTACAAGGGCTACGAGAGCTTCACCTGGACCGACACCGTCGGCTACACCGATGGCCTCACCGCCCTCGACCTCCTCGACCAGGTCGCGACCGCCCGCGGCTCCACCTATACCGCGGTCTGGTACGACATCGACGGCGACGGCCAGGAGGACGACGCCTTCATCGACGAGATCGACGGTGTGGCGAGCGACTTCACCCTCCTCCTCTTCGGCTACTACTGGGCGCTCTACGACAACGGCGCCTACGCCTCGACCGGCGCCGCCGGACTCGTCGTCGATGCGGGTGACACGGTCACCCTGCGCTACGAAGGTTGGCCCGCCTCCGTCTGAACATCCGTTCTTCATCCACCGTTCTCCCCCCGAGGCTTTTTCACGCCGCGCCGTCTCGCCCACCCGTGGCCGTTCTGGCGACCGACGAGACCCGCGCGTTCCTCGACTCGATGCGCGAGCGCTACCTGCACCAGCATGTGGCCGAGCCGGAATACGACGCCGTCGTCTACCGCGCCCGCTTCCTGCCCGACCCCGAGGTGCTGCACCTCATCGTCCAAATGTGCGGCCGTCGCCGGTCGATAACGAGCTCCGAACCCCCCGTCCCCGAGTCCCTCGATGCACGCAAGGAGATCGCTGCCATCCTGACCCCGATGCGTTGGCCGGACACCACGCCGGTCGCGCGCCTCGGTGCCCTCCTGCCCGGTTGGGACACGCTCCACGTCACGACCCTCATGCACGCGGTCATCCCCGATTATCCCATCTGGGGCCCGGAGGAGAGCGACGCGCTCGACGCGCTCGGCCTGCTCTGCCCCTACCAGGACGACCCGAACCACGCCGAGGAACCATACCGCATCCTGAACGACGCCGTCAAGCACCTGCGCGAGGCCGCCCGCTACCATCAGGTCCCGGAGAGTCACCATTATCTAACGCGGGTCGTTCAAGCGGCCCTTCTCGACCTTGCGTTGGAAGAAGCGGGCTCCTGAGTCCTTTCGTCGTTCCAGGTCCTTCGTGAGAAACGTTTACACGCCCCTTGTCATTGCCGTCGCCGGTGCTCCCCTTGCGTCCCCTGCCCCTCTTCGTCGCCGTCGCCCTGTTGTCCTTGGCCGGTTGTGTCGGGGACACGCCGGTGGTCCCCATCCCGGAGGACCAGACCGAGACCGATCCCATCGACGCTTTCGAAGTGCGCATGACCGACTGCATCGAGGCGGGCGGCGTCTCGACCTATCCGAAGGAGTTCTATTTCGGCGGTCCGCCGGAGCCGTTCGAGATGCATGACATCCAGGAGGATGTCGGCGGGGCGCGCATCAGTTCGGCGTTCTTCCCCATCCTCGACGAGAGCGCAGGGCACTGGCACATGACCATCGAGTGCGCTTCGGCGTGGTTCGAGGGCGAGGAACTCGGCCCGATGACCTGGGGCTGGGTCGGTGCCCGCGTGCACGCGCCACCGTTCGACGAGTCGGGCCATGCGCGCCAGTTCTTCGTCACCGACCTCTCCATTCAAAACGAGGGCGTCCTCGACGCGCTGCAGACCCTCCTCGACCTGCATGCATCGGAGATGTGGAACGGCGTCGTCGAACGGCTCCCCGGCGGTCTCATCCACACCCTCCTCGACGACGCGGAGCATGGCGTCTACGAGACCCATTGGCTCCCGAAGGAGCACCGCACGGTCGAGGAGGCGACGAACCGGTTCTGGATGCTCGTCGCCGACCAGAAGGGCGGGTCTCACGACCACGTTGGCTTCGACGGCGCGGCCGAGCCCACATATCATCCGATCTCCATCGACCTTGCGCGCACCGGCACGTCGACGCATCTTGTCAGCCCCGACAACAGCGCCTGGTTCAGCCACAGCCGCACGACACACCATGGCGCGACCGGTGGGGCGGCCGGACAGGTGGTCGGGGTCGCCTATGAGGGCTTCGACATGACCATGACGCTCGGCCCCCGTCCGCCGGTGGTCTTCGAGGACTCCTGGTTCCACTGATCGCGACCGGACCGCTTATGGGCCGGCGCCCGATGGGACCCCTCATGCCCGAGGATGAGCGCGTCCCGGAGACCCTCGTCGACCTCACCGGTCGCCTGCTCGCCGAGCCCCACGCCCTTGCCACCTGGGCGCGCGACACGCGCCATGAACGGCTCGCGGTCGCCTACCGGGCGCTCTACGAACGGGTCGTGCCCCGCGCCGAGGCGATGGGTGCGGCGCTCACCGCCGACGACTTGGAGGTCCGGGCGCGGCTCACGAGCCGTGTCGAAGCGCACCACGACGAAGCGATGCGCACCGAGATGGAATTGTCGCGCCTGAAATGGCTCCTCATCGGCCGACGGACCCGCCTCTCGGTCGACGGTTTCGAGGTCTATGCACCCCATGCGGGGGCGGAGGCGGACGAGGCGGAGACCCTCGAACGGCTCATGGCCGACCTGCACAGCGTTCTCTGCTAGGACCCGGTGGCCAACCTTTTTCCACGCAGCGGGCTACGCCGCCTCCTCCATGGAGCTTCCTGAGGACGATGTCGGCATCGAGCTCATGAACGCGCGGTTCCGCGACATGGGCATCCTGGTCGAGACCGATGACGGCTACCAGGTGTCGCCCGAATTCGTCTCCCGCATGGAGACCGCGGTCGAGGCGCGTGTGCCGGACGCCGAGCCGGACGACGCCGCTTATCGTGAGGCGGTCACCGAGGAGCTGAAGGGCATGGGTGTGCCGAACGGCTTCGAGGGGATCCTCACGAACTGGGTCGTGCATGCGATCCGCAAGCGCGAGTGGGAAGAATAGTGGCGTTACTCTGACGCGTCCGGTCCTTTGCCTGTACGCGCGTTCTTGATGTCCTCTTCGGCAAGGCGCGACCCGGTGTGGAACATCGCCGTGTCCATCCCGCCGTCCTCGGGATAGAGGACGAAGTGGGCGAGCACCTTTCCTTCGATGCGTGCCGTACGTCGCACACGGTCCTTGTGCGCATGCGCATCGACATCCTCCTGCTCCTTGAGCTCGGCCGTGGTGGGCGGCCAATGGGTCATGTCGTGCAGACGGACGATCGTCGTGAGGACCCCTTCATCGTCGCTGAAGACGAAGTGCAACGCGCGGCCGCCGTTGACGAGGACGACGTCGATGCGCGGGTCGACAAGGAGCGGAGCCGCTTCGCCGAGGTTCGGTTCGAGTTCGTTCACACGTTCCCGGTAGGCATGCAGGAAGGTCTTGAGGAGGCGTCCCAGGTCGTCTTCGGACAGCGACAACGCACCTTGTATCGTTTCTCGTGTGGTGATATCCTTTGCGGCCCGGCCCTATCGTCGTTCAAATAGGGTGTCAGGAGCCGTCTTGCCACAAAAACCCATAAGCCCCCCCTCCTTCGCGGCGCCTGGATGAGTGAGGAGGCCGACCGGCTGATGATGGAAATCCGTTCCCTGCAACAGGAGATCACCAAGCTCCAGCAGGATGTCATCGGGGGGCGTGTGAAGCCGGACGAGTACAATCGGCTCTATGCGGAGAAACTCGCCAAGATACATGAGCGCGAGGCGGCGCTCAAGTCGCTCATGGGGATGTAGATGACGGACGCGAGCCTGACGGTGCAGGTCGTGGCGCTCCTCGCCATCGCGGGCTTCATCGCCTTGTGGCTCGCCCCCGTGGAGACCGATGCGCCCCTTGGCGTCCCGGTGGCGGGTTGGACGGTGTGCGACCTGGCGTTCGGGGAGCACATCGAGCGGCCGTTCACGCTCGAGCATGAGTTCGACCGCATCTCGCTCGGTTACGACATCGTCGAGGCATTGCACATCCGCACCGCATTCATCGACCCGGACGGACAGGTCGTCGAAGGCGTGGTCCATCAAGGTGTCGACGGCAAGGACCGCATCGACCTGGAGGTGCATCGTCCAGAACAGGGGAATTGGTCGTGGCGCCTGGAAGCCATAGAGGGTCCCGAAGGTGAAGGTCATCTCAGCCAGGGCGATTTCATCGTCCTCGGCTTCGGCCTCAAGGGGAAGGTCGAGCGCACCGATGCGACCGGTGGGACGCTCCCGAGCGGGTCCTGTCCCGATTGAGCGGCCATATCGGCGTCCTTTTTGTGCATCCAGGGGCGTACCGTGAGCATGGAACTGCGCCGTCCGCTCCATCTGGCGACCCTGCTTTTGGCCATCTTCGGCGTCGCCTGGCTGCTCATGATCGTCGTTCCGGCCTTGACGGCGCTCTTCATCGTCATCCTGGTCTTGCCGCTCGTCGCCTTCGTGGCGCTCTTCCTCTGGCAGCGGACTCTCGAAGGCCCCGAGAAGACGATGGCCCTCGCCGGTTCCGTGGTGGCCATCGGCTGGTATGCGGCCGTCTTCGTCTTGCTGTTCCTCGCCTCACCGATCACGTTCAAGGGCGAACCCGGTGAACGCGGCCTCAACGAAGCACCCCCCGAGATCGTCCAGACCTTTTCGGACACGATGGCCGCGTTGTTGCCGGTCATGGTCGCTGTCACCGCTGTGGTCACCCTCTGGCCGGTCCTGGCGACCCGGGAACGCGCCCTTGGTGCCGTCGGCGCGGCCATTCTGGTCCTTGGTGCGGGCTTGCCCCTTGTCGGCGTCGCCCTCGGAACGGCCTACGCGGGCATCGTCTTCGGGCTCGGTCTTCTTGCCTGGTCGCTCGCCATGCTCCTTCCGCTCGTCCACCCCGACGGGACGACCGAGGCGTGGGCGTAAGGGAAACCTCCATGGACCCAGTGCCGTTGTCAGCGTCGTGCCCACCCGCTGCCTCGTCGCCGCCTCCGACCTCATGGCCTGGTCGCGCATCGCCAACATCGTCCGAGCCGCAGGCATGGAACCGGTGCAGGTGCGCAAGGCCGAGGCGCTTGGCGACCCTGCCGAAGACGTAGGCGCCATCGTCGTCGACCTCGGCGACCCGGCAGGCGGTGTCGCGGCGGTCGCGCGGGCAAGGAGCGCTCATCCGGGGGCGCGCATCGTCGCGGTGGGCCCGCATGTCCACACGGACCTCATGTCGGGCGCGAAGGAGGCGGGGGCGGACGCCACACTCCCCAATTCCGCAGTGGCCGACCGTCTGGGTGCGCTCCTCACCACGCCCCGACGATAGCGGTCCGACAGAACCAGGTCAACAGTATTAAAAGGGGCGCCAGCTTGCGGGGCCCCCGTGTCGGACGAGTACGAAGAGGGCGATTTTGACGAAGAGGACTTCCAGGAGGCTCCGGAAGCGAGCGGCCTCCAGAAGTACGAAGAGATCGTCTTCTGTCCCGACTGTGACATCTACATGCCTTACAAGGTCGAGGGTGCCATCGTCCGACGCCGCTGCCCCAGTTGTGGCAAGGAGTTCGAGGGCGGCATGGAGGTGACCCCGGGGGTCGCGTCGGCCCCGGAACCGGCCAAGCCCAAGAAAGGTGCCAAGAAGGAACCCGCGGCCAAGAAGCCCGCCAAGAAGGCGACGAGCACGAAAGCGGCGACCCCCTCCACCCGCACGACGGGGGCAGCCAAGAAGAAAACGGCCGGTGCCAAGGCGCCCGCGGCCGGTGCGAAGAAGGCGACCAAGAAGGCGCCGGCGAAGAAGGCCACCACCAAGAAGGCGCCCGCCAAGACGACGAAGTCGTCGAAGAAGGCGACCAAGAAAGCGGGAAGCCGCAAGGGCACGGCGAACGCCAAGCGGCAGGTCACCGCAAAGGCGCCCGGCGCCAGGAAGACCGGCAAGGCGCAGGCCAAGAAGGCCGTGCGCAAGACCCCGGCGAAGAAGACGTCGGCGCGCAAGACGGCCACCAAGCGGCCGGCCGCTAAGCGCGCAGCGACGACCAAGAAGACGACACGCAGGCGCTAGTCGCGCAAGAGCCGCGCCACGGCGCCGACATGGTCGTCGTCGAAGCGCACCGAGCGCACGGCGAGACGCTTGCCCCCGAGTTCTTTGAGCCGTGCCTGTGCCTTGGCGTCCAGTCGGACCTCAGCGTCGCCGTCGGGGCCGATGCCGGTGATACGGATGTCGTGCAGCGGGATGGCGAGCCCGGTGCCGAGGCCTTTGGTGATGGCCTCCTTGATGGTCCAGTAGCGTGCCACCGTCTCATAAAGGGGACCTTCCTTCGGACCGGGTCTCTTCAGGTCGGCGATCTCATCGTCGGAGAAGGCGGTCGGCAGGAAGGAGTCCGCACGTTCTTCGATGCGTTCGATATCGAGGCCGAACCCGGCGGTGTGCTCGGTCGAAGAGACCGCGGCGACCGCGTGGGGACCGGTATGCGAGACGGTGAGGTGCAGTCCAGGCAGGCTGTGTTGGCCGGGGACGCGCCAGAGCGGACGGCGGGTGCCTTCCTCGGGGTGGATCTCGATGTCGCTCGGCTGCAGTGTATAACCGACCTTGGCGAGGGTCGCGACGAGCGCGTGCTTGGCCGCGACGAGACCGGCGGCATGTTCGTGACGCCGCTTGTCGACCGGGTATGACAAGAGCCGTTTCTTCTCGTTCGCGGTGAAGAGGTCGTCAAGAGAACCCTCGTCCAACCGCTTGGCCGTGGCGTGTACGTCGACGCGCACCGCACCGTGTCCACCGAGGTCGACGGCCTCGGCGCGCGCGCCGTCCGGTTCGTCGCGCGTGGTGAGTTCCCAGTCGCCTTCCTGGTCGCTCGTGCGTTGCGCTGCCGAAGGACGGGCGCCGTCGCCGTTCACCGGCGGTGCAGGAGCCGGTGCAGGCGCGACCACTGTCTCGTGGCGTCCATCGTCGTCAGGCGGCGTCTCACGCGGTACCTTGTGACGTCCCGTGGTGATCATGCGATAGCCTTCCATGCGGTCGACGAGGACGCCTTCGGGGGTCCAGGTCTCGACGATGTATTCCGCCTCGGCACCGCCGGGAAGGTCCCGTTCGTGCCGCGCGACGACCACCAGCGTCGTCCCCGGCGGGGCCTCCGCGCTCTGGCCGTAGTGGGTGACGCGGCGAATGCCGGCGGGGAGGCTCATGCGGTCGCGTGCAGCGAGGGCCCAGAAGCCGGCCGCCTGGAAGGCCGCCTCACGGGCGAGCGGTGCGGTCAGGAACCGTGGGCGGGGGGCGTCGGCGAAGAGGCCGTCATGTTCGAAGCGCGCGTGCGCGACGACGTCGGAGCCTTCGATGCTGACGATCTTGTCAAGGACCTGGAATGTCGGGCCGTGGAAGAAGTGGTCGTAGACCGTCGCCCTGTCGTAGAGCGGGGCACCGGTCTGGTCGAAGGCGGGCCGGGTCGGGGTCTCATCCCGTTCGCCGAAGAGGACGGTCCCTTCGAAATGGACGCGCACGTCACCGAGCACGTCGCCATGGTCGTTGACGAAGTCGCTCTCCAGGCGGCAGAGGAAGCGCGCCGTCGCCACCGCGTCTTCGTCCGGGGTCTCGGGGGTCTCGCCGAGCAGTTCCGCGTC
Source organism: Methanobacteriota archaeon (assembly GCA_019347805.1). Taxonomy (GTDB): domain Archaea; phylum Thermoplasmatota; class E2; order JACPAO01; family JAHWKR01; genus JAHWKR01. The sequence goes on from JAHWKR010000019.1 coordinate 19,262, forward strand.
GGAGCCGTCGGGGGCGACCTCGTAGCGGGTGTCCTTCTTCCGCGGCGCCGGGGGTGCCCCGATGCGCTCGATGACGACCCGCGCCGCAAGGGGCCGGTCCTTGAGTAGTTTGAAGGGGAGCGCGTACTGGATGTCCTCGGCGCCGATGAACGTGTGGCCGGCTTCCCGCTCTTCGTCGGTGAGGAGGCGCTCTGCGGTCTCGGCGAACGCTTCCAGCCCGAAGACGCCGGGGAGGTAGGGCACACCTTCGACGCGGTGGTGGTCGAGGTAAGGGTCGCGCGCCTGGTCGACCGTGTGGACGGCGACGATGTGGCGGTGGGGCGTGTGGGCGACGATGCCGTCGATGAGGGGATGGTCCGCGCGCGGCGTGTCGATGTGCGGAAGAGGACCGGGGGCGACCTTGCGGCCGCTCACTTGTCCCTGGCCGTCGAGTCCGCCGAGTCTTCCGGCGACGACCACCTCGGGATGTTCATCACCGCTCAGTAGTTCATCGACGAAACGTCGGGCGCCGACCGCGACGGGGATGGGGGTGACGCCGGCGGCTTCCATGACCGTCATGATGCCGCCACGGGTCGCCATGCCGACCTCGGCCCATGCGGACCAGTCGATGCCGTGCGCGTGGATGTCGCGGGCGCGGCCGAGGGCGACCGCGTAGCGGACCGCGAGGTCGTTGGCGGCGCTGTAGTCGACCTGCCCCATGTTGCCGAAGCGTCCTGCGACACTCGACATGACCATGATGGCGCGGAGCGGGTCGTCCAGGGTGGCGACGACGAGGTCGTGCAGGCCGAGGACCTTGGTGTCGAAGACCTGGTCGAACTGGCGGCTGTCCTTGTCGCGGATCGCCTTGCTCTTTTCGAAGCCGGCGCCATGGACGAGGACGGTGACGGGACCGAAGGCGTCGCGTGAGGCGGCGACCCCGGCGGCGACCGCGTCCTGGTCGGTGACGTCGACGGCGTGATATGCGACGCGGGCGCCGAGGGCGCTGAAGCGCTCCAGCCAGCGGTGTACCTCGATCGCCTTCTCGGTCTTGCTCCACGCCTCGCTCAGCATGACCGGTGTGACCCGCTCGTGCGCCCGGCGCAGTTCTGCCAGAAGCGCCTGTTTGCGGGCATCGAGCGCTGCCGCATCGAGCGAGGCGAGGGTGGCGATGTCCTCAGGGAGCTGGGTGCGACCGAGGACCGTGACGGCGGGTGCGTCGTCGGGTCCCAGCCGTTCCAGGAGCGCCTCCAGACAGGCGGCGGTGACGCCTTGGGCGCCACCGGAGACGACGATGTGGTCGGAGGTGTCGAGGCGGAGGGTCTGGAAGCGTGGCGTCGGTTTCTCGACGAGTTCGATGGCGACACGGTCGCTGTGCGCGGGGTAGCCCACTTCGACCCGGTCGGTGTCGTGGGTCAGCTCGGTGAGGAGGATGCGGGCGGCGTCACGGGCACCGATGGCCTGTCCGAGGTCGATCGTGCGCACGCGCGCGTCGGGGAACTCTTTGGCGAGCGCCTTCGTGAGACCGGTCGCGCCACCGTCGAACGGGTTGAAGTGCAGATCGGTGACGATCGCGCCTGTCTCGTCGGGCAGTGTGAAGGTGCCGCCCATGCGGGTCATGGTGGCGATGACCGCACCAGGTCGCTCCAGGTCGTCCGCGGCGGCGCGGCAGATGGCGTAGAGGCTCTTGACCTGTTCGCGGGTCGCCACCTTGAACGCTTTGGCGGATTGCGGGATGCGGTCCTCGCGCAGCGACGCGAGATGGATGAGTCCACCGATGGGTCCCAATCGTTCGCGCACGCTGTGTATGGTGCGCTCGAGGGCGACGGAATCGCTGAGGTCGACGGGGACGAAGATGCCGGGGACGTCACCTTTCGGTTCCTCTCGGCCGAGGAGGACGACCTGGACGCCTTCCTTTGTGAAGGTCTGGAGGAACTCCGCGGCCCAGTCGATACCGTCCTGGGTGACGAGGAGCGTGCCGTCGATGGCGAGCGGCCGTTCGGCGTCACGCTCGAGCGGGGCGGGGACAGGGACGGGGACGAGGCGGTGGATGGTGGAGGAAGCACGGTCGCGGATCGGGGCGGATGCTTGTGTTGGGGGGGTGGTGACCGGCGCCTTTGCGATTGTTTCCTCGGTTTTCTGTGGGACCGGGGACGGGGCCGGAGTCTCGTTCTGCACCGGTTGCTGTGCCGAGGTTTCGGCGGGCGCTGCGGTCTCGGGCGCGGTTGTGCCGGCGTGTTCGAGGACGAAACCGACGACGTGCCCGATCGTGGGATAGTCGGCGATCTTGAGGCCTTCGGGGAGCGGCAGTCCGAACGCTTCGCGTACCTCGCCGAACACTTCGGCTTGCTTCACGGTGTCGATGCCGAGGTCACCTTCCATGTCGAGCCCGGGCTCGAGCATGTCCTCGGGATAGCCGGTCTTCTCGGCGATGATCGCGGTGATGCGTTTTTCGACCTCGGTGCGGTCAAAGCCACCGGTCGGTGCCGACGGTGCCGTGGGCGCTCCCTCAGGGGCCGGGGTCGGCGTTGAGCGCGTAGGAGCGGTCTGTTGTTCGGTCGATGGAGCCTGCTGGGGGGCAGGGGCGGACTGAGTGCGTGCCGGCGGGGCGCCCATGGATGGCGCGCCGTCGTCGAGGTCCAGCGCGTTCTGCTGACCCGTCTTTATCGCCGGTGTGCGCATGGCCGTCGTCTGTTGTACGGTCGATGGTGGGCGGTCCACGCTCGGCGCTCCGTCGTCGAGGTCGAGGAGGGACGCGCTCTTGTTGGCGCGATGCCGGGTGCCGCTCACGGTTGTCGCGGTGGTCGCGGTGGTCGCGGTGGTCGGTGGAGGCGTCGCGGCCTTCTGTTTCTGCACGGGTGCGCCATCGTCGAGCCCGAGGTCGCCGCTCGTCCGCTTCGACTGATGCATCACGTGAGGCGTGGGCGCGCCCGCCGCGGGGGTCTCCTGGACAGCCGCAGGAGACGCCGCGCTCGCAGGTGCGCGCGCCATGCGACCGGCTAGATAGTCGGCGACGTGGCGGATGGTGGGATAGTCCTTGATCTGCATCCCTTCTTCTTGCGGGATGGCGTGGGTCTCGCGCAGGATGCCGAAGAGTTCGGCTTGTTTGACGGTGTCGATTCCGAGATCCGCTTCCATGTCGAGTTCAGGTTCGAGCATGTCCTCGGGGTAGCCGGTCTTTTCGGCGATGAGGGTGACGACCTGTCTGAGCACCTCGTCTCCGTCCGCCGGTGCAGGGACGGTTGCGGCCGGGGCGGTCTCTTCCTTCACTGTGGGTGCGGCAGGTGTTGTTGTGGGCGTCGTGGCCGTTTCCGTTCCGGGGGTCGGTGTCGAGGCTGCGGCCGGTGGGGGAGTCGCTGCGGGCGAGGCATCCCCGATGCGTTCGGCGAGGTAGCCGGCGACCGCGTTCAGGGTCGGATAGTCCTTGATCTGCATCCCTTCTTCTTGCGGGACGGCGTAGGTCTCGCGCAGGATGCCGAAGAGTTCGGCCTGCTTGACGGTGTCGATGCCGAGGTCCGCTTCCATGTCGAGCTCGGGTTCGAGCGTGTCGACCGGGTAGCCTGTCTTCTCGGCGACGATGGCGATGACCTTCTCCAGGACGGCTTCGCGGTCCGGGCGCTCGGCGGGTGTGGCCGACGGTGTCGCGGGAGCGGCGGGGGCGGCAGGCGTCGGAGCGGCAGCAGGTGTCGGCTTGGACTCCGGAGCGACTCGGACCGTGGGAGCTGGAGTAGGCGTCGGTTCCGGCGGTGGCGGCGCAGGACGCACCGCTGGCGCGGGCGTCGGTGTCGGTGTGGCCGGTTCCGGCGTCGCTTGCACGGGAGGGCGTTCGACCTTCAGGGCGGGCGCTTCGCGCGGTGGCGCCCCCGCATCCTTGACGCGCAGCGTCTTGTTGACCACTTCCAGCACAGGCGCCTCTTGTCCGGTGATGCTGCGCAGCCACGCCTGGTGCCGGGTACTGTCGACGATGCGTTCGGTGCCCTTGGTGATGGCTTCGCCGATCCAGAGGGCGATCTGGCTGCCGAAGCCGGCCGCGAGGCGCAACGTGTAGTGGAGGTCCTTCTCGCCGCCGGGCGAGAGATTGAGGACGCCCAGTTCGGGGTCGGTCTCACTGTGGTTGGCGATGGGCGGGAGACGCGAAAGCTGCAGTGCCTTGATGGCGACGGCGTCTTCGATCCCGGCGCCCATCGGGTGGCCGGTGAAGCCTTTGGTGTTGGCGACGACGACCTGGCTCGCCTTGTCGCCGAAGGTGCGGCGCAGGCTCTCCACCTCGGCGGAAGCGCTGCCGCCACGTGCCGGGGTGTAGGTCTCGTGGCTCATGAAGACGAGGTCGCCAGCGAGGCGGTCGCGGTCGAGGCCGTAGCGTGCCTCGGCGGTCGCGACCAGGCGGTCCATCTGGTCGGCGATGTGGTGGACATCGAGGCGGGAACCGTGGAAGGCGGAATTGGCGACCTGTGTGGCGAGGATGCGGACAAGGCCGTCCATGCCGCGCGCTTTCGTTTCGGCCCGGGCTTCGATGACGAGTCCGACGGCGCCGGAACCGATGATCATGCCGTGGCGGCGGCGGTCGAACGGCAGGGCGGCTTCGCGCACGTCGTCCTTCGTCGTCGCAGCCCCTGATGCGAGGAACCCGGCGCCGATCCATTCCATCATCCGGTCGGAGGTCACGTCGTCGGCGCCGACGACGAGGACGCGACGGCAGCGGCCGGTGCGGATCCAGTCTTCGGCCATGGCGACGGCGAGCGTCGTCGAGGAGCAGGCGGCGTTGACCTGCGTGTTGGGCCCTTTTGCTTTGATGAGTTGTGCGACCTGGGCGTGTCCCATGGAGAGGACGTTGAAGAGGAATTTCCGGTTGAACGTGTAGAGAGTCTCTTCTTTGGTGTCATCCAGTTTGCCGAAGGCGGCTTCGAAGACCGTGCGCACCTCGGCCTGGGCGTCGGGGTCACTGATGCGGGCGATGAGTTGCCGGTAGACGGTCGCGACCTGTTCCTTTTTGAGCCCGGCGTGGCGCGCGGCGAGATGCCGGCCGACCTCGTCGAGGAGGTTGTCGTAACCGGGGAAGGCGGACGCGAAGATGACACCGGTCTCTTCCTGCATTGCGGTGGGGAGGGCCCAGTCACCGGGGAGCCAGGAACCGGTGGAGGTCTTGACGTAGCCGCGGACGAGGGGGATCCCGGCGTCCTTGAGCGCTTCGATGGCGGCGCCGACGGCCATCTTGGTGGTGATGTCGAGCGTGGCGCTGAGGTCGCCGTCGATGCCGTATTCGGCGGGTAGGTCGAAGCGGCCGAGGCGGGCGGCGAGCTTGATGACCTGGGCGACGTCGTCGATGACCTGGAAGCCGGCGGACCCGTCGCTGCCTTTGGTCAGGCGGACGATGTTCTTGTCGAGCATGCGGCGGCGTTGGTCGTCGTCGAGGAGGTCGATGAAGTTCTCGCCGGTGAGGACGGCCTCGATGTTGCGTTCGTCGAAGAGTTCCTTGTGCTTGCCGGGGAGCCCGACCGAGACACCGGATACGACGAGGTCTTCATCGGTGAAGGCGAAGCCGGGACGTGTCGAAGCCGCGGTCTCCCGGGGTGCGGTCGTGCCGTTCGTGCCGAAGCGCACCGGTACGGGACCGGCCGTGGAATAGCGTGTCTTGTCGCGCTTCCAGCCGGCATCGAGCATGGCGGCGAGCATGGGCGCCTGTTCGCGCAGGTACGCGTCGAAGCCAGGTTCGCCGGCAAGGCGGCCGAGTGTCGCATCATCGGTCGCCTGCGCGACGGCGCGGGCGGCGGAGACCTCTACAGGTGTAGAGACCGGGACCTCTTTCGTCACCACTTGAGGCGGCGCGACCGGGACGGCGCGAGTGGCACCGGTCGGGTCGAGGTGCATCGGCGTGTAATGGGAGGTGGCCTGCGGGTGTTTGACCTTGGGCATGTGGCCTTGTGCGGCGAGGATGGCGTAGGTCTCGTTGATGTGCCAGACACCACCCTTTTTGGGGTGGTTGGTGGCGACCGGCGCGTGCTCCTTGCCTTCGAGGATGTTGGCGACGAAGCCGGTGAGCGCCCGTTTGGGTCCGACCTCGATGAAGGTGCGGACGCCTTCCTGGTGCATGTGCTCGATGATCCGGGTCCACTCGACGGGGCTCGCGACCTGTTTGGCGAGCATGTCGAGCACATAGTCGCGCCAGGCCGTGCCGTCACCTTGCCGTTCATAGTGGCGGCCAGTGACGTTGGCGTAGACGGGCACGCGGTTCGGGCGGATCGAGAGGCGTGAGAGGACACGGCGGAGCGGTTCGGAGGCGGGGGCGACGATGGCACTGTGGAAGGCCGCGGAGACGGGGATGTATTGTGCCTGGATGCCGCGTTTCTGGAACCGTTCCACCGCTTCGTCGACGCCGGCGGAGGAGCCGGCGATGACGGTCATGGCGGGGCAGTTCTTGTTGGCGGGGATGACGTAGCCTTCGCATTCCGCGAGGACCTCTTCGACGAGGACGAACGGGGCGGTGATGGAGGCCATCTTCCCGAGGTCGGGGACGTCGACGTTGGCCATCTCCTTGCCGCGTGCGGAGACGGCGTGGAGGGCGTCTTCGAAGCGCAGGATGCCGGCCGCGACGAGGGCCGCATATTCGCCGAGGCTGTGGCCGGCGACGACGTCGGGTTCGATGCCGAGCGAGCGCAGGAGGCGCCAGATGGCGATGTCGGCGGTGAGGACGGCGGGTTGACAGATCTCGGTCTGGCGGAGTGCCTCTTCGGCCGCTCCGATGGCCCGTTCGCGCGCCGCCGCGTCAGAGGCGTCGTAGACGGGGAAGACGAGGTCGGTGAGGCGTTTGCCGATGAGCGGCGCCATGATGTCGTCGGCCTCGGCGAACGTGTCGCGCACGATGGCGTACTTGTCGTGGAGGTCGCGCAGCATCTCGGCGTACTGGCTGCCTTGGCCGGGGAAGAGGAAGGCGATCTTGCCGTCCGGTGCACCTTGTCCGGCGAAGACGCCTTTGACGGGTGCCATCTTCATGCGGCGCGGGTCGTCGAGGCACGACAGGGCGAACTCGGCCTGTTCGCGGACGGAGGGGAGGTCCTTGGCGACGATGGCCACGCGCGCCGGCGCCTTGACGCCGTCGACGTTGTAGGAGTGGACGAGGTCCTTGAGGCGCGGGCCGGTACCGCTCGTCGAAAACGGCGTCTCGGTCGGGAAACCCGTCGCGACCTCTTTGAGCCGGGCGACGACTTCCGCTTGACTGGCGCCGCCGATGACAAGGGTCTCGCCTTCGAGCGAGGCACGCTCGGCAAGGATCTTCTGCACGGCTTCGGGCGACAGCACCGGCCGTGCGACCTGCTCATCGACTTGTCCGATACGGGCACCGATGCGCGTGGCGGGTCGCACCGCACTCTTGGCAGAAGCGACAATCTCGCGTGCGTGGTGGTCGGGGAGGTATTCCTCGACGATGACATGGAAATTGGTACCACCGAATCCGAAGCTCGACACGCCGGCGCGGCGCGGCACGCCCGGGACCTCGGGCCACGGTTCTGCGTCGGAGACGACACGGAAGGGCGAGCGGGACCAGTCGACGTTCGGGTTGGGGGTCTCGAAGTGGAGCGACGGCGGCAGGGTCTTGTGTTCGAGTCCGAGCACCGTTTTCAGCAGCCCAGCGGCGCCGGCGCCGCTCTTGAGGTGGCCGATCTGCGACTTGACGCTCCCGATACCGACCGAGCCGGGTGCGAAGCCGGCCTCGACGAGCGCCTCTTGGAGGGATTCGATCTCGACGACGTCGCCGACGCGGGTCGAGGTCCCGTGTGCCTCGATGTATTGCAAGGTGCCGGGCTCGATGCGGGCCGCTTCGATGGCGCGCTTGACGGCGAGCACCTGGCCACGCTTGTTGGGCGCGGTGATGCCTTTGCCTTTGCCGTCGGAGGAGGCGCCGATGCCGCGGATGACGCCATGGATCTTGTCGCCGTCGCGGATGGCGTCCGAGAGGCGCTTGAGGAGGAACACGGCGGCGCCTTCGCCCATGACGAAACCGTTCGCGCGTGCGTCGAACGGGGTGGAGCCGGTCGCGGAGAGGGCGCCGATCTTGCAGAACTTGATGTAGGTGTCGATGTCCATGCTGCGGTCGGCGCCGCCTGTGAGGACGAGATCGAACTCGTGTTCGACGAGCGATTTGATGGCGCCGTCCATGGCGGCGAAGCTCGAAGCGCAGGCGGCATCGACAGTGTGGTTCTTGCCGAGGAGGTCGAAGACGTTGGCGACGCGGCCGGAGACGATGTTGGAGAGCTCACCGGGCATGGTGTCCTCGGTGATGGGCGCGAGGCCTTGCAGGTAGGTCTCCTTGAAGCGGGCGAGGAAGGTCTCCTGTTCGGTGGCGGGCATGGCCTGGAACGCGTCGGTCGCTCGCAAGCGCGCAGCGACGAAGGGCCATTGGATGCGACGGGCGTTGGTGCGTTGCACCTCTCCGCCCATGGCGTTGCCGAGGATGACGGCGGTGCGTTCGGGGTCGAACTCCTTGACGCGTTTCAGTTTGGCGTCGAGGTAGCCGGCGTCAAGGAACGCCTGGCGGGCGGCGACGAGGGTCATCTTCTGGACGCCGTCGAGTTGGTCCGCCATGTTGGGGGGGATGCGGAAGTCGATGGGGTTGAACGGGATCTCGGTGACGAAGCCGCCGATCCTGGTGTAGGACTTGTCGTCTTTGCCGTCGGGGTCGTAGAAGATATCGGGGTCCCAGCGCGATTTGGGCACTTCGATGATGTGGTCTTTCTTGTCGACCACGTTCTGCCAGAACGTCGCGACGTCGGGTGCGCCGGGGAGGACGCAGCCCATGCCGATGATGGCGACGCCTTCGGCGAGGTCGTAGAACGTGCCGGTCACATCGGTGGTTTCCGGCTCGGCGTCCGGCCGTGTGGGGGCGGGTGCACTCGGCTCCATCTTCTCGGGCTCCTTGGGGGGTGTCGGTTGTGTCGCCGCGGGGGCGGCGACGGGTGGATCGGTAGGAGGTGTGCCGGTATCGGCAGGGGTGGACGAGGTAGCCGGGGCGGCCACCGCAGGGGCAGGTGTGGCCACGGCCTCGGGCCGCGTGGTGCGCGCGGTCGGGATCTTGGCGATGCGTGGCAACCATGGCGAGCCGCCGATGCCGGTGTCGACGAACGCCTCGGCGACCGTCGCGATGAGCGCCTCGAGGGTGTTCGCGCGGGCGGCGAACGAGATGGCGTGGGCGCGGTCCGGGTGGACCTCCAACGCGTCACGGCTCTCGTCGCTGCGGGGTGCCTCGGGGCAGCTCCAGGCTTGGACGGTCAAGAGGACGCCTTCGGCGCCGCTTTGGGCGACGGCGTCCAACGTTCCGGGTCCGATGCCGCCTTCGGCGTAGACCGGCAGACCGCTCTCTTCGCGAAGAGCGGTAATCTCCTTCACAGCAGGTGCACGCTTACCGTCGCCGGTGTCTTCTGCGCGGACGACGAGGCCGGCGACACCGAGGTCGCGGGCGCTTCGTGCCTCATCGGCGCGGTCGGCCTCGAGAAGGACGCGCACCCCACGGCCGCGCAACTGGGCGATCTCGGGCCCGAGGCTCGTCGGTCCGGCGGGCACTTGGGTGATGACGGCGACGGTGAGGAGGTCGCGTTCAGCGAGCCTGAGGGCGGTCTGGAGGCGGACGTGGTCGCGCACGTCGAGGCGCATGCCGAGGGCGCCGCGTTCCCAGCGTTCCTCGCCGCAGGTGGAGCGCAGGTCGTGCAGGGCATCATCGGGAACGGTGGTGAGGTCGATGAGCCCGATGGCGCCATGGCGGGCGACGGCCGCGGCGAAGCCCGGTCCGGTCGTTCCGGGGGGGCTTTCGATGAGGACGGGGTGGGGCGTTCCGAGGCTGGTCGCGGGGTTCGGATCGGGGGACATCCGGGTCACCAGGAAAGGAGGAGAGGGGCACTCGTTCCTGAGCGTAGGAGGGGAAGTGGGGGCATAGGGCTGCCGGTTGTCGGCTCGTCAGCCGTCATCGTATATGCGGCTATGGACTCGGGTGGCCGGAGCGCCCGGGTCCCGCATCGAGCCCGGGGTCGGCCTGCGGTTGCCTGATGTCGTCGACCGGAGACGGAGGGAGCCATGCGGGATGTGTCTCCCTGTGCGTGCCACCGCGCTCAGAGCGGGATGTTGCCGTGTTTCCGGCTCGGTCGGGCCTGGCGCTTGCCGATGAGGGTCTGGAGCGCGGAGACGAGGCGTGGGCGGGTCTCGCGGGGCTCGATGATGTCGTCGAGGAAGCCACGCTCGGCGGCGGCCATGGGGGTGGCGAAGCGGCGCCGGAACTCTTCTTCGAGTTCGATGCGCATCGCCTCCGGGTCGTCCGCCTGTTGGATCTCCTTGCGGTAGACGATCTTGACGGCCGCCTCGGGACCCAAAACGGCGATCTCGGTGCCGGGCCAGGCGAGGTTGTAGTCGCTCCGGAGGTGCTTGCTGCACATGACGATGTAGGCGCCGCCGTAGGCCTTGCGGGTCACGACGGTGAGCTTGGGGACGGTCGCCTCGCAGTAGGCGTAGAGGAGCTTGGCGCCGTTGCGGATGATCCCGCCGCGTTCCTCTTTCAGCCCAGGCATGAAGCCGGGCACGTCGACGAAGCTGACGATGGGGATGTTGAAGGCGTCGCAGAAGCGGATGAAGCGGGCGCCTTTTTCGGAGGCGTCGCTGTCGAGGACCCCGGCGAGCACCTTCGGCTGGTTGCCGACGATGCCGATGACGTGGCCGTCCAGACGGGCGAGGCCGACGATGAGGTTGGTGGCATAGTCCTCGTGGACCTCGTAGAAGGTGCCGCGGTCGACGATGCGGTCGACGACGTCGCGCATGTCGTAGGGGCGCTTGGTGTCGGCGGGGACGATGGTGTCGAGCACCTCGTCGATGCGGGTCGGGTCGTCGGTGGTGGCGACGTAGGGGGGGTCCTCGGCGTTGTTGGCCGGAAGGTACGACAGCAGCCGCTTGATCTTGTAGAGCGTCTCTTCCTCGGAGTCGGCGGTGAAGTGGCAGACGCCGGAGACGGAGGCGTGCATGTCGGCGCCGCCGAGCTCGTCGAACGTGCAGCTCTCACCCGTCACGGTCTCGACCACTTCGGGGCCGGTCACGAACATGTGGCCGGTGCCGCGGGTCATGAAGATGAAGTCGGTGATGGCCGGCGAGTAGACGGCGCCGCCGGCGCAGGGGCCCATGATGGCCGAGAGCTGCGGGATGACGCCGGAGGCCTGGACGTTGCGGTAGAAGATGTCGCCGTAGCCGGCGAGCGCCGCGACGCCTTCCTGGATGCGGGCGCCACCGGAGTCGTTGAGACCGACGAGGGGGGCGCCGTTCTGGAGTGCGAGGTCCTGCACCTTGGTGATCTTCTCGGCGCACATCTCGCCGAGGCTGCCACCGAGGACGGTGAAATCCTGGGCGTAGACGTAGACGAGGCGGCCGTTGATCTTGCCGTAGCCGGTGACGACGCCGTCGCCGAGGATCTTCTTGTCGGCCATGCCGAAGAGGCTGGCGCGGTGCTGGACGAACTTGTCCATCTCGACGAAGGTGCCGGGGTCGAGGAGCATCTCGAGCCGTTCCCGGGCGGTGAGCTTGCCCTTCTCGTGCTGGGCGGTGATGCGTTCATGGCCGCCGCCGAGTTCGGCGAGTCGGTGCAGTTCCCGGATCTCTTCCAGGCGCTCGACGTCGTGTTCGGCTGGGGGGACCTTCTGCTGGGTCTGGCTCGTGGGTGCGATGCGGACCATAGGGTTCACCTCCGGCTCTATGCCTGCTCGTCTTGGCGAAGAAGAAGGCGGTCGTCGCTCTCGACGATGTCGCGGGTGTCCATGGGGGCGCCGGTGGGCGCAGAGGTCCCGAAGAAGGCGGCCTGCTCGAGGGCCGCTTCGGGTTCCAGGCGGGTCCGGGTCGTCCGGAGGGTCTCCGTGGTGTGTTGTACAAGGGGCATGGTGGGCACCTGGAGTGGCGAGTGGCTACTCGACCGGCGTATATGTAAGTTGGCCCTGTACCGGAAGACTACCGCATGGTGGTTCTGGCGCGGGGCGTGTCACAGAGGCACGGGAGAAGGTGTGTCATGGGGCGCTTCCTGGATATGACGGGTGGATGGGTCAACAGAAGGGAAAGCGGCTTCGGCTCAGGTCCCGACGAGACCGGCGGAGCTTAGCGGCCGGTGCAGGTGACGCACCGAGGCGGTTTCCCTGGGAACACTTTACCCCATCGTGATGGAAACGGGGCGATGCGTCGGCCTCGTCCGGCCAGAGACCACTCCTTCCCGCGCGGACGGTGGCGCGGCGGGCTCACTGGCCTGCATTATCGGCGACTTGTCGAGATATACGCTCTCCTTGGGCGTCACGCTGTCGCACGGGCAGGTTCTTCAATCCCACTCCCCTCCCTGATGCCGGAGCGATCGTGGTGAACGTCCCCCTGACCCTGTTGCTGTCCGCCCTGGTCGTCATCCCGGCCGGAGCCCTTCTCGCCCTCGGCCCTGATGAAGCCGACCCGGACCTCCCCGCGGACATCCGCGAAGGCGGCGCCCGCTCGATGCAGACCCTCGGGGACGCGAGCGGCCTTGACGCCGTCATCATCCGCGACCAATGGGGCGTCCCGCACATCTACGCCGACGATGCCTACTCCCTCTTCTTCGGGAACGGCTACGCCCAGGCACAGGACCGGCTCGCCCAACTGGAGATCCTCCGCCATGTCGGCAAAGGGGAACTGGCGAAGCTCACCGGTCCCTCCGGTCTCGAACTCGATCTGGTGACCCGCCGCGAACTCTACACTCACGACGAGCGCGTCGCCGCCTTCGACGCCCTTCCGGACGAATGGAAGGTCGCCTTCGAGGCTTACGCCGACGGCGTGAACCGCTGGATCGGCGAGGTGACCCTCGACCCGACCCAACTCCCGGTGGAATACCCGGCCCTGGCCGTCACCCCCGAACCGTGGCAGGTCACCGACACCATCGCCATCGCACAATACTTGCTCGACGTCTTCGGCCGCGGCTCGGGCGGCCAAGAGGTCAGGAACGCACAGCTCCTGTCGCACCTCGTGCAGAAGCTCGGACCGGAGGCGGGCCAGCGAGCGTTCGGAGATGTCGTCTGGACGCTCCGCAACGAGACCTACACGACCATCAAGGCGGCCGACGGCGCCTACCCACCGCTTGCCGGCGAGATCGGCTTCGACACCCCCCTCAGCGACGTCCCGCCCGGCCAGCTCGAGGCCATCGCCGCGGCGCTCCAGGCCGAACCGGTCGACGACACCGCCGCCACGTTGGGCGAAGCGACACAAAAGGCGGGATTGCCGTTCAAGTTCGGCTCCAACGCGCAGCTCATCGACAAGCGCTTCGCCGCGAACGGCAAACCGCTCCTCTTCGGCGGTCCCCAGATGGGCTACTACACCCCGATGATCCCCTACGAACTCGGTCTCCACGGCGCCGGCTTTGATGCCACCGGGATGGGTGTCGCCGGTGCGCCGGGCGTCATCATCGGCCGCAGCGCCACCCAGGCGTGGACGGTCACCTCGGGCGCGAGCGACCAGGTCGATACCGTCGCCGAGCGGCTCGTCGACTTCTACCACTACGAGATCGACGGCGAGGTGCACGAGATGGATTGCCGCATCGAGACCCACCACGTGCGCCCGGGCCCGGCCGACTTCGCCCCGAAGGCGGACCCCGAGTGGCGGCCACCGATGTTCGATATCGTCGAGCAGGAAGTGTGCCGCACGGTCCATGGTCCGGTCCTGTGGCGCTCCGACGACGGCGCCTACGCCTTCGCCTCCGAGCGCAGCTATCGCGGCGACGAGGTGGCGAGCGGGGTCCTCTGGCTTTCGATCGGCATGAGCCGGAACCTGGAGGAGTTCCAGGACACGTTCGAGGAGTTCTCGTTCACGTTCAACTTCAACTACGTCAACGAGTCGGGCACGGTCGCCTACATGCATGTCGGCCGCCAGCCCATCCGCGACGAGCGCCTCGACCCGCGCCTGCCACGCCCCGCCTGGGACAGCGCCTATGATTGGAAGGGCACCCTCTCGGGCCGTGAGCTGCCGCATGTCATCGACCCGGCCTCGGGCTACACGGTCAACTGGAACAACAACCCGGCACAAGGATGGACCTCGGGGGACGCGCGCGAACTCTGGGGCCCGATCCACCGCGCCGAACGGATGGAGGAGGAACTGCTCCCGGTCCTGCTGCGCGGTGACGTCACCTTGGACGACCTGCGCGAGGTCAACTTCCGCGCTTCGACGCGCGAACCCTACGCCGACGACCTGGAACCGGTCTGGCGCCAGGCCGCCGCCGAGCTCGGCCTCCTGCACGTCACCCAGGCGATCGACGACTGGAAGGCCGCCGGGTTCACCTATTGGGACCACGACGGGGACGGCTTCCATGACCACAGCGCCTTCCGGCTCTACGAACTGTGGCGCGAACGCCTGCAGGTCATCGCGCTCGAGGACGAGTTGGGCGACGCCGCCGAGGTGCCGCTCTGGGACCCGCCCACCGCGGGCGACCCGCACGCCGCCGACCATGGTGAGCACCGCAACAAGGATTCGCTCATCGTCGACTCATTGAGCGGATACGCGACCCATGATTGGTGCGATGACATCCGCACGCCGCTCGACGAGAGCTGTCTTGACATCAGCAAGCAGGCGCTCCTTGACGCCATGGCGGACGAACCCGACTGGTTCAAGCCGTTCCCGCAACGCGAGATCCGTTTCGTCGCGCTCGGTGCCGGGCCGGCCTACAAGATCCCCATGCAGAACAAGCCGAGCTTCCAGAACTTCTACGACTGGGGCCTGCCAGAAGGGCCGGAGCGCAGCCGCAACGCCCTCCCCCCGGGCACGTCGGGTCACCTGCCGCCGGCGGCGTTCCTGGAACTGCAGGCCTACCGCAACGGCTTCCCCAACGCGGCGCCGCCGCCGCACCTCGAGGACCAGTTGGAGATGTACGCCACGTTCGGTGACAAGCCGTTGCTCTTCGGGCGCACCGCGGTCGAGCAGTACGAGGAGAGCCGTACCCACCTTAAGACCTGATGGCATGGAACGGGCACCTCTTCTTCTCTTCCCTCTCCTCTTCGCCACGGTCTTCATCGGCGGCTGTATCGAAGAGCGGCACGATCATCGGGCGCCGGCGATCGATGGCTTCCTTCTTGATGGGAAGCCAGATGGCCAGTTCGTCCTGCTACCGCCGGATGGCGGACCGCCCGAATACCAGACCTTGCTCGCCAAGATGGATGCTGTGCTGGAAGGAGAAAAGCGAAGCGTGGTCTACTACACGATCGGAGAGGACGGATTCGCCCGATTGGAGCGGCATTTCCGGTCCCTTTCCGTGGACCAGTTCGGTTCTCTGGTCTCACGACCGGATGTCGTGTCGTACAAAGAGGCGTACTTCCGGTTGCACTACGGGTACGTCCAGGAATGAGTCGTCGGCTCCTCTGGAACCATCACGCCGCCCGTTCCCGTGCCACGACGTCACGGATCGTCGCCACGAGCTCGTCCTTGATGCGGTAGAGGTCGACCGAGACCGGTCCAGAAGGTTTGAGGAAGAAGGCGTCGGCGCCGCGCTTCTTGGCGAGGTGCTGCAACGTCTCGGCGTTCTCGTGGCTGCCGGAGAGCATGATGACAGGGACGTCGGAGAACTTGCGGATCTCGGCCAAGGCGGTGAGGCCGTCCATCTCGGGCATGACGATGTCCATGATGACGACGTCGGGGGAGAGTTCCTTCACCCGCTCGATGGCCTCCCGGCCGTTCTTGGCGAAGCCGGCGACGCGCAGGTCGTCGGCCTCCCCGAGCTCCGTCTCGAGCACCTTGCGTGCCACCGGACGATCCTCGACGATGAGCACCGCGATGGTCCGTGCGTCCGCTCCCTGGGTCATACCGCTCTTCGGGAGCGGCCGGGCTGCGATAAACGTGTCCCTCAGGCGGGTCGTGCGCGACCGCTCGGACCCGGTGAGGTAGTACCGGATGTGCGTCCGCTTTTCGGCCGCGGCGACGGTTCGCTGAGGATGTCGGGGTCGGTGACGACGCGACGCGCGGGCAGGGCGAGGACGAATCTTGCGCCGCCCATCTCGGACGGGGAGACGAAGAGGTCGCCGCCGTAGCTGCGGGCGATCTTGCGTGCGAGCGCAAGGCCCACACCGGTCCCTTGGATGGGGCGGCCGTACGGGTCGGGGGCGCGTTGGAAGAGCATGAAGATCTGTTCGCGGAACTCCTCAGGGACGCCGGGTCCGTTGTCCTCCACCTCGACAAGGAGCCGGTCGTCGCCATGGCTCTGTTCGTCGAGCCGGGCGCGGATGCGGATGTGGCCGTCCTTCATGCGGCCATACTTGATGGCGTTGCCGACCAGGTTGCGAAGGACCTGTTCCATGCGGGTGCGGTCGGCCATGATGGTCGGGAGCGTCGTTTTCTCGACCTCGATGCGGGCACCGTTCTCTTTGCATTGCGCCTCATAGTCGTCGACCACTTTCTGCACGAGCGCCCCGAGGTCGACCGGGTGGGCGGCGCCTTCGACGCGACCGACGCGCGACAGTTCGAGGAGGTCGCTGATGAGGGTGTCCATGCCGTCGATGTTGGCGTGGATACGGCCGAGGATGCGTTCCAACGATTCCTGTCGTTGCTTCTTGGTCTGTTTGTCGTCCAACGACTCTTCCAGGCTGTGGACGAGCCATTCGAGCGAGACGAGCGGCGTCTTCAGGTCGTGGGAGACGGCGTAGACGAACGATTCCAGTTCGCCGCTGCGTTCTTTCAGTTCCCGCGCCATGCGTTGCTGTTCCTCGATGTCGCGGCGCATCGCGGCGGCGAGATACCGGTCGCCGAAGAGCCAGAGGGCGACGAACGCGACGAGGGCGAGGAGCAGCAGACCGTAAAGGAGGCCGCCTTCGGCGGGGAGCGGCCAGGTGGAGAGGAGGGCGAGACGTTCGGACCGGAGCGAGAGGAAAAGGACGATGACATAGTAGACCGAGGCGACGAGGACCCCCGCCTTGAGCATGAGGGTGGTGGTGGAGAACGCCCGGCCGACCCGCCCTTCGAAGCGGCGTGCGGCGAGCCATGCCATCACGCCGGCCGGAAGGGGCAGGAAGAGGAGGAGGACGACGAGCGGTTTCAACGATTCCGAGCCCTGGATGGGGGCGATGGTCGAGTAGACGAACGTGTAGAGCCCTTCCCCGTGCCGCACGCTCACGTCGGACGGGACCTGCACCTCGAGGAGACCGGCTTCACGCCGGATGGAGAGCGCTTCCGGAACGATGCGGCCGCCGTCGGGGGCCAAGATGTAGAGCAGTTCGTTCTGGTCCGCGACCCGCAACCGGAAGTCGAAACGGGCGTCCTCGAGCAAGTAGGGGGCCCGGTCGCTGCCATTGACGAAGGCGGGCACCCGGATGAGGGTGGCGACGCGGAAGCGGGTCTCGATCTCGGTGCCCTGGACGTTCTCGGACCGTTCGGTGGGGCCGGCGAGGGGCAGGGGGACGCCGCGCCAGACCACGACCGGTGCGTATACATCGGCCTGGAAGGTGTCCCCGGTGGGCACCCCTGGGACCGCGGTGTCCGCCTTGCGGCCGAGGTCGGCGAAATACCAGGCGAGCCAGACTTCGGTGTCCTCGGCTCCGACCGGGAAGGAGATCGGTGCGATCTCGACGCGGTCGGCCGCGTTGGGGGCGTTGTCGGCGAAGAAGGCGCTGGTGGCAGCAGGCCCGGTCGTGGTGTCGTTGTAGATGCGCAGGTGCTGCCTGGCGGCGGCGCGCTGGTCGACCTGGTCCGGGGCGGCGGGGTCGACGATGCGGTTCGCCCCGAAGCGCACCTCGAGGCTTTTGGCGCCGGCGGGCACCTTGAGGTGGAAGCGCGCTTCGGCACAACCGGTCTCCATGCTGTCCTCGACGAAACGAAAACTGCCGGCAACGGGCGTGGTGATGTGTTCCGCACCGCAATCGGAGACCTCCCGCGGCGCCCCTTCCACGACCGGTTCCGACTGGTCGGCGGGGTCACGCACGTTGTGCTCCTCGAATCGTTCCACGTCGAGGGGGAGGGTGATGTCGACGTTGCTCTCGACGATCTGGATGTCGCGCACGGCCGCCTCGGACGAGGGCACGATGAGGATCAGCAGGAGCGTGATGGCGATGGCCGTACGGGTGGCGGCCCGGATGCCGGGGCCGGATGGGCGGCCCGGGCGGAAGAAGGAGATGCGCGACGCCATCGAGGGTGGATGCACCCGTGCTCTCCTATAAACCGTCGGTCCGCAAGGTGGCCGTTCCCGCCGCTGCGGCAACGAGCTGCAAGGGACGCCCGTGCCGTTCTCTTCTTAAGGAGGGAACGCAGAGGCGCCCCTTGATGGCCGAGTCGGACGAGCATGCGCTCCTGCGCTTCTGTGGCCGCTGCAAGCATTTCGAGGTATGGGCGCTCGGGGGCGGCGGGGAGTGCCATAAAGGCCACGACGCGGCCGAACGGGCGCGCGCCGATGCGTGTGACGACCACGATCCGGTCATCCGTTCCGGTGGCCCCCTTTTCGACATGTCGGAATGAGCGGCTGGCGAACGATCAGCCAAGCCGGAGTTCTGGCACGCGCGCGATGTCGAGCTCGGCGCCGTCGTCGTCCATGAGCGGCCCCATGCACGCTTCCATGGCGGCGATGAACGCGGCCACATCCAGTCCTTCGTGGTGCGGCGCATAGCGGACGAGATGGGCCTGTGCCTGTCCCCATTGCGAACGCGCGCCCCGTGGGTTGCCACGGCGCCAGTGTTCGAGCGCGACGGCCGCCTGGATGAGTCCCTGCCAATAGCTCCGGGTGGGCCCCTGGTCTTCACGCCAGAGGTCTTCGAGCACCTCGTGCGCCTCGAACCATTCGCCACGGTTGAAGCAACGGACGCCTTCGAGGTAGCGCGGGTCCCGCATCGCGACCGCCTGTAGCGGGGGTCGGCAAAAGCGTTGGGGTCTCGGAGGTGTCAAATCGGGGGAGTCGTTCCAGGAGCCGGATGCGCATAGGGATCCTCGGCGGTACCGGTTCCAGGTCGATCATCGACGATGCGGAGACGGTGCGGGTGGAAACAGCGTGGGGCGCGGTGCCTGTGGAGACGGGCCGTGTCGGCGACCTCCTCGTCTTCTTCGTCTCGCGCCATGGCGCCGACCATGGACGCTCCGCACACCGGGTGGCGCACAAGGCCAACCTTGCAGCACTCGCCGCGTGCCGGACCGATGCGGTCTTCGCCATCAACAACGTCGGCGGGTTGCGGGAGCCCTTCACTACCGGGGACCTCGTCGTCCCGCACGACCTCGTCGCCCTGTGGGGTCCGCACGTGACGATCCATGAGGCGGAGGCCGTGCATGTCGACATGACGGCACCCTATTGCCCGCATCTCAGATCCGCGCTCGTCACGGCCGCCTCGGAGACCTGGAACGGTACGGTGCATGCCGAGGGCGTCTATGTCCAGGTGCCGGGTCCACGTCTCGAGACCGCCGCCGAGGTGCGCCACCTTGCGACCATGGGCGATGTCGTCGGCATGACCGGGGGCCCGGAGGCGGTCCTGGCCCGCGAACTGGGCCTCTGTTTCGCGAGCCTCGCGTTCGTCGCCAATCCGGCGGCCGGGCGGGAGGCGGGACCGGTCGTCGCCGATGCTCTGAGGAAGGCGCTCGCGGACGTCTCCGTGGCACTACGGGACACGGTCGTGGCCGCCGCCAGGGCGGTCCCGAGGGACCGTGACTGTGGCTGTCGGGAGGCGCCGGCCAAGGGACGGATGGCGCCCGTACCCATGCGACAGGCCCACAAGGCATAAGAAGCGCGACCTCGCTCGTACTCCTACCGGCCCTGTCCGGCAGTGGAGGTGTCAGGTTGTCCCCCAGGAGTATCGCCCTTGTCCTCGCGCTCGTCGCGCTCGCTTTCGCCGGCTGTATCGGCGATGAGGCCGACCCGGCCGAGACCGAGACGAACACCAAGACCCAGATCCCTCGCGAGCTTCCGAAGGACGAGAAAGGGGAGGTCATCATCCAGACCTTGAAGGAGGCGCTCTTGCGCCCGATCCTCCTCGAGGGGACCATCAAGGTGGACCTGCTCGAACTGACCGTCGTACGCGACCCGGACTGCGACCATGGGCAGAAAGAGGATGTCCCGTACAAGGGGTCGTATGTCGTCCTTGACAAGAACGGCCTGCTTGAGCGCACCGAGTTCTCACTGCTTCCCAACGAGACCTCGAAGCGCTTCCCCATCGCGGTCAAGGGGGAACCGCCGTTCGTCCTCGCCGGCGACCCCATCGCCTGTCTCGATGCGGCCAACACGCGGGTCGACAACGTGACGCTCGCCAAGCACGTGGACGGCCTCGTCACCACCACCGAGGACACGGTCACCGCGACGATCGCACAGCTCCAGCAGACGGCCGTCGCCCCATGGAACGAGAACGAGATGACCTTCGACCTCGTCTCGGTGGCACCAGCGCAAGAGGTGCCGCGCGGCATCACGATGACCTTCTACGGCCATGATGGCGGGGCTTGGCGCCAGGACGCGTTCCAGTACGTGTGGGTCGACAGGACCGAGGCGCAGGTACGGCAACAACAGCTCGTCTACATGCCGGGCGGGTACAAGATGGACGTCACCCACAACGACAACACCCCGGCCACCGAATCCGAGGACTGGGCCTACAAGGTCGTCTCGCGCCACTGGAGCCCGGCGGCTTGCGCCGAAGGGTTCGTCTGGCAAGGCCTCTGCTGAGCGGAAAGAGGGGGGGACGAGCGTGTCGCCTAGGGAGGCGCCGCAGGACGTTACGCACGTGGCACCAGGTTCGACGTTCGTTCAGAGGAAGTCGCTCAGCCGCGCCTTCTTCACCTTGTCGTTGGAAAAAAGGCTCTCGATCGATTTCTCCGCCAGGTGGATGCGCTGCTGCGTGTAGGCGGAGACGTTGTATTTGCGCGAGATGTCCTTCGAGGGCTCGAGGTATTTCTTGACCGACCCCTCGTGCACGGTGAGCGTGAGCTTGCCTTTGCAGTTCTCGGTGAGACAGCTGCCTTTGAGCGGGAAGCGGCGGTATTTGGCGTTGCAGAGCGGGCAGCGCACCTTCTGCTTGGAGAACGCCTTGAGGTTGCCGATGAGGTCGGGCATGAAGTGGGAGCCGATGACGGTGCTCGCCACGTCCATGTCGTCGACGGCGCGGATCTTCGCGGCGAGGTTGAACTGGGCGTAGAGCTTGTCCATCATGTCGGGGATGGTCTTGTAGGCGGAGACAAGGACGCCTTCTGAGATGTCGGGCGTCTCGTGGGTGTAGCGGAGGCCTTCGTATTGCAGTGGCGTGCCGACCCGTTCGGCGACGAGACCCATCACCGCTTCGACGTCCTTGGGGTGCTTGTGCCGCAGGGTGGCGCGGTAGAACGACAAGGGATAGTGCGCGAGCGTGTCGACGTTGTGGGCCTCTTTGTCGATCTCGTTGGGGTCGAGCCGGGTGGTGAGGACGAGCGGCAGGTCCATGAGGCCGCCGCGGCGGTCGGGGACATAAGCGCGCGAGAAGTTGAGGAGCCCGTCCATGAGGAGGAAGACGGCGTCCTCGTCGCCGTCGCAGTTGCGGCGTTTTCCGGCGTGGAAATAGGGGTGGGCCCAGCCGACGGGGCTCTTGGTGAAGCCGATGATGCGCGAGGCGATGGCGCCCGAGGTGTGGGGGGCGAGGCCGCCGATGAGGTGCCCGACGAGGGCGTGGCGGGAATCGGCGCCGTAGAACCGTTCCATGCGGTAGAAACGTTCCAGGAGGTCGTCGATGAAGCGGGCGCAGGCCAAGAGGTAGTCGGCGCAGACGTAGGGGACGACGACATCCTGGACCATGAGCTCGAGCATCTGGTCACCGCGTTCGAGCGGGGCGCCGTCGATGTCGTGCGTGTAGCCGAGTTCCACGAGCCGTTCGGGCTCCACACCGATCTCGTCAGGTCGGAAATGGGTGAGCGGCGCGTCGGTCATGTCGAACCGGACGGTGCCGTCCTTGAAGGCGTAGACGCCGTGCTGGGCGCGCAGGAGGCCTTTTTCGAGCGGTTCCGGGACCTTGAGTTTGGAGATGAGGCCGACGACGCCTTTGACCTTCTTGGGGACGCGGCCGATGCCGATGCGGTCGGCGGCGCGGCGCACCTCTTCGGCCAATCGGATGGTCGCCTCCTCGGGTTCTTCGCCGTCGGGTTCGGTGTGCGAGTCGCAACCGGTGCAGAAGGTGCGGAATGTCACCTCGCCGCAGGAGGCGCAGCGGCGTTTGCCGACCTCGACGGTGATGCGGCCGACGCCGAAGGCGGCGTCGTTGACGAGCCGTTGCGAGCCGCCCGCCTGTCCGAGCGGGAAGAGGGCGTGCGGCGGGGGTTTCATCTTGCGGGCATCGGCCTTCTCGGGGCGTCCCATGCGCGCGCCGATGCGGAACGGCGCCTTCGGGTGCTGCAGCACCCCGGACAGGCGGGAGACGAGGTCGACCGAGGGATAGGCGTCGTCGAGCGTCGACACGTCGAGTGTGTCGAAGAGCGCGCGGCGTTCCGTCTCGATGCCTTGGCCGGCGTCGTCGAGCCCGAGCCCGAGGCTGCGCAAGAGTGTATGACCGGCGCGGGTCACTTCGTAGTGGTCGCCGAGGTCGCGGTGGAGGAGGCAGATCTTTTCCAGGAGCTTCTTCAGCTCGGGGTCGGCGGGCAGGGAGACGACCGGCGCGTCGGGCACTTCCTCGGGCATGTCGTCGATGCTGCGCGGCGGGGAAGGCGTGACGACGCGTACCTCGGAGAGCCGGGAGGTGATGTGGTCGGACAACCGCCTCACCTCGTCGACCGAGAGGTCGTGCCAGAGCAGGGTCTGGGAAGGCGCGAGCGGGAGGCCGGTCGCCTCTGCGACCTGGTAGGCGACCGCGGCGTCCAGTCGGGTCTCCTCGTCGGCGGCGATGAGCGCCTCCGGGTCGGGGAGCCCGTCCGGCCACGGGTTGTCGTCGCACCAGGCGCGCACTTCCTCGCGGAACCATTCGTTGACCCATGGGGAGCGGGGGAGCAGGTGGTTGTTCTCGGCGAACTCGCCGAACGGCATGAGGAGTTCGCCCATGTCGAGGATCTCGGCGACGAAAGGCCGGGCCCGTTTGCCGTCCTTGGTGTTGCGCAGTTGCATCACATCGCCGTTGCGGAGCAGGACGATGGGGCCGTCGAGCACCGAGCAGGGCGTGGCGATGGTGCCCTTGCCGGGCCGTTCGATCTTCAGTTGTGTGCCGACGGCGATGAAGTCGTCCGAAAGCGGCATGATGGCCGGGTGGAGGGCCGAGGAGGCGAGGCCAGCCGTGCGGCCGCGACCGTAGCGCAATCGGAAGCCGCCGGGGCGTGACGGGTGGCCGAAGACGGGTCGACCGGCGATGATCTCGCGGATGTATTTCGGGTTCGGCAGGATCTCCGGGATGGCGTTCGGGTCGGGGGCGACATCGGGCTCGTCGTCCTTCTTGGTCTTCGACACGATGGTGTCGAGGAAGTCCCAGCCGGGGAGGCCGAGTTTGCCGACGTGTTTCTGGATCTTGGGCGCCTTGAGGCACATGCCTTCGCAAAGGACAAGCATGGCGCCGCCGCGGATCTGGTTGGTCTCGACACGGGGCAGGTCGCGGTTGCCGGTCACCTCGATCTGTTCCGTGCCTTCGCCGTTGATGCAGATCGGGCAGTTGGCGACGATGTCGACGATCTCTTTCGCCGACGGGGTGTATTGCAGGTTGGCCGCCTGCTTGTAGGCCGGCACCTCTTCCTTGTAGCGTTCGATCTCGGCGACGGTGGCGATATAGCGGCCGATGCCCATCTCGTTTCGGACGACGTCGGCGATCAGCACCGACATGGCCTGTGCGGTGCCGCCGGCGGCGCGGATGGGGCCGGCGAAGTAGAGATCGATGTAGTCGGTGCCGTCTTCGTTCTTGCCGATCTTGGTGACCGCGATGCCTTCGAGCGGGGCGACAAGGACGCCTTCGGTGAGGATCGAGAGGCCGGTGCGGACCGCCTTGTCGACCGCCTCCTCCCGGGAGCCGTATTTGACGTAGTCACCGCGGGCGACGCGGCGGGAGATCTCGAGCGAGACCAGTTCGCGATTGCCGATCTCTTTCGTCACCTTGCGGATGTCCTCGGCGACGCCGGTGACGCCCACCTGCGCCTCGACACGGGCCGCCAGGTCCTCCGCCGGAAGGATCTCCACCTCGAGGGAGGGGTCGTACCCTTTGGCGCGTGCCTGCTTGGCGACATCGTAGCAGTGGTCGACGGCGGCGTGCAGGTCGTCGAAGTAGGCTTTCATACGCGCCGACATGGCCGGGCCGCGGCCACCGGAGACGTCGGGGGGGACGATGCAGCCGGCGATCATGGTCGGAAGGGCAGGTGCGGACGAGGACGTTTCGGGGGTCTCGACCGGGGTCTCCAGGACCGTTTCCTGGGCCGGAGCGGTCGCTTTCGTGGATGGCGCTGCGGCGCCGGGGCTCGTGCCGTCGCCCGCGACCGGTGCGGTCGTGCCACCCATCGGGACGTCCCAGGAGACGGCGGGACAAAAAGCCACCGTGCCACCGTGTGCATCCGCTCCACCGGAAACCGGGGTCGGCGACCGAAGGTGCCTTATGAGCGATGCGAATGGAACAGGTCGCGATGGAGGGTTTCCTGCTCCGTGACACGCGCCACCTCGCCGGCAAGCGGCGCGAGTCAGCCGCGCCCCCACCCGAGGGCGAGGGATTGGCGTTGTCGTACCACTGGGTCGGCACGAAGCCGGTCCTCACGGTGCGGACGGACAAGGGACCCGTGGACCTCCCGCTCACGGGTCGGCTCGACCTCCAGGTCGAGGAGGGGCGCTTCTGCATCGGCCACCGCACATCCGAGGGTCTTCAGCCGTGTCCGGACCGGCGGCCGGCGGACCGCTTCATCCAGTGCGCCGCTTGCCACCCGCTCACCAACAGGGAATGCGTCTTCGAACCGCGCTGCACCGATTGCACGTTGCCGTTCTGTCGTGGCGCGCACCAGGTCTATGTCGCCTGGTATGGATTGCTGCCGAAGATCGGCATGACCCGCTCGGTGCGGGAGGACGCCCGGCTTGTCGAACAGGGTGCGGACGCGTATGCCTTCCTCGCCTCGGTGCCGGACCGTTTCGCCGCCCGCAGGATGGAGGACAAGATCTCGGCCCGTGCGGGTGTCCCGCAATCCCGTCGGCCCAAAGAGTTGCTCACCCAGACCGCGCGCAGTGTGCCGTGGAATCCGGTGGTCTCCGCCCACGAGGCGTTCATCGAACGCGTCACCGGACTCGAGGGGCTCGACCCGGGACCGCTCGTGCGCCTGCCGGAATCGCCGGGGGCATGGCCGCTTCCCGAGGTGCCGACGCCGGTGGCGGAGGTCGGCCGCCACACGGGGCATATCATCGCCGCGAAGGGTAAGTGGGTGTTCTACAAGGACGGTGAAGGACCGCTCTGGGCGCTCCGCATGTCGGCGGTGGAAGGACACGAGGTGCGGTTCGACCCCGGCGTGGCGCGGCCCTTCGACAAAAGGGGGACCACTGTCGGACAGCCAGTCGATGAGGATGTCACCGACGCCGCGGAAGGACCCGACGCGACCACCGAGTGAGACCCGCTCATTCTCCTACCCAGCTGGGGTCCTTGTGGGCGACCGCCTTGATGGTCCAGGTGCCGGAGACGTCCTCGGCGAAAAAGAGCGGGCGCATGGCATCCTCGCTCGGCATGATGAAGAGGTCGAACTCCCAAGCGGAGACATCGGCATAGGGCGAGTCGACCATCGAGAGGTCGACCGGGATGACGAAATGTTTCGACCCGGCATCCTCTTCGGCCGGTTCGGGGAACGTGCCCCGGCGGGAATCGGACGCGGTGCGCATGAGCATGGCCATCTCGTGGTCGATGGGCGGGATGGCGGTGTCGATCTCCCATGACAACCACATCTCGAGGGTCCCGGTGCCGGGCGGGACCATGACGCCTTTCGGGAATCGCACGGTCATCTCGACCTCTTCGGTCTGGAAGAGCGTCCGTTTGTAGGAGAACGCCCGCGTGTCCTCCATGAGCAGCATCTCTTCGGTCCCGTTCGCCCAATGGTCGGGATGGGCCGGGGCGTTCTCGATGTCGAAGCGCTTGAAGCCGGCGATGTGGACCGCAAGGTCGCCGTCGAGCCGGGCGACACCGGAATCGTCGACGGGCCGGACGTAGAAGGCCCAGCGGGTCGCTTGGCTGTGCGGGATGTCGGCCATCTCGTAGCTGAGGTTGAGGAGGACCGGTTCCCCGTCGACGACGACGGATTCGTGTTCGATGAACTCTTTCTGGCTCGCCGGTTTGTAGTAGAACCGGAGGCCTTCCGGCGCTTCCTTGAGGCCGTCGAAGCCGAGTTCGATGCGCAGCTCTCCGGTGCCTTCGTAGACGAGGACGCCGTCGGGAAGGGTCCAGCGCAGACCCGGGTCCTCATAAAGCGGGTCGGGGACCTGGCCGGTGATGAACGTGCGCGCCATGGTCATGAAGACGCCCCGGAACAGGTTCTCGTGCGCGGCGCCGGTCGACAGCGTCTCGTCCATGAGGATCACGGTGTCCGCGCCGCGCCAATAATCGTGCACATGAGGTTGCGCCCCCACGGAGAGCCCTTTTTCGAGGTCCGTACCGTCGTCGATGACGGCCTCCCCGGACTCCGTCTCGAGCGGCTCACCGGGGGTGTCATGAGGCGCCTCGGTGCAGCCGGAAAGAAGGATGCCGAGGACGAGGACACCGACGAGGAAGAAGGGGCGCATCCCGGATGCGTCTGGTCGTGGCTATATGGCTTTTCTGTCACACGTCTCTGTCGAGGGGGGCGTTTGTCCCGGTCGGAACGGTCAAATACGGCCCCCTTTTAGCCCGGACCCGCCCCCGCTTAGCTCAGACTGGCTAGAGCGGCTGACTGTAGACCCTTTGTCGCTCAATGGGCGACT
Source organism: Methanobacteriota archaeon (assembly GCA_019347805.1). Lineage (GTDB taxonomy): Archaea > Thermoplasmatota > E2 > JACPAO01 > JAHWKR01 > JAHWKR01. Next base: position 46,047 of record JAHWKR010000019.1, read on the forward strand.
TGCGGTATCTTGTGCGGATATCAGCAGGTCTCCGGTTCAAATCCGGAAGCGGGGATAACAAGGAGGGGAGGGGTGTGGGGAGGGGAACCTCAGGTTCCCCTCCCCACGTCCCCCGCTCCCGCACACCTTTTCAAAGCCGCCCCCGCGGCATCCCTCTCATCTCCCCCTCCTTACCCTCCCCCCGCAACCCTTATCCCGGCCCAGCCCACCTTCGGGCCCATGCGTGGCCACCGGTCTCTTTTCAACGCGCTCCTTGCGACGGTACTCGTCCTGAGCCTGCTCTCGGCCCCGGCGTGGGCCGGGCCCGGCCACCATCACGCCGGCGACGACCACCCGGACCCGGGCAAGACCGCGTCGTTCACGCTGTTTCCGGGCCACGAAGAAGTGGTCGACTCCGTGATGGCGCACGAGGACCATCCTTGGGTCACCCTCGAGCTCCTCGGCATGTCCGGCGAGGGGAGGCCCATCTATCTCGCCATCGTCGCCGATCCCGACTCGCCGGTGCCGATGGAGGAGCGCGTGCGCACTTTCATCTTCACGCAGCAGCACGGCAATGAACCGGCGGGCACACCGGCTGCGCTCACCCTCCTCGACGACATCGCGAAAGGGGGCTCGATCGCCGAGACGCTCGAGAACCAGGTCCTCATCCTGCTTCCGATGGTCAACCCGGACGGCGCCGAGAAGGAGCAACGCCGCAATTCTCAGGACCGAGACATCAACCGCGACCACATCGGTCTCGAGACGCCGGAGGCGAACCTGCTCCACGACGTCCTGAACCGGTTCGACCCGCATGTCGCGATGGACCACCACGAATACGGCGGCGTCGGGTTCGGCCACCCGGTGCCGGTGCGGCTCTACGACTACGACCTGACGACACTCTTCCCGGTGCACGGCAACGTCCGCATCCCGACCCGCGCCGCGGCGGAGGACCTCATGTACAAGGGCATCTGGCCGAAGGCGGAGGAAGCGGGCTACACCGCCAACGAGTATGGCGAGCAGACGGTCGCCGGCGTCCCCGTCGAACAGATCGCGGGCGGCCCCGACCCGGGCATCATGCGCAACCACCTGGGACTGCACAACGTCGCCGGACTGCTCGTCGAGACCTTCGTGAACGCCCAGGACAACCCGTTCCATGACGCCGCCAGGCGCATCGCCATCCATGAGGTGGTGATGCGGGCGACGCTCGAATACGTGCACGATAACGCGGGACGCTTCAAGGCGGCGAAGGCGGAAAGCGGCGACCTCAATGTCCTCGAACCGATGGACCGCTACATCGAGGGTGACAAGGACGTCCCCCTTGCGGCGGCCTACAAGGTCCCGATGAACGACACGTTCGCCGCGCTCTTCGCCGCGCATGGCCTCTCGGCAGGCATCCCGGTGATGGATGGCATGGTCCACAACATGGACGACCCGCACCAGGGCCATGTCGCGGCCATCCTGCATCCCGAGTCGGCCCGCATGGTCGTCGCCGGGGAGGCCACCGAGCGAGTCGAACCACCGGTGGTAGAGGCGCAAGCCCAGAAGGTGTCGGAATCACCGGTCGTCCCGGTCGTCACCCTCCTCGGCTTGGCGCTCCTCCTCCTGCGTCGACGCTCCTGAGCAGAAAACGCACCGCGACGGGCAAGGTTGATAAGCGAGGGCTCGGCTCGACGCGCGTGCGCGTCATCGTGAGGCTCTTCAGCATCGTGCGTGAGTCCTGCGGAACGGAGCGGCTCGAACTGGAGCTCAAACCCGATGCCACCTTGGGGGACGCCGTCGAGGCGTTGCGTGCGCGGTTTCCTGAGGCGGAGGTTCTTTCAACCCCCATGGCTGAGGGCGGACTGCTCTTGGCGCTGAACCGGCGCCACGCGCGGCCGGACGAACCGGTCGCGGAGGGCGACGAGATCGCCCTCTTCCCACCTGTTTCGGGTGGATGAAGGAGACAACAATGACCGCCAACGACACGTCCATGGCATCCGCCGAGACCCGAGCGGACGCGCCCGTGAAGCCGATGAAGGCCCTCGTCCTGCTTTCGGGCGGCATCGATTCGCCGGTCGCCATGTACGAGCTCATCCAGGACGGATGGGACGTCGCCGCGCTCCACATGGACAACCGTCCATTCACGGACGACACCTACATCGAGAAGGTGAAGATGCTCGTCGAGCAGGTCGAGAAGGTGACCGGTCGGACCATCCCGCTTTATGTCGCCGACCATGGCCGCAACCAGACCACCATCGCGCGCAAGCTGTCTGAGGACGGCGAGGCGACGACGCGCGGCCTGCAATGCGTATTGTGCAAGCGTCAGATGTACCGCACGGCGGAAGCCATCGCGCGCGAGGTCGGGGCCCACGCCATCGCGACCGGTGAGAGCCTGGGCCAGGTGGCGAGCCAGACGATGCACAATCTGGCGGTCGAGGACGACGCCATCTCGTTCCCGATGGTGCGCCCGCTTCTGGGTCTCGACAAGGAGGACATCATCGAGGTGGCGCGCCGCATCGGCACGTTCGAGGTCTCGACCATCCCGAGCCTCTGCTGCTCCATCCTGCCGGACCGTCCCGCGACCCATTCGAGCCTCGACCGGGTGCTGCCCTACGAAGAGCAGATCGGTGCCGGGGAACTCTTGAAGGTCTCGATGGCGAACCTGAAGGGTCCCGCCGAATCGCGAGACGCCTGAACCAGGTTTATAAGAAACCGGCCCGTCGCCGGAGTCATGTTCCAGGACCCCGGGGACCTCGCCATGGCCACGTCGACCATCGTCGCGGCCTTGGCGATCGTGATGGGTTGGTTGTCGCTGCGTTCCTATCACGCGACCGGCAACGTACGCATCCTGTTCGTCGCGGTGGCGTTCGCCGTCTTCATCCTCAAGGCGCTCTTCGTCGTCACCAACGAACTGGCCGACCCGCACTTCGTCGACCACCATGTCGCCCTCTACATCAGCGGGCTTTTCGACGTCGTGATCGTGCTGCTCCTGTTCGTCCCGTTCGTGGCGCGCGGCAGGTGAACCGATGCCGGACGAGGAGTCGACGCGGGAGCGGGTCCTGGAGACCATACGGCGCTTCCCGGGCATCCATCTGCGTGGGCTCATCAAGGAGCTCGACACCTCGACGGCGCTCGCCAGATACCACATCCAGGTGCTCGAGAAGGAGGGGCGGGTGCGCAGCAGCGAGGTCGGCGGGTTCGTGCGCTATTTCCCGGTCGAGGACTACAAGGAACTGTCGCGCGACGAGCGCGAGATGCTGAACGTACTGCGCCAGGAGCGGCCGCTCGAGATCGTCCTCACGCTCCTCGAGTTCGGTCCGATGCAGCACCGTGATCTCTTGGAGACCATGGGGGGATCGAAGGGCACCCTGACGTATCACCTGGACAAGCTCGTCGCGGCCGGGATCGTCCGCAAGGTCTCGCGTGGGCCTGAGCGCGGCTTCCATCTCGTCGACGCGGACCGGGTGCGTGCACTTCTTTCGCGCTATGAACCGGTACCGGCGCTCCTGTCGCATGTGCACGACCTGTGGGACGACCTCTTCCGCGGGCATCGTACGAACGACGACAAAGGCGGATAGCCACCACCCGACCGCGCGCAGAAAGGCGCATCGCCACCACCATGCTCTTATACATCCGAACGGAAGGCGGCCTTCGTGCCCCTTCTCCGGCCCTGCAAGAACACCGCCGCCTTCGAGGCGTTGCCGGACCGTCCGCTCCAGGTCGACCTCGACCGGTTGGAGTCGGTGCTGGTGGGAGCAGGCTGGTCGCTCGTCGTCAACGCCGCGGTCATGCTCATCGTCCGCAAGGAGACCGAGGTGTCGGTCTACCGCTCCGGCAAGGTGCTCATCAAGACCCGCGACCCGGACGAGGCGCTCGGCGTCTATCGGGCCGTCTTCCGCCATGTCCAGGAGGACGCGCCGGACGACCCGCAGGTCGAAGGGCTCGACCGCCTCGCCCGCAAGGCGAAGGCCTAAAGACGCTCCGGATTCCCTGACCCCGACCTGGACCCATGATGTCGCTCGCCGCGCTCCGACAGGACTTTCCGCTCCTTACGCGCCCACACCACGAGCGGCCGGTCTATTTCGACAACGCCTGTGTCACCCTCAAGCCCGAACCGGTCATCCAGGCGATCCTGGAATACTACCGGGATTATCCTGCCTGTGGCGAGCGCAGCGTGCATCGCCTCTCCAACAAGGTGACGCTCGCGGTGGAGCGCGCCCGGGAACGGCTCGCCGCATTGGTCGGCGCCACCGCCGCCCACCAGGTCGTCTTCACCAAGAACGCCACCGAAGCGATCAACCATGTCGCCTGGGGACTGCCGATGGAGCGCGGTGACGTCGTCCTGACCTCAGACAAGGAGCACAACTCGAACCTCGTCCCGTGGTTGCGCCGCGCCGAGTTCGAAGGCACACGCCACGCCTTCTTCGCCACGACGGAAGACGGCGCCTACGATGCCGAGGGGTTCAAAGAAGCCGTCTCCGCGCACAAGGGCCGCCTGCGGCTCGTCGCTGTGCATCAGACATCCAACCTGGACGGCCAGAGCCTTCCGGTCGCCGAGATCACCGAGGTCGCCCACGACGCCGGTGCCCGGGTGCTCATCGACGGTGCCCAGTCGGTCCCGCATCTCCCGGTCGATGTCGAACGGTTCGGCGTCGACTATCTCGCCTGGTCCGTGCACAAGATGATGGGACCGAGCGGTGTCGGCTGCCTCTATGGCACCGACGAAGCGCTCCGGGTCCTCAGACCGCGTTTCCTTGGCGGCAACACAGTGGCCGAGACACGCCTCGATGGCTTCACGCTCCTCGACCCCCCGCACACGTTCGAAGCCGGCTTGCAGGATTATGCCGGCATGATCGGCGCCGGAGCCGCAGCCGATTATCTCATGCGGCTCGGTCCCGCCGAGGTCCACGAACATGTCACCAAGCTCAACCGTCATCTCACCGATGGCTTGGAAGCGCGGGACCTTGCGGTCGTCCATGGCCCCCAGGATCCCGCCTTGCGGGGTTCCATCGTGCCCTTCACCGTGCCCGGGTTGGACAGCCATGACGTCGCGCTCTACCTTGACGAGAAGGCGAACGTCTGCATCCGGAGCGGCGCCCACTGCGTCCACAGCTGGTTGAACGCCCGCGGTGCCGGCGGCTGGGCGCGGGCGAGCCTCTATGCCTACAACACGACCGAGGAATGCGACCTCTTCCTTGACGCCCTCGCCACATTGAAGACCCACCTGGAGGCGGCGTGATGGGCGACAAGGTGCTCTTTCTCGACCGAGACGGCGTCATCAACGAACACCCGCGCACACCGCGCACGTGGGAGGAATTCCGCTTCCTGCCCGGTGTCCCAGAAGCGCTCGCCGAAGCGACCCAGGACGGCTGGCGCATCGTCGTCGTCACCAACAAGGGCATCGTCGGATCACGCCTCCTGGCGCGCAAGGTGTCGGACGAGATCAACCGCCGCATGGTGGAGGCCCTTGCCGCCCAGGGTGCCCGTATCGAGGCGGTCTACGCCTGCAACCACTTTCCCCATGGCCTCTGCCGTTGCCGCAAGCCGAAGGCGGGACTGCTCGAGGACGCCAAGCGCGACCTTCGGCTCGACCCCGAGGTCTGCTGGATGGTCGGCGACAACGCCACCGATGTCGCGGCGGGCAAGAAGGCGGGCTGCCGGACGGTCCTGCTTACCAGCTCCAAGCCCCGCACGAAGCTCATGGCGAAGCTCAAGAGCCTGGGGGTCGAACCCGACCATTGGGCCGTCGGCCTGAGCGAAGCGTGGCGTGACGACATCGCGCCGAGCGCGCGGAAGTAGAAGAGGGGGGATCGGGATTTGAACCCGAGTGTGCGGATCTGCAGTCCGCCACATAGCCTCTCTGTCATCCCCCCAAAGGGACCAAAAAAGAGGGCCGGGATGCGTCGCAAATGCTCGTCTTTCTTAAGCCTTGCGTGGAGGTGTCGATGCTCCACAGGAGGGACGGCAAAACAGTGCGGACCGGTCTTCTCGCCCCCGTAGCTTCAAGTAGGACCCCCGGATGTAGGCCCGATTCGAAATGCTGGCGGAGTGCAAGGATCATGGATACTTCCGCGGTGAGACCTGTCCCGAGTGCGGCGACAAGGGCCGCTTCCTCATGAACGACCAGGAACTCGACCGTGTCGGCCGCATCATGGCCGGGATCCTCCGCCATTTCCCCGACCGGTTCGACCTGACGATGGACTCGTACGGTTGGGTGGACATGCGCGACATGGTCGACGCGGTGCGTGACTCGAAGAACCGGCTCCACTGGCTCCGGCCCCACCACATCGAGGCCATCGCCGACACCGACGAGAAGGGCCGCTACCAGGTCGACGGCGGCATGGTGCGCGCCACCTACGGCCACAGCCTCGACGTGGTCCTCGACGACCTTCCGCTCTGCCAGGTGGAAGAGCTCTTCTATCCGGTCTCCGAAGAGGAGCAGGACATCGTCCTCGAGGCGGGCCTGCACCCGACCGACCGCAAGAAGCTGCATCTTTCCGGGTCCTACGCCTCGGCCCACGAGGCGGGACGCGTGCGCATCGAGGAGCCCATCATCCTGCGCATCGACGCCAAGGCGGCGGTCACCAACGGGGTCGACATCCGGCGCGCCGGCAAACAGGTCTACATCGCCGAGGACATCGGCCCGGAATACCTCGAGGTGGCCGAGGAGCCGGAGGATTTCCAGGTGCCCGAGACCGTAGAGGTCGAATAGACCCCCGCGCATCGCGCCGCGATGGCCGATGACTCCCGGCAGGTCCGCCTCTTCGCCACCTGTCTGGCCGACCAGTTCGACCCCGAGGCGGCGATGGCCGCCGCCGACGTGCTGGAGGCGGCCGGTTGCACGGTCGCGTTCGACGCCGAGCAGACCTGTTGTGGCCAACCCGCATTCAACCTCGGCCATCGTGACGAGGCACGACAGGTGGCCCTGCGCCATATCCGCCTGTACGACGGGACCACCGGGCCCATCATCGTCCCGAGCGGGTCGTGCGGAAGCATGATGAAGGTCTACTGGCCGACGCTGTTCGCCGCAGGCAGCGACGAGCGGGCGGCCGCCGAGCGGGTCGCGAAGCGCGTCGAGGAGTGGAGTCGGTTCCTGGTGCGCGACCTTGGCTGGCTTCCTGAGCGCGATGCGGAGGCGCCAGAGCGCCGGGTCGCCTATCATCCGGCGTGCCATGGCCTCCGCGTCCTCGGACTCGATGGCGAGGCGGAGCGGCTGCTTGCGGCGACCGGCCATCGTCTCGTCCCGTTGCCGCGCGCCGACAATTGTTGTGGCTTCGGCGGTGGGTTCTCGGTCGAGATGCCGGAGATGAGCGGCAAGATCCTCGAGGACAAACTCGATTGTGTCGAAGGCGCGACAGCGTCGGGTGCCGGTACGGTCGCTGCGCTCGACATCGGCTGCCTGATGCACATGCGCGGCGGCCATGAACGCCGCACAGGGACCACGGAAGGCCACGGCGGTTGTCCGGCATATCGGCATGTCGCGGTGCTTGTGCGGGACGCGCTCCGGGCCCGCGGGGAGAGATCCGATGTCGCTCCGGGACCGAGGGAAAGCGCTGCGGGGGAACCGTGATGCATCCGCTCAACAAACGGGCGAAACAGGCGCTCAAGGACCCGGTCCTGATGCGCACCCTTCCGGAGGCGACGCGCCGGGCCGTCGACAAGCAGCGCGACCGTTGGCGTGAACTCCCGGACGTCGACGCGCTGCGCGACCGGGCACAGGAGATCAAGCACCACACCGTCCGCCACCTCGACCATTATCTGACCACCTTCGAAGCGGCGGCGAAGGCGAACGGCGTGCATGTGCATTGGGCTTCGACGCATGAAGAGGCGATCGGCATCATCCGCGCCGTCCTCGATCGCAACGATGTCCGCGTGGTCGCCAAGGTCAAGTCGATGGCGACCGAGGAGATGGCACTCCGGGAACGGCTCGAGGCGACCGGACGTGAGGTGTGGGAGACCGATCTTGGCGAGTTCATCGTGCAGATCTCGGGACGACCGCCCTCCCATATCACCGCCCCGGCCATCCACGAGGACGTCGCAAGCATCTCCCGGCTGTTCCACGAAAAGCTTGGGACACCGCAGACGGACGACCCGGAGCGCCTCGCTCGTTTTGCACGTGACCACCTGAGGGACCGGTTCCATCAGGCCGATTGCGGCATCTCAGGCGCCAATTTCCTTGTCGCCGAGACCGGACGAGTGGTCTTGGTGGAGAACGAGGCGAACATCCGGCTCGCGACGACCCTTCCACGTGTCCACGTCGTCGTCGCGGGCATCGAAAAGGTCGTGCCGCGCACGTCAGACATACCGGTCTTCCTCAAACTCCTTGCGCGGAGCGCGACAGGTCAGAAGCTCACCGCTTACACCCACGAGCTCCGTGGCCCGCGCCGCAAGGACGAGACCGAAGGGCCGGACGAGATGCATGTCGTCCTCCTCGATGCCGGCCGCACCCGCATCCTGGCCGATGAGGCGGCACGGGACACGCTCGATTGCATCCGCTGCGGGGCTTGTCAGAACGTCTGTCCGGTCTACCAGGCGGTCGGCGGGCACGCCTATGGCGGTGTCTATGGGGGACCCATCGGGGCCATCCTGCGGCCGCAGCTCGAGCCGGACCGCGACACCCGCCGGCTGCCCTACGCGTCGACGTTGTGCGGAGCGTGCGAGTCGGCATGCCCGGTCAAGATCCCGATCCCCGATATCCTGCTGCATCTCCGGAGCCGAGCGGTCGCGTCGGCGTCGGACGAGCGCTTGCCGAGACCCGGCTGGATCGCCGAGAAGGCGACGGTGCAAGCGTGGTACCGGTCCGCCATGAGTCCTCGGGTATGGCGGGTGGGGGGTAAGCTGGCTCGCCTGTTCGGTCCGGCACGCCCGGGACGCGGCTCGTTCCATCGTCTCCCCCCACCGCTTTCCGGGTGGACGAAGCACCGGGAGTTCCCACGTCCGGCACCGGAGACGTTCCACGCGATGTGGGACGGGCGAAAGAAGAAAAAAAGCGCAGCTCACCCAATCGGGAGGGATGAAGATGGGACGTGAAGAGGTCTTGCGTGCTGTCCGGACCGCGTTGGGTCGCGCGAACAACGGAGCTGATGAGCCACCGCCGGCCCTTGACGACCGGCCCATCCCGAGAGAAGAGATTCCGGACCCGGTGGCACGATTCGTGGTGGAACTCGAGGCGGTCGCAGGGGAGGCGATCGATAGCGGGACGGGTGACTGGCAGGAAATAGTGCGAGACATCGCCGCGGCAGCAGGTCTTCGTCATGTCGTCGTAGGCCCCGATGTCGACGTGGACAACCTCGGGCTGCAACGAGTGACGCTCGAAGAGGCGTGGCGACGGCCGGAAGAGGTCCTCGGACTTGTCCGGGCGGAGCATGCGATCGCAGAATCGGGGTCGGTGGTGTTGGAGACGGACGGCGTCCATGCGCCTTCCACGTTCACCGCGTCATCGGTGGTGCTTCTTGCCAAAGCCGATATCGTCGCGGCGCTCGAGGACCTGCCTTCATCGGCCGATGCTCGCGCCCGCATCATCGTGACCGGTCCGAGCCGCACGTCGGACATCGAGAAACGGCTCGTCCTTGGCGCCCATGGTCCCCGTCGCTTGGTCGTGGTCCTGACCGACCGTTAGGCCGCACTTCCACTCCGCCGG
>JAHWKR010000020.1:0-9325 GCA_019347805.1 Methanobacteriota archaeon
GGGGGTCTGGGGGGAGGGAGGCCAAGCCTCCCTCCCCCCAGGTAGAACAGATCGCTCTGGAGCCTACTTTCTCCGCCGTCCCACCGCCGCCAATCCCAGCACACCGACCACCATGAGCGGCGCCACCGGCGCGGGGCTCGTCCGTTCCTCGTCGTCGAGCGGGTCGACGTGTTCTTCGGGCGGTGGCGGTGTGTAGCCTTTCTCGTCGACCTGGAGGTCGGTGGCGATGGCGCGCAGAGTGAAGGTGGTGCTGACCCTGTCGTCGTTGTCGCTCGTGGCGGTCAGGTTGATGATCAGCACCGCTCCTTCTTCGACACCGGCCGGCGCTGTGACGAGGACGCTGAAGGGTGCCGCGCGGCCGGGGTCGAGCGCGAAGCGGGTGCCGGGTTCGATGCGAAGGCCCCAGGCGGGGTCGTTGCCGGTCGCCTGGATGGTGAGCTTGTCGCTCTTGACGCCTTCGTTGACGAGCCGGAGGTCGTAGCTGAACGGCTTCTCGGGGTTGACGTAGGCTTCCCGCTCGGTGCCGTTGCGCAGTTGCACGGTGGGGAGGGCGCTGCCGTCGGTGAGGTCGAAGGCGTCCTCATCGATGGGAAGCAGTGGGAGGGCGAGGTTCGAGGCGGCCGGGTCCCACTTGATGCTGGGTCCGGTGCCGGAGGTGAAGATCGTCTTCGGCACGGGATTGACCTCTTCGACACGGACGAAGAGCGCCATGCGATCGCCGGCCTCGACGTCAAGGGTGTTGGCGTTCGGCGTCATCTTGAGTTCGACCGTCCCGGAGGCCCCGACGGTGGTCTCGGTGCTGCCTTCGGCGAGGAGGGCATCGTCGTAGCCGACCATGAGGCGGGCGTGGAACACGAGCGGGCGTTCGACCTCGGTCGTCGCGCCGAGGGTGAGCACGTAGGTGCCGCTTTCGTCGATGCGGAGCGCTTTGGAGAGCGGGACGTCGAGGAACGCCATCATATCGTACCAGAAACCGGTCATGCGCAAGGGGTGGGGCTCGGTCGCCTCGTTCCCGAAGACCGGGTCGTCGTCGAGGAGGTTCATCACGAACTGGACCGGCGCGGTCTCGATGGGCATGTAGTCGGTGCCGCTGATGCAGATTCCGGAGCAGTAGCGCACATAGGGGTTCGAGTGGAACTTGAGGACGTTGTCCTCGGGGGTCGGCGCGATGGAGACGAAGAGCGGGCGTTTCACCTGCACGGAGCCGGTGCCGCCGAGCGGACGCACTTCGACCACCAGCGTGGCGGAGGCGCGATGAGCGGCGTCCTCGGGTGGTGTGACCACCACGGTGGCCTGTTGCTCACCGGCGCCTGGGACCTCCATGTTGGGCGCGGCGATGGCCTTCCATCCTGGCGCCGTCTTGCCGTCGGCGTCGACGACGCGGGCGGTCAGGTTGACGATGAGTTTGGAGTCTTTGAGGTTCTTGAGGAGGACCGGTGCTTTCTTGGATGTCCCGGCGGGTAGGGTGAGACCGCGGTTCGTGCTGTCGCCGTCCTCGTCGACGTAGGTGGCGGTGACGGCGTCGGTGCCGCCGGCGAGCGTAACCTTGTAGACACCGGAACCTTCTCCGGCGCCCTCCATACGGTCTCTGTTCTCGAAGAAGATCGTGTAGCGGTAACAGCCGAGGTCGAAGTCGGTCAGCTTGTCGCCGACACGCAGCGGCCGTCCGTCCTCACCGACGCGCATGACCGTCTTGTCGAAGACGATCTCGACGTGGTCGTCGACGAGGGCCACGGGGAGCATGCCGAAATAGGTGCCTTCTCCCCGGTCGCCGTCGCGTTCGACCATGTAGCCGTCGGCCATGAACTCCATGTCGTCGGGGCCGTCGGTGTCGATCCAGATGCTGGAGGCGTAATGCCACCGGTCGTCGCTGTTGACCTGGAAGCGGAGCCAGCAATAGTACCAGCCGAAGAAGTGTCCCGATTGGAGGTTGTTGGAGAGCGCGTCGTAGTCCCGGTGCTCGACGGAGATGAGGAAGCGGTCCTCGGTCTCGGCGAGGGAGAGCGAGACGATGTCGGTGGTGCCGTCGAGTCGGTTCTCGCCTGCTTGGCCGAGCGGCCAGAATTCGGTGTCGCCGGCCGGGTCCGTCGCCACCTGGACGGCGTTCTTGGCGTCCGGAAGGAGGCTCTCCGTCTGGGAACGGATGCCTGTGAGTTGGGCGGAGGCCACAGGGATCACCGCCAGGGCGGGCCCGGCGAGGAGCAGGATCACGATGAGCCACGGCAGGGGACGTTTCAACAGGTGCACGGCACGGTCACCGAATCTGCGGGGGAGTCCAACTACTTAAGGAGGCTGGATGGACAGTTGAACAATCCGAGTGGAGGGGGCACGAGGGAACCAGAAGGTTCCCCCCGCGGATGAGCGGTCCTATGGAACGCTGGCCGTGTGAACCCTCCATCCAGGAACCTTTCATACCTGTCTGGATTCCGATACCTTGTGCTGCCCGTCTTGGACGTGTGCCACGACCTCCGTTCGCGGGTCTTGACCCGGGGACACCCGACACCGTCGGGGACCACCCGCATCGGGTTCCGCTGTTCATGGGCGGGGCCCGGTGCCCCCTCGATGTGAACGAGGCCTCCAGTCTGCTTACATAAGACGAGGGGTTCGAGGAGGCGAAGGAGTGGTCGCGGCTTTATACGGAGCAGAAAGGCCCGATCGTCCACACCTTGGTGCGGAGGCCGCTCGTCGATGGATAAAGGCTTCCCTGCGCTCCCCGACTCCGCGCGACCAGAAAACCCTTATGAACCCCCCTTCTAAGCGGCCTCTGATGACGTCCGGAGGCACGGCGACCCGTGTGGAGGACTCGAAGGGCGAGGTGCCCGTGGCGGACCCCATCGAGGCGGTCCGCTCGGAGCGCGCGCGCTGGGAACAGACGACCCTGAAACGGGTCCTCGACAAGCACCCGGAGCGGCTTGACCGCTTCGTGACGACCTCTTCGTATCCCATCCGGCGGCTCTATACGCCGGACGACATCGCGGACCTTGATTTTTCGCGCGACCTCGGTTTCCCGGGCGAGTATCCGTACACCCGTGGGGTCCAGCCGACCATGTATCGCGGCCGGCTCTGGACGATGCGCCAGTTCGCCGGCTTCGGGACCCCCGAGGAGACGAACAAGCGCTACAAGTATCTCCTTGAGCAGGGGCAGACGGGCCTCTCGGTGGCGGTCGATTTCCCCACCCTCTATGGCTATGACGGCGACCATCCGATGAGCGCCGGCGAGGTCGGCGTGTGCGGGGTCGCGGTCTCCAGCCTGCAGGACATGGAGGATCTGTTCGACGGCATCCCGATGGGCGAGATCACGTCGTCCATGACGATCAATTCGCCGGCGGCGATGCTCCTCGCGTTCTACATCGCGGCGGCCGAGAAACAGGGCTACTCGATGGACCAGCTCGGCGGCACGGTCCAGAACGACATCCTGAAGGAATACATCGCGCAGAAGGAGTTCATCTTCCCGCCCGAGCCGAGCATGCGCCTCGTCACCGACTCGGTCGAGTTCGCCGCCAAGCACATGCCGCGCTGGAACATCATCAGCATCTCGGGCTACCACATCCGCGAGGCGGGCTCGACGGCGGTGCAGGAACTCGCCTTCACGCTCGCCGATGGCATGGAGTATGTGCGCTGGGGTGTCGAGCGCGGTCTCGATGTCGATGAATTCGCGCCCAACCTCAGCTTCTTCTTCAACGCCCACAACGACCTCTTCGAGGAGGTCGCGAAGTACCGTGCCGCGCGTCGCATCTGGTCTCGCTTCATGAACGAAGAGATGGGTGCCAAGAAGCCGAAGTCGCTCATGCTGCGCTTCCACACCCAGACCGCGGGTTGCAGCGCGACGGCGGAGCAACCGGAGATCAACATCGTGCGGACGGCGGTCCAGGGGCTCGCCGCGGTACTCGGGGGCACCCAGTCGTTGCACACGAACAGTTTCGACGAGGCATTGGCGCTCCCGACCGAGAAGGCGGTGCGCATCGCTCTGAGGACCCAACAGATCATCGCCCACGAATCAGGGGTCGCCAACACGGTCGACCCGCTCGGGGGTTCCTATTTCATCGAGACCTTGACCAACGAGATGGAGGAGGAGGCGCAGAAGTATTTCGAGCGCATCGAGAAGCTCGGCGGCGTCATCCCGGCCATCGAGAAGGGCTTCTTCCAGCGCGAGATCGCCGACGCCGCCTTCCGCTACCAGCGCGAGATCGAGAGCGGCGAGCGTGTCATCGTCGGGGTCAACCGGTATCGCACGGACGAAGCGGACAAGGCCGAGATCCTCAAGGTCGATTACCGACAGGCGGAGGAGAAGCAGAAGAAGCGTCTTGCCGCCCTGAAGGCCGGTCGTGACCAGAAGGCGGTCGACGACGCCCTCGAGGCGCTGCGGCGTGCGGCGCACACCGACGAGAACCTCATGTATCCCATCCTCGCCGCGACCAAGGTCTATGCCACGCTCGGCGAGATGACCCAGGTCTTGCGCGACGAGTGGGGCGAGTACACGGAACCGGTCATGTTCTGATGGCGATGCGCGGCCGCACGATCCTTGTCACGTCGCTCTTCCTCGCCCTCGGCTTCGCCGGCTGCAGCCATGCCACGGACGACCCGGAACCCGTACAGCTCTTCCAGGACAAGCATCGGGTCGGGGAGCGGCTTTTTGCCAACATCTGGGAGCCGTTCGCCTCGTCCGAGCGCGAGATCCTCGCGAACGTCACGGCACCGGAGGGGACGGCGCGGATGGCGGTCGAGTTCAGCGGCGAGGTGACGGACGAGGCGGCCGCCAATTTTTCGCTCTACGACCCCGGCGGGGAGCGGGCGTTGTTCCTGCAGGCGGCCCATGGTCTCGAGGACGACCATGGCACCATCACCGGGTTCTTCATCCTGCACGAGACGGTCGAGGGCCGGACCGGTATGTGGGGGCTCTCCGCGGCGAGTCACGGTACGGTTCCCCGCCTCGGGTTCGAGGTGCACACGATCCCCACCGAGGCGCCGGAGGTGGCGGAGTCGTTCGAGACGGACCGCGCCGGCACGTTCGTACTGGAGGTCGATCTCAACGGGTGGGGGGAGGCGCCGGCGTTGCGGCTCGTCGATGACAGCGGCACGACGGTGACGCGTTTCCCCTTCGACGCCGCGGAGGCGACGACCACCGTGGAATCCCCGCTCGAGCCGGGTGCCTATCGACTCGTCGCGGAGGTCGCCGGATGGGGCGGCCAGGTGGCGTGGCGGGCGACCCTGCGGTGAGGACCGCTGCTTCCGACACCCATAAGTGGTCCTCCCGGCTCCCCGCGTCGACCATGTCGGCCATCGTCGGCGTCTATGGACGCGAGATCCTGGATTCGAGAGGCAATCCTACCGTCGAGGTGGACGTCGAGTTGGCGTCCGGCACAGTGGGTCGTGCAGCGGTCCCGAGCGGTGCCTCGACGGGCAGTCGGGAGGCCATCGAGATGCGCGACAAGGACGACCGTTACCTCGGCAAGGGCGTC
Source organism: Methanobacteriota archaeon (assembly GCA_019347805.1). Classification (GTDB taxonomy): domain Archaea; phylum Thermoplasmatota; class E2; order JACPAO01; family JAHWKR01; genus JAHWKR01. The sequence goes on from JAHWKR010000020.1 coordinate 5,460, forward strand.
ATGCGGGCGGTGCGGAACGTCGAGGAGGTCGTCGCCCCGAAGGTGGCCGGTATGGACCCGCGCGACCAGGCGGAGATCGACGCGCTGCTCATCGAGCTCGACGGCACCCCCAACAAGGCGTCGCTCGGTGCGAACGCCATCCTCGGCGTCTCGCTGGCGGTCGCCAAGGCGGCCGCCTACGAGCAAGGGGCGCCGCTCTACCAGTATCTCGGCGGGATGAACGCGCGCATCATGCCGGTGCCGCTCATGAACCTCCTGAACGGTGGGGCGCATGCCGACAACAACGTCGACATCCAGGAGTTCATGGTCGTCCCGGTCGGCGCGACCTCGTTCCGCGAAGCGCTCCGCATGGGCGCCGAGACGTTCCATAACCTCAAGTCGGTGTTGAAAGACAAGGGCCTCAACACCAACGTGGGTGACGAGGGTGGATTCGCGCCGGATCTCAAAAGCAACGATCAGGCGCTCGAGACGCTCTTGACCGCCATCGAGCAGGCCGGTTACGCTCCTGGCCGCGACATCGCGCTCGCGCTCGATTGTGCCGCCTCCGAGTTCTACAAGGACGGCAAATACGTGCTCGAGGCCGAGGGACGCACGATGGCGGCGGACGAGATGTCCGATTATTACCGCGACCTCGTCGAGCGTTATCCCATCGTCTCCATCGAGGACGGCCTCGACGAATCCGACTGGGACGGCTGGGCGCTTCTCACCAAGGAATTGGGCGAACGCTGTCAGCTCGTCGGTGACGACCTCTTCGTCACGGACCCGAAGATCCTCGCCGAGGGCATCGACAAGGGGATCGCGAACAGCGTCCTCGTCAAGGTGAACCAGGTGGGCACGTTGAGCGAGACCCTGGAATGCATCCGGTTGGCGCGTGTCAATGGCTATTCGGCGATCGTCTCCCACCGCTCCGGCGAGACCGAGGACACCACCATCGCCGACCTCGCCGTCGGCTGCGGGACCGGCCAGATCAAGACCGGTTCTGCCTCGCGGACCGATCGCATGGCGAAGTACAACCAGCTCCTCCGCATCGAGGAAGAGCTCGGCGGACGGGCGGTCTATCCGCGCTGGGGTTAGCTTCGCGGCGTCACCGTTTCAGACGACGTCCGGGAGCAGACCGGGGTCAAGGATCTCGTGCGTCTGCACCTCGAGGTCGAAGCCGTGCGTCTTCGCGCGTTCAAGGGCGTAGTCGAGACCTGTGACGCCGTTCCTGGCCCCGATGAACTGGAGGGTGACCACCACGCCCATCGCACCGCCTTCGTCGTCGAGCATGGGACTGCCGGAATCGCCGGGGACGCCAGGGGTGACGGTCCACACCGAGAAGCTGGACCTGCCGCTGAAGACGACGTAGCCTTCCTTTTTGTCGATCTCGGAGGGGCCTGGCCGCAACCCAGAGTTGCCGAACGAGACGACCTTGTCGCCGATGTGGCTCTTCGCGCTGTCGGCAAGATGCGTCGGACCCCCGAAGCCGAGCATGGCCGGATGCACCTTCTGTTCGTCCCCGGAGGCGATCTGCAGCACCGCGAAGTCGTGCGATTCGCCGCTCTCCCAGGAACTGTAGGCGAGTGTCGTCTCCATCCCGCCCTTGAGTCCACGCACGGTGGACGTGCCGCCGATGTTGATGTTGTCGACGCAGTGGGCTGCGGTGCCGAGGTAGAGCGTGCCGGTCACGCGGTCGCGGAAGACGAAATTGGCGGTGCACTGGGCACCTTTTGTCACATGCTGGACGCCAGGCCGGACACTCGCGCTGTCGATGTCGCCGGGCCAGGTCGGTGCCGACAGGGTCTGGTCGTCTTCGGCGACGATCGGGAGCGTGAGCGACGACTTGTATGGGCCGACGGTGCCGAGTCCGCTCCTCAGCGTCGAGAGGCGGCGTTGCTGGTCTATATCGTTGGACACGTCCACCGTCACGGTCATCTTGCCGATGCCGAGCGTGGCGGGGGCGGGGCCGAGGTCTCCGGTGAAATGATGCCAGGTGATGCCGTCCTGGGCGAGGACCACATCAGTCGGCGACAGCCGCGCACCGTCGTCGTGGCCGGGGGTCCAACCGGGTGCATGGAACGTGATGTGGGGCGAGACGCCTCCGGTCCGTTCGGTCCAGACCCAGATGTCGTACGGGACGGGTTCGCCCTCTTCGAGGATGAGGCCGCTGTCGAGCACCGGCAGGAACCGCACTTGGAAGGCGTACGTGGTGGCGCTCGGGAGGATCCCGCCGTCGGTGGTGAATGTGGTGAGGGCGCACGGGTCGGCCTCGGTGGTGGTGGCATAGAGGACCGGATGCGCGAAATCCTCCCCGCGTTCCTTGGTCACCGCGTCCGAGCAGAGAAGGTCTTCCGCGCTATGGAACCAGAACGTGTCGCTCGTGCCGTCGAGCGGCTGGACGGTCGGGTGACCATCATGGGTCGCCATCGCGGGCGGCAGGGCCACACCCAGGACGGGGAGGACAAGGACAAGGCTCAGGACGATCGGGATCGGGACACGCACATGGCCACCTAAGGACCGGAGAGGCCGCTTGGCATGTATCGTTTTGGGTCTGCAGAAAGGCGCCAACGGTGGTTCTGCTTGACAGGAGAACGGCTACGCCACAGGATGGGCATAGCCCGGCACCTGGCCCGCGGTCGCGGCGGCCCACCTTCGGTTACCCGTGCGGGCGGGACTCGGGAGCGCCTCAGCGCCCTCTCACTTGGGATGTGTTGGGCGCCCCAGGCCGAAAAGCCGCGGGGAACCTGGGCTTTGGCATAAAGCTGTCGCATGCCTTCGGGTGCAGCATGAGAGCCGCGTGGGGAAAGCCTTAAACAAACACAAAACTGACGCCGAAATCCACGTGCGGGACCTGTCCTTCGGACGGTACCGGGTGTGGGACGAAGAGGAACTGTGATGACGTTCAGTGTGGTCGACCTTTTCGCAGGCGCAGGAGGGCTTTCGCTCGGCTTCAAGACGGCCGGGTTCAAGGTCATGTCCGCTGTCGAGGCGAACAAGTACATGACCGAGGCGTACCACGCCAACCTCCCGGACGTCAAGATCCAGCAGAAAGAGGTGGTCGACCTCGTCCCGGAGAGCTTCATGGGTGTCGACGTCGTCGTCGGCGCCCCACCGTATGAGGCGTTCATGGCCACCAACAAGGAGCGGCGCAAGGAACCACGCGACCGCCTCTACGAGGACCATCACGGCGAGACCGTGCTCCACTTCGTCGATTTCATCGCGGCGAGCCGCCCCAAGGCGTGGCTGCTCGAACTGCATCCGGACGCCGCCGAGGACGACATCATGCAATCACTCGGTGAGGAGTTCGCCAAGGCGGGCTCCGGTCAGGTCTATGTCACGTTCCTCAACGCCGCCGATTTCGGCGCCACCACCGACCGTGTCTCGCTCTTCCTCTCCAACGTGCCCCTCGAACCGGAGCCGCCCGAGGAGATGGGCCCGCCGGTCGGCGCGCTCATGGAGGAGACGGAGGAGGACGAGAACGAGACGTCGAACCACGAGATCGACACGCTCCCGCCCGAGAAGCTCACCAAGATCCAGTCCCTCGAGCCCGGCGACTGCCTCGAACCGATCTCCCTGAACGGCCACGACGAGGTCTATCCGAACTGGTTCCGTCTCATCCCCGAGGCCACCGCGCCCCCGATGTACGGGTTCACCCGGTTCGTGCATCCGTTCGAGGACCGCCTGTGCACGGTGCGCGAGTTCGCGCGGCTCATGGGGTTCCCGGAGAACTTCGTCTTCACCGGTCAGCGCAACCTGCAGTTCGACGCGGTCGGCAACGCCGTGCCGCCACCGCTCGCCCGGCGGGTCGCGAGTGAGGTCGGCCTGGCGCTCACGCAGATGCAGAAGAACATCGCGTGAAGGCGATCAGAACCCGGGAGGATCCGGCA
>JAHWKR010000020.1:9425-55591 GCA_019347805.1 Methanobacteriota archaeon
CGCAGATGCAGAAGAACATCGCGTGAAGGCGATCAGAACCCGGGAGGATCCGGCAGCACCACCGGGGCTTCTTTCAGAAGCCCGGCGGATCCGGCAGCCGCAGGCAGACGGGCCCCGCCGAAGGTTTCGCTAGAAACCAGGTGGGTCTGGCATATCCTCGTCCTTCCAGGGCAATCCTTGGAAGACACCCTTCACGAAGGCGATGAGGGAGAACCCGGCGAAGGCGACCGAGGCCCAGAGCAGGAACCCGCCCCAGTCGTGCCCGAAGTGGATGAGGGTGATACCGGCGATGATGCTGCCGATGCAGGCGCCGGCGAAGAGGATGGGCGTGCGGGATATGCGCTTGGAGCGGCGCTTCTGCGCTTCGCGTACGGCCGTCCACGCCTGGTCGCGTTCCTCGGCCGTCATGAGGTGGTAGGGCTTCCTGCGTGCCGCCACGGCCTGTTCCGCCTTGACGGGCATCTTCGGGTTGCGGAACACGGGGTCGTCTTCGAATCCCATCGGTGAGCCTCTATCCTTTGATGACGGCGACCGGGCGGAGGAGGACCACCTTGTTGGAGATGCCGGCCTCTTCGGCGGCGTGGACGACGTTCATGACGTCCTTGTAGGCGCCGGGGGCCTCTTCGGCGGCGGTGGCGGGGGAGTCGGCCTTCACGGTGATGTCCTCTTTGCCGAGGTCCTTGATGAGTGCTTCCCCTCGCCACGTCTTCTTGGCCATGGAACGCGACATCTTGCGGCCGGCGCCGTGGCAGGTCGAGCCGAAGGCGGTCTGCATGGAGCGTTCGGTGCCGACGAGGAGGTAGCTGCCGGTGCCCATGGACCCGGGGATGATGGTGGGCTGGCCGATGTCACGGTAGGTCTCGGGCACCTCTTCCCGCCCGGGGCCGAACGCGCGGGTGGCGCCTTTGCGGTGGACGTAGAGGTCGCGCTTCTTGCCGTCGACCATGTGGGTCTCGCGTTTGACGATGTTGTGGGCGACGTCGTAGACGAGGCGCATACCCATCTCTTCGGCGTCGCGTCCAAGCACCTTGGAAAAGGCGTTGCGGGTCCAGTGGGTGATCATCTGGCGGTTGGCGAAGGCGAAGTTGATGGCCGCGTGCATGGCGCCGAGGTAATCGATCGATTCCTGTGATCTGGCGGGGCCGCAGGCGAGTTGTTTGTCGGGAAGGTGGATGCCATGCCGGTCGAGGTTGTCCTCGAAGGTCTTGAGGTAGTCGCTGCACACCTGGTGGCCGAAGCCGCGGCTTCCGGTGTGGACCATGATGGCCAGTTGGTCTTTTTCCGTGAATCCGAAGCGCTTGGCGATATCGGTGTCGAGGATCTCGCCGACCTTCTGGATCTCGAGGAAGTGGTTGCCCGAGCCGAGGCTGCCGACCTGCGGCGCGCCACGTTTGCGTGCCTTGTCGGAGACCTTGTCGGTGTCGGCGCCTTCGATGCGGCCGTATTCTTCCATCACCTCGGTGTCGGCGTCCCAGCCGTAGCCTTGGTCGACGGCCCAGCGGGCGCCTTCGGTGAGCGGGCCTTCCAGTTCGCGGTCGGTGAGGCGTACGCGCGCTTTCGAACCGAGGCCGCAGGGGACCTCCTTGAAGAGTTCCTCGACGAGGGCTTTCTCCTTGCCGCGGAGGTCTTCGCGTTTGAGGTCGGTACGGATGAGCCGGACCCCGCAGTTGATGTCGAATCCGACCCCACCGGGCGAGATGACGCCTTCTTCGGCGTCCATGGCGGCGACACCACCGATGGGGAAGCCGTAGCCCCAATGGATGTCGGGCATGGCCCAGGAGTGGCCGACGATGCCGGGGAGCGCGGCGACGTTGGCGACCTGCTCTGGGGCGTTGTCCTCGCGGATGGTCTCCATGAGTGCGGCGTCGGCGATGATGCGGCCGGGGACGCGCATCTTGAGGTCGCCCTTCTGGCCCGTGTAGTCTTGGGGGATCTCCCAGATGTTCTTGGCCACCTGTTCGAGTGGGCCGTCCCAGGCCATGGGGTCGGGCGAGGGGTGGTCCCTTGAAAACGTTGGGGCGAAGGTCGGTCGGCGGGACCGAGGACGATGGTCGTCCGGGTGCATCCGTCAAAGCCGGACAGGAGCACCACCATCTGACGATCTGGCCTTGTTTCGGGAGGCGGCCACCTTAGATGTCGAGAATGACGCGGACCTTGCCTTCGCGGCCGTCCCTGGGCGGCTCGGCGCTGAGCTCGTGGCGGGTCACGGCTTTCACATGCATGGCGCCCGCATGCTTTTTTCGGTCGAACGTCTCGCCGACGACGGTGCAGGCGAGGGTGTAACTCGGCCCGTCATCGGTCTTCTTGGTCTCGACGGTGAGGTCACGCATCTCTTTGAAGACAAGGCCGTCGGCGTCGGTGAGGTAGATGAGTTCGTCCAAGAGGTCGACGACGAGGCGTTCGAACGACTTCGATGCGAGGTCGATCCTTCGGCTCTCCTTTTCGGCCACGGGGCTGTCGCCGCGGACGATGGCGAAGAAGCCCTGGGCGACATCGCGCATGAGCGTCTCGAGATCGGCGCCGGTCGCTTCGAGTCCGATGTCGGCGGTGTGCTCGAAGGTCTCAAAGGGCACAGCCGCCCCAACAGCGGCTGCTTTATGAGCAGCGGGGCCGGGGCCGAAAGCGGCCGTTCTTGCCTGCCAGTTGCGACGTCTTCACCACATCTTTCTTATACGCAGCATGGCGCCTTCCCCCTGCCGATGTCCCTCCGTCCACCCCGCCACAAGGTGTTCGCCGCCGTCCTCCTTGTCTTCCTGGTGTCCCTCTCGGGCTGTATGTCGCAGGCCGATGGCATCGACGGGGAGAACGGGTCGGAGGATGTGGAGGACGGCGATGACGGGAACGAGGACTCGGGTCTCACCCCTGATGAACCCGATGCGAACACCACGGACGACGCGCCGACCGATGGCAACACGACAATTGACCCGGACAACGGCACGACCGGAGACCCGGGAAACGACACATCACCGCCGGACAACGGCACGACGAACACGACACGCCCGGCGTGGGTGCCGATCGGTGACGCCGTGGTGCGTCCCGGTGTGCGGCATGTCACGGGGAGCGGTCAGTGCACGACGAACTTCCTCTACTGGAACAAGGTCAACGAGACGCTCTACATCGGGACGGCCGCCCATTGTGTCGACGGTGCCAAGGGAGACGAGTCGACCACCGTCTATGGCCATGACGAGAGGCCGGCGTTCAAGACGCGCGTCGCCTATTCGTCGTGGGACGCGATCGGTTTCGTTCCGAAGGGCGACAACGACGCCCATCCGCACGACTTCGCGCTCCTCGAGGTCCCCCGTGAACACTGGGGGCTCGTCCATCCGGCCACGCTCCACTATGGTGGCCCGACCGCCCTTGCGGACATGGACGCGTTGCGCGCCGGCCAGCGGGTCATCGTCTACGGCAACTCAGGGCTCCGCCTGGGCATCGAGGAGACCAACCGCGAGGAGGGTGTCTTGCGCGGTGTCTATGACGCGAAGCACGACGACCACCCGGACAAGTGGCGTCTGGTCTCGGCCCAGATCGCGCCCCTTGGCGTTCCGGGGGATTCGGGGTCGGGTCTCATGACCAAGGACGGGAAGGCGATCGGTGCCGCGTCGACGCTGTCGATCGGCTACAACGTGTTCGACCCGGTGACGACGAGCGGGGCCTGGTTGGCCTACTCGCCGATCCCGGACGCGGTCGGACATCTGAACGCCGACGGCTGGGACCTCGAGCTCGTCACCTGGGACCTCATCTCTTCGGGTCGTCTTCCGTAGGCGTCCGACGAGTCGTCTCCTCGTTCTCGACGACGCCCTCCGGCTCTTCGCTCAGGGCCCGGAAGACGAGTGTCGCAAGTACGAGGATGACGGCGAGGCCGGCCATGATGCCGAGGCCTCCGGAACCGAGTGTCGCGCGTCCGAGGACGAGCTCGCCGACGAGGAGCACGACCGAGGAGGCGGCGATGACCCCGACCAGGGGCCACACCACTTTGTGCGCGGTGAGGCGGACCCGTCCTTCGACCCCGGCGAGTTCTTCGGTGTCGACGCCGCGCTCGGCGAAGAACGCCTTCAGCCGCCTGGCCACCTGGTTCATGTGGATGAGGATGGCGAAGCCGAGGGCGGCCATGTAGGCTGTGATCGCCAGCACGTTGACGCGGCCACCGCTCGAACCTTTGCCTGTCTGGAAGACGAACCATTGCAGGATGCTGTCGAATAGGGCGAAAGCAAAGATCCAAAGTCCGACGAAGAGGAGGAAGATCGGCCAACCGGTGTCGCGGGAACGAAGGACCGTGAAGAGCCCGACAATGCCGAAGACGACCGTTGCGAGGAGGGTCGTACCGTAGAGGTACGGGAATTCTGGGATCAGGATCGGGTATGTCAGCCGACCCACGAAATCAGATAATGTCTGGCCGACGACGAGGGCGACGATGACGCCGCCGATGAGGAGGAGTTGTCGACCGATGAAGGAGCTGCGACCGTCTGTGTCGGTGTCGCCGACGGTGTCTCGGGGACCTGCAGGTGCCCTCTCCTTGCCGCCGATCGGCCGCGGCCCGCTGCGCTCCGGTCGACCTTCTAACCAGCGAGGCGCATCACGCGCCGTCATCGCGTACGCACCCCCCGGGCCAGGACAGCCGCGACGGGACTGTGCTGCGGGTCCCATTCGACGAGGCTGACACCCATGCGGCGCAGCTTCTTGTTCATGCTGTGCGCCTCTTCCTCGGCGACGAGGAGGGCGAGGTCGGAGATGTCCTGCGATTCGCGGGCGGCGGTGCGCACCTGCGGGGCAAGGAGCATGATGGGGGAGCGGTGCCGGCCGGTGGTGGCGTAGCTCATGAGCCGTTTGACGCCGTGGACGGTGCGTTCGAAGTCGCCTTCGGGGCGGGTGACGAGGAGCACCATGGGGCGTTCGCGCGCCAGGAAGCCGCGGCAGCGTTCGACGGCGGCGGGGAGCCCTTCGTGGGCGGAGCTGGTGGTGATGCCGGTCAGCACCTTGACCACTTTGAGGAACTGCGAGCGGCCGTGGTCGGGATAGAAGAGGGGGGCTTCGTGCGCTCCGCCGGCGCTGTTGTAGACGGTGCCGCCGACGCGGAAGCCGCGGCCGATGAAGTGTTCAAGGAGTTCGAGCGCCGCCTCGACGGTCTGGTCGAACGTGTTCGTGAGGGTGCTGCCGACCTCCATGTAGTCGGCGGCGTCGATGAAGAACCAGACGGCTTTCTTGCCTTCCACCTCGTATTCGTTGACCATGAGGGTGAGGAGGTCCTCGGTGGACGCCTTGGCGGTGGCTTTCCAGTTGACGCTCTTGAGGGGGTCGCCGCGTTGGTAGTCGCGGATCTCGCTGAACTCGTTGGTGAGGGTGCCCAGTCGGGCGCGGTCGCCGCTTGGGAAGATGCTGACCGCCTTGCCGCGCATGTGCTTGACCTGGCGCACCTTGAGGATGCGCGGTTCGACGATGAGTTCGTGGTCTTCGGCGGCGGCGACCGGTCGGGAGGCGACGAGACCGAGAGGATTGACGCCGTGGGCGACGGTGCCGGCGAGGCTGAAACCGCCGCGTTTGGTGCATTTCATGCGGTATTCGTACTGGACGCGGCGCTCTCCGGCGCCTTTCCAGACGAGGTGGGTGTTGTTGCCGTCGACGAGGTCGAAGACGCCGGGCAGCTTGTCGTGGAGGAGCAGGAAGCCGACACCTTTTCGGATGCGCGCCTCGACCCGCACGGTGACGATGTCGCCGACCGTGCAGCGGGCGGTGGAGGTCTCCCGCTCGATGACGACGGAGCGCGGGTAGCCTTGCCGGATGCCGAAGAGCAGGAAGCCGAGGAGCAGCAGTCCGGAGAGCAGGTAGGTGAAGTTGCCGAGGGCGAGTCCGGCGAGGAACGCGAGCCCGAAGGCGGTGAGGTAGTATCGTCCGCTCCGGGTGATCGCGGCCACGGGACCTCCTATTCGTCGACGCGGTAGCGCGACGGCGGCGTGGTGTTCTCGACGACCTCTTGCACGACCCGTTCCGGTGTCGCGCCCTCAAGCACGTGCTCGACCTTGAGGATCGTGCGGTGGGAGAGCGCGTCGGAGGCGAACATCTTGACGTCGTCGGGGACGACGAAGTCGCGTCCGGCCATGAGCGAGATGGCGCGCGAGACCTTGAGGAGCGCGAGGCTGCCACGGGGCGAGGGCCCGACCTCCACCATGGGGTGTTCGCGGATGCCGCGGACAAGCCGGGCGATGTAGAAGATGACCTCTTCGTGGATGAAGACGTCCGTCTCGACGCTCTTCATGAGGCCGCGGAACTGCGCCAATGTGAGCACCGGTTGCAGGTCCTCGGTGGGGTCGTCCTTCTTCCAGAAGACGCGGCGGGCGAGGATCTCGCCTTCGTGCTGGAGCGTGTCCGGGTAGCCGGTGGAGAGCCGCAGGATGAAGCGGTCCATCTGCGCCTCGGGGAGCGGATAGGTGCCTTCCTGTTCGATGGGGTTCTGGGTGGCGAGGACGAAGAAGGGGCTCGGGAGCGGCAGGGTCTCGCCGTCGATGGTGACCTGTCGTTCCTCCATCGATTCGAGGAGCGCGCTCTGGGTCTTGGGAGGCGAACGGTTGATCTCGTCGGCGAGCAGCACGTTGGTGAAGACGGGGCCCTTGGTGAGGCGGAAGGTCTTCGTGGAGTGGTCCCACACCTTGGTGCCGAGGATGTCGCTCGGGAGGATGTCGGGGGTGAACTGGACGCGTTTGTGGTCGGCGCCGATGACCTTGCTGAAAGCCTTGACAAGGAGCGTCTTGCCGAGCCCGGGGTAATCCTCGAAGAGCACGTGGCCGCCGGAGAGGGAGCCGGCGAGCAGTTTCTTGACGACGCCGCGTTTGCCGACGAAGCATTGGCCGACGCGGTCGATGATGGCGTTGCAGGCGGCCTTCTGGGCCCCGAGTGGGGCTTCGGTGGTGACTTGTTGGCGTCGTGGTTCTGCCATGGTCTTTCCTCGGTTCAATGGGCCGTCGGCCGCTCCGTCGCCCTGCGTGTTCTCACGCCAAGGTCGGTTTTCAGGGTTCCGGTGGTGTCTCTTCGGGCCCTGAGGGCATCGAGAGCGTCCATGACCGCCTTGGCCCGTTGCGACCGGTCGCTGTGCGCGTGGATGCGCTGGACGGCGGCGTCGGTGCGTTCGGCCGGGACGCCGGATTCTTCGTAGAGGGTGCGGACGAGTCGAGCCACCTCGGCGGCGTCGGTGCCGCGTGTGACGTAATCGTCGATGAGCGTCTGCGTCTCGGCAAGGCGTTGGTCGGGAAGGTTGGAGACCACCTGGACGTGGCGGCGCACCTCAGGTCGGGGCAACGCCAGGGCGGTCGGGACGACGCCGATGCGGTTCGCGACGACGATGGCGAAGAAGAGGATGCCGCCGCAGATGAGGAACCATTCGACGATGGGGCCGTAGGGGATCTGGTCGGAGACGAAGAAACGGAAGACGAGATAGGAGATGACGACGGCGGCGAGCGTGCGCTGTTCGCTCTCTTTCTGGCGTGTCTTGGAGGTGTCGACGAGGCCCACTTTGCGCTCCATGCGGTCGGCCTTCTTCCCCACCCTGCCGGCGGCGCGCATGACGAAGACCGCGGCGAAGGCGCCGTAGCCGAGGCTCACGAGGTCGAACGGGGCAAGGGGACCGAGGGCGCCGCTTCCGAGGACGCTGTGGGCGACCTGGCGGAAGAGCATCCACGGTACGTAGAAGGCGAGGACGAGGAGTGACAAGGTGAGACCGGGGCCGTAGCCGGGGAAGCCGGCGCGCTTGAGGCGCAACCGGGTGCCGATGAGGGCGTAGGCGATGAGCCCGCCGGGCAGGCCGAAGGCGAGTTGCGGGACGTTGGTGAGCGTCCAGGCGACCCAGAAGAGGACGATGCCCCATTCGGTCGCCTTGGGGATGGTGGTGGCGGAGTCGCGCAGTTCGGGGTCGCGGATGTGGTGTTTCAACACCAGCGCGCCGGAGGAGAGGAGGACGGCGAAGAGCGCGGGGAGGGCGATGTCGGCGGCCATGAAGACGCCGGGGATGGGCAGGCCGAGGCCGGGGATGCCGCCGTTCATGGCGATGAGCCAGCCGAGGGCGAGGCCGATCGCGCCGTACACGACAAGGCGGAGCCAGGCGCCGCGCGTCGAGCTGGGGCGGTCGTCGAACGCTTCGGGCACCTCGGTCGCTTCCTCTTGTGCGAGTTGGAAGCGACGGGGCAATGAGGTGGAGACCTCGGGCTCGGAGGTGCCGTTGTGGCCGGTCGCTTTCGGTCGCGTCTTCGGAAGCGCCATGGGTCCACGCTATCGGCTTTCTTCGCCGTCGAGGGCGCCGGCGGATTCGAGCTCGAGGAACGCCTCCACCATTCGCGTGTAGGTGGAGCGGTCGACCGGGTGCTCACTGTAGTTGGAGAGTTCGTAGATGTCGACGATGCGGTCGAGCGGCGCGACGGGCGTGCCGGGGCGGCCGTCGGCGAAGCGGTCGACGAACTCGCGCGCGGTCATGCGGAGGTCGACGAAGTCGAACTGGGAGTCCGCCCACGCCTTGAAGTCCTCGAACGTCTCGACGATCTCCTCGCGGTAGTCGACGACGCGCAGCGGCCGCACGGCTTGGCCGTCCACCTGCCCGCCTTGCAGGCGGGCGATGATGTCGGCTTCGCCTTTTTCGGTAAGCGGTGCCTCGAAGCGGGCGACCCCTTTGCTGTCGGTCCTCGCTTCGCCGAGGGGGACGCTGCGGCCTTTGCGATGGAGTGCCAGCGAGATGGGTGTGCCGGGCGGGACGACCTGCGTGTCGGTCTCGACGGCGACAATGATCGGCTCCTGAAGTCCCCAGACGTCGGGATGTCCGCGCAGGATAGCGGGGAACTTCACGGCCACGCGGTCGGTCGTGGCGCGCGGGCGTGGCGGGGTCGGGGCGGGAGTCGCCGCAGGGGCCGGTGTGGCTTGCCGTTTCTTGGCGGGGGCCGGGACGGGCGCTTCCGTCGCCGGGACGGCCACCATGCTGCGGCTTTTCACAAGGACCAGGATGCTGAAGAGGACGCTGCCGATGCCGATGAGGACAAGGAGTGCACCAAAGGGGGAATCGGTGAGGGCGCGCAAGAGCCCGAGCGGGGTGAGGAGTCGGCCGAGGATCGCGGTCAGGGACATTGGGGGGGCTCCGGTTCTATTGGGGGGCGTCCTCGTAGACGCGGTACTGGCCGTAGACGACGATGTCGAACCGCTGTGGGGCGCTGTTGGCGAGCGGGGTGTACTGGCTGCGCATGCTCATGTCGCCCTGGACGCTCTTGGTCTCCGAGGTGCCGTCGTCGTCGTGCGTGGTGCGCGGCACCGGGTTGCCCTCGCTGATCTCCCAAAGCACACCGCGATCGTCGGAGAGGGCGAAGTCGTACGAACCGCTGAACGTCTCGACGTCCCAGGTCACCCAGGTGTGGACGAACTCCCACTCACCGCCCTCGGGGGCGTTGTCAGCGACACTGATGCGCCGGCTCTGCTCGTTCACGGGTGTGTCCTCGCCGGTGAAGCGGAACATCTCGACCTGGACATCGCGCACACGCGCCTTCTCCTCGTCGGTCTGCACCTTGGGGTCTTCGGGGTCGGCGTCGTCCTCGTCCGGCACGCCGTCGCCGTCCGTGTCCTGCGGCGGAGGCTCGTCGGGCTCATGGAACCGTCCGTCATCATCGACCTTGTCCTCGTCGATGTCCCCCTGCTGTCCCGGTGGTCTCGATTTGCCGTCCCAATAGGAGAGTTTCTCATCCTCGGGGATGTCGTCCCAATCCTTGATGAAATCCTTGAACTTCGACTTGTGGTCGGCGTCGCGCAGGGCGTCCTGGGCGGTGATCGCGACCTGATTGAAGATCGGGAAGAAGGCGATGAGCCCGACGATTGCGTAGACAGCGTGACGTTGCAGCTCCTTCACGGGGACACCAAGGCGTTGCCGACGGGTTCGACCCTTTCGGCGGCTATATAGGGTTTATGGAGAGCGTGTGGAATCCTGTTCCCGGATGGTCCCTCTGGGGCTATTTAAAAGAGCGGGTGGTGTCGGGACGGGAGACGTGGTGGTCTCGTGTCCGATCCCGTGCATGTGGCCCGACTTTCGAACGCGGGTCAGTGTCTGATGATCGTCTCGGCATGGCTCCCCTCACCCCCGGGGCGCTCGACTCGCTTCGCCTCTTGGTCCACCTCACTCTGTGAGGCGGACGATGTTCCCCCCGCCCGGTCGCCTTCGGCTCCCTCGCTCGGGTCACCTCGTCAGGCTCACTCTGTGAGCCTGACGATCGCCTGGCGATGCTCCCCTCGCGCCTTTGGCGCTCGGCTCGCTTCGCCTCGCCTCTTGGTCCACCTCACTCTGTGAGGCGGACAATCGCCTCGGCGATGTCCCCCTTCGTCTCCTCGAGGACCTTCTTGGCCTCTTTGGGGGATTTGCCGGTCTGGCTCGCGACGAGGGCGATGTCTTCGTCGGAGATCTCGACCTCGACGTCGGCGAGCATCTCTTCGGCGCTGCGCGATTCCTCTTCGACCGCTTCCGGGGCGGCCTCTGCCTCGGCTTCGGCGGCGGGGGCGGCGGCTGCGACCTTCGACTTCTCCTCGGCGGTAAGGTCGCGCACGGTTGCGGCGCCGGTGAAGGTGTAGTTCTTGGACCCACCGGAATCCATGACGGTGAGTTCGACGTTGCGGAACGTGTACTGCTTCGTCGAGGTGCGGACGATGAGCTCCTGGACGTCCGGGATCTCCTTGACCTGGATGCCGAGCCGGCGCATCATCTTGTTCATCTGGCCCGACGACATCCCTTTGCCTCCCATTCCTGGCATCATGTCAATGGTCTCCGGGGCCCGCAGGCTCCTGGGACAGGGTTCAGGGGAGGGGCCACTTCAAGTTTCCGGAGGGCGCCAGGCGATGGTCGACTCAGGGAGAGTCGGAGGGCACAGGTGACCTCGCCGGCGGCGGGTCGGTGACGGTCGGCCCAGGTGGAGGTGGATGGCATCCCGTCTCGTCGCAGTGCTCCTGAGTGAGATCGTGCCACATGCGGAAGCTGATTTCGCCGGTCGTGGCGTTGAAGCGGATCATGGAGAGGGAGTCGTCGGGGCCATAGACATCTTGTACGAGCCACCTGTCTCCACCGTGCCAGTACAGAGTGTCATACTCAGGGCCGTCGTCGGCCGTCCAATCGGGTTCTGCCTTCAATAGAGGCGCAAGATCGTGCGGCCAGAGATGCGGGGGTGCCACTCCCCCTCCTGTCCAATCACAAGGTTCGGAAGCCACCACGCCGTGGGCACGCACCGTCGAACGGACACAATGCGGCGTGCCGTCGAGACCGGTATAGGTCACGGTCCATTGGGGCGCGAGACCGTTCCCGACGTGAGGGTCGTGCGGCTGCTGCATGAGCGGCCCTGCTTTCGGGCGACAATCGTGCAGACCAAGTTCATCCCCCTGAACAGCCACGAAGTCGGGTGAATGGCCGGCGACGACGAGGCCGCGGCGACCGCGCGCCACCGCCTCCTCGGCCGTGATCTCGACACCCGGTTCCATGCAGGCCTCCCAAGTGGGGGCGTCGGGCACGACGGCGACGAAAGCGACCGTGATCAACCCCGTAGAGAAGAAGAACCGGACCACTGGGCCGACCATGCCCGGTCATGCCTCGGTCCGTGCCAAATAGCTTCCCCCCTCCACCCCCGAAACCCCAACCCCTTTGAGCCCCCATCCGTCATCCGGGCGCGTGCCCCTGTCCCCTGCCGACGTGAAGGCCCTGGACCGCAACGCGGAGGCGCTTGGCGTCCCCACCGCGGAACTCATGGAGAACGCGGGCTTGGCAGTGGCTTTCGCGGTCAAGGAGCGGTGGCCGGAAGGCACAGTGGTCGTGGTCGCGGGGCCGGGCAACAACGGGGGCGACGGCTGTATCGCCGCGCGGGCGTTGCACGAGGCGGGGCGTGCGGTCTACCTGCTCGTCGTAGGTGCCGAGGAGGGGATGAAGTCGGAGGTGGCACAGGATGCGCTCGATGAAGCCGAAGAGGCGGGTGTGAAGGTCCTGCTCTATACGGACCCGAACCTCGATGACCTCATCGACGAGGCGGACATCGTGGTGGACGCGCTGCTCGGCGTCGGGGTGCATGGTGCCCTGCGGCCGCCGTTCGACCGCGTCGTCGCACACCTTTCGGACCACGAGGCGCCGATCGTCGCCGTCGACCTGCCGACCGGACATGGCACGGACACGCCGCTCGTGGCGACGCTCACGGTGACGATGCACGATGTCAAGGACGACATGGATCCGGAGATCTGTGGCGAGATCGTGGTCGCGGACATCGGTATCCCGGAGGAGGCCCAGACGC
This sequence comes from Methanobacteriota archaeon, assembly GCA_019347805.1. Classification (GTDB taxonomy): domain Archaea; phylum Thermoplasmatota; class E2; order JACPAO01; family JAHWKR01; genus JAHWKR01. The sequence goes on from JAHWKR010000020.1 coordinate 21,698, forward strand.
ATGTCGGGCCCGGCGACCTCTTGACGCGCTATCCACGCAGCGAGGACACGGGCCACAAGGGCGACCATGGTCGGCTCATCATCGTCGGCGGAGGTCCTTACTCCGGTGCGCCAAGCCTCACGGCGCTTGGCGCGATGATGACCGGGCTCGATCTGTGTCATCTCATCCTGCCGGCCGACGCGGCCTCCGTGGCTCGGCACAACCTGCTCGAGGCGATCGTCGTCACGTTGGCGGGTCACCGGTTCGGCATCGAGCACGTCGACACCGTGGTGGATCACATGGACGACGCGGATGCGCTCGTCATCGGACCCGGTCTCGGTGACGCGCCGGAGACCGTGGAGGCGGTGCGTGAGACCTGCCTCATCGCCAAACAGAAAGGCATCGGTATGGTGCTCGATGCCGACGCTTTACGCTGGAAGGACGCCAAGGAACTGCTGTCCCTGGGAGCGATCCTCACACCGCACGCGGGAGAGTTCAAGCGCATCTCGGGCAAGGAACTTCCTCAGGAAGACGACGAGACCCGCATCGACATCGTCCGCACCTGGATCGGCGACAGCGACACCACCATTCTTTTGAAAGGCGCACCGGACCTCATCATCACCAAGGACCAGGTGTCACGCAACGTGACGCATCACCCGGTCATGACGACCGGCGGGACGGGCGACGTCCTCTGCGGTGTCGTCGGGGCGCTGCTCTCGCGCGGCTGTTCGCCGTTCGACGCGGCGCGACTGGGGGCGTACATCAACGGCGCGGCGGGCCTCCTCGCCTACGAGGACCAGTCCTATGGGGTACGCGCGGGGGATGTGGCGGGGCGGATCCCGTTCATCCTGGCCGAGGACCTGAACGCCTGAGTCCCACCGGGGACCCCATACTATGGGGAGGGAAGTTCTGCGGTTGGGATGCGACGCACTCGTTGCGCACGCGGGGTCCCGCGGTGGGTCTGGGGAGGGTCCATGCAGGCTCCGGGCGTCCGCCTGCTGCGTCGGCTGCCCGGATGCCTGCCGGCCTGACGGCATGAGCCGGGGGCGCTATTTGACCGGTTTCGAGGGAGGGGACCGAAAGTAGTCCCGGCCGCTAAGGGAGCCCCCACCGAAGCCCCCAAATCGCGGACTCGCTTGGCCGGAGCCGATGGCCGACCTCACGCTCTACCACAAGCCCACCTGTTCGAAGTCCCGCGAGGCGAAGCGCATCCTCGACGAGTCGGGGATCCCCTACGACGTCGTGCTCTACATGGAGGACCCACCGTCTTTGGAGGACCTTCAGGCCATCGCCAAGAAGCTCGACGGCGAGCCGAAGGAACTGATGCGGCCGAAGGAGGCCATCGAGGCGGGGTTCGAGATGGACCGGGGACATTCCGACGACGACGTCCTGGCATTCGTCGCCAAGCACCCGGCCGCCCTGCAACGCCCCATCGTGGTGACGCCGGACCGCGCGGTCATCGGGCGGCCGACCGAGAAGGTCGAAGATCTGGTCGAAGAGACGCTCCGTTCTTGAGGTGGCCCGCAAAAGGGTCGCAACCCTTATCCCCGAGGCCCCGGAATCGCGACCCGATGAGTCGGACCCTCCTGTCCCTCAGCGTGCTCCTCGCCGTATCCCTCGCCCTCGGGTCCGCCTCCTCGGTGTCGGCCCACGAGGGAGGCGTCCACGGATTTCCACACGTCAATCCCTACACCAAGACCTTGGCGCCGGACGAGCGGCAAAGTCTGCCCCTCACCTTCGAGGAAGGGGAGTTCGCAGCGGGTTGGGTCTTCCTGGTCAACATCCGCATCGACAACGGGACCGGCCCCCTCCGTGTCGAACTGTTCGAGGCACAGGGGTCGCCCGCGCCCGCGCTCTCCTGGGACGTTGCGGCCGTAGAGGGCATGCAGACCTTCTCGGGCGCGTTGCCGTCCGATGGCATGTACACGCTCTCCATCGTCAACAAGGGCCCCGACAACGCGACCTTCTCGCTCTATTATGACCAGTCGTGCAACTGCGCCCAGAAGCCGGTCCCGGTGGAGACGCCGGCCGGTGTGGTCGTCTTCCAGGTCGACCCGACGAAGGGGGATTCGTGGAACGCGGCCATCCTCGAGCCTGACGCCTACGACCTGATGATCCATCTGGCGCTGCGAACGGACGACCGCAGTGTCTGGCCCGACGACTTCCAGATCCTCGAGACGAGCGAGACCACGGTCGCCGATCCATCGGGGCGGGAGGCGCACGTGTTCGACTTCACGGCGAAGGAGACGGAGCGTCACTACTTCTTCGTCGAGGTGGTCGGGTTCGACCCAGGTGCGGTCCCGGAGCGTTCGGAGCCGGGGTTCATCGCGTCCCTCATGATCGTGCCCATCTTCGAGCAGACCGGGGTCGCACAAGATTCACCTGCACCTTGGCTCACGTTCGTCCTGCTCGCGTTCTTCGCGGTGGCAGCGTCCCGCCGTCTTCACCGGTGACCGCGTTTCCGGTCGGAGCACAGAAAAAGGACATTCCAGTCCTGTCCCGACCACCGGTGCGTTTTTTAACCGGTTCGTGCGGAACTACAGGTCATGACCGAGGAGTTCCAGCCTTCGCGCCGCACGGTCTACAGCGGTGTCGCGATGGCGGTCTTCTTCAGTTTCGTGGCCGTCGCCCACGTCGGCATCCTCTACCACGTCGGCGGCTCGTCGTGGTCCGACTGGATCGGCGTATGCCTCGCCCTCGTCTTGGCCTGGCTGATGCTCTTCAGCGTCCGCTCGGTCGCGCGCTGTGCAGTCCGCATCGACGATGACGGCATCGCGACGGGTGATGGCCGTTTTGTCCGCTGGGAACAGGTGACACGTCTCGAACGTGGGAAGGGCTGGGGCCTCCTCGGGTGGTCGGAGGAGCATCTCATCGTGCATTACGCGGACGACCATGACGGGTCCAGGTTGCGCTTCACCGAAAGGCTCGTCGGGTTCTCTCGGCTGAAGGAGCGTGTCGAAGAGAAGGTCAAGGCGCTGCACAGGATCGGTCATTGATCGTTCTGTGCTCGCTCGCTGTAGACGCCCTTGAGGCCGCTCGGGATCTCGATCCCTGGGTCGCCCGGACGGTGGGACCTGGTGTTGACCTCATCCAGGGCAGGGAAGAGGAACCTCCATAAAGAGGGAGCTTCACTCACCGCTCGGTGTCTCGATGCGTCCTGCAGTGAACCCGGTTTTCGTCGCTTGTGCCCTGTCGATCGTCCTGTTGTCGGGTTGCCTCGGGGACGACCCGACGCCGGCAGGAGCCCCTGCCACCACCGAAGGCCCGGTCCTTTCGCCTGCGGTGTATGAGTTCAAGGACCGGTTCCTTGCCGCCGGTGCGGAAGAGCCGAAGGTCTTCCCGTTCGATGTCCCTGAGAACGCGACCGAAGTGGAAGGCCTCTTGGTCTGGACCACGACCGCCGCCGTGCTCGATTTCCGCCTATTGGACCCGGCCGGTGAGGAGGCCGCTGATGGTTGGGGGGAGAGCAAGAGCCATCGCTACGTCACCACCACAGCATCCGTCACCCCCGGCACATGGAAGGCCGAAGTGACCATCAGCCGTGGCGTGGATGTGGGATTCGCGCTTCAGGTCACCGCGCGGATCGCCGAGCCGTACGGCGCCATCGAAGAGACCTTCACGATCCCGGCGCGCAATCCTGCGCGGGACCTTCCTGGAGATCTCCGCGGCACGGTCTACCCCATTCTCGACCGCGACTACGCCGAGGTCAACCTGAACATGGTCCCCGGGGACGGTTTCGCCTACACATGGAACGCCGATGGCGAGGTCTACTTCAACGTGCACTACCACAAAGAGGGCGCGACCGAACGTCCCATCGAGAAACGCACGGACCAGGACGAGGGGAACTTCACGGCCGACGCCTCAGAGGTCTATGCCCTTCTCTGGCGCAACGAAGGCAGCGAGCCGGTCACGGTCACGCTCAAGATGGACGGGGTGTATCGGCTTCACTCGATGACACGGGAGACGCCACCGTCCTGAGCAAAGGGAGTGGACTTCGAACGCCTCAGGTAGGATGTTCCTCATCGATCGCCAGCCGTCGTGGTGTGGTGCTACACACCCTGCACCCGTAGGACCGTCAGATCGTACCAGATGATGTAGGCGCCCGCCAAGATGAGCAGGATGTTGCCGACGAATTGCACCTTGGGGACGGCGGCGGTCAGCTTTTTCTGAATCGCTTCCCGCGACAACGCCACGCCCACCGAGAGGGCGATCATGAGCAGGCCCATCCCGGCACCATAGGCGCCGAGGGCGAGGAGCGCGGTGACAGGGTCGGCGTCCTGGACGAGCGGTCCGAGGGCGGCGACGAGGAAGAGGGGCAGGTTGCAGCTCATGGCGACGAGGCCATAGAAGACGCCGAAGGCGAAGAACGAGGCGGTGTCACGCTTCTGTGGGGCCTTGAACGGCATGGTGAACGAGAGGGGGTCCTTGCCATACAGTCCTGCGACCCCGAGCAGGATCAGAACGGCGGCGACGGCGAGGACGATGTAGACCTGTGCCTCGAAGCTGATGAGCTGGAGGATCCCGAAGAACGGGAGGCCGATGAGCAGGAAGACGGCGAAGATACCGAGCGCCACGACGAGCCCGAGCTTGCCGCCTTGGCGGGCGCGGCCGGGGGAGGACATGAGGCCCGCCGCGACGATGGACAACGTCCCGGCGGTGAAGAGGAGGATCTGCGTGATGGAGATCTGGGCCAGGCCTGCTCCGACGTCGATGACCTCGGAGAATCCGACCGCGAAGAGGACCACACCCGCGATGGCGAGGAGCACCGCGAAGACGACGTTCTTCTTGCCTCCTTTCTCCGGTCCGTCCTCGTCACCGCTGTCGGTGCGCCGCCCGCTCGGCCGACCGAGATAGTATGAGATGAACGCGGGCAGCATGGCGACGCTGCATGGGGCGAAGAACGACAGGATGCCGGCGGCGAAGGCGACAAGGATGGCCGCCGTGCGGAGGTCGCCCCCAAAATCCGGCGCGAACGGGGCTTCGGCGGAAGACGTGTCCTCCGGGCTTTCCGCGAACGCCTGCTCGATGCCGGCGGTGAACTCTTCCTCACTGTGGACGCCTCCGGAGAGCACTTTGCGGATGACACCGTCCGTCCCCACGAAGAGCGCTGTGGGGAGGGCGATGGGCCGATACTTCTGTCCGACCGTGCCTTCGCTGTCCTTCGCGAACGCCCACCCGGCATCGAACTCTTCCTTGAACGCCCGCACCTCCTCCGTGTCGCCGCCGAGGCCGGGGAAGACGGCGCCCATGTCGATGCTGATGAGCTCGAACCCGGTCGCGTTGTACTTCTCGTGCGTCGCCTTGAGATGGGGCATGGCGGCGCGGCACGGGGGACAGTTGACGCCCATGAGGTCGATGAGGACCACTTTGCCGCGCTGGTCGGAGAGCCGCCAGGTCTCACCCTCGATCGTCGTCACCTCGATGGGCGGCGCCTGGTTGCCGACCATGGGGCCTTCTTCGGGACCTCCGAGGCAACCCGAGAGCGTCAAGGCTGTCAGAAGGAGGGCGACGAGGACGAGGCCGGTGCGGGGTCTCACCACGGCGGGGATGCCGGGCGGTGCGGTTTGTACTTTCCGTGTCGGGGTGGGACCGGGCCCTGGAGGGTTCGAAGGGTTCCTTCGCCGTGTCGGGCGCCAGCCAGCCGTCGTCCCCACACGACGTGGGCTTATTCTTCTTCGTCGCTCGGCAGGAAGAGCTCTTGCGCTTGCACCACGTCGCTGCTCGACTCCGCCTCCGCGTAGGCGATGAGCGGTTCGGCGTTGACCTCGAAGAAGGTCTGCGCCCACGGGAACACCGCCATGATCCGCTCGGCCGCGTCACGATGTCCGAGGATGACGAGCGCCGCGGCGAACGCTTCCACGGTCGAAAGTTCGAACGGCTTCCCGAAGCGGGTCGGATTGGCGGCGACCAGGAACGGCAGGGCGCGCGGATGCAGCCCTTTGCGGGCGTTGCGGAAGGTCGGCTCGGCGTGCGCCCAGGAGCAGTCGACGGCGGAGACGCCGAAGCGATGGGCGGCCTCGTGGTCTTCGCGCGAGAGCGCTTTCTTGGCGAAGGGATCGAGAAGGATGGCACCGTGCGGCAATGCCCGCGGCGACTCGACGAGTCGGATGAGATGATGTTTGGCGAGCTTCTTCGCGGTGTTCTTCTTCGGGTCGTCCTGGCCGGCCCAGAAGGCGTGCAGCGGGACGGGCGGGTCCCAGGCGAGCGGTGGTTCTTCGCGGACGGCACCGCGTCTCCATGAGGGGCTCACGCGGTTGCGCCCTCCGCGGGGCTCGTGTATGTGGCTTCCGTTCGCGGCGGCAGGGGCGCGAGTCCGGCGTCCAGGACGGCGTGGACGACCCCGGGGGCGTAGGATTTGACGACGCGGCAACCGCTCGAGACGATCCGGCGGCCAGCCGCGGCCGCCGCGGCGGCGAGATGGTCGAGGAGTTCGTCCTCGGGTGCGTCCGCCTTGGTGGTGTCATGGTAGTGGATGATGCCACCTTCTGGCTTGAGGGCGCGCAGGGCGACGTCGAGGTAGCGATGGCCACCGGGGAACCAGCCGAGAAGGACGCGGTCGGCGACACCGGTGGGCGCCACGTCACGGCAGTCTCCTTGTCGCACCTCGATGCGCCCGGCGACATCGTTCAGTCGGGCGTTCTCGTGCAGGAAACGCGCGGAGACCGGGTTCAGTTCGCAGCAGACGGCCCGTTCCGCTCCGGCGTGGACGAGGAGCGGGAGCGTGAGATAGCCGATGCCGGCGAAGAGGTCGACCACGGTGTCGCCATGGGCGGACAACTGTCCCATGCGGATGCGTTCCACCATGTTGCCCGACGACCACATGACGCGTTCCGGATCGAGCCGATACCGGATGCCGTCCTGGACATGGAGCGTCTCGGCGCTGCCCTCGCCGTAGAGCCTGACGATGTCCGGTTCGCGCAGGTCACCCTTGATGCCACCGCGGTCGCGGAGGACGATGCGGGCGCGGAGGACCTCCGCATAGACGGCGGCGATCGCTTCCGTCTCACCGGCCGTGAACGTGTCGTCCGGGAGCCGTACGACGAGGACGTCGCCCAGGCGTTCCCATTTGCGCGGGAGCGACGCGACGCGGGCGCCGAGGCTCGAGAGCCGTGCCTGGATGTCGTCGTACGGCGTCGGCCGGGGCACCGGGCGGCGATGGTGAAGGGGCGGTCTTGAAGGTTTTGGCTCTGCAGACGATTCCAACGCTTGCTTGGAACACCGCTCTGCTTGAGAACAGCGGCGACGGTCCCGGTCTTGAGCACCGTGTGGCGGGGGACAGCAAGGTGTTCGCTGTCTTTTTCCAGGATGGTGTGCCGCCCTCCTTCTCGGACGGCCCTCCAGCCCTCGCGCTTCAGGAACCGGATGAGTCGATCATGACCCATGTCCCGGGGTAGTTTCGGGGCTTCAGGCGGCGACACCGATGTCCACAGTGTGCATGAGGGCGTGCCTGTTGCGCGCGTTCTCCATGCGTACATCGAGAATGAGTCCGATCGCTTCCGTGACGTTCGTCACGGCCTCCTCCTCCTCCTCCGTGTCGCCTTCACTGATGGCGCCCGGCACCACCACCATCAGAGTGGCGGATGGGCGGCCTGCGGAAAACCTTTGGCCGGATGAGGACGATGTCTACATCCGCGGTTCGCGTTCGAGTCCGCCACCGGAGAACGTGTAACCTTCTTCGCGCCACGCCTGGAGGCCATCGGAGAGGTGGTAGACGTGGGGGAACCCGAGCGATTCGAGCCGCTTTGCCGCCTTGGCGCCCTCTTCGTCTTTTGCCTCCGAGGCGTAGACGATGACCTTGGCGTCCTTCTCGGGCAGTTTGTGCTGGGCGCGCTCGTCGAACCGATCATGGAAGTAGGGAACGTTCACGGCTTTCGGGATGTGCAGCCTTTCATAGCTCTCCCGCGGCATGACGTCGAGGAGGACGACTTCTCCTTGGTCGAGCATGTCGTGTGCGCGGCGGGCGTCGATCGTCTCCACCATGTGTTTTCCGACTCCTCGTCCGGTGGGGAAAAAATGTCGGGACGCGGACCCGGACATGTCAGCGTCCTGGTCTCGGTGTCAGAGTTCGCGCATGGAGAGTCTTTCTGGTCCGGTGCCTTCTGCGTATTCATAACCGGCCCTGCGCCAACCGAGGAGTCCGGCGTCGAAGTCGTGGACGTTCTTGTAGCCCATCTCCTCGAGCTTCTTCGCCGCCTTCGGACTCGCTTCGCACGGCGGGTCGGCACAATAGACGATGACCGGAGTCTCCTTCGACGGGACGGCCTCCTTGACCTTCTCCTCGAAGCGTTCGTCGTTCACCGGGATGTTGATGGCCTCCGGCAGGTGGCGTTTCTCGTAGCTCTCTTCACCGAGTACGTCGATCAGGACGACGTCGTCGTCTTCTTCGACCATCTTCTTGGTGGTCTTGGCGTCGATCTCTTTCACCATATCGCTCATGGTCGGGTCGACGCTCCTCTGCCTTCAACGCCATGGCCGCGGTAAGGGACATATCGACCCTCGCACCCTCAGCAGGCGCTCATGCCTTCGACCGTTCGAGGTCCTCTTCCATCACAGACGCCTTGTGAGACGCCGCAGTGTGTTGCGCGCGGCCTGCCTGACGAGGGTGGTCCGTGCGGTCTTCGTGCCGACGCCCCAGGTGTCGCCGCCGGCGAGCTGGTCGAGGAGGTCGTCGAGGAGGTCGACGTTGTCGGGAAACAGCGTGTAGCCGTTGCCGGTGTCGTGGACCTGGTGCGCATCGGAGCCACCGGTCCCGCCGACGCGGTTCGTGCGCGCCCAGTCGGCGACCTCTTGGTTGCGCCGTTCCGGCTCTTGGGCGTTCCACACTTCGACCGCGCGAATGATGGTGCCGTGCCTGTCAAGGCCGTCCATGCGCACCCCGCTGCCGCGCCGAAGCGGATGGGACGGCACGGCCATACCACCGGCCGCGATGATCTCGTCGATGGTCTCTTCGACGGGAAGACCGTAGGGGACGGCTTCGCGGATCCCGATGGCGAGCATGTGCCCGGTGTTCGTCGACACCTCACAGCCAGGCCAGAATCGGAAGCCGTCGCCGTGCGTTCGGTTCCAGTCCTCGATGGCGCCATGGTGACGCACCGTGTCGTGGTCGGTGAGGCAGACGCCGTCGAGTCCTTTGCCGCGTGCCGCGGCGGCGATGGCGTCGAGGGTGCCGAGGCTGTCCTTGGAGAACGCCGAATGACAATGGAGGTCGATGCGGGCGGCGACCGGGCGGACGTCGCGCGGATCGGCCCAGGTCTCGTACGTGGTTCCGTCGTCGGGCATGCGTCGTGTGCCGAAGGGACTCGCGAAGGCGCTTATGTCCCTGCCGGGAGGGGACGATCGCTTCGCTGTGTGAAAAGGATGCAGAACACGCCGGAAAAGGGTGTGTGGTGGTGGTGGTGTGGTGGTCTGCGTGCGTGGTGGTCCCAAAAAGTGGTACTTTTTGAGTGGCGTGTCTGCATCCGCGACAGACGGGGGGGCCTTGATAGCCTTGTTGCTAGGGCCCTATCGGACCTGGTCCGGGCCGTGGGTGACATGGTGGGGTCCCATGGACGGGTCCACAACGGGGGACCGAGGTGCACCGACGCGTGTGCGTGCGCGGCATGTGCTGCATCCGGATGGCTGCAGTTCATCGTCACCGGTCATGCCGGTCCGGCGACTGTTCTGCTGATGTCGGGTCGGATGTTCGACGCAGGATGGGAGATAGTGAAGGAAATCCCTGAGCGTGCGGACCGCTCCCGTATCATACGGCCCCGTTCCATCATCATCGCGGACATGTTCGGTCGGATCGAGGACGCCCAGCGGACATCCGCACGTACGACAGGAAGTGTTCGGACATCCACCTTGTCAGCCGTTGACGGGGTCGCGCCCGCGCCCGCACGTGAACCGTTCGGAAAGACCTGTACAGGTAAGACCCTTTCTCCTACGGCTATCGAAATGCTCATATCGGATGGTGGGTCAAGGTCAGCGTATCGGCGGGGGTCACTGAACCACGGTGACGACCGAACAGCCGGCGTCTTCGACCTTTCCCGGACGCTGGACCGGGTCGTCACGTCTCTCATGACCGCTGCCAGGAGACGATCATATGAACGGGACCTTCACGAACGGCGCTCATCATGTCCATTCTTACGACGAAGAGATCGAGCCTCTGCAGTATCGGCCCCATCAGCTCCACAATTTCCGCAAGATCGCCCATGTGGAGGAGCACCTGGACGAGGAGCAGATGTTCGATGTCGAGGTGGTCGGCAGCGTCTTCCCGTTCAAGACGAACAACTACGTCGTCGAGCAGCTCATCGATTGGTCGAAGGTCCCGCACGACCCGATGTACGTGCTCAACTTCCCGCAGCGCGGCATGCTCAAGCCGGAGCACTTCGAGAAGATGGCCGCTTGTATCCGTGAGACGGACGACCGCAAGGAACGGGAGCGCGTGGCGAACGAGATCCGTCACGAACTGAACCCCCATCCGGCCGGTCAACTGGAGCACAACGTGCCCGAACTCTATGGCGAGAAGTTCGCGGGCACCCAGCACAAATACAACGAGACCATCCTGTTCTTCCCGAGCCAGGGCCAGACCTGCCACGCCTATTGCTCGTTCTGTTTCCGCTGGCCGCAGTTCGTCAACATGGATGAGGACGTCAAGTTCGCCACCAAGGAGATCGGTTCCCTGGTCGAGTATCTCGGCGAACACCCGGAGGTCTCGGACGTCCTTTTCACGGGTGGCGACCCGATGGTGATGTCGCCCAAGCTCATCGACACCTACTTCCGACCGCTCATCGAGGCGGACCTCCCGAGCCTCAAGACCATCCGCATCGGCTCGAAGTCGCTCACCTATTGGCCCTACAAGTACGTCAACGACCATGGTCATGAGCATGTCCTGGAGACCTTCCGGGACGTCGTCGAATCGAGCAAGCAGCTCGCCTTCATGGCGCACTTCAACCACCCCGTCGAACTCGCGACGCCGGTGGTGCAACGTGCCATCCACAACATCCGCAAGACCGGCGCGGTCATCCGCAGCCAGACCCCCCTTCTCAAGAACATCAACGACGACGCCGACGTCTGGGCGCGCAAGTGGCGCACCGAGGCGAACCTGGGTGTCGTCCCGTACTACATGTTCGTCGTGCGCGACACGGGCGCCCAGGAATACTTCGGCGTCCCGCTCGTGCGCTCGTGGGAGATCTTCCGCGAGGCCTACAAACAGGTCTCTGGTCTCTGCCGCACCGTGCGTGGCCCCTCGATGTCGGCGGAGCCCGGCAAGGTCGAGGTGCTCGGCCCGGCGACGATCAACGGCGAGAAGGTGCTCACCATGCGCTTCCTCCAGGGCCGCGATCCCGACTGGTGCGCACGACCGTTCTTCGCCGAATACGACGAGGAGGCCATCTGGCTGAACGACCTCAAGCCGGCATTCGGCGAGAAGGAGTTCTTCTTCGAACCGGAACTGCGCGCCATGTTCCAGGCGGACGAAGAGCGCGAGAAGGACCGCGCGGCGTTCGAGGACGAGATGCTCAACGTCGTGAACTAAGCGCCCCGGTCCCGCCACCTTGACATGCCATCCACGACATGAAGGGCGTGGGGGCGAACGACGAGCCGAACGACGCCTCCTTCGCCTACGTCCGGCGCCACGGCCCCGGCGGCGACACCTCGATAGGCTACAGCGACAAACAGCTCCGAGCCGACAATCGGCGCATCGAGGGTTCTACGTCTACTACAACAACGACGTGAACGGTCACGCACCCCGTGACGCCGGCTGGCTCAGGGGACGATCTCCAGGATTGAGGCCGGCCCGCCCCCGCCCTCTGTCGACTGTTGCCCATCGTTGCACATTCTGCACCCCCTAACGGGGGTGACTCTCCCCCATGGCGCCACTGTGCCTCATCCTCCAGGGTTACTCTTTTCAACCCGATATGTCAATCCTGACATGGCCACCCTTAGGGGGAGGATCTTCGGGATGTATGACGAACACGAGCTCCACCACCAGCAGACCCTGCGATACGCTGAACGCTTCAAGCGGTTCCGGGCCCGTGAGGACGACAACAGGCGCCAGAACCTGATCGGCGTCTCCGTCTCGCTCTCCGTCCTCTTTATCGTCAAGTTCCTCGTCGACCCCAGCCCCTTCTTCGCTTCTCACTGGGTGACCACGACCGAACAACTCGCCGCCGGCGGCATCGCGCTCGCCGTCACCTACATGATCCTCTTCGGCGTCAAGCTGGCGCTCCTCGCCGCCTTCGACTACCGGCTGCGCGTCTTCCCCATCGACCAGCTCCGCCCCGCCCTCTTCGCCGGCATCCGCCGCGAGGACGAGCACATCGAGGGCGAACCGGCGAAGGACCAGTTCAGCAAGAAGCGCGGATAGGACCGCGCCAGCCTTCTTTTCCCTCGCGTCTTACCCCCGACCCTTTTCATCGTGCTTCCTCAGCGCGTCCCGGTCCCCTCTGGTTTTCCGAGGGACGTCCTCGAGGACACCCATGGGGGGGACAGGCCCGGCCGCCGCGCGCGTCCACGTCATCGACCGACGGCGCTCGCGCTCTTCTGATCGAGCGGTATGAAAAGAAGGGAAAAAAGGGGGATGAGGATCCTAGATCCGGTCTGATGGGCTGTGCGAAGAGTCGCGACGGGGCCTTCGAGGCCATTTCTTGGATGGGAAGAGACCAGTTGCTCGGACCTTAACGGTCGCGGGGCATCTGGCTGAAGCAGTCGCGGCAATAGACGGGGCGACCCTCGGTTGGCCGGAACGGCACCTGGGTCTGCTTTCCGCACTTGCTGCACACTGCGTCGTGCATTTCTCTGGGGCCGGAGGGGCCACGGCCGCCACCGCCTCCGCGGTAGCCGCCTCCACCTCCGCCACGACGGTCTTCGTAGGCCATCTGAACCTGGCATGACGGGCCCTAGTATAAGAGCTCATGGGCCTTGGCGCGGTCGAGTGGCCGTTTGTGGGCACTATGGCCGAGGCTTGGTGACCGGCCGTCGTGTCTCAGCGGTCGCGCGGCATCGAGCTGAAGCAGTCGCGGCAATAGACGGGGCGTCCTTCGGTCGGTTTGAACGGGACGGTGGTCTGTTTGCCGCACTTGCTGCAGACGGCTTCGTGCGATTCTCTCGGACCGGAGGGACCACGGCCGCCGCCACCGCCACCGCGGTAGCCGCCTCCGCCGCCGCCTCCGCGACGTTCATCGTAGGACATTGGGGCGCGCGAAGGCGAGACCCCTATTTGGTCCCATGGAAAGAGCCGGTCCCTGGTCGACGCGGTTCACAGGCGCGGCCGTTCGGCGACCAGGAGGACGGTGAACAGACCGCTCTTGGTCTTCAGCACCTTCCCGAACCGTTCCTCGAGCATCTTGACGAGCACGTCGGGAGGATGGAATCGGGAGTCCCATCCTTGTACATGTTCTCCCCAGCGCATCAGTCGGCCAAGCAGCCGCGTCGGGTCCGGTTCCTCCAGGAGGAACATCCCGTCGGGCTTGAGGATCCGGGCCACTTCGTCGAGGACCGCGTCCTGGATGCCGGCGAAATGGTGGAACGCCTCGGTGCAGAGGACGGTGTCGACGGTGCCGTCGCGGATCGGCACACGGTCCGCCCCGGCCTGGATGGTCGGTAGCCGCCGTCTCGCGGCGCGTCGAAGCATCTCCCGACTGGCGTCCACCACCGCGGCGCGAGCGCGGTCGGGGACCACACGGTTGGTGTACTTGCCGGTCCCGCCGCCGAGGTCGACCACGAGCCCACCGCGGCCGTCTATCGCCCTCCGGATCGCCTTTGGGTGCGTCGGCACGGGGAACAGGTCGTAGAAGCGGGCGAAGCGGTCGAACGTTTCGACGTCACCGGGCGGCGCCATGCGGACCTAGCGGATCTTCGCCCCGGCCGGCAGTTCCTTCTCGGGGGTCAAGAACGCCACGGCGTCCCCTGAATCGCCGGCGAGGATCATGCCTTGCGATTCGACGCCGCGCAGGACGGCGGGTTTGAGGTTGGCGATGAATGCGACCTTTTTGCCGACCATCTCATCGGGGGCGTAGAACTTTTTGAGTCCGGCGCAGACCTGGCGTTCGCCGAGGTCGCCGACGTCGAGCTTGATGACGTAGAGCCGGTCGGCGTCGGGGTGGTCTTCGACGCTTTTGACGGTGGCGATGCGGAGGTCGAGCTTGGCGAACTCGTCGATGGTGACCTCGTTGTTCGTGGTCTCGGCAGTGGGCATCTTGGGTTTCTCCTTCTTCTTCTGGGGGGCGGACGACTCGGGGGCCTCGGGCTGGAGGATCTCCTTGAGGTCGAGCTTGCGGAAGAGCACTTCGGGCACGCTGAGCTTCATGCCGACCGTGGGCGGTTCGAGTGCCGCCACCCACGCGGTAGCGTGCACAGCGCCCTCTTCGCCCAGATATTTCCAGAGCCGGTGGGTGGCGAACGGGATGTAGGGCGCGAGCATCAAGCAGAGCGAGCGCACGAGGAACATCGAGGTGTGCAGGACGGTGGCGGCGCGTTCCTTGTCCTCCTTGACAAGGCGCCACGGTTCGGAAGCGGCGAAATAGCGGTTGCCTTCGCTGGCGAGGCCCATGATGGTGCGGAGGGCTTTCTTGAAGCGGGAGTGGGCGAGGTCGTCGGTGACCTCCGCGTGGACGTCGCGGATACGCGCCACCAGGCGTTCTTCGTCCGGGCCGAGTGTGCCGGGCTCGGGGACGGCGCCGAAGTTCTTCTCTGTGAACGTCAAGGCGCGATGCACCAGGTTGCCGAATGAGTCGACGAGTTCGTCGTTGACCTTGGCGACGAAGTCTTCCCAGGTCCAGTTGGCGTCGCGGTTCTCGGGCATGTTGACCGAGAGGTAGTAGCGCACCACGTCGGGGTCGAAGCGGCCCAACACGTCGGGCACCCAGATGCCGATGCCGCGCGATTTGGAGAACTGTTTGCCGTCGAGGTTGAGGAACTCGTTGGCCGGCACATCGTAGGGCAGGACCAGGCGCTTCTCGCCGCGCGCTTCCCGTCCGTCTGAGAAGCCCATCAAGATGCTCGGCCAGATGATCGTGTGGAACGGGATGTTGTCCTTTCCGAGGAAATAGACCGATTCGGTCTCGGGCGATTCCCACCAGGTGCGCCAGGCGTCCGGCTTGCCGACCCGTTCGGCCCATTCGATCGCCGACGTGTAGTAGCCGCAGACCGCTTCGAACCAGACGTAGAGCCGTTTGTCCTCGAAGCCGTCGAGCGGGATGGGGACGCCCCAGGTGAGGTCGCGGGTGATGGGCCGGTCCTGGAGGCCTTCCTTGAGCCAGTTGTTGGTGAAGTTCTTCGTGTTGGGACGCCAGTGGGGTTGCTTGTCGGCGACGTATTCCTCCAAACGCTTCTGGAACCGGGACAGGAGGAAGAAGAAGTGTTCCGTGGGGCGGAACTCGATGCGGCCGTCGGGTGCGCCTTTCGGGTGCGGGTCGATGAGCTCATGGGCGTCGAGGGTCTTGCCGCAGTCGTCACATTGGTCGCCGCGCGCATCCGTGTAGCCGCAATGGGGACAGGTGCCTTCGACGTAGCGGTCGGGCAGAAAACGCCCGGCTCCGGGGTCGTACGGCGCTTCGGTGGTGCGCTTCTCCAGGTAGCCCTGGTCGAGGAGGGTGGTGAAGATGTCCTGGACGTTGCGCTCGTGGTTCTCGGTGGTGGTCTTGGTGAAGATGTCGAACGCGATGCCGAAATCGCGGATCGCCTTGATGTGCTCGGCGTTGTAATGGTCCACCACCTCGCTCGGCGCCTTGCCTTCCTTCTCCGCGGTTAGCATGATGGGCGTGCCGTGGCAGTCGGAGCCGGACACCATGAGCACGCGGTTGCCCTGCATGCGCTGGAAACGCGCGAAGATGTCCGGCGGAAGGAGCGAGCCGGCGATGTGGCCGAGATGGAGGTGGCCGTTGGCGTAGGGCCACGCCACGCAGACGAGCACCGTGCGACCAGGACCGTCGACACCGGGCACGGGCGGCGTCGAGACCTGGTCGATCTCTTCGGGGCTCGGGCCGACGTGGTTCGTCTCTTTCACCATGGACATCCGAGCGGTGGGCCGCCCGGGCCGCGGGAGGCCAGGGGTTCTTATAGGGGTTGGGGTGGCGGGGAGCTTCCGCCACGGGTCGCCGGCACGGCTATCAAGACCTGTCGTCCTAGCCTCTTCGTCGGCCGTGCGGTGGTCGAGGTGCGTCCCATGACAGAGCGAAGGGTGGCCGAGAAGGACAGCGGGTCGAACTGGGCGTTGGATCAGATGCGCAAGGAGCGACCGGCAGGCGAAGCGCCGGCGCCGAGCGCGCCGGCGGCGCCGCCCGCGGCACAGCGACCAGCGACCACCGAGCGTGCGCCGTACGAGCCGCCGGCGAAGCTGCGGCCGACGGCGACGCCGCCGCTCGGCCAGGCGGCTCTGGTCTTCGGCATCGCGCTCGTCGTGGTGGGCATCGTGGGCATCTTGCTCTACAATCTTGTGCCGGTCATTGACCCGGAAGATGGGGCATCATCGACACGTTCCGAGGTGATGGACAGCCCGGGCGGTATGGCCGCCAGCTTGATGGAAGATGCCTTCGGGCGCCCACTCATGTCCTACATCTTCCTGATCGTGGCAGGGGTGTTGTCCGTCGGCTCGGCCCTCGTGCCTCTGCCGGCGCTGGTCCGCAATGGGGCGCGGCTGTTGGTCGCCGTGCTGGCAGGCTTCTTCGGTTTCCTTGTCGCCTTGGACACGTCGCGCCTTTTCGGCCATTATTTCACGACCCTGCTCAGTGACGAGATGTCCGGAGGCCACCTGCATGTCGCCGCCTACCTGGACCTCGGCATGGGAGCCGCCGTCTTCGTGATGTCGGTCTTTTTCGGCCGTAAGGCGCTCGAGGCATTGGCGTCACGTCCCCCAGCGAGCGAGGTGACCCGGATCCCGTTCGTCGTGGGTGCCGTCATCCTGGCGGGCCTCCTTGTCACGGCGCTCGTGCCGTTCGGCACGTTGGAATCCGACGGTGGCCTGGGGGACGGCAAGCTCTACTTCTCCGAGGCGCTTCTCGAATTGGCGGGCGGCGAGGACATTGGGACGGCGAACGCCTTCCTGTGGGCGGTCGCTTGGACGTCGCTCGTGGCGGGGATCGCCCTGCGATTGGAAGGGGTAGGTGGTCCGAGGCCGCTTTGGCACGGCATCGCACAAGTGATGCTGCTCGCGGGCATCCCGCTCCTTATCGGGACCGTCTTCCTGATCCTGGGGTATGTGGATTTGTTCTCGAGCGACGGCGGCGGGCCTTTCGGCTTCAGCCTCCAGGTCGGGGCGGTCTTCAACTACATCCCGATCTTGGTCTATGTGGCCGCCATCGCCCTCTATGCCGTCTTCGTGGCGCGCCACTCGGTGCCGTTCTTCCGGTCCTTGGACCTGACGGTCCAGGATTGACGGGGCCAGCACGACCGGAGGCGGAGGGTCGTCCGCCCCCGGCCATGACCCGCTCCGGCTCGGCGCACGAGAGCCTCGGCAAGTGGTCGTCGCTGGCGATGATCGGGAACGGAGGGACTTGGACGTGTACCACCCATCTTTGTCCTTGCCGGCGATTCTTGCGGGGGACAGGTCGACCGTCTCCGATGGATGACCGCCCGCCGGCACCGAGGAAGAGACGACCCGATGCACGGTTCCACCCCACCCCAACGATGATATGCTCCTGGCGTATCGGCCGGCTTCGTGCTGCGGCTTCCGACGGGCAACGAGATCCGCGAGAAGCGGCTCGAACTGGGCCTGACCCAAAAGGAAGTCGCCAGACGGGCGGCCATCAGCCAGCCCCTCGTGGCACGCATCGAGAAGGGCGGCGTCGACCCGCGCATGTCGACCCTGACCCGGGTCGTGGAGGTGCTGAACGAGGCGGCGACGGAAAAATTGCCGCACGCGCGCGACCTCATCTCCGGCCGCATCGCCTGGGTCACACCAGGGGACACGGTACGGCGGGCCATCCAGATGATGCGCGAGAACGGCTTCAGTCAGCTCCCGGTCATGGAGCGGGGCAAGCCGGTCGGCATCCTGTCCGAATCGCGCCTCATCGAGCGGGTGCGCCAGATGGACGACCCGCGCAAGCTCGGCAAGCAGAAGGTCTCGGAGGTCATGTCCGGTCCTCCGCCGACGGTCTCGCTCGATGCCCATTTCTCGACGCTCGACAACCTCTTGGTCGATTCGCCCGCCGTGCTCGTGGTCGACCAGGGGCGGCCGGCCGGGATCATCACCGGTTCTGACATCCTGACCGTCGTGTGAGGCGGGACCGCTCAGGGACGGATGTCGTGGCGGTGGACCCACCGTGGCTCGAGCCGGGTCAGGTGGATGCGGTCCCGGTCCGTGAGATAGGTGAATCGTCGTGCCTGTTCATGGTCCTTCGTCCGAAGCGCCCGGTAGAGCCGCTTCCCTTGTTCGTCGCGCCGGGACCATCTGCGTGCTTCGCGCTTTTCCAGACAGGTCTGGCAGAGCCTCAGGCTGCCGGCGTCGAGACCTTCCGGCCCGAGGACCTCGCTGAGGATCTTGATCTTGTCGTCTTCGCCGGGTCGGGTGCCGCATGTCATACAGTGTTCGGTCATCTTACCACCTCGTCGTCCGTTCGGTCCGATCAGGGCCCCGGCTCGTTCCGATGGCGATCGTCGTCCCTACCGGCTCGTGGGGCTCTGTTCTTCGATCCATTCCGGCCTGACGCGCACGAGGTGGACGTTCTGGTCTTCGTCACGCAGGTAGGTGAAGCGGTGGGCCGGTTTGTGTTGTTCCTCGACAAGGGCTTCGTTGAGTCGTTCCTGTTTCGCTTCGTCAGGGCTCCAGGTCCGGGTGGTGCGCGTCTCAAGGCAGTCCATGCACAGGTTGAGGACGTTTCCGGCCGCCTCTTCGGGAAGTTCGACCTCGGTCAGGGTGCGGACCGTCCGCTCCTCGGATTCCGCCTTGCCGCATGATTGACAGTTGACAGGCATTTCTGGGTTCACCTTGTCCACGTTTTCGTGTCCCTTGCCCTTCAAGGTTCGTTCCTCGGTCAAGAGGAGGCGCGACGCGGGCGCGACGCGATTTGACATGACAGCGGCGCTGCACGCCGCAGGACGGCACCCCGTCCGGGCGTAGGTCGTGCTCATATCCGGCCCAGGCGACCCCGCAAACGCTTTCCCGCACGCCCACCTGCCCCAGCCGTCATGACCGATATGGTCGCCACCGACCCGCCCATCCAGAAGGCCAAGGGCCGGGCCGAGGTCTCCCGTGAGGAAGCGCTCGAGTTCCATCGCCGGGCGCACGGCAAGATCCAGATCGCCTCGAAGGTGCCGATGCGCAACCAGCGCGACCTGTCGCTCGCTTACACACCAGGCGTGGCGGAACCGTGCCGCGAGATCGCCCAGGACATGCTCAAGGTCTACGAGTACACGAACAAGGGCAACCAGGTCGCCATCGTGACGGACGGTTCCGCGGTCTTGGGTCTGGGCGACCTCGGCCCGCGCGCGGCGCTCCCGGTCATGGAAGGGAAAGCCATCCTGTTCAAGAAGTTCGCCGGCATCGACGGCATCCCGATCTGTCTCGACACGAAGGACCCGGACCGGCTCGTCGAGGCGGTCAAGCTCTTGCAACCGACCTTCGGCGGCATCAACCTGGAGGACATCAGCGCCCCGCGCTGCTTCGCCATCGAGGAACGGTTGCGCAAGGAGATGACCATCCCGGTCTTCCATGACGACCAGCACGGCACCGCCATCATCACGCTCGCGGGTCTCCTGAACGCCTGCAAGGTGGTCGACAAGCCGCTCGAGGACCTGCATGTCGTCGTGAACGGTGCGGGCGCCGCAGGCATCGCGATCGCCAAGCTGCTCATGCATGAGGGTGTGCGCGATGTCATCCTGTGCGATTCGAAGGGCACCATCCACAGCGGCCGCACGGAGGGGATGAACAAGTGGAAGACGGAGATGGCCGAGGTGACGAACAAGGGGAACCTCGCCGGAGGACTCAAAGAAGCGGTGGTGGACCGCGACGTCTTCATCGGCGTCTCGGTGGCCGATGTCATGGATTCGTCAATGGTGCGCGCCATGGCCGACGATCCGATCGTCTTCGCCCAGGCCAATCCGGTGCCGGAGATCATGCCCGAGGTCGCCCTCGATGCGGGTGCCAAGGTCTACGCGAGCGGCCGTAGCGATTTCCCCAACCAGATCAACAACGTCATGGGGTTTCCGGGTGTCTTCCGCGGCAGCCTGGACGTCATGGCCACCGACATCACCGTCGGCATGCAGGTGGCGGCGGCGAAGGCGCTCGCGTCCCTCGTCTCCCCCGACGAACTGGGGCCGGAGTACATCGTGCCGAGCCCGCTCGACCCGCGCGTCGTCCCCACCGTCGCCATCGCCGTCGCCCAGGCGGCGGGTGACGATGGGGTGTCACGACGCCCGCTCGACCGGGACCGCATCATCGAGATGATCACGTTCGGCAAGTGATGCCATGTCTTGGGACAAGGCGCGTACGTTCAAGTGGCTGCTTCTCAGCGTCGCCGTGACGGTCGCGGGGACGTTCGTGTTGTGGTGGTTCTTCGGCGGTGTCGCCTTCTTCGGTTTCCTCTTCCTGCCGTTCGTGCCGATCCTCTTCGGCGGCGGCGGGCGCGATGAAGCGGTACAGATGCAGGCCTGTCCGGAGTGCGGGTTCGAGAGCCTGGACCCGGAAGACCGCTATTGTCCGCGTGACGGGGCGCTCCTGCGCTGAGCGCACGCAGGGCTGCCGCTGGAGAATAGGAGTGGCGGGGTGCCGGCGATGCCGGCCCCCACCGGTTTTGCAGCACACGTGATCGGCCGGCGGCCAGGGGCAAAAGATGTCCCGGTCAGCGGATGATCGGTGTTGGTGTTGGTCTGGTGGATGTATGGTCTGGTGGTGGATGGTGGTCTGGTCGTGTGCTGCGGGTTCACGAACACCGCATGGGTACTTGAGCTATCTGGTACGACAAGCCGGAATCTCTCCTTATAGCGTGCAACCGGTCGGTTGCGCATCCAATGAGCATTTGAACGGTTCGGCCGCGAAAAGGAGGGAAGAAGGGGAGCGGGCGGGGAGGGACGAGTACGCTTGGGAGACCTCCCCGCCGCGCTGGTCTGGAGGTATCGGTCCCCGAGGGGACAGACGAAGATGGCGCCCGGCGGCATATGAACCACCGTGGGCGGGGACGAGCGACCGGCGGCCGTGCCGACACCGCCACCCAAGAGGCCCGTCGGCACCGTCCCCCGGCCGGCTTTTCCGCACCTTCCGCACCACGCCCCTGGGCCCGGTTCCGGACAACGCCCGCGCGCCCCTCCGCCCAAGAGGGGACGCCCTCTTTTCAGACCCCCCACCATTATATAGAGCCGCTCCGTCGGCACGGTCCGGGTCCACTATGCCGGACGCCGTCCCCTCGCGCACCTTCCTCGATGACCCCTTCTCGGCCGCGACCCTTGTGCCGAACCTACGCCACACGTCGCGCATGCTCTCCGACATCGGAGCCGACTCCGTCGACGCGCTATTCGCCGACATCCCGAAGGAGGTACAGATCGAGGGCCTGCGGCTCGCCACATCGATGTCCGAGCAGGCGGTGCTCGACCGTGTGCACGAACTCGCCGGCAAGAACCGCGGCCCGGCGGACGGCATGCCCGTCTTCCTCGGCGCCGGGCTCAAGGAACACTACGTCCCGAGCGTGGTGCCCGCCCTGGTCGGCCGCAGCGAGTTCTACACCTCTTACACCCCCTATCAGCCCGAAGTGTCGCAAGGCATGCTCCAGGGGCTCTTCGAGTACCAGAGCATGGTGTGCGCGCTCACCGGCATGGACGTCGCCAACATCAGTCAATACGACTGGGCGACCGCCATCGGCGAGGCCGCGCTCCTTGCCGCCCGCGCCGGAAAGGGCACACGCTTCCTCGTCCCCGAGCACCTCACACCGGACAAGCGCAGCGTCCTGGAGAACTACACGAGCGGTGCCGGCATCACCATCGAGTCGGTGCCGTTCGACCGCGCGACCGGCACGCTCGACATCGGCGCACTGGAAACGGCCCTCGGGCCCGACGTGGTCGGTCTCTATGTCGAGACGCCGAACCTGTTCGGATTGTGGGAACCGGAGGCGCCGCGCCTGAAACAGCTTCTCACAGACCGCGACGCCGGCCTCCTCGTCGTCGGGGCCGACCCGCTTTCGCTCGCCGTCGCCGATGGCCCGGGCGCCTACGGCGCCGACATCGTCGTCGGCGAACTCGCCGGCTACGGCACCCCCATCGCCTACGGGGGACCGCTCCTCGGCCTCTTCGCGGTCAAGGAACCGCTTGTCCGCAGGATGCCCGGCCGCGTCGTCGGGCTCTCCAGGGACGACCGCGGCAACCACGCCTTTACGCTCACCTTGCAGACGCGTGAACAGCACATCCGCCGCGAGCGTGCGATGTCGAACATCTGCACCAACGAGACGCTCCTGGCGCTCGCCGCGGCGGTCTACCTCGGCCACCTCGGGGGCATCGGCTTGACAAGGCTCGCGGAACAGAACGAGGCGCGCGCGCACGACCTGCGCCGCCGGCTCGAGGAGCTCCCCAGTGTCCGTGCCGCCTTCCCCGGCGGCCACTTCGACGAGTTCACCCTCGCCTTCGAACGTCCCTATAAGGACATCCATGACGGACTCCTCGAACGCGGCGTCCACGGTGGTTACGATCTTTCCGGTCGTTTTGACGGCCTGGGACCGGCGGCGGTCTTCGCCACCACGGAAGTGCACGGCGACCGTGACCACGACCGCCTCGTCGCGGCTGTTTCGGAGGTGGTCTCGTGATGGCGTCGGACCAGGTCGCCACCACGACGGAAGGGGAAGGCCACGCCGACGACCCCGTCGTCCCGGCCGAGGCGCACCAGCCCACGATCGGCGACCGCGACGACCCGCTTGCCCGGTTGCGGCTCTTCGAACCCCTCCTGCCGGTCCTGGAGGCGGGCGGCGAACACGTGCCCGTAGGACGCACGAGCGCACCCGAGGCATACCGGCGCCGCCACAGCCCGGACGTCCCGCGGCTCGCGGAACTCGAGACGGTGCGTCACTATCATCGCCTGTCGCGCACCAACTTCGGCGTCGACCAGGGCATGTATCCGCTCGGGTCGTGCACGATGAAGTACAACCCGAAGTTCGCCGAAGCGGCGGCCGCCCATCCCGGCTTCGCGCGCATCCATCCCTATCAGGACGAGCGCACCGTCCAGGGCGCCCTTGAAATGCTCTACGAGCTCCAGGAGATGCTCAAGGAGGTCGTCGGCATGGACGCGGTCACGTTGCAGCCACCGGCCGGGGCCGCGGGCGAGTTCACCGGCATCCGCATCGCGCGGCGTTTCCATGAGGCGAACGGTGAGGGGTCGAGCCGCACCGAGGTCATCATCCCGGACACGGCGCACGGGACGAACCCCGCGACGGCCGGCATGTGCGGCTACAAGGTGGTCGAGATCCCGAGCACGCCCGAAGGCACGGTGGACCTCGACGCCCTCCGGGCCGCGGTCGGTCCGCAGACGGCGGCCATCATGCTCACCAACCCGAACACGCTCGGCATCTTCGAGTCGGACATCCTCGCCGTCGCCAAGGTGGCCCATCAGGCGGGGGCGCTCCTCTACTACGACGGCGCCAACCTGAACGCCATCCTCGGCCGTGCGCGGCCGGGCGACATGGGCTTCGACATCGTCCACATCAACACGCACAAGACCTTCGCCACGCCGCACGGCGGCGGGGGTCCCGGGGCGGGACCGGTCGGTGTGCGGGCACGACTCGCGCGCTTCCTGCCGGCGCCACGTGTCGCCAAGGAAGGCGAGACCTACCGGTGGCAGACCGACGACGGCGACACCATCGGCAAGGTGCATGGCTTCAACGGCAATTTCGGGATCCTCCTGCGCGCCTACGTCTACCTCCTGCGCTTCGGCTCGGACGGCCTGCGCGCGATCGGCGACGTGTCGGTCCTGAACGCCAACTGGCTCAAGAACCGCATCAAGGGGCTCTTCGATGAACCGCACCGCGACCTCAGGAAACACGAGTTCGTGGTCGCCGCGCGTACGCTCAAGAAGGAGAAGGGCGTGCGCGCGATGGACATCGCCAAGCGTCTTCTCGACCATGGCTTCATGGCGCCGACCGTCTATTTCCCCACCATCGTCGGCGAGGAACTCATGGTCGAGCCGACCGAGGCGGAGCCGCTCGCCGAACTGGAACGGTTCGCCCGCGCCTTGGAGGACATCGTCAAGGAGGACCCGGAGACGGTGCGCCACGCGCCCCACACGACACCGGTGGGCCGCATCGACGAACCGTGGGCGGCACGCCGGTTGCTCCTCAACTGGCAGCATGTGCGCGCGCGACCGGACGACGTCTTCGACGAGGCATAGGACGTCATGGTGCTGCGACTCGGCTTCATCGTGAACCCGGTCGCCGGCATCGGAGGTCCAGCCGCGTTCAAAGGCAGCGACGAACGCGCGCTCGAGGCGGCCGACCTCGGCTATCTACCGTCGGCGCCCGAAAAGGCAGGACGTTTCCTTCGCCACTTGAAGGAGCTGCATCGGCCGATGTCGATCCGCATCTTCGCCGCACCCGGTGTCCTCGGGGCGGACGAAACGCGCGCGGCCGGATGGAAGGTCGGCACGTTGGGGGCCGACATGGGATTGCATGACCCGTTCGCGACCGATGCGGAGCATACGCGGCAGGCGGCGGAGTCGGCCATCGGTGCCGAGATGGACCTGTTGGTCTTCGTCGGCGGCGACGGGACGGCGCGCGATGTCGCCGCGACGGTCGGCGACGCGGTGCCCATACTCGGCGTCCCGGCAGGGGTCAAGATGTTCTCCGAGTGCTTCACCGAGACGCCCGAGGAGGCGGCACTGCTGGTGGCGGGACTGGCGCGTGGATTCCAGGAGGGCGATCGGCTCGAGACAGCCCCCGCGGAGGTGCTCGACCTCGATGAGGAGGCCTATCGGGCGGGACGGGTCGAGGTGCGGCATCACGCGTCGGCCGCCATCCCGCGTTCACCACGGATCCAATCAGCGAAATGTCCCACCTGTCCGCAGGACGGCTTGGAGGAGGCGGTCGGTGAGGTCCGTCTGCGCATGGAGGAGGCGCCGGAAGGGCTCTACCTCATCGCGTCCGGCTCGACGACAGCGGCGCTCAAATCGGTGCTCGGCATCGACGGCACCCTCATCGGTGTCGACGCGGTGACCGGGACGCGCGAAGGCGACAAGGTGCGCTGGCAGGCGGTCGCCACCGACGCCGACGCCACGGCCCTGGAACGGCTTGTTGCGGACTGGAAGGCGAAAGACGCGCCGGCGGCGCTCATCGTCTCCCCCATCGGCGGCCAAGGTTTCGTGGTCGGCCGCGGTACTGGGCAGATCACACCGAACGTCCTGCGCGCCGTCCTGCCCGACCGGCTTTGGCCGATCGCCACCATCGGCAAGCTCGGCACCCTGGAGGACGGCATCCTGCATGTCGACACGGGGGATCCCAGACTGGACCGTGCGTTCCCGGACCACCTGCGCGTCGTCGTGGGGTTGGGGCGGGAGCGGATGATGAGGGTGCGCAAGTCGTCGCCGCTGCCGCGAACAGCTTAATGGGGGCTGCCCTTGCCGGCGTGATGACGGACATCGAGACGGTCGACCTCGAGCTCGTGGCGGACGTGACCGTGGAATGTGTCGCCCGCACCGATCCGGAAGCCGCTTCGCCCGACCCCGAGCTGTCTGAGCGTGCCGTCGGCTTCGTCGTCGACAAGCCACCCGCTTTCGGCGGGACCGACCGCGGCCCGATGCCGTCCGAATATTTCGCCGCGGCCATCGCGTCGTGCAACATGATGACCGCGCGGCGCATCGCGGCCAAACGCAAGGTCGGATACGAACAGATCAAGTGCCGCGCGCTCGTGCATCTTGAGGGCTCCGACATCGACAAGGTGGTGTTGGCGTTCGAGGTCGTATCGGATGCGGCGGTGGACGATTGGGAGACGGTGTTCCGTCTGGCCGACCGTACCTGCACGGTGTCGCGGGCCACGAAGTGCGCCATCGAACGCACGGTCCGTGTACGTTCTTGAGCATCGGGTTGTGCAGGATGGATGCACGTACGGCTTGTGTCTTTCGGGATACCGACGGCCATTCATGCCGCATTGTGTGCGCTGTTCTCTCGCGATATCGGCGCTCGCTTCGGTCTTTCTACCAAAGAAGAGATATACCCTGACGCGGGCTTGTGTCTACAAGGCCTGGGCCGGCCCCGTGGAACCTCCATACACCACCACGCACTCGCGAAACGCTTCGCTTTTCGCACCACCACACACCACCACCAACACCACCACCGCACCTCCTCGGTGGCCGGCCCGCTGGCCTTTTTCTGTCGCTTACGATCGGGAGCGGTCGTTCCGTTCCGCGTCGCTCTTGACCTGTTCCGCGAGCCGTGCGAAGCGCTCCCTCAGGTCTTCCGGTCCATGCCGGGCGAGTCGCGTCAGGATCAGTTCTGGCGTGGAGCGCGCGTGGTGACCGATGCGTGGTGACCGCCGCACGATCAACCGGTCGTCCTCGTCCAACCCTTCGGCTTCGATGCCGTCGATGCGGACGGGGACGGAGACGAGGGGGAGGATGTGTTTCGCCATGTGGGTGACGACCAGGGCGTGCGCGCCGGTGGCGTGCAGGCCGTCGAGGAGGTCGGCGACGATGGCGGCGGCGGCCTCCAGTTCGGTCATCGCTTCCAGTTCGTCGGCGAGGACGAAGACGCGGCCCGTGGCGGTGGTGACGGGGAAGAGGTCGGTGAGGAACGCCTCGAAGGCGCCGGCGCCGAGTTGGCGTTGGCGGGCGAAGAGGTGGATGGTGTCGAGTTCGGGGATGACGGCGTGCCGCGCCGGCACCGGCAGGCCGCAGTGGGCCATCACGAGCACTTGGGCGATGGTCTCGAGGAGGGTGGTCTTGCCGCCGGAGTTGGCGCCGGTGAGGATGGCGACGCGGTCGTCGTCGACCGTCCGGTCGCTCTTGCAGCCGAGGCGGTAGTCGACCGGTTCTCCGTCCTGGTGTTCGAGGTGGAGCGCACCCTCAAGATGGAGTCCGGGTCCCCATTCGGGTGCGTTCAAACGGTGGTCGGCGACGTAGGATCCGAGGGCTTGTTCATGGTCAAATGCGAGGTGTTCGTCGATCTCTTTCTCGATGGCCGGGAGCAGCTTGGTGAGCGCTTTCGCGGTCTTGGTCTGCGCTTCGAGGCGGGTCGTCGCGCGTGTCGCTTCGAGGCGGTGACGAGCGTTCTTGAGGGCGCCTTCGTCGAGTTCGGGGGGGATGGTATCGGTGAAGGGGTCGGCGTCGAGCCCGGCCTCCCTGTGGAACTTGTCGCGTGCTTCTGCAAGGGCGTCGGTGTAGGCGGCGCGCACCGCGGGGGGCGGGTCGCTTGAGAGCGCCCGCACAAGGTCACGGCCGGTGAGCGTCAGGCCGCCGAGTGTCGCATCGGCCTTGATGAGCGCTTCCTTGAGGAGCGTGTCGGCGAGCGGTTCGAGCTGTCGGGGGTCGTAGCCGTCGCGTTCGGCCCGGGTCTTGTCGAGGAGCGAGAGCGCCTCTTGGCTCGGGGACGGCTTGCCGCGGATGCCGCTCAAGGTGGCGGCGGCCTGGAGGGTCTTGCGGGCGCTTTCGAAGCGGGTCGTGACGCTCCACGGGATGGCGGTGGCGAGGTCGGTGGTGAAGGGGACGGAGACGACATGTTCCGCCTCGAGGAGGGACGAGCCGCCGTCGCTGTAAAGGTAGAGGCCGCACTCGGCGCCGCGCGCCGCTTCCGGGTCGTGGGCCGAGACGATGGGCGCCCAGGCGTCGATGCCGGCCTCCTGCAGGGCGAGCCGGTCGCCGGGGGCGTCCACGAAGAGGGCGATGGTGGCTTCGTAGCGCGCGCGCGGCGCCGGGAGCGCCTTGATGTCGGCGAGCTGCTTGCGCACCTCCTTGAGGTCGAGGTCCTTGACACGGGCGGCGGCATCGAGGGCATCTTGGATGGAGCGGTCGCGGGTCTTGCGGTCGGTGAGGGGGCCGATGAGCCGGAGGCGGTTCTTTCCGTTCTGGGTGACCGCCCGGGCCACGAGCGCGTTGCGGATGTCATCGAGCACCCGTTCGACGGCGGCGGTACCGAGGAGGTGGCTGGTGGGCTCTCCACGGATCTCGTGGACGAGACGCGCCGCGCGTCGTTGGCCGATGCCGGGGACGGCGGCGATGCGGTCGACATCGCCGTCGCTGGCGGCGGCGAGGAAGGCGTCCATGGTGCTGAAGCGTTCGCGGATGCGGGCCGCGACCGCGGGGCCGATGCCGGGGAGCGCCGCGAGCTCGGTCTCTCGGTCGGCGGGGGCGGCGCGGGCTTGGGCGGTGGCGGCGTCGGGCATCGGCGTGGCGGTGGACGGAGCGGGGTGCATTAGGGTTTGCTACAGAAGGAAGGGGGGCGCGGGGGGGAACCTAGGTTCCCCCCCGCACAAGTTTTTGTGCATTCTCGTAGCACACCGGTCGCTCGCCGTCGACGACACCACACCGGAGCCGACCCGGTCATCGTTCTCTCCGTCCCCTCAGACTCCGTCGCCCATACCGCTCTCGCGATCCGCCCCGCCGTCTGGCTCCCCCTGAGGTTCCCTTCGTTCAGTGATCGACTCGACCATGCACCCTCTCTGCCGCCCCTCCTTATCCCCGACACCCTCGTTCGGCGACTGATGAAACAATAGCCTCTCTGTCGGTTCTCCCCTTGCGCCCTCCTTATCCGGTCGCGCCGTCCCGACCCAGGTTTTTATATAACGGCATTCGGGAACCGTTATATCGCCAGACAGGGTGAACCCCATCCAGGTCATTCGTATGGCATTCGAATACGACAACTATGTCCTGCACAAGCGGGAAGTGGAACTGAAGGGCGGCCGGCGCCAGCAGATCTACTTCTTCACCAAGAAAGGGAACACCCCCAAAAGCGGTGAGCCCTGCGAGAAGCCTGACAATTATGAGGTCGGGAAGAACCCGCGCACGGGTCTGCCGTACCTCAAGAAGGCGACGACATAGTAAGGAGCGTTCTCATCGGCCGAGGGGATGAGCTTCGGCGCCGTCGCGGCGGTCGTTCAGGCTTCGGCCCGGGCGCCTTCCTCGATGGGCGGCTTCTCGGCGGTCTTCCGGGCGAAGTAGAGGTCGAGCGCCTCGTTCACCATGGAACTGATGGTCTTGCCTGTGAGCACCTTGTACCCATGCAGCTTGACGTGCTGCGTGGAAGGGATCATGACCTTGATCTCCTTGAGCTCTTCCGGGTCTTCCCGTTTGCCGTAGAGCTCGGAGAAGTCGACTTCGCCGTGCATGGTCGCCCCATTGATGAAATCCTAAGAGAGTATAAAAAGGGTTCCACATCGCAGTGGAACCTGTGCATGATATATGGGGTCTGAAGGTTTTTTGGGCGTCCGCGCGGGCTTTAGGCGGGCTTCTTCGGCAGGTATGTTGTGGTCGAAACAAGCGCCGACATGTAAGACCATATTGCCGAACAGGCAGAGATCCTTCGTTCGCATGTTTCGCCGGCCACGTCTGCCTGATCCGCCATGCAGGGCGGGACCGATGCCAAAGCGGGAGCGATCTGTTGGTGGTGCGCCTGCGTCGGCCGGCGGTCCTTCCCACGGCGGTCTGATCCAGCCGGTGACCCTCAGGACCTCCACTCTTCTCCTGGTGGACGTCTCCGTGACCCGCCTCCGCCGCGCAAGGCCTCTCGAAGGCTTTCTATCGTGGGAGCGGGTGCGGAACGACGATGGCGGAGCAGGCCTCTGAGCGTGCCGAACTGGCGGGCGTCCCGGTCATGACGGCCGAGGAGGCTGTTTCGTTGGACGATACGGCGGGCAAGGAGGGCATCAAGCCGGAAGCGATGGTGAACCGTGTCGGCTATGTCTCGGGGCAGCTCATCCTCAAGGAACTTATCCCTCGACTAGTTGGCAAAGATGTCAACGAGGTCGTGGTGACCGTGCTCGCTGGCACCGGCAACAAGGGCGCCGGAGCGCTCTCCGCAGCGCGCAACCTCGCGGATGCCGGCGTGACGGTCAATGTCGTCCTGGCCCGCAAGGTCAAGGAATACAAGGGCCACACCAAGACGGTCCTCGACGGTCTCGAGAAGAAAGCCAAGAAGGTCTACACAGGCTACAACGAACGGGCGTTCGAACAGGCCGACCTCGTCGTCGACGGCCTCATCGGCTGCGGCCTGAAAGGCACCCCACGCGCCTCGGTCTCGCTCCTCATCAAGGGCGCCAACTTCAGCATGAAGCCCTCGGTCGCCATGGACATCCCGAGCGGCCTCAACGCCACGACCGGCATGCAGTCCCCTGTCACCCTCAAGGCGAGCGCCACCCTCTCCGTCATCCTGCCCAAGCGCGGCATGCTCGGCGACAGCAACCAGGCCATCTGCGGCGAGATCTGGCTCGTCGACGCAGGCGTTCCGGCCAATGTCCTCACCAAGCATCTCGGCACCGAGGTCCCCGACCCGTTCAAAGGCGAGGACTATGTGCGGTTGACGGGCGGGGAAGAGGAGACCGCGTAGGCGTCCTATTCGGCCTTCCACGGCAACGCCACATCGGGCCGACCAACGATCACCGGCAGGTCGAGCCGCGACGCCTTGTCGCCACCCATGTGGATGGTCACCTGGACGTTGTCGAGCGCGTCGTCGGTGGTCGAGTCGTAGATGTCGTACGTGTCGATGACGAGGCGCAACCGGCTTCCTGCCTCGACGATGTACTCCCGTGGCTGGAAAGCCAGGGTATAATCGACCTGCTCGCCTTCGGGCGCCGGCTTGTACTCCCGCACGCTGTCGCGCAGTGCGGCGTTCAGGCCGCCGAAGACGATGCGCGTCACGTTCCCGTCCTCCTCCACTTCGTACAACTGCGCGCGGAAGTAGGTGTTCGTGCCGCCCTCGAGGGTCGCGGTGAAGCGCAGGAAGGCGACGCCGGAGAGGTAGAGGTCTTCGTCCAGCTCGTCTCCCTCGAACTTCAGGAACCATCCCTCTTTGACGCCGGGCCCGACCGCGACGGGCAGCGCGACCCGTTCGGCCGTGTAGTGCATCGCCCCTTCGTCTGGCACCTCGGCGGAGAGCCGTCCCTTCTCCACGGCTCCGGATGCCACCAGATAGGTCGCCCCACGGGCGGCCTCGTCGTCCGGGAAGACATGCGCCCCGCGCCAGGTGTCCTTGTTGGTGACCACTTCGACCGTGGGGCCGTCCATCACGCCGTTGTCGATGCCTTTGAGATGGTGATCGAACCAGGCGTGCAGGATGTCCTTCCAGTCGTCGCGCACGGGATATTGGTGCGCCCATTGTCCCAGGTAGGCCTTCTTGGGCACGTCGAGCGCGTTGAACCAGCCGAGGATCTGGCTCGGCTTGACGTTCGAATCGCGGAACCCTTCCGTGTAGAGCACCGGGACCTGCACGTTCTTCGCGCGGGCGCTGAAATTGCGCTCGTCGTAGAACGCGGTGTAGACACCATTGGACGAGAAGGCCTCGAGCGAGAACGGGACGGCGTCGCAGAACGAGGCACCGGCCGCTTCGAGCCAATCGGCGCCACCGGTCGCGTCCACCGGCGAGACGGCGCCGATGGCGTGGTAGGCGGCGGGGCTCCCCACGGGGCCGGATTCGCCGTTCGGGACGCCGCCGTAGTGCCAGTCGTAGTAAGGATCGGTGAGGCCGGCGACGACGACCACGGTGGTGAGGTTCGGCGGTGCCATGACCGCCGCCTCGACCGGTGTCGTACCCGGGTAGCTCGCGCCTTCCATGGCCACCTTGCCGTCGGACCAGGGTTGTGCAGCGATCCATTGCACGAGGTCGTACTGGTCCTGTTGTTCGTTCTTGCCCCACACCTCGACGCAGCCGTCGGATTCGCCGAAGCCGCGCACGTCGGCGACTACGACGGCGTAGCCGCGCGGGACGAAGGCTTCGACCATCGACTTGTAGGGGTACCGCACGTCGGGATAGCCGCCCGGGACCCGCTCGAGAGCGTTGTAGGGACTGGAGTGGAGGATGGTCGGCACCGGCTCGTCCGTGTCCGGCAGGTGCACCTCGAGATAGAGGTCGATGCCGTCGATCGAGGCCTGGATGCGCTCCACCGTCCGCGGCAGGACGTCGAACGTCTTCTTGGTCAGATTCGCCGCGTCGACCGGCACATAATCGGGCACCGGAAGCGGCCCTTCTTCGACGACCGGGACCGGCGCCGGCTCGTCGCCAAGGCACCCGGCGAGGACGGTCAGGGTCAAAAGGAGCGTGAGGATGGAACTGTGGACGCGGAGCACGGGGACCGGAACGGCAGTCGCCCCAGGGGTTCTTGACTGTTCTGTAGGTCTCGCGACGCCGGCGACCACGCGACGCTCGCGGGGGTCTCGGACATATCATAGTGAAACGCCGTGCGGGCGGCCGTTCCTGTACGATGTCGGCCGAAGGCTTATCCCCGCGATGCCGCTGGGCCGCGGCGAGGAGAACAGACTATGGCCAAGGGGAAGATCGCCATCATCGGCGACGGGAACGTAGGCACGAACCTGAAAAAAGGGCTCGAGCGGACCGGATACGAGGTGCGCTCGGTCGGCAAGGAACCGGACAAGGTGCGTGAGCTCGCCAAGTGGGGTGAATGTATCATCCTGGCGGTCCCGCCGAACGAGATCGACAGCGCGGTCAAGGAGATGGGCGACGGCTTCAAGGGCAAGGTCGTCATCGACCCCAGCAACATCGTCGATGCCTCGTACGACTTCGCCGGCGATGTCGACCGGAGCGGCGCCGAGAAGCTGCAGGCGCAGCTCAGGGACGCCCAGGTCGTCAAGGCGTTCAACACGGTCTTCGCGGAGAACATGTCGGACGGGAAGGCGTCCGGCGAGACACTGACGCTTTTCTACGCCGGGAACGACGACAAGGCGAAGAAGCAGGTGCGCGAGATGGGCGAAGCGCTCGGTTTCGACCCGGTGGACGCCGGGCCGCT
Source organism: Methanobacteriota archaeon (assembly GCA_019347805.1). Lineage (GTDB taxonomy): Archaea > Thermoplasmatota > E2 > JACPAO01 > JAHWKR01 > JAHWKR01. The sequence continues at coordinate 54,506 of JAHWKR010000020.1, forward strand.
TTCAAACGCCCGCTGGCTCGAGACGCTCGGCTTCCTCAACATCACGCTCGGCTACAAGCAGGAGATGGGCACCGACATCGGCTTCCGCCTCGTCCACCCCGACGCCAAGACCGAGCGGCCGACCGAGATGGCGGCATCGCAGCGGGCCTGAGACGCACGCTTCGGCCCATCCGACCGATGCAGGTCCCCATGGGGACCTGACGGCACGAGAGGAGGGACTACTTTCGGTCGGGTCCTTGAGCTTCCTTGATATTCCGTGCATGGTCTTCAGAAAGTGTGACCCAAGACGAAATTGACGCGGCCCTTCGTGAACGACGGGTCCTCCGCGCGTCGGTCGATGAGTGTCGGCGGGTACTCCAGCAGGAACTGGATGAAGGACACCGGCAACGGGAGGTGACCGCCCGGATCCTGAATGTCGGCATCGCCATTCTGGCGGGAGCCATCGCGGTCGTCGGACTCATGGTCCGACTGGACATCGCGCTTCCTGTCCCGGTTTATACAGGAATCGCCGTGGCTGTCGGCCTCAACACCTTGGGTACAGCCGAGACCGCGTTCTTGCTCTCGGGCGCGCGACATCGGCCGCAATGGGCGTTCGGACCCGACCTGGCGGGTCTCGATGCGCGGCTCGACGACCCGGATTGGCGTGAGGATGATCTGAACCGTTCCTTGGTACGGAGCTACGTAGGAGCTTCCGGACTCAACCTCGAGGGGATCGCAAGGCTTGTCATCGGGAGACGTTCCGCCCTGGGCAAGTTGGCATTGAGCGTGATCGGCTATCTGGGAGCGTTCGCTTATATACTCGCGAGGGGGATCTAGTATGCGACGGATTCCGATGACTGGAGATTCCCGAGAAAGTGCAGAGGTCCGGCGACGTGCCCGTGTCGTGGACCTGGGGCTGACCTCCGTCCAGATCGAAGGGGGCTCGTGGCCGAAGTGGATGCGGGAAAGACGTATGCCACCGCAGTACGAGTACCTCTACGAAGAGCGTGAATGATGGCGACACGGCCGGAACTCGCGACCGAGTCGTCCCCCGCCATCCGGAACCCTTAAACGACTCCCCCATCTGGCCCGGCCCAGGCCCCCTAT
>JAHWKR010000079.1 GCA_019347805.1 Methanobacteriota archaeon
GATCTCCGGATTCGCCGTCACCGTAGGCGCCCGTACCGGCGCGCACCCGCTCGGGTTCGCGACCACCGGTCCCGGGGTCTTCGCCGCCGTGCTGATCCTGACGATCCTGTTCGGCATGGGCGCGTGGCTCGGGACGCTCGTGCGCGACGCGACCGAGAAGTACACGGTCCAGCGCCGATAGGGGAGAGGCGGCCGAAAGAATATGCGTGCGCCGGCCAGGGACAGATCGGACCGGGGATCGCGGTGGCCCGTCGCCCTCACGGACCGGTTTCGACGCCGAGCGCGTCCAACAACCGGTTGAAGCCGTTGAGATGGGCGGCCACAGCGACGATCTCGAGGAGTTCCGCCTCGTTGAAACCGAGCTTCCTGAGGCCCGCGACCTGGTCGCGTGTCACGTCGGTGGCGTCCACGGTGACGGTGCGGACGAAGTCGAGCACCGGACCGAGCGGTTCCTCGGTCACCGTCCCGTCCATGATCTTCTCGACCTCCTCCTTGGACGCGCCGACCACCTCCCTGAGCGCCTTGCTGTGCGTCTCGATGCTGTAGCGCGAACGGTTGTGTACCGACACGGTGAGGGCGATCGCTTCCTTCATCTTGCGCGGCACCTTGTCGGTCGGCTTCATGACCGCCTGGTGGTGGCTCCATTGCGCCTTCAGGAGACGCGGATTGGCGGCCAAGACCCTGAAGGAGATCGGCACGTCGCCGTTCTTCGCCTCGATCTCCTTCAACACCGGTTCGGCACGCTCGGGAGCCTCCTCCTTCCCCAAGAGGGTGATATGGCTCATGAGAAGGGAGTCTCGGTCCAGGGCGCGATAGAGATATGGGTGGATGCAACGGACACCGGAACACCCGGCCCGGCCGGGTTTGACGCGTCAGGGTGGACAGAGGTGGAGGAGGGCCCCTATTCCTTGCGCACCGCGATGATGCCGCCCGGCACGTCCAGGACTTCGACCTCTTCACCCGCGAGCGAGTAGCCGGTCACCACCTCCACCATGTCACCGGCGATCTCCAATTCCCCTGCTCCGGTGGAGAGGATGAGTCCCTTACCCGAGGCGAGTCGCTCACCCGCTTCGGCCGGGTCGAGCTCCGCGAGCGCGGCAACCACTTCCTTGGCCTGTTGCTTGAAGGTGGGGCCGATCTTGCTGTGGACCGGTTTGAGGGCGACCGGGCTCTCGATGAGCCCTTCGGTGGTGGCGACCACCTCGACGTCTATGGCGCCTGTTGCGCCCTTGAGGTCGACGATGGCCTTCTCGACCCGTGGCGCCTCGTCGTGGGCGACGACCCGCAGCAGCGCGAGCGGGGCGTTGAGGGCCATGCCGTTGTCGGACTTCCAGTTGCGCACGGTGGCGACCACGTCCTTGACGAAGCGGCCGGCGGCGACACCTTCCGCATGATACTCCGGAGCGCGCGGCCAGCCGGTAAGGTGGACGCTGCGTGGGATGTGCTGTTCGTCGTCGTCGCGCACTTCGTGCTTGGCGTAGACCTCGTGGAACGACTCCTCCGCGATGTGCGGAAGGAAGGGCGCGGCGAGCTTGGTGGCGGCGAGGCCGGCGGTGTAGAGGACGCTGCGGGCGGCCTCCGCGTCGGGGCCGTCGCCATAGGCGCGCGATTTCACGAGTTCGATGTAGTTGTCGGCGAGCGTGTGCCAGACGAACGATTCGATCGCCTTCATGGCCGGGCTGTATTCGAACCGGTCGAGGCTCTCGGTGACCTTCTCGATGGTGGCGGCGAGCTCGGCAAGGAGCCACTGGTCGCTCGGGGTGAGCGGCAGCTCGGCAAGGGGCTGGGGTCTTTTGCCGCCGAGGATCTTGCCGACGAAGGTCTGGATGTTGAGGAACTTGTTGGCGAACTTCTTGCCGCGCACGAAGTCCTGGTAGCGCACCGCGTTGTCCTCGCCGAGGGCGCAGGTCGTCGCGTAGTAGCGCAGCGCCTCGGCGCCGTACTCCTGGATCACGTCGAGGGGGTCGATGACATTGCCGACCGATTTGTGCATCGGGTGGCCCTTGGGGTCGAGGATGAAGCCACCCATCATGACCTTGTGCCAAGGCGTCTTCCCTTTCAGCATCGTGCAGCGCAGGATCGTGTAGAAGGCCCACGTGCGGATGATGTCGTGGCTCTGCGGGCGCACGGTCATCGGGTAGAGCCGGCCGTGCAGGTCGCGCCCGCCGGGGTCTTCCCGTTTCCAGTAGGAGTTGTAGAGCGGTGAGATGGAGGAGTCCATCCAGGTGTCGAAGACGTCCTCGCAACCCGCGAGGGCGCCGCCGCATTCGGGGCACTTGTCGACCGGAGGCGCGTCCACGGTGGGATCGACGTAGGCCTGTTCCTCGGTCGCGACGACGACGCCGTCGCAGTCGGGGGTGGTGCATTCCCAGACCGGGATGGGGGTGGCGAAGTAGCGCTGCCTCGACAGGACCCAGTCCCACTCGAGGCTCTCGACCCAGTCGCGCAACCGGATCTTCATGAACTCGGGGAACCATTCCTGTTCGGCCGCCGTCTTCAACACGTTCTCCTTCTGGTCGAGAAGGCGCAGGAACCATTGCGGTGTCTGGACGAACTCGACGGCGGTCTTGCAGCGCCAGCAGGAGCCGACGTTGCCTTCGGTCTTGTGGTGCCGCACGCGCAGCCCGAGGCGTTCCAGGTCCTCCTTGGCCTTCTCCCGCGCCTCGGTGATCTGGAGGCCTGCGTACGGTCCGGCGAAGGCGTTCATGGTGCCGTCGCCTTCGATGGCGATCTCCATGGGGAGCTTGTGCTGGAAGACCTTGTTGAGGTCCTCTTTGTCACCGATCGTGCACACCATGAGGGCGCCCGAGCCGAAGTCCTTGTCGACCGTGTCGTCGGTGATGATGCGGACCTTCTTGTCGAAGACCGGGACGTTGATCTCTTCGCCTTCCAGCACCCTGGCCCGTTCGTCGTCAGGGTGCATGGCGACCACCTGGCAGACGCCCAGGAGTTCGGGCCGGGTGGTGGCGATCTCGAGGTACTGGCCCTTGTCGTCCCGTCCGACGTTCTCTTTCCCTTCGAGCTCGGGGTGTTCCTTGGTGAGGTGGAACTTGAGGAAGTTGAGGTCGGTCTCGCGCGCCTTGTGCTCGACCTCGGCGTCGGCCATCGCCGTCATGCAACGCGGACACCAGTTGACCGGGAATGCGCCCTTGTAGATGTGGCCCGCCTTGTACATCTCGATGAACGAGATCTGGGTCACCCGACGGTATTCCCTGGAGTCGGTGCGGTAGCCGATGGTGTCGTCGGCGGAGTGGCCAAGGCGTCGGAACTGTTTCGTCATGTTGACGATGTTGTCGTCGGCGAAACGCGAGCAGATCTCGATGAACTCCTGGCGGCCGATGTCCTTGCGGGTGATGCCGCGGGCGCGTTCGACACGTTCCTCGATGGGGATGCCATTGACATCGAAGCAGAGCGGGAAGAAGACGTTCTTGCCGCGCATGCGCTGGTAGCGCGCCATGAAGTCTTGGTGGGTGTAGTGGACGGCGTGACCGCAATGCAGGGCGCCCGACGCATAGGGGGGCGGTACATCGAAGGAGTAGACCTCGCGACGGGTGTCCGCAGGGTCAAAGGTGCCGACGCCTTCGCGGCGCCAGTGCTCTTGCCATTTCTCCTCGATGGCATGAAGGTCGGTGGGCATACTTACACCAGGGTGGGGGGTCCGG
>JAHWKR010000054.1 GCA_019347805.1 Methanobacteriota archaeon
AGGGGGGACGCCGTCCCCCCTCCCCGCGGATGTGGAGGCGCCTGGATGTCGACGATGTGCTGTGAGACGCGTCCAAACCCCCAAGAACCAGCGGCCTTCTCGCGCCCCTCGTGCCCTCCGGCCATGAAACAGGGAAGCACCTCGACCCCCTCGGCCTTGGCAACCTGTTCGTGGTCTACGTGGTCTGGGGCTCGACCTTCTTGGCGATGCGTATCGGTGTGCGTCCGGGCTCGGGGTTCCCGCCGTGGCTTCTTGGGGGCACACGCGTCCTCGCGGCCGGTGTCCTCCTCATCCTCATCGCGCTCATCCTGCGCCGACGGACACGGCTCACGACGACCCAGACGTGGGCGCTCGCGCTCTCGGGGATCCTCATCTGGGTGACCGGCCATGGTGTCCTGTTGTGGGCGGAGCAGTGGGCCGATTCGGGGTACGCGGCCCTCTTCATCGCGAGCTTCCCGCTTTGGGCGGCGTTGTATGATGCAGGGATCGATCGCGTACGACCGTCGGGCCGGCTCATCGCGTCGCTCGTCGCGGGGTTCGCCGGCATCGTCCTTCTCATGCTTCCGGAGCTGCGGAGCGCGGGCGGTCTGTCGCCGCTCGTCCTCTTCGGCCTGGTCATCGCCCCCATCACCTGGGCGGCGGGTTTCACGATCCAGAAGCGCCATGTGCGCGGTGTCGACCCGTTGGTGAGCGCGGCCTATCAGCACCTCGCGGCGATGCCGCTCTTCTTCGTGGTCGCGTTCGCCGCCGGGGAGCCGACTCCGGACCCGATCGCCGAGGCGTGGCTCGCGTGGGGTTACCTGGTCGTCTTCGGTTCGGTCTTCGCGTTCACGGCCGCCCATGTCGCCTTGAACCGGTTGCCGGTGCGCATCGCGATGACCTATGGCTACGTCAATCCGGTCGTGGCGGTGGCGCTCGGGCATGTCGTCCTGTCGGAGCCGATCACCGTCTGGACCTTGGGTGGCGCAGGTCTGGTTCTCGTCGGGGTCTATGGGGTCTTCCGCGACCGGGGGCTCCCGACCGGGGCCCAGGTGGCGTCGGCCGCGGCGGTGCGCGGCGGGTCATGATGACACCTCTTTTATGCGCCCTGGCGCCTCCCCCGTCCGGGATGCACCAGTGTACCTGATCGGCATCGACCCCGGCTTGGCCAAGATCGGGCTCGCCCTCGTCCATCATGACGGTGAGCGGACGCTGGAGTCTGTGCGTCTCATCGAGACGGCGAAGGACGATTCGCGCAAGGTGGCGGTGACGGCGGACGACAACCGCCGGTTCTTCGACCTCGCCACGCAGTTCCTCGATTTCCTTGACCAGGTGCCGCGCAACGAGAAGGTCATGGTCGGTATCGAAGGCTTCGCCTACATTCCCGGTGCGGGTCCGAACCTGCTGAAGACCGCTCAGGCGGTCGGGGTCATCAAGGGGATCCTGTGCGCGAACCGGATGATGCCGTTCGAGTTCAAGTCGAGCGAGGTCAAGGTGCGGGTGTGCGGTGCGAAGTCGGCCTCCAAGACCGATGTGCAGACGGTGCTCGAAAAAGAGTATCCGAACCTGCATGAGCTCCTCGAGGCGTATCCGAAGGGCAAGCGTGAGCATCTGGCCGACGCCGTGGCGATGGCGCATTGTGCGTTCGAGGAATATGCCCAGCGTCGGTTGTATGTGGGTGGGATACTATAGGAAGGGGGTCCGGGGGAAACCATAGGTTTCCCCCGGCATGTAACGTGATAGCGGGAGAAAGCCCTAGGTTCCCAAGCCTCCGCGGCTCTCTTTCCCTGCATCATCAAGCCGCCATCGGCGCTTCGATGATCTTGTCGACCATGTCGCCGTCGACCTTGTAGCGCACTTCTTTACCCACTCGCTCATCCATGAGCAGGCCGGCTTCTTTCAACCGCTTGGCGTGCCAGTTGACGGTGGAGGCGTGGAGGTTGAGGCGTTGGGCGACCATCTTCTGGGTCGCACCGGGGTTGAGTTGGAGGTAGCGCACGACGTCCTGGGTGGTCGGGTTCTGCAGGGCGCTGAACTTCTGCTTGTATTCCTGCGTCGTCTTTCCGCCGATGATCTTTTGGAAGCGGTTGCCGTTGACGAAGTAGCGCTTGTAGCGGGCGTCCTTGTGCGAGGTGATCCAGCCTTCCTGTTCGAGGACGGTGAGGTGGTGTTGGAAGGTGCCGGGGGCGATGCCGAGTTCGCGGCGGATCTTGCTGAAGTGTTCGCCGGGGTTCTTCTCGATGTAGTCGAAGACGTTCCTGCGGATGCCGGTGAGTTGGTCGCGTTTGAGGCCCCAGGCGAGGCCGACGGCGCCGAGCGCGGCAAGGGCGGAGAGCAGGATGCCCATCATGACCCAGGTGGGGACGGGGAACGTGGCGTCGTCGGCGCTGGGTGCCTGGGTCTCCTGGAGGCGTTGTTCGAGTTCATTGATGCGGGCGAGCGCCTGTTCGATGTCGGTGGGGGTGCCGTCGTCGGCGGGGGCGCCGGCGATGGCGGGTCGTTCGCCGCCGAACGTGGGGGGCGGGGCGACGTAGTGGGGGCTGAACTCGGGGTGGGCCATGCGCTCGGCGAGCATGCGGTAGACGGTGCCGAGGCTGCCGGGAGGGTGTCCGTGGAGGTGGGCGAGCCAGGCGTCGGCGTCGGCGGCGCTCCCGTTCTGGCCGGAGAGGACGAGGGCGAGTGTGGCGAGGGCGAGCGCATCACGCGTGGCGCTGTCGCCGTCGTGCTCGATGAGAAGGACGAGGCGATCCTTGAGGGAAGCGTCGCCGGGGTGGCCGAGGAGCGCCCAGGCGGTGCCTTCGATGTCGTCGTAGGTGGCGTTGGCGGAGCGGTCGGTAAGGCCGGCGATCGTCTCGTTGTGGGCCGGGGGGACGGCGAGGTCGGCGTAGGCGACCGCGAAGAGGATCTTGTTGGCGTCGTCGATGCTCAGGTTTCCGGGCTGGTCGCGTTCGCGTGCCAGGAGGCTGTCGAGGAGCCGGTCGGCGTTGCTGTCACCCAGCATGCCGTAGGCGAGCGCGAAGAGGGCGAGGTCGCCTGGTGCGATCGTGTTGCGCGTGTCGGCTTCCTGTCCACGCAACCAGTCGCGGGCGTTGGGGACGTTGGACGCGGCGAGGGAGGTCTCGTTGCCGTTGGCGTTCTTCTGTGTGGCCAGCGGGTCGGTGCGCTCCTCGATGAGCAGCAGCGTCGTGAAGACCGTCTCCCGGTAGCTGGCGGTGCCGCCGAGCGTGGCGAGGGTGGTGTTGTTGTCGACCCAGCGTGCGGGTCCGAAACCGCCGTCATCGTTCTGGAGGAGCGGGAGGTCGGCGAGGGTCTCCTGGTATTCCGCTTTGCGCGGTTGCAGGGGGTCCGCGGCGGCCTGGGCGATGCTGGTCGCAACAAGGAGCGCGGCGAGCGCGATGACGAACGGGACCAGGCGGTTCGGCTTCATGGACCTAGGAGGCGGGTTCGGGGTGGAGTTCGCGGGCCAGGTATTGCTCGATCGCTTCGGCGGCGAGTTGTTGCAGGTTCTTACCGCGGGTCAGCTTGAGCGAGTCGAGCCCTCGCTTGAGACGTTTCGGGACGTACATCTTGACGAGCACCTTGTCGGTGGTCTCGTCATGTACCGGATGCCCGTAGATGAAGTCGTGTTCTCTCATGGCGCCCCTCGTGGGGCCGGAAGGCTCTTGCGAACACTCCCGGAGGTGTGTCGTCGACGTTCGGATGAGGATGGACGATATTTATCGCATTTGGTATGTCCATCCATGGGACCCGTGCGGCCGAGTGCCCCAAAAGACGCTTCGAGGAACGTGTTGAGGACCGTATTATCGGGTCGTCAAAACGAAATCACCTCTTACGAGGGACAAAAAACAGCAATGACTCTGCGGCTTGTTCGCAAGGGCCGTCGCGGCCCTGGGGAAAGCTGCCGGAGGACCGCGGGGGAGTGCATTCGGTAGGGTGAGACCGGCGGGCCGCTCCCACCGACCCCTCGAAAGCCGCAGGGACACGGCCGCGTGGATCGCCGCGGATCATCGGCAATAGAGCGGATCCTGGTCGCTCCGCTCGAACGGTGCCAGGACGAAAAGAAGGGAAAAAGAGCGAGCCGTCCGTTCAGCTCCGGAATTGGCTCTTCATGACCTTCATCATGCTCGGCTCGTCGTTCTCCTCTTGCTTGGGCTCGTAGGTGACGAAGACGCTCCAGTCGTTGAGCTTCGATTCCTCGACGCTGGCGCGCACAGCGAAGGCACCAAGGGAGGGGTCGATCTTGAGGGTGCCAAGACGGGTGTTCTCGTCCCCGGAGCGAAGGAAGACATCATAGACGCCATTGTCGGTCTCGGGAAGGTTGAGTGCGGTCACGGTCAGGTTGACCTTGCCACCCGACGATTCACCGGGCTTGACGGTGCCACCGGAGGTGGCGAACGGGTCGAGACCCGCGCCGGTCCAGGTGCCTTCACGATCTTTCATCCCTTCGACGACGACGATGGGGATCTCCTGGAAACCATCGTTGCGGGCTTCGAGGGTGATCATGAGGTGGGTGTATTGCCAGTTGCCTCGGGAAGGTGCCTTGCCCCCTCCGAAGCTGCCGTTCGGGGCGGAATGCTGCTCTCCGGTGCGTTCCCAGCTGACCTCGCCGTTATTCTCGGTGCCGAGCCAGGCCTGATAGAAGACCTCGCCGACGGCTTCGCTCTCGCCGAGGGGGATGAGCTCATCTATCGTCCAGGTAAGGCCGAATTTGGTCCGTTCCTCGTTGACGTGGGGGATGGGCGGGAGTGACTCGTTGAAGGACATGCTCTTCTGGGTGTACCGCTCGATCGTGGCGGTCGGCGCGAGCTTCACGGGATCGAGCGTGATCTTGGCGTTCGTCGGGATCCCCTGGCCGCTGTCGCTGATCGTACCTGGAGCCGAGGGCTCCGCTTTGTCCTCACCGACGCAGCCGGCGAGCGGGAACATGAGGAACGAGACGAAGAACGCCAGGAGCATGCGTTTCTGCATCATACTGCCACCTATCTGCGGCATGTACGACACGAGGGCCCTATATTATCATTATGGGCATACACGGGAATTCGCCTCCTTTCGCCCCACGATTTCCCGCACCTCAGATTTCGGCATGTCATCAGGTGGCACGGGCGCCCGCCTACGACCCGCTCCAGCGGCAATCGACCCGTTCCGCCTATAACCGCACAGCCGGGTCGTCGCCACCATGTGCATCCTGTCGGACGCCGACATCAAGGCCGGCCTGAAGGAGGGCGGGCTCAAGATCACCCCGTTCCGGGACGGCAACCTGACCCCGAACGGCCTCGACCTCACCGTCGCCGAGGTCTTCCTCAAGGCCGAGGGCCGGACCGTCACGGACGGCGTCGCCACGGTCCCGCCGGGCGCTTGGTTCGCGATCTCCACCGATGAGGTGGTGACCCTCGGGCCGCTCGTCGCCGGACAGCTCTGGATCCGCTCGAGCTACGCGCGTAAGGGCGCCATCGCCGGCTTCGGCAAGGTCGAGGCCGGTTTTTCGGGGACGCTCACCATCGGAGCGGCGAACCTCGGTCCGGAGCCGCTCGAGATCCCGGTCGGTGACCGGTTCTGCCAGATCGTCTTCGAGCGCATGCACAGCCCGCCGGAGGCGCTCTACGCCCAACGGAGCGGCAACTACCAAGGCCAACGCGGTGTCACGCTCGCTCCGGCGAAAGAGTGACGCCGGCCTCCCAACCTTTATACGACCGCGCTGCCAGGCCGACGCATGACCGGCTCCATGCTCCCGATGGCGGCAGAGCCGGTGCCCTGCGTCGAAGAGCGCTGCCCGGCGCCCTGCTGCGACCTGCACGAGGTCCCTTTGCTCGACGCGGACATCGAACGGCTCGTAGGGGCCACCAGCCTGCCCGCCGAGTCGTTCGTCGAGGCGTCCGACGGCTGGCGTCTGCTCCGCGGTGCCGGCGTCGCCGACGACGGCTGTGTCTTCAAAGGGGATGTCGGCGACGGGAAAGGTTGCACGGTCCACAAGGCGCGACCGGCGGCCTGCCGCACCTATCCTCTCGTCCTTGCCGACGATGGCCATGCACGACGCGACGAACACTGTCCCCACACACATGCTTTCGTCGCCCCGCCCGAGATCGGCGCCGACCTCCGCGCGCTGCAGGCACGACTCGAGTCGGAACGGGGACGACGTGTGGAGGAGACGGCGCGATGACCGACCTGCCCCGCCTTCCGATGGCGCCACCCGACCCGCTCACCCATGCCGGCGCCGTCTCACCGTGCGTCGAGAACGCCTGTTCGAAATGTTGCCACGACACGGAGATGCCGCTTCTTCCCGCCGACATCGAACGGCTCGAGATGCGGACGGGACGACAGGTGGAGACCTTCTCCGTTCCTGACCCGGACGGCGGCCTGCGCCTTGCCAACAGCGGCGGCCGCTGCGTCTTCCTCGGCACCGAAGGTTGCACCGTGTACGACGACCGCCCGGCGGGATGCCGGGTCTATCCGCTCGTCTGGGACCCCGATGGAAGGCGCGGCGTGCTCGACCCCGACTGTCCCCACACCCGCCGGTTCCGCGTGCGACCGAAGGACCGGGCGGCCCTCGCTGGGCTCTTGGACGCGCTCGGCCATGGCTGAGACGACGACGGGGATGACCGGCAAGCCTATCGGGCGCCGTCGGCTCGGGAACCTCCATGGCGACCGCACTGGAAGCCAACCTGGCGCTCTTCGCAGGCCTCGTGAGCCTCGGCTTCGGCATCATCCTCGCCGCCATCGGCTTCCTGACCGCCAGGCGCATCGGGACCGGGAAACTGGTCTGGGTCTCCATCGGCTTCCTCCTGCTCGCCGCGCAGGGAGGCCATTTCGCATGGCGTGTGCACCGCGACCCCGTCACATCGCCGGATGCGGTGCTTGTGCCGGCGCTTCTCGGGCTTCTCAGCCTCGTGGCGCTCTACATCGCCGTCTATCGGAGACCTTGAGCCATGGCACAGGATGAGGCCGTGCTCGACCTCGACTCGCGCCGTCGCATCTACGGCCACATCGAGAAGAACCCCGGCCTTCACCTGCGGGCGCTGCAACGCGCCCTCGACATGCCGCTCGGCACGCTCGAATACCATCTCTACCAGCTCGACCGGGCCGGCATGGTGGTCATCCGCGAGGACGGACGCTACAAGGCGTTCTTCCCCAAGGGCGGCGACCTCGACCGGCGCGACAAGGACATCCTCTACTATGTCCGGCAGGAGGTGCCACGGCGGATCGTCATGACGCTCCTCATCGAACCGGGGGCGTCGCACGGGGATCTCGTCAAGCAGCTGCCGGTGTCGGCGTCGACCGTCAGTTTCCACGTCAAGAAGCTCGTCAAGGCGGGCATCGTCGGGGAGGTACGCGCCGGCCGGGGCAAGCATTTCCGTGTCGTCGACCCGGACCGGGTCGCCAAGGTCCTCGTGCGCTACCGCAAGTCGTTCCTCGACGACCTCGTCGACCGCTTCGCCCGCGTCTGGATGGACATGAGCGGAATGCCAGCGGAGGAGGACGAAGAGGGCACCGAGGAACCCGGCGTGGAGACGACGTCCGAGGCGACGGACGCGCCTGGGGAGGACGAGAAAAGCGAGGGGAAAGAGGGGACGGGGACTGGGCCGGTCTCGCTCGCGTCCCGTCTCTGGGCCGCCTTGTCCGCCGCGTTCGCCATCGCGTCGTTCGCCTAATCGTCCTTGGGTCGGCGGAAGAGCGCCGCCATGCCGAGGCCGGTGATGGCGACCGCGGCGAGGAACCCGATGACGAGGCTCGGCTGCTGGATGAGGACGTCGAGGCTCGCGAGCTCGATCTTGTGGACCGAGAAGCTGGGGATGCTGACGAGGAGCTTGACACCGCTCTCGTCCTGGACGAGCCACCATTCGGCGACCGTGCCGTCGTCGTCCGGGTCGAGCACGTCTTCCAGGCTCGCCGCCTTGATGATGGCGGCCGGGGTCGCGTTGCCGCCGTCGTCGACGTCGAAGTAACGGAAGGCGATGGTCTTGGGGTCGAGGATGCCCTCGTCGAGGGTGACGGCGATGGTGCGACCGGAATCGGCGTGGGCGTCGACGGTGATCGTGTAGGCCCGCTTGCCTTCGGCGGGCGTCTCGTCGACCGCGGGGCCGTCTTCGAGAGTGATGTTCATGTCGTCGTAGAGCGTGGTCTGCCCGACCACGGAGGATCGGCCACGTTCACCATCCTGGGCCTTGACGATCTTCATCTCGGCGCCGATGCGGCCGCGTTCGAGTGCACGTTCCACGGCGGCCCGTTCCGTACCTTGGAGGCCGGGGAGGACGACGTCTTGGGCGTGCATGATGAAACGGGCGTCACCGGTGACGAGGAGGCTCTGCGGGTCGGCGGGGTCGATGGCGACCGCGCCGGTGATGCGGGCGGTGCCGTTCATGTCACCGGCCGAGAGGTGGAGACGGAACCCCTCTTCGATGGCCTCCGTGGTGACCCCGTCTGCGAGCGTGAGGGCGAACGTTGCGTTGTCGGCCTTGAAACGCATGGGGGCGGGAGGGGCGTCGCTGAGGACGAAACGCCAGTCGTCGCCCTCGATGCGCACGAGGTTCGGCGCACCGCGGCTTTCGTCCGGGTCGGGTGCGCCCGGGAAGACGAGGGTCTTGAAGACCGCGAAGCGGCCGACCGACAGGTCGTCGAGGCTGGAGTTGGTCGCATCGATCGTGAAGCGGACGTGACGACACGCGACCTCGTCTCCCTCGGCGCCACAGAAGCCGAAGCGCTCGCGGGCGTGGGCCGGGACGCGGTCAAGGACCTCGCGGTGGCGCACCTCTGCTTTTTCGCGCGCTTCGCGCCAGCGTTCGTAGGCCTCGGTGTGGGCGGGGCCGGGTCGGTCACGGGGATGATGGCGGGTCGTGTTGTTGTCAGGACCGCGGCGTGGCGGGTGGTCGTCGGGACCTGGGCCTCCGTGGCTCATCCGCTCGTAGCGCCAGCGCGCCTGCTCATGATCGTGACGCGCCCGCTGGTTCTCTTCGCGGGCGTCGTCGAGGTCGTCGCCCGCCTGTTTCATCCGATCACAGGCGCTCTGGTTGCCCGAGTCGCATTCACGAGAGGTCTCGTTGTAGGCGGTCCAGGCGCGCTGCATTTCGGCACGGGTCTCATTGTACCTTTCCCACGCCTCGTGGTAGCGTTGACGGGCCTTCTCCTCGGCGGTGGTGTTGTGGCCATCCGACCGCTTCGCGTCCCGCTCCGGCTCCTCGGACGGGGTCGGGTCGGGCTCCTCGGCGGCGACCGGTGCGGCGCCGGTGAACGCCAGGGCCAGGAACGTGACGGTGAGGAGGAATGCGAGGAGGCGTCTCATTTGGGCTCTGACACTTATCGAGGCCGCGAAGCCATATAAGGGGTCTCGTACGGTCTTCGAACGCCAGCCCCCAACGCAGGGGTGACCGGTGAGGAGGTCGCCCTTCCAGAAGGCGGCCGCTCCGCTCGATGGGGACACCGGATGGGCCAGGAGTGGTCCGACGACCTACATTCCGCGGCCTTCGCGCGCCTTGACGCGGAGATTGCTCCGGCGGCAGCGGCGGCAGCGGGTGGCCTTGGGCGCGTTGAGCGCGTTGCAGGTCATGCAGATCTTCTTGTTGAGGAGCCGCGCTTCGGCCTCGGGGAAACGAGCCATGAGGTCACCCAGACAGGGAGCCGCTGAATCCCTTCCTGTATATAATGGATGAGGTGGGGCGGGAGGGCCGGTCATGAAGTCTCGCCGGGTCGGGGGGCCGGGAAGACCGACCGAGGCAGAGGCGGGGGGCCGAACGCAAGGCGACGCACGATCCGGGACGGTCCGGGCCTCCGTGTTCACCTGTCATCGCCCCTTGTCTGATGCTTCGAATCTTGTCCGAGAACCGTATTCATACGGAGCGAGGTTCATGGTGTGTCGAGGCCCACACGCCGATGCATTCCCCGACCCGATCGACCCCCGCCGACCACGCCGAAGTACCTGTCTTGGGCGTCGTCCTGTCGTGGCTCGCCATGATGGCGATCCTGGTCGTCGCCGGTGCCGGGGTCTGGTTGTTCGTGCAGGGCTTCGGAACCACCACCACGACGCCGGTCCTGATGCTCGCTGCGGCGTTCATCGTCTGGCTCAGTGTGGTGTCGTACCGGCTCGTCCGTGCCGGGGCGCTCGTCGACGAGGGCCCGCGTGCCGGCGGACCGGGACGTTCAGGCTGAACCCCCCCGACCCACAACGCCGACCCCGGGTGTCCGGGTCCTGTGTCCATCCCCCATCCCATCCCCCGCTGGACCCGGACACCCCCTCTTTTTCCTCATCGGCGACCCGCTCGTCTCCATCGGTTCCAGAGGAACCGGACCCCGAAGGAGTACTTTCGGTCACCCCCCCGGACCCCTCATAACCCATCGGTCGCTACCCGGGTATCGGGTGCATCCACCGTGATGACACAAGAGACCGCGCCCCATATCGAGAAGATAACCCGGGCGCTCGGAGACAAAGTAGGCACCGAAGTGACGGAGGCGGAGCTTCGGGAGAAATTGGACAAGTTCCTCCAGTATGGGGTACCGCCGGAACAGGCGGTCCGCTCCATCCTGCGCGAGTACGGTGAGACGGGGCGACCCGCCGCCGGCGGCCCGGAGGACGCACCGACCAAGATCGTCGACCTGCAGCCGAACGTGCAGTTCGTCAACCTCCTCGTGCGCGTCGTGCACGTCGGGGAGCGCGAGATCAGCGTCCGGGGCCAGGCCAAGACCATCTGGACCGGCATCTTCGGCGACGACACGGGCACCGTGCCGTTCACCGCATGGGCGCCGTTCGAACACGAGAAAGGCACCGTGCTCGGCATCACCGGTGCGTACACGAAGGAGTTCAACAACGAGATCCAGGTCAACCTGGGCGACCGTGCCGAGGTCAAGGAGCTGGAGCAGGACGCGCTTCCGGAGTACGAGCCGACGGTGTCGGAGCGGAAGATCGTCGATCTCGCGCCCGGCATCGGCAACGTCGTCGTGACCGGCCGCATCCTCGACATCGAGAAGCGCACGGTGCTCGCCCGTGGTGAGGAGAAGACCATCACCACCGGCACGCTCGCGGATGAGACCGGCAAGGTGCCGTTCACCGCATGGGCCGACCTCGCGCTCGAAAAAGACCAAGTGGTCAAGATCGATTCGGGCTACATCAAGGCCTATCGGGGCGTCCCGCAGTTCAACTTCGACGACGCCGCGACGGTCGAGACGCTCGCACCCGACGCGGTCCCGCCTGCTGCGGAGATCGCCACCACCGAGCCGATCACCATCGGCGAACTGGTCGAGAAGGGCGGCGGCACCGATGTCACCGTGGTGGCGACCCTCCTCGAGGTGCGCCCCGGCTCGGGCTTCGTACACCGCTGTCCGGAGTGCAACCGCGTCCTGCAGCGCAGCGAGTGCCGCCTGCACGGGACGCAGGAAGGACTCCCGGACCTGCGCGTCAAGGCCGTCCTCGATGACGGCACGGGTGCCGTCCAGGCCATCGTCAACCGCGACAAGACGGAGGCGCTCCTCGGGCGGTCGCTCGAGGACTGCCAGAAGCTCGTCGAGGAGACGATGTCGTGGGACGTCGTCGAGGAGGAGCTCAAGGCGAAGCTCACCGGCCGCACCTTCGAGGTGACCGGGAACGCCCTCACCGACGACTTCGGGATGATGTTCCTGGTGCGCGACATGACGACCGACAAGGTCGACGTCACCATGCGGGCCGAGAAGCTCGCTGCCCGCTTCCGCGAGATGGAGGTGAGCGCATGACCCAGCAGCTCGTCCAGCGCGAGGTCGCCCACCGTGTCTTCGCGATCGAGATGAACGACACCACGCACGAGTTGAAGGGCGAGGGCGAGATGGCGCCGTCCTACGTCGTCACGCCGCTCGGGGCGAAGGTCAACCGCGTCTTCATCGTCGGCGTCATCACGGAGCGCGAGAACATCGGCCAGGACGGCAACGACCTGTGGCGGGCCCGCGTCTCGGACCCCACCGGCGTGTTCACGCTCTATGCCGGCCAGTTCCAGCCCGAGGCCGCGCAGGCGCTCGCCGAGCTCGAGGTCCCGTCCTTCGTGGCGGTGGTCGGCAAGGCGCGCACCTACGAACCGGAACCGGGTTCCCTCTTCGTGAGCATCCGGCCGGAATCGATCACGCCGGTCGACGAGACGACGCGGGACGAATGGATCCTCGCCACCGCGGACCACACCCACACCCGTATCGACGCCGTGGCGCGCATCCTGCGCGGCGAGGCGTCGGACGCCGAGGAACTCGCTCGCAAGGGTGTCCCGGCGCGTGTCGCCGAG
This sequence comes from Methanobacteriota archaeon, assembly GCA_019347805.1. Classification (GTDB taxonomy): domain Archaea; phylum Thermoplasmatota; class E2; order JACPAO01; family JAHWKR01; genus JAHWKR01. The sequence continues at coordinate 12,204 of JAHWKR010000054.1, forward strand.
GGTGTCGCCATCGCCACCGACCACTATGGTGCGATCGACCTCAAGCGCTACCACGATGCGGTCCTGGGTACGCTCGACCTCTTGCGCTCGGGAGAGTCGATGCCGGTGCACGAGGCGACCGCGCAAGGTACGCCCACCGGAAGCTTCCAGAAAGAGGCGACCGGTGGTGCGGACCCGGAGCAGGAGGCGCTCGAGAAGATGCTTCTTGCCGCCATCGAGACGCTCCTCGACCAGGACGAGTCGGGTGCGCCGTGGGACGAGGTGGTCGACGCCGCCACGCAACAGGGCCGCTCCGAGGAAGAGGTCGAGGAGGCCCTGAACGGTCTCATGGACAAGGGCCTCATCTACGAGCCGGTGTTGGGCAAACTGAAGATGACATAACCCTCGGCCGGACATGTCCGACCTCGGCTCACGTCTGCTCGCTGCGCTCGCTGACCTGAGACTCGGGGATGGGGGTATGGGGGAAGGGGACGAAGTCCCCTTCCCCCAGGCACCGCCCCAAAGCGCTCTACCCCTCTTTTCACGGCCGCAAAAGATCGTCGACGTCGACGCCGCCTTTGTCGTCTTCGTCGTCCGGTTCGCCGCCTTCGGTCTCGATGTCGATGTCGGCGAGGTCGAGGATGGTCATACCCGTCTTGAGTTTCTTGGCCTCTTCCGGCGGGATGGCCTCGACCTGTGCCCGTTCATGGATGATGGCGGAGTTGCCGAACGGGTCTTCGAGGATGAGGGTGATGCGTTCGTTGCCGGCGAGGACGTCATGGATGCGGCGTTCGATGATGGCGGCGTTGGCTTTTTCACGCTCGCCGCCGGCGCGTGCCATCTGCCCAAGGACGCCGAGGATGCGTTGCAGGACCCCTTCGACGTTCGAGACGAACGACTCGGCGAGGGGCCCGGGCTCGATGAGGGCGCCGAGTTCGGGAACGCGGACGGTGCCCGAGGTACCGCGGATGACGCGGGCGTAAAGATCGGCTTCCTCTTCGACGACGAGGCTGTGCCGCGTCGGGTCTTTCTGTTCCAGGATGATGAGGTCGTTGTGCTTGAACCCGCACGTGCTGCATTGGATGAGCGTCTCCATGCATTCGCCGAAATAGGGGATGTCGGTCTGCGCCGTGTTGTAGAGGATGCCTTGGGTCCCGCAGGCGGGGCAGGGGGAATCGAGCCGCATGGTCCCTATGGGGACCACATCCGGTGAGAACAGGAACGGAGCACGGGGCGCGCGGTAGGGTGCGACATATATATGGATTTGGAGCGGGTCAAGGACGGTCGACTCGTGTTCAAGACGGGCCTCGCGTCGTTTATATCCAGCCCTGTCCCGGCATGTACATTGCCAGAGATGTGTGCAAAAGGGTTCAAATAGAGCCCCAGGCTCCTTCAGATATGATGGGCTGCATGTCCCTTCCGTTCCCTGTAGAGGACCGGTCGGGCCCGACCGGCTCGTCCCATGTCCCTCGTCGCGGCGGCGGGGAACCCTAAGAGGTGCACAATGGAGTACGACCGATTCTACTCCGAGGGGGCCCGCAAGCAACAGGCCTCGGAGATCCGCGAGCTCTTGAAGCTCACCCAGCGTTCCGACATCGTCTCCTTCGCCGGTGGCCTGCCGAACCCTTTGACCTTCCCCGTCGAGGAGATCCGGGAGACCGTCGACCGGGTCCTGCATGGCGATTCCGAACTCGCCTTGCAGTATGGTCCGACCGAAGGGTACACGCCGCTGCGTGAGGAGATCGCCCGTTACCTGAACAAGGACGGTTTCGAGCTCACGACGGACAACGTCATCGTCACGAACGGGTCGCAGCAGGGCCTCGACCTCATCGGCCGCACGTTCCTCGACCGTGGCACGAAGGTCATCGTCGGGAGCCCCACCTATCTGGGTGCGCTCTCGGCCTTCAGCGCATACAAGTGCGACTTCGTACCCATCCAGTCCGATTTCGAGGGCCTCCGCATGGATTCCCTGGAGGAGACGCTGGAGCGGCTGCGTGCCGACGGAACGCCGGCGCGGCTCGTCTACACGGTGCCGACCTTCCAGAACCCGAGCGGGACCGTCCTGC
>JAHWKR010000055.1 GCA_019347805.1 Methanobacteriota archaeon
CAGCCGCGGTGATGGGAACGAGCAGGAGCATGAGCGCGCACACCCACGGCGCGAGCCTCTTGCGAACGGCTAGCGGCACCATGAAAACCAAAGAGGATACTCGCAGCCCCCTTAAATTTTGCCTCAGTATAGCACACACTGGTCCAGCGGCGGTTCAACACGTCCAACAGACCGTCTCGACCGGCTGCGGGTCCTCGTAGCGCAGCCCGGTGACATCCAGGACCGGCAGTTCCAGGGCCGTCTTGCCGAGGTCCACCCTGGTCAGGACCGGCTCGTCGTCGGTCGTCACCACGCTCTGCCTCGAACCACCCTGGGCGAGGGTCAGGATGAGTTTCGATCCCGCGGGGAACACATCGTCCTGCGGGTAGAACGGGATGGTGTAGTCATAGGCCTGACCCGGCACGACCGGCGACGGCGTCTCGAGCGAATCACGCAGCGAAGCCCGCAGGACGCCCTCGTTCATCCAGGTCCGCGTGCCGTTGTGCTCCATCCAGAGTTGCGCCACCCAGATCGTGTTGGGGTTCGACGTCACGAGGTTCGCTCGCAGCAGCGGTTCCCCGGCGTAGTGCAACGTCTCCTCGACCTCGAACGTCCATTCCATGGCGGCGGTCGCTCTCGCGGTCTGCATGTGGGTCCCGGATTCCGGCTCGGTGGCGAGGGTGCCGTCGACGACCGGATGGAGGGACAGCGTCTCCACGTCCTCCGGCGGCCACGAACCCTCGTCGCGCCAAATGCCGGTCGAATCCTGCACCTGGAACATCGGCTCCTCCAGGATGCCCGTGTCGATGTCCTTGAGGAAGTGGTCCATCATGCGCAGCATGGTGAGGTTCCAGTCGTCACGCATCGGATAGACGTGTCCGGTGCCGTCTTGGGTCCATTGGTGCAACCACGCCTTCACGGGCACGTCCTCCGGGATGACATCGAGCCACGGCAGGATGTGGTCGGGCTTGACGTTCCAGTCCTGGAAGCCGTGGACGAAGAAGAAAGCCGTCTCGATGTTCGACGCATACTGCGTATAGTCGCGCTCTTTCCAATAATCCGTATAGAGGCCGGTCGCCGCGGATCCGATACCCTCCGCCTGCACCTCGGGTGTGTCCGCACAAGCATAATCATCGACGACGAGCGTCGGTTCGTCGGTCTTCGGCTTGCTCTCCGCGGGAGAGAACGGATTCATGTCCCCACCCACCATCAATTGGTAATAGGCGTTGAAGATCGTCCCATGGAAGTAGGGCGCTCCGTTGCGATAGTTGTACTTGTAGAGCTCCGAGATGCCCGAGACCGGGAAGATGAGCTTGAGCGCCTCGTGCGGCTTGTATCCGACGAGGCCCTGGATCGTGGTGCCGTCATACGACTTGCCGCCCGCTGCGACCTTGCCGTTCGACCACTCCACCTTCGCGAAATGGTCCACCACGGAGTAGGCGTCCTCCAGTTCCGCGACACCACCGATCGGGAAACAGCCTTCCGAATGGCCCGTGCCGCGCACAGAGGCCAAGACCACGGCATAGCCGCGCGGGACGAAATAGTCGATCATGTATTTCGAGAAGGCGTCGCCGCCGGTCGAATGGTCGCCCGCGAGGTTGGTCCAATAGGGACTGAAATTGATGAAGACCGGGAACGTCGCGTCCGAGTCGTTCGTCTTCGGCTTGTAGACCCACGTGTCCTGCAGCTTGCCGTCATGACCCGTCACCTTGACGTTGAACGACTCGAGAAGGTCATAGACCGGCTCCGACAACGCCGCCATCGGATCGACGACCGGCTCATCGGCCTTCGGGCCATAGCTCGAGATGCAGCCGGCCACCACGGTGCCGGCAAGGAGGGTGGTCATGAGGATGACGAGGGAGGGACGCACAGGGGGCACCAGAAGGAAGAGGTCCGATAGGCGGTTATGAGGGTTGTGGTGCTTTTCGGGGCTCCGACCGTCGGTCACGTCCCCCTCGCTCGATGCTACGCGCCGTCGCTCGGCTCACCAATGGATCCTGTCCATGGGAATCGCGGGCGTCTCGTCCTCGGTCACGTCTGGGAACATGGGTGGCATCGGGCTCCCGAAACGGCCTTAAGACACAGCCGGGTCCGACCCTGCATGGAGTCCGGCGGCGGTTCGCCGTATCACGGGATGCAGCCGATGGGGACCTCCGAGCCGGTATCGCCCTATTCCGATGGACCCGTCGAGGTCCGGGAACGGCCGTTCATCGTTGGACTCCTTTTGACCATTGTCACGTTCGGTGTGTATGGTTGGTACTGGCATTACAAGACGCACGACGAACTTTCGCGTCAGATGGGGCGCGACAACCAGGCGAAAGGCATCTGGTTCGGTTACATGGCGTCGGCCGCGCTCTGGCGGATCCTGTTGATCGTGCTGTCCGTGCGACTCGCAGAGGTGATGTTCGACGCGAGGGAGCGTGGGATGCGGAACGGCGAAGAAGTGATGCAGGACATCTTCGTATCCCATGTCGGCATCTCCCTTGCCTTCGCGTTCGCCTACCTTTTGGGTTTGGTCTTCTTGACGGCGTATGTGATCAAGCAGTATGGGCTCATCCGGGAGGCACGCTCACATCTGGGCCTCCCAGCGAAACCGGACATGGCTTGGTTCTTCGGCTTCTATTTCGGATCGCTCGTGGCCAACTTCATCGTCGGCATCGCCTACTATATCGGCGCCCCGGTGGCCTATCACAACCTGCAGGAACATTACAATGAGATCCATCGGGTGGTGGCGGGAAAACAGTCGGTCGCTCCGACCGATGCGCAGGCACCGCCCGGTCATGCCGAGCGGTACCAGGAGGGACAGGGTTTCGGCACATCGCCGACCGCTTCCGGCTACGAGCGGGCAGCGAACGCACCGGCCTATGGCGGACCGGGCACACCCCACACCTACTATGGAAGTGGCGGGACCGGTCAGCATGCGCCGCAACGACCCACATGGGGCGCCCCTTCCACACAGGGCTACCGCATCGGCGAGCGCACGACAGGAGGGCCGGGAAGGGAGGCACCCCAGGTGGAGCAGACGTTCCGCTGCCCCCGCTGCCATGGCCATGTCACGGCACGGGGACCCGCAGGCGGCGAGGCGTCCATCCAGTGCGCGCAATGTGGCGAGGGCGGGCTCGTCCGGCTGCCGGAGTGATCACTTGGAGTAGGAGGTCTCGTCCTCGCTCTTCGATTCGCCCGCGGCGGCGTCGAAGCGTCCGGGGTCCCAGCTCTCCATGTAGCGCGGGTCTTCGCATTCGAGCGCCCACTTGGTCGGCCTGAGCGGTGCGAAGGTGTCGATCATGACGGCGAGTTCGTCGGTCTCGGTGTTGCCGATGGACGCCTCGTAGCTGCCCGGTTGTGGCGCGTGCGGCATGCCCATCGGATGCAGCGAGATGCTGCCGGGGCCGACGCCCTTGCGGGAGGTGAAGTGTCCGCGCACGTAGAACAGGAACTCGTCGCAGTCGACCGAGGAGTGCGGATAGGGGCAGGGGATGGAGTCGGGGCCGTAGTCGATCTTGCGCGGGACGAAGCTGCAGACGACGGCGTTGGTGGCGGCGAAGGTGATGTGGATGGTCGGCGGCAGGTGCCATTTGCCGGTCTTCGGCTTGTATTCCAGGATGGGGAACGTGACGGGGTAGACGTAGCCGTCCCAGCCGATGACGTCGCACGGGTGCTTGTCGTGGACACGGTCGGTGAGGGTGTCGTCCTTCTTGACGGTGACCCGCCAGGGGCCGGTCGAGCCTTGTGGGTCGTGGGCCGTGTCCACCAACCGGTCGGGCCTTCCGAAGTCGCGGTGCGTGTAGGGGGCGTCCATGGTCAGTTGCCCGGATGGGTTGCGGAACTGTTTCGGCACCGAGAAGCCGTCGCGCGATTCCATGATGAGGATGTGGTGCGGGCCGCCGCCTTTCGGTTCCATGCCGGTGAACGTGAGGCGGTAGGGACAGCCTTTGGGGATCCAGAGGTATTCCAGTTCGCGCACCTCCTGGATGCCGAAGGGAGTCTCCAGGGTCGCCGAACCGCTGTAGAAGAACAACAACTCGTCGCCGTCGGCGTTGACGAAGAAAATGTCGTCGCTCACCATGGGGCGCGCGACCGAGATGACGATGTCGTTGTTGACAAGGAGCGGTGTGCGGCTCTCCACCCAGCCTTTGGCTGGTGGCACCTGGCCGCTGAGGAAGTGGGCGCGGCGCAACGGCACGAGCGGTTCGGCCTCCGCCTTGCGCCACGACAGAGGGGACGGTTCGGTCAGGAACTCGCGTGCCGGCGAGTGTCGCTGGTAGAGGATGGAGTAGGCGCCGTCGAAACCTTTGCGGGTGAAGCAGTGCTCGTAGGCGATGCGGCGCTTCTTGTGCCGCGCGCCCCCTTCGCCGTCGATCTCGAGCGCCTGATGGTGATGGGTGGGGACCTCGCCGCGGATCATACGGTCGATCATGACTGCGCCTCGGACGGGGGACCGGTGGGCGCGTGATGAAGGTTCCGAAGGTCCACCCGTCCTCCAGAGCCTCCACCGGCCGTCCCACTCCGTGCGGGACCCCTGGATGACGGCAGCATGTCCACCGTCCGCGTCAGGACGCGCTGACCATGCCGCCGTGGCCTGCTGATGCGCCTCAGAGATCGGTCATCCCTCGGCATCCGCCCGTTGTGCCGCGTATCCCCAGTCGGCGTCCGGGTGCGGTCCAAGCCGCGCCTGCGTCTTCATGGAGAGCACCTCGACCTGGTCCCCGGCGATGCGCAGGACCGAGCTCGCTTCGTTGTTGGTCGTGTCCGCTTCGAGGATGAGGCCGTCCGGGTTGATGATCGAGACGAGTTCGTAGACACCGTCGGGGAGGCCGGAGACCTCCACGTACTGGCCGCTGCGCCACCAGGGATAGATGTCGTACCAGTTCGGGCTCATCCCCATCTGGAAGCGGTCGTGGAAGAGCATGTCCACCTGGCAGAACCCGGCGATGTAGCAACACCCGTCGCCATGGAACTTCGGGGTCGAAAGCGGGGCGAACAGGTCGATGATCCCGCCGTCGATGACACAGAAGCCGAGCTTCCGGCCGTCGCCGACCGGCTCGCCGCGCGCCTGTGCCTCCTCGTCGTAGGTGTAGAGTTGGGTCGCGACGAATGCGAGGATGTGGAAGTGGCCGTGCACCTCATGATAATCGGCGGGACCGATCCGGACCTTCCGTTCTGAGCCGTCGGAGGCGGTGATGACCTGTTCCCAGTGCCCTTCCAGGCCGGCGAGGGCGCGTTCCGCCTCGCTGAACTCGAGCACGGTGTGGAAGTCGCCCGGACCCTGGTTGCCGATGATGCCGGCGAAGCGCAAACAGCGGAGGTGGAGATCCTCGCCGGTCTCGTCAGGCCCGCAGCCGGCGAGCGTCACACCACCCGGTGTTCCCGCTTCGTGGCCCAAGGGCATGCGGAAGGTCGGATGGTCCGGGGGGAGGGCGACGAGGTCGGGAAGGAGTTCGACCGGGGGCGTGTCGTCCTCGGACGGCACGCCGTCGACGAGGTGGACACTGAGATAGTAGGAGGTGGTGCCCTTCGCCGCGATGACCCGGATGTCGTAGCGGCCGGGTTCCGGTCGGTCGAGGATGCCCACGCCACCATAGTGGAAGCTCTCCTCGATGTCAAGGACCTCTTCGCCGTCGCGGAGGACGTAGGCGTCGAGCCGTGTGGCGGCGTCGCCAAGATAATAGCCGAGACCTCCTGCGGTGTGCCATGTCTCGTCCTGCGCTTCCCATTCGAAGCCGATCGCCACGGACATGTTGTCCGGGACATCGAGGACCAGGGGGACGGTCTCACAGTTCGCCCCGGCACACTCTGGCCGTGGAGGTTTCGGGAGGAAAGGCGGAACGGAGTTCGCGTTGCTGGCCGCCTCACCGACCAGACGGGCACCCTCGTAGAGGAGCGGCTCTCCGTGGCTGTCGAGCCCTGCCAAGGTGAACGCGGGCAGACCGGTCTGACCCACGGACAGGTCCGGGTTTCTTTCATCGGCGAGACATCCTGAGAGCACGACCCCCAAGAGAGCGGCGCTCAGCACCACAGCGCGGAACATGCGCATAAAAGGCGACGACCCGGATATAATGTTGTGATGGAGACAGATGGACACATCGGGTCCCCCCCTCCCCGTACCGAGAAGCCTATGGCCTCCTTGCCTCTCGCCGAGGCCGTGGCCTCCGTCCTCTTGACCTCGGTGCCGAAGCGTGACCAGCCGCTCGTCCTGGACCGGCTCCCGGGCGCCACCGTCTCGGGGGAGCGTCTTTCCCCAGAGATCGCCGATGCCCATCCGGAGACGGAGGTCTTGTCTGTGATGGTCCACGACCCGGTCGACGCCGACACGTTGGCCCGCTTCTCCCGTCTCAAGGGCGTGGTGACCCGTTCCACTGGCTACGACCATTTGCCTCTCGACCATCTGCGCGACCGGGGGGTCGTCGTCTGCACGTTGGGGGACTATGCGGTGCCGGCGGTGGCACACCTGACGCTCGCGTTCATCATCATGCTCTTGCGCCGGGTGCCGGAAGGGATGGCGGTGACCCAAGGTCGTGGCGGCGAACCCCCGAGATGGGACCGCTCGCGACTCAGCGGCCGCAATCTCTATGATGTCAAGGTGGGGGTTCTGGGGACGGGCCGCATCGGCGGCGCCGTCGTGCGCATGCTGTCAGCGCTCGGTGTGCAGGTGGTCGGCCACGACATCGTCCCGGACCCGGCATTGGAACAGGTGCAAGGGTTCCGTTACGTCTCGCCGCTTCCTGCGTTCCTTGCCGAGTGTGACGTCCTGTCCCTGCACGTGCCGCTTGCGCCGGACACGCGCAAGCTCATCGGCCCGGTGAACCTGTCGCGGCTGCCGCGGGGCGCCATGCTCGTCAACACCGCGCGCGGCCGGGTCGTGGACGAACTGGCGGTGGAGCGTGCCTTGCGCTCGGGTCGCTTGGCGGGTTTCGCCTCGGATGTCTTCTCCGGGGAGCCGGACCCGCCCAACCTGGCGCGCTTCCGTGACCTTCCGAACGTCGTCATCACGCCGCATCTCGGCGCCTTCGACAGGCGCACGATCGTGGAGCGTTATGACCGCACGGTGCGGCTCGCCGAGGCCATCCTGTCAGGGGACGAGGCGGTGCTGGTCGGGCATCGGATCGCGTGACGGGGTCGGCTGGCCGGTGATGCGCTGCGGCGTGGAGCCTAGTCGACCGTGACCATGCGCTCGATCTCGGCCTTGGACAAGCGCTTGGTCTGGTCTTTTTCGATGCTCTCGAAGAGCGCCCGGAAGTTGCCTTCGCCGAAGCCGTTGTCGCCGCGGCGCTGGATGACCTCGTGGAAGAACGGCCCTGCCTGCTTGTCGCCGAAGAGTTCGGCGTTCTCTTTCATGAAGATCTGCAGGAGGTAGCGTTCGTCGCGGCCGTCGACGAGGATGCGGTTCTCTTCGAGCACTTCGATGTCCTCCTGGATGTTGGTGACGCCGCGTCCGGCCATGCGCTCGGGGAGCATCCCGTAGTAGGTGTCGGGGGCGTCGAGGAAGCGCACGTCGCGCTGGCGGAGGCCGCCGACGGTCTGGACGATGTCGGGGGTGGCGAGTGCGATGTGCTGGACACCGGCGCCGTGGTTGTCGTCGACGAACACCTGGATCTGCGAGTCGGTGAAGTGGGGTTTCTTGGGTTCGTTGGTGGCGAACTTGACCAGGGAGTCGGGGTCGGCCATGACGATGCTGCGCAGGCCGGAGCCGGTGGTGGCGTCTGGTTTGGAGTCCTGGGTGTGGAAATCGATGTCCCAGAAGTGCTCGAAGCCGAGGACGTCGCGGTAGAACAGCACGGCGGCCATCATGCTGCGGATGTTGGAGGTGACGTGGTCCATGGCGGCGAGGCCGAAGCGGTTCTCTCCGCCTTCGCCGACGACGACGTCCATCCCGGGGGCCCATTGGTCGACGTTGCCGCCGCGTTCGATGAAGGTGTAGTCGACGTCACCTAGGGGGCCGGTGATGTTGATCTCCTTGTAGGTGCCGCCGGACAGGCGCTCCTCGACGGGGTCGTGGGTGAAGCACGCCTTGCGCGCATCGAGCTTCTCGATGGCGTGGTCGAGGTCCTTGACGCGCATGGCGATGCGTTTGGCGCCTTCGGGGTGGCGCTGGAGGTAGTGGTCGACCGCGGAGCCCTTGCGCAGGGAGGCGGAGACGGCGAAGCGGATGTTGCGGGCGCCGTAGACCTCCGTGCGCACGCCGGTCTCTTTCTCCAGTTCGGGGGAGGAGCGACCGAGGACCGCGAAATCCATCTTGTTGACGTAGAAGTCGCGGGCGCGGTCGAGGTCGTGGACATAGAAGTGGGCGGAGTCGTAGCCCGTGATGCCGAGGTTCTTGGGGGACGCCATTTGGGTTTCCTCCGTCGGCCTACATCGTGCAGACCTTTGGCATGGATGGACGATTTCGTCCAGTGCGGAATGACCTGGACCCTCCCCTTAAGCGTTTAGGCCGCGGAGAGGGAAGGTGAAAAGGCGCGACCGTCAGGGCGCCCCGGCGGACCTTGCGGGTCATTCGAGCGGCGCGTCCGTATCGACCATCCAGCCGTCGTCGTAGCCGTTGGTCCGCTGGTCGCGCCAGGCGAGGACGAGTCCGCTTTCCGTCTCCCAGTAGGCGTAGGCGTCCGCCGGCCACTCGGGCTTCCAATAGCCGTACCACGTCGGGCTGCCGTCGGTCTGGCGCGGCGCGGAATGGGTCGTCCGTTCCTCCACGGTGAGCTCGTCGAAGACGCCTTCGCGGCAACCGACGAGGTGGGGCACGGCGACGGTGTCTCCGATCGCGACATCGGTGGGGCCCTCCGGGGGCGCGACCGAGACCGTCTCGGTGCCGCTGGTGTTGGTCCACTCGTCGTGATAGGTGTCGTTGTCGGCGTCGTATTGGCGCGCCCGCTCGCTGCGCGACCAGGTGCACGTGCCGTTCCAGACCCCGTTCGTGTAGACGATGTGCCAGTCGGCTTCGTGGCTGGTCGAGAACCCGCCGCCGGGGCTCGAGGCACCACCGGTCGTGCGGTACCGGACGAAGCTACCGTCGCGCGGCCATTCTTCACCATCCTCTTCGGCGGTGACGGGGTCTTCGGTCGCTGTAGGTGTCGTCGTGGCCGTCGTGGCCGTCGAGGTCGTGGTGGGTGCAGGAGTGGATGTAGGAGTGGGGGTCTGGGTCGTCTCCGTCGTGGCGGGCGTGGTCGCGGGAGAGGGCTTCGTGGTCGGCGAAGGGGTCGGTGTCGCCGCGGGGGCGGGTGCGACCTCATCGGCCGGCGTGGTGGTCATCGCCGTCTCCGTCCCCGGCACGCGGGCCACGTCGGTGACCGTGTCTTCTGTAGCTGTGGTGGGGGCCGGCTCCGCCGCCGGTGTCGCCGTCGTTTCCTCGTCCCCGGTCGCGACCTCGGTGTCGGCTTCCGCTTCCTCTTGCACGACCGGGTCCGAGGTGCCGCCCTCGCCGTCTAGACCGGTGTCGACACAGCCGGAGAGCGGGACCAGCATGAGTGCGAACACGGCTACCATGAAGATGCGAAGAGAGCCAGGGACCATCGGTCGGCGGTCCTTTCACGCAAGTCCCTTTCAAGGTGTGGTTCGAGAGGGTCGACGTGTCGACCGGCCGGACGGAACGGCCGCTAAACGGACGCAAGCAGCGAATCGAATCGTTCGGGTTCGATGGGTCGCCGTATGGCTTCCACTTGCGGTAGGCCCAGGCGCTCGACCCGGTCGAGCCACCGCTTCGATTCCCCGACCACCACGATGGGGACCTCACGTGATTCGGGACGGTAGCGCAGGTTCTCGGCGGTCAACAGGACGTGGTCGCCCGGCGCGACGAGGTCGAGAAGGATCAGGTGCGGCCCGCCGTCCATTCCGTCCAAGGCGTCGTTGACACCTTTTCCGTAGACGGTGGCGATCACTTTGTGGCCGTTGTTATGGCGTTCGATGTGGCGACGCACCTCGGTGGCACGACCTGGCTCGTCCTCGACGAGGAGGATGTGGAGGGGCTGGACGGACATAGACGGGGCTCCGCCGCCGCCTCACCGGTCGAGAGGTATCGAGACCAGCCGGAAAGACGTGCAGCCTCTTTTATTCGCTGTCCGCTGGCCTTGATGTTTCGTAAAGCCGCAAAGGACTTGTCAATGCAGTGTGGAGCAGGTGGATGCGGATCGGCCTTTCATGTCAAGTCACCTCGCTGCTTCAGACCCGGAAACCGAGGGCGTCGACAAGAGCGTCGAAGCGTTCCTCGGCGATGGGCCGTTCCAGCAGATGGACGTCCGGTAGACCGAGCTCCTCGACCCGTTTCAGCCAACGTTTCGATTCAGCGGTGACGATGAGGGTCGCGGCTCGGTGGCGCGGGTGGAGGCGGAGCACCTCGGCGAGGAGGAGCACGTGCGGGGCGGGCGCCACGAGGTCAAGGAAGATGATCGGCGAGTAGAGGTCGGGCTGGTCCAGCCTGTTGGCGATGTCAGGACCATAGACCGCGCTGACAAGGTGGCCCTCCAGACCATGTCGCGCGAGATGGCGACGTACCTCGACAGCACTGCCTGGACGGTCTTCCACAAGAAGGAGGGCGAAAGGGGGAGGAGTGGTTCCTGGAGAACCGGTCGTGATCAGGATGTCAAGCGATGGAACGATCAGGTTTGCCTCTTGGACCGCAGGCTAGGCTTGGATGTCTCCACCGAAGCCTCCTCCCGGTCGGTCGGACATGCCCAGGTGGCATTGATATGTTGCGGTGGTGCGTCCCCTGTCGCGGCACTGACGTCCGCTCACTTCGGCCGCGTCTTGCCCCATTTCTCGACGGCCTTGGCGAGCACCTTGTCTGTCTTCGCCGCCTCCTTGAGTGTCACGCCTTCGAGCGCGGCGTCGATGGCCCCGCGCAGCGCGTGTCCGCCCGCTGTCGCCCCGTCGGGATGACCGAGCACACCGCCGCCGGCCTGGATGATCATGTCCGGGCCGAACATCTCGACGATCTCGGGGACGAGGCCCGGGTGGAGACCGCCAGAGGGCACCGGCCAGACCGGCTTCGTGCCGCCCCAGTCCTGGTCGAGCAGCCAGCCGCCGGCCTCGATCTTCTTGTCACGGCACTGCTTGATGTTCGCCTCCACCTCCTCTTTGGGCGATTCCAGCTTGCCGATGACGGTACCGACATGGATGTTGTCGACGCCGATCGTGCGCATGATCTTGACGAGGGCCGGCATCGCCATTCCATGTCGGAGGTCCTTGGTGAACATGGCGTGCATGGCGCGGTGGGCGTGGATGGCGAGTCCGTGCTCTTCACAGACGTCGCGGACCGTCTGCACCGCGGCCGGGCCGACGGTGACGACGTCGACCATGGCGTATTCCCAGCCGAGGTCGGCGAGCATCGCGGCGCGCTTCTCCATCTCTTTCGTCTCGGCCGTGATGTTCAGGAGGGCGCCTTTGCGTTCTCCGGTCTTCTTCTCCGCCTTGTCGCGCAGCTTGGCCATGCGCGTGATGCGGTCCTTGAACTTGTTGAAGCCCTGACTGGTCAGGTTCTCGTCGTCCTTGATGAGGTCGACCCCGCCGAGCCAGACATCATAGCCGATCTCGGCGTGCTCTTTTGATGAATAGCCGAGCTTCGGTTTGGGGACGGTCGCCGTGAGCGGGCGCTTCTTGACCCGGAAGACGTCGCGGATGCCCTTGATGCCGAACTGGGGTCCCTTGAACGAGCGGAGGAACCACGGCGGGAGGGACATGTCGAGGAGGCGCAGGTGCTTGACCGCCTTCATGCCGAAGATGTTGCCTGCGACACCCGAGAGCAGCTGCGGCATGTTGCCCGGCTCCCACAGTTCCTTGGGATAGCTCACCTTGATGTGGTGGTCGTCGTATTCGAAGCCGATGCCTTTCAGCCGTTGCAACCGGTCGGGGAGCTTCGACAGGGTGGTCCAGGTGCCGACGCTCGATTCGCTCGCCACGCGTCCGACGCATTCCTCGGTCGAGATGCCGCGCCCGGCGTCATAGTAGAAGTGGCAGATGATGTCGTCCTTGGACGGCGTGTGCGACTTGTCCACGAACTCGTGGTACCACTCTTCGGCGGCCATGCTCCAGGGGGATGGCGGAGTCGGGCTTATGTGGATGTCGAAGGCGGCGGTGTTCTCCTACGGCAGCCCGGTGCCTTCGGCGAACTGCAACTCCAGGGTGACGTCGTCCAGGACACCGGGGGCGAGGGTGCGGGACCCGGAGGTGGCGTACCATTCGTTGGCGCCGTCGATGCGCAGGAAGAGCTGGTCCCCGGCGTCGATGCGGGTCGCCACGCCGGCGAGGTCCACATTGATGGCCTCGCTGACGAGCCCGGAGCCGAACACGCGGAACGGGGTCGACTGGTCGTCGATGATGCGTGAACGGCCTTGGTCGTCGACGAGGACGAGCGAGACGAAGAAACGCGCCTCCTCGAGGCCGGTGTATGTGGCGCCGAGCCGCGGGACACCGGCGAGGACGCCGGTCCCGACGTCGACAGGCACGAGGATCGACCCGGCGTTGTTCGGGAGCGGCAGGTCCCCGAGCGCGTAGCTGTTGTGGATCCGCTGTTCAAGTCCGGCGATCTGGAGGCATTCTCCGTTCTCGAGCGCGAACGACACCCCCGTCGGTACGTCCGCAGCGTTGTTCCCGCGCAGGTGCTTGTCGAACCAGGTGATGGCGAGATCGGCGTACGCTCCGCACGGTTCGCCGCCCCGCTGGGGCCCGACGAAGCCGAGGGGCTGCACGCCGGGGATCACGTGGCCGCCGAGGTAGGTGACGAGGGCCGTCTCCGTTCCCGCCGCTTTGAGGCCCGCATAGTTGGCGATGCCTTCGTTGAGGTTGAAAAGGACGTCCGGGATGCCTTGGACGAGCAGTGTCGGGGCGTCGATGGCCGACGGGTCGGGATTGGAGCCGGCGAAATGGTCCAATGCGTCCTGGGGGATCTGGTTCGTGGCGGTGGCCTCGAAGAACCAGCGGTCGATGTCGCTGTGGATGCGCGCCTTCGCCTTACCGGCGCCGTAGAGGGCGTCGACCCAGACCGATTTGACGACGCCGTTCGGCGCGAGCGAGTAGCGCAGGTCGTTCCAGGTCATCTGGGGCACGAGCGCATCGAGGCGGTCGTCGTAGGTGGCGGCGAGCAGTTGGTACGCGCCACCGTAGGAGCCGCCGATGGCGCCGGCGACGATGTCCTTGTCGACGCCGGAGGTGGTCTCCTTGGCGACCCATGGCATGGTGTCATGGATCTCGTCGAGGAGCGCGATGGAATCCTTCACCTCGTGGTCCTTGTGATGGACGGTGGCGACGCCGCCGGATTGGCCGTGACCGCGGGCGTCGAACGAGACGACGCCGTAGCCGGCAAGGAGCATCATCTCCACACTGCCACCGATGTCCTTGGCGCGCGAGCCGCCCCAGCCGTGGCTGTGCAGGATGACGGGGACCGGGTCCGTGGCGCTGGCGCCGCCAGGCTGGAACGCGGTGTAATGGATGAGGACGCCGTCGAAACTCGGGAACGAGCCATGCGTGACGATGGCGAGGACGGGGTCGGTCTCTTCGGCCGTGCCGAGCGGGGAGAGCGGGATCGCCACGAGGGCGGCGAGAAGGACGACGGTGAAACGGGTGGTCATGCGCATACAGATACCTCCAGACGTCCCGAGGGGCGACAGAGGGACGACGGGGACCCTGCTTCTTCTTGTTTTCCCTGCTTTTCATCGTCTTGCGGTCACATCGCGTCCCGGAAACCGGCCCCCATCGACAAGATGTCGGTACACACCCTACCATATGTCACACCTCAGCAGCGGCGAGACGCCGGTGCTAAGCCAAGGCATATTTATCTTAGGCAACTTTTCAATAACTGATGGAAAGCCAGGACGCAGGACTCGGCACCCGCGAACTCGAGGCGCTCGTTCGCCGCTATCTTTCGGGTGAGCCTGGCGTCTTCTCCCGCTCGGTGGAGCAAGGCACCGTCTTCTTCACGCGCGGTGAACCCCATTCCGTGCAAGGCTCCGCGCGGTTCTT
>JAHWKR010000056.1:0-6990 GCA_019347805.1 Methanobacteriota archaeon
GAACATGAAGGCCGGCGCCGAATCACCGAAGGTGCATGAGGAGTCTGTCATGATGGTCGAGAGCGAATAGCGGTCCACGGCCGCTGATCACGCCTTCGATGCAGTGCCGCTCCCAGCAAGGAGACCAGAATCCCGGACCGCTTCAATGTCCTCCGGCAACTCCAGCGCCTTCTCCGCCCTCGCCATGGCGAGACGTGCGTGACGATCCGCGGCGCTTCGCATCTCCTTGTCCCCCACCTTGGCCAATGCATGCAGCGCCTTTTGCAGGCGGACACCGACCTCGACCATTCTGGCGCCATCGCGGGCGATGCTCACGAAGGCATCGTCGAACATATCCTGAACGCCCAACTCGGGGACCTCCACCCGGTCATGTTCGAGGGGCTTAAGCTCTTTCTCGTCGATGCGCTCGTTCCAGAGGACGAACAGGCGAACGAACACGTTGATGACACTGATCGCCGTTCCAGGGTCGTTCACGGCAGGAGAAAGAGCGCGACCAGCGATCTCGGAAAGCACGACAAGACCGAATCGAGGATCGTCCTCGAAAGTCCGCGCATCGGCGATCTCGAAGCACGCCGCCACCTTCTTCCGATCGACCGGTGCAGCACCTGCCGGACCGTCCACCATGAACGCGAGCGGGCGGCCGGGTACGATGAACGTGCCCGGGAGCGCAGCGACCACGAAGCGGATGTCCGCTTCCTTGGCATACTTTTGAAGGCGCGCCATGTCGATCTGTTGCACGTGGCCCACGGAATCCGCATACACCGGCTGGCTCTTGTCAGGGTCTGGACGCACCGGACGGCCACCGAGCGTGGGGGACCGCAGGCGCTCGTGGAACGCCTTGGACGCGGCCGCCTCGGCCTTTTCGATCGTCGTACCGAGTCGCCCCAGACGCGCGATCCGGTCCACCCATCGCACGAAGGTCGAGATCACGATCGCGAAGACAAGCACGGTCAGGATGAGCAAGGCGAAGCGTCCCCCCTTGCCGTACAGGCCGTTCAAGAGGGCGATCAAGCCCACGATGCTGAAGATGAACGATCCGACGAAGACCGAGAGCGCGTTCTGTGAGACGTCGTCCGAGAGTACGAGCGAAAAACTGCGAGGCGTGGCTGTAGTGCTCGCGGACGCATAAGAGGAGACCATGGCCCCGACCGCGAAGGTGGCGATGACCAGCATGCTGGCCCCCATGATCTTGAGCAAGGTCTCGACCGTCGCGACAGAGACATCCGGGACCAACCCAGGGACGCCATCTTGATCCGCGGCCATCGCCAAGAACACCGCAGCGATCGTCGCCAACGAGATCGCCGCAGGCCTGAACCACAACGTTCCACGCAAGTGGCCGGCCAGGCGCTTCCAACGGACCTTTAGGTTGACCATCCGTCGTCAGCACAGCGATCAGTCTTGAAATGTTCATCGATGTGGGGCACGCTCGATTTCGATGCAAGCGACCCCGACTCCTGTCTGCGCAGTCCCCCTGGTCCCGGCCAGGACCACGACGAGTGATCGGTGTCAGAGACCGACCCGCCCCGGGTCATCGAATGCGAAGCCGACATCTATCTATGCCCACCGCATATGCGCAAGCCGATGGTCCGTGACTCTACCATTCTCTTCGCGGTGTTCGGCGCCGTGGTGATCGCGTTCACGTTCATGTGGACGAAAGCGCATGAGGCAGAGCCGACCGTGCCCGGTCTGCCGGAGGAGTATCATATCGCGTTGTGGTTGCTTGGACTCACAGGTTTGGGTTTCTTCATCGGGGCTTTCAAGTCCGCCGACACGGAGCGGAACAAGTAATTCCACCGGCCCGT
This sequence comes from Methanobacteriota archaeon, assembly GCA_019347805.1. Classification (GTDB taxonomy): domain Archaea; phylum Thermoplasmatota; class E2; order JACPAO01; family JAHWKR01; genus JAHWKR01. The sequence goes on from JAHWKR010000056.1 coordinate 1,803, forward strand.
CGGGCCCCGGTCCTCCATGCGACGTGGACGCGCCCTATCCCGTCTCTTTCCTTCCGACGCGAGCGTTTTTATAAGCCCATCAAGTGACAAGGGAATTGCCCCCCTCCCTCCGGCCCCGCCGGGGAGAACGTGGTGACCTCATGGCCGAGACCGAGACGACCACCGAGACGCGCGAGAAGGGCCGTGGCCTCTTCGGCCGCCGCTCCGAGACGGAAGAGCCGGAACAGATCCGCTCCGAGACCGAGTGGGTCGACACCCTCTATTCCTACGAGGGGGACGACGAAGAGGATGTCGGCGCGCCGTTCGAGGGCGAGTCTCTCGCCGGCCTGCCTGAAGAGCCCGGCGAGCGCACCGGCTGGAAGCGGCGCACGCACGATTCCATCGACGAGATCGAGTCCTACATCGACAACGTCCTCGGCACCCCCCACGACCCGTTCCACCGCCTGACCCGGCCGAGCGCGCGCGAATACGGCCTCGGCGAGACCCGCAAAGGCAGCGAGTTGCACCGCACCCGTGTCGAGGGGCTCGACCAGGAGATCCTCATCGCCTTCCCGTTCCCGGCCGACGAGTTCGAAGGCGCCCGTGTCATCTACGAGACCGAGGGCGGCTATGTCCTCGAGGTCAAGCGCGCCACCGGTGGTGACAAGCGCAAGGTGGAGACCCACCATTTCACGATCAGCAAGGTCGGCGCCGTCGCGCACGTGCTCGACAAGCTCCGCCACCTCGACGAGCCCACAATGGAGCGCGCCATCGAGGAACGCGCCGAGGCCGACAGCCGCGCCCCGCCCGGACCCACGGCAGGCCAGAACAAGGAACCGGTCTATGAGGCCGAACCCGGCTTCAGCGACCGTGGCGCCTCGAACACCCCGACCATCCCGAGCGAACACGCCGAGGCCCCCAGTGAGGCACCCGCCGGGACCGACCCCGGCATCGCCCCCCTCGAAGAGGAACCCTCGAAGAAGGAGAAGAAAAGCCTCTTCGGTCGCCGGAAGAAGGACGAGGGTGTCCAGCCCGATGCGCCGAGCGAGACCCAGACCGAAGCGCCCGTACCCGGCGGCGAGACCCCCGGGGAGGACGAAACGATCGAGACCAAGGAGAAGAAGGGACTTCTCGGCCGCTTCGGACGCAAGAAAGGCGAAGCCGGGGAGGGCGAGGCTGAATCCGCTCCGGGCGCCGAGGACTCCGAGCCGGGCGGCAGGAAGAAGGGTTTCGGCTTCAGGCGCAGGAAAGGCGAGGCGGCCGAAGGCGAAACTGAGCCCGAGCCGGATGAACCGGCCTCGTGAACGTCCTTCAGCCGACCAACGGCCGACCCCGCCCCAAAACTATTTCATAAAGGCGCAGGTCGAAGCGTCCTCGTGGTCACCCAGGAGACGACCCTCCGCGAAGCGACCGTCGGACCGACCCGACCCGAGCCGACCATCGAAGTGACCGCACGGGACGGCGGCGGCCGCACGACCGCATGGACCGTCGGAGAGACGACCGCGCACACCCCGCTCCTGCTGGCCCGGCCCGGTCTTCCGTTGCCCCCGGGACACGGCGTCCTCCTCGGCCCCGGCGAAGCGGTCCCTACCGAAGCCGCGGGACCCGTCGTCGTCCTTGAAGGCGGCTTCTCCGTCTCCCCGGCCGGCGACCGCCCCTACCCCACAGGCGTCTGGAGCCGCGTCACCATCGACCGCGCCCGTCGCCTCGAAGGACAATTGAGCCTCAGGCGCGGCCGTCCACCGACGAGCGACATCCAGATCGCCGACGAGGAATATGGCGACGACGAGACCACCGACGTCACCGGCATCCCTGAAGTGGCACCAGTGGTCTCCGACGAAGGGGCCGTCGCGGTCTTCGCCGAAGCGGGCTCCGCTGCGCGTGACCCCGCGGTGCTCATGCCGCTCCTTCTTGAAGCGCGTGAGAAGACCGGTCCCGGCCGCCTGCTCTACGCCCCCGGCATCGGCCTGCCCCACCAGCTCGCCCTCCTCGTCTACGCCGGCGTCGACCTCTTCGACACCCTCGCCGTGGAACGCGCGAGCCTCGACGGCCTCTACCTCACCTCAGAAGGCGTCTTCCCGGCCGCGACCACCCGCTTTCCCCTCTCCGGACTCGACGGCCTCGGCATCCCTGCCGTGATGGACCCGCAGGCGCTCCTTGCGCACAACCTCGCCGTCCACGACCGCGAACTCGCCATCGTGCGCGCCCACCTGCAGAACGGCACCCTGCGAGAACTCGTGGAGACACGCGTCCGCGCACACCCCGCCTCCACGGCCGCGCTGCGGCACCTCGATCTCCACGGCCTAGACGTTCTCGCGCGCAAGATCCCCTTGACGCGCGACGGACATGTGCACGCCAACACCATGGAATCCCTCTCGCGCCCCGATGTCGTCCGCTTCCGCGAACGCATCCGCAACGACTACCAGCCGCCCGAGGGCGCCGATGTGCTCGTCCTCTTCCCGTGCAGCGCGCGCAAACCGTACGGGCTGTCGCGATCGCACAAGGTGTTCGCCCGCGTCATCGGCGACGTGCAGAAGGCGGCGCGCATCCACGAGGTCATCGTCACCTCACCGCTCGGAGTCGTGCCGCGCGAACTGGAGAACACCTGGCCCGCCGCCCATTACGACGTCCCCGTCACCGGTGCCTGGGACCCGATGGAGCGCGCCATGATCCGCGAACAGGTCGCCGCGTTGCTCGCCAAGGGCGGCTACACCCACGTCGTCTCCCACCTCGGTGCGAGCACCCACGCGCTCATCGCCGACTTCCTGCCCGAAGGCACCCCGCACACGGGGATACCGCATCCGACCCGCTATGAGGCGAAGGACCTCCTGCGCGCCGCGCTCCGTGAAGCGACCCGACAAGGCAACGCCCCCGCCTGGCCCCGCCGCCGGCTCGCCGACGCCAAGGCGCTCGCCACCTGGCAGTTCGGACCCGCCGCCGCCGATGCGTTGTTCGCCGAGGCGGACGACACCGGCGGCCGTCCCCCGGTCATCCGCGTCTTCAGCGGCGGGCAGAGGGGGAAGCAACTCGCACAGGTGGTCCCGCAACGGGGACTGCTCTCATTGACGATCCATGGCGCCAAGGCGCTTTTTGCCGGCGGTCAGGCCAAGGTGGTCGAGATCGACGACTTCGTGCCACGCGGCACCGTCTTCGCGGTCGGCGTCAAACAGGCCGACCCCGGCATCGTCCCCGGCGACGAGGTGGTCCTCGTCCACGACGGCGAAGTGCGCGGCGTCGGACCCGCCGTCGCCCCCGGCCCCGAGATGACCGTCCTCAAGCGCGGTCCCTGCGTGGAGGTGCGCCACCATGTCTGAAGCGATGCTCGCCCCGAAGAAACGCCTCGTCATGGCGACGAAAGAGATGGTCGAAGCGCAAAAATCGTGCGCGAGCGCGTTCACCCCGCGCGCCGAGACCGACACCACCCAGGCCGCCAAGGTGTGGCACGAGGACGACAACTTCGGCGGGCAGGCGACGAAGGCGCTCGTCATGGTGTTGAAGACCCGCGGCTGCGACTGGCTCATCAAGAGCGGTTGCACCATGTGCGGCTACTTCAACGACAGTTTCTTCGACGACGTCTCCGCCGACCACATCATCCTCCAGTTCGAGAACGCGATGCGCGAGCACCAAGGCGAGGACCTCATCAAGATCTACACCTCCGGGTCGTTCTTCGACGAACGCGAGGTCCCCGCGGCCGCCTACACGCAGATCCTCAAACGCGTCGGCGAGACCACCGGTCGCTTGTCCGTGGAATCGCAACCGCAGATCATGACCGATGCCCAGGTCGCAGAAGCGATGACCCACCTCAAGGAGTTCGAGGTCGGCATCGGCATGGAATCGGCCCACGACGACGTTTTGGCCCACTCGGTCAACAAGGCGTTCCGCTTCCGCCAGTTCGTGGCAGGCGCCGAGCTGATCCACCGGCATGGTGCGCGCGCCAAGACCTATCTCGTGCAGAAGGCGCCGTTCCTCACCGAACGCGAGGCCATCGAGGACACCACGACCTCCATCCTCAAGGTCGCGCCGCACAGCGACGTCGTCTCGGTGAACCCGATCAACGTTCAACGTCACACCCTGGTCGCCGACCTCTACAAGCACGGCGCGTTCCGTCCACCGTGGCTCTGGTCCGTCGCCAAGGTCGTCCTGGACGCGTCACGCGAGCTGCCTGACGGAGTGACGCTGAAATGCCACCCGGTCGGCGGCGGACACGCGCGCGGGGCCCACAACTGTGGCAAGTGCGACAAGCGCGCCATGAAAGCGCTCGAGGACTACACGCTCGGACGCGGGACCATCCGGTTGGAGCGGTTGTTCGAGACACCCGAGTGCGGCTGCTATTCACGGTGGCAGTGGGAGCTCGACAACGAAGGGCTCCTCGGGGCGGCGTGTTGGACGGACCCTGTGGTGTGGTGAGAGGGAGACGCAACGATCCGGCGGCTCACACCGATCCGCTCGACGTCCCCAACCGGCTCTGGTCGTTTTCCAACGTCTCGGGTTCATCATCCGTCGGGTTCCATCCGTCTTCGGCCGGGTCGAAGTCACTGTCGCCGGTCTTGACCCAGTAGTGCCAGCCGTCCGGCTCCTCGCATTTGGCGATCCGGACGAGGTCGTCTCTATAGGCTTGGACGTCGTCGAGCGCGACTTTCTTGGAGGCGTAATAGGCGCGGATCGTGTCGGCCCGCTTCTCGTCGTTCACGTACGGCTCTTCGGCAGCGTCGCCGCGCGGTTCATACCCGTTCGCCTCCGCCCACTCCTGCCAGGGTTTCTGATTGCACTGGATGCCGGTCTGGTTGTACCAGGTCGATGTCGTGTCGGGAGGGGTGCGGTCGGTCGGTGTCGTGATGGGGGTGTCGTCTCCTTCGTCGGTCTCGTTCCCCTGGATGCACCCGGAGAGTGGGAGGGCGAGGAGGGCGAGCGCGAGGAGGAACGGGAAGACGGCGGGGGGACTCATCATTGGAGTATCGGGTCCCGGGGTATATCGGTCCAGCGTCGTCGGCGGCTGGCTAGAGGCTTCGCTGGGTGACATATCGAAGCCGTCCGATGTGACGCCTGTGCCTAGGACTTGACGCGGACCTTCGTCCGGTCGATGTTCGGCTCGCGCGGTCGTCCTTCGGACTCCCTCGCTCGCCTCACTTCGCCCGTCCTCAGTTCGGTGAAGGCTACGCCTTCACGCGGACCTTCGTCCGGTCGATCTTGACACCGGTCGGCGTCACGA
>JAHWKR010000056.1:7090-13807 GCA_019347805.1 Methanobacteriota archaeon
TACGCCTTCACGCGGACCTTCGTCCGGTCGATCTTGACACCGGTCGGCGTCACGATGAGCGTCGTCTTGCCGAGCCCGGCGATGTCGCCGCCGATGTCGGTGACGAGTTTCTTGAGTTCGCCGGTGACCCGCTTCAGGATGACGTCATCCTGGGCGATCGGGCCGAAATCGAGGAAGAGCATGTTGCCCTTGTAGACGTAGTTGGCGAGCTCGCGCAGCTCGTCGTACTTGTGGATCTCGGCGACGCGGACGAACATGGTCCCGTCGCGGTCGGAGGCGGCCGGCGCGGCGCCGGTCTCGGTGACGTACTCCTCGAGGTCGATGTACTCGCCGCTGGCGCGTGGCGTGGCTTTTGGATCCTTCAGCTTGCTGAACAGTCCCATTGGTGCATCCCGGGCAGCCAGTGGAGAGGTTCCCTTTTAAGCGTGTCGAGGGGCCGCGAAATCTTACCAGGAGAAGAGCGTTTTTGTCTCTCGATGAATGGCCGAAAATCGGTCAGGTCGGTTCAGCATCCGCACTGCACGGGATTTCACAGCGTCTTCTGGAACTCCTGCTGTTCCGGGTCGTACGGTATCCCTTCCCCGCGCACCAGGTGCGCTCCGAGGCTCTCGCCGGCGTAGTAGGCCCAACCTTCCGTGCAGACCCGCATGACCGTGCTGCCCTGTGCGAAGCCATCGTGGACGAGCTCGAGGAGTGTCCGGCCGTCTTTGTCCTTGATGTGCCACTCGACGGTCGTGCCGGTCCATTCGTCGCCCCCCATCATCTTGGAGTCGACGCACTTCCAGACCACCCGGTCGTCGTCACTGCGGACGACCTCGAAGAGCGCGAACGCGTCGTCGCCGCTGAACTTGACCGCGAACTGTTCCCCGACGCCGGTGCTCCCTTTCGTCTCCCGGGTCCACCATTTCTGGATCTCCCCGATGTTCGTGAGCGCGGCGCGGACCTCGCGTGGCGGGACGTCCAAGGCGAATTCTTGTCGGATGGCGGACATATACCCAGTGTCAGAGAGCGGCCTGGCATAGGGTTTCGGGAAACGGCGCACTCTATCCCGCCTAACGGCTTCATCCGTCAACCGTCTCAGGCGACCTCGACGGCACTTTTCGGATCGTACGGTGGAGGGCCTTCCCGGTCGACCGGATAGTAACGGATCTTCCGACCGTCGCGCCTCCGTTCGACGAGCCCGGAGCCATGCAAGCGCTGCAACTGGTAGTGCGCACCCGGCACGGTGACCCCGATGCGCTCCGCGAGGTCCGGGGCCGCCAGTCCAGGTTCTTCGATCAAGGCCTCGTAAAACCGTCCCGTGCGCTCGTTCGCCAAGAGGGCAGCATGAGGCCGCTCGGAGACGGCCACGTGCTCAGGGAGGAAAAAGCGACGGTGGCGGCCCTCGACCAACGAACAGACGAGGCCGTGCTGCTCCATCACAGTGAGATGGTGGACGGTGGTCCCCCACCCCATCCCGGTCTCCTTCACCAGACGTGAAACCGGTGCGCCCGGCTCATTGGCGATGATCGTGTGCAATTGCTCCCTTTGCTCGCTCTCCAGGATCCGATCGCGCTTCAGACGGCTGAAGCCGGGGAAGAGAAGGAAGCCTTGGACCACAGCGAACTTGAGTGCGGGGAAGAAGTAGGCCGCGAACAGGAACACGACGAGCGGGACCGTCACCGCCGTCGCCTTGACAGGGTCGGGCATGCCGAACGAGACACCGATGTCCGAGGCGGAGGACGGCGCCGCGACCACCGCGCCCGCCGGCTCACCGTCGCGGTCGCCCCACGGCGATCCCTGGCTCCAATCACTGACCATGACGACGCGGGACAGCAAAGTCGGTGTGTCGATCCGCAGGTAGAGTGATTCGAAGCGAGTGATCGCCTCGTCGGAACGGCACGGACCATGCGCCGCGCGGCCGATGCGCGCCGTGCGTACCGCGTCCCCCGAGCCGTCGTCCCGGTCGGAGCGGCTCGAGACCCCGATGACGCACAGCGAGGACGAGCGCCACCGGTCCGGTTCGACGCCCCATTGGAAATGGTCGGGACGCACGTCGATCCCGTGGCCGAACGCCGCGCGCCAGAGTCGTTCCATCCCGGCGATCGTGATGGTCTCGACGCCCTTGGCCGGCCAATCGGTCCGGTCCTGCACGTCTGCCGTTCCCATTCCTTCGACGATGGTCGCCGGGAGGCCGGGGCCCCGCTCGACTCGCACTTCGTAGGCCTCTCCGGCATCCCAGAACAGCAACCGCCATTCGAACGTCTCTCCCGAGGTCCCCGATTGGCTTCCCGGGTTCATCATCGCGCCCACGAGGTCGTGTTTCGGATGGTTCAATGTCCAGGCGTGCCACTCGGCGTCGGCGTGGGGGCCGAACGCATCCTCCACCGCTTGCGACAATGGATAGGGAAGTGCCGCACCGGTCCCGTCGACGGGCCGGAAGCCGAGCGAACGTCCCTTCTCGAGCGGGGGCGCGGGCGGCGCGGACGATCGCCACGGCACTGGGACCTCGGCCGGTGCATATTCCTTCAATACAAGGGTACGCACTGAGTCCCTCTCGGTCCCGTTGTCCAGGATGGTATGGGTGGCCGAGCGGACCAGGAGCGGCGCGGGGGCGCCCTCACTCCACCATTGTGTCGTCGTCGTGGTCGATCTGTATCCGGGGATCACGTATACGTCGTCGTGGTCTGTGATCGTCCGTCGTGCCGCCTCGTCCGATGACGTCCACGATACACCCATCACGCGGGTCCCGTCGAAGGTGCCCTCGCCGAGGACCGTTGCCGTCGCCATTTCGGGAAGAGGTGGCTGGAGGTGAGGGGCCGCGTCGAGGCGGATGTTCGGAGGCGTATGGAGATAGATCGAGCCGGTCGAAAGGTGCAGGGCGCCGGCCCCCGCCCCGGCCCCGAAGCCCCTGCTGGTGCCGTCGAAACGGAGCGGTACCTGGAACTCGTCATCGACCCGGAGGATCGTGCCTTGCAACGCGAGACCTGGGAGAGCGGGGACGGCGCGGTCGTAGACCGTTGGCTGGAGGGCCGTACCGAGCATCTCACCGGATATGTTCCTGGTCACGCTGTAGCGGTCGAGGAGAGAGACCTGGTATTCCACCATCCAATCCTCGTATTGCGCCCGAAGCCCGACGGTCGGAACAGGGGTGCCGGTGTGGTCCAACGTGGTGCCGAGCGCCCCCACCTCATATACGACGCTATGGACGTAGATCCCGAAGCCGGCGACATCCCCATCCCCGGTGCCGTAGACGTCGTACAGCAAGCGGTCCCCCACGTGCATCGTCGGGATCGTGAGCGGTGGCACAGGCTCTATCGTCTGCGATACGCTCACGGTGGAGAGCATGACGCCGAGGAGGACCGCGCCGACAAGGCCGTACAGGATTCTTCGGGGGAGCTGCATGGGAGGTCACCTACGCAACGGGGACCAACAGCGCCGAGCATATACCCCGATTGGTGACGTCGCTTTATCCGCGACCGCCTATTTATGAGGGACCGTGGCCTCATTCCTCGTGCCCGTAATGCCACAGCGGGTCCCCGATGTAGTGGACCGTCCGGATGACTTTGCCCTTCTGCCCCGCCTTGAGCTCTGGGCCGCTCTCCTGGGCGACACCGACAGCGAGCGGTTTCCCGTGGCGTTCGTCCCGCACCCAGACAGGCGTCCCGGGGGTGATGTCCGGGTCCGCGTCGGTGATGCCGGGGGCCATGATGTCGGCGCCGTTCGTGACGAAACGTATGGCCCCCATGTCCACGGTCACCCAGTTCTTCGCGGCGGGCCATTTCAGGAGGCCCCGCAGCGCGGGACAGATCTTCCCCTCGATCTCCAGGCCGATCACATCGTCGCCGACGATGTAGACCGGCATGCGATCCGGGTCGGCCTCACCGGCGTCGAGCGGGACCTCGGGGTCGATGCCCTCCATGCCGTAGTCGTCCCGGAGCGCGTCCAAGACGGCGCCGACCTCCTTCTTCTTGATGCGGCGGCGGTGGCGCAGGCGGACCTCTTTCGCCATCGCGGCCGGCGAGCGAGGGGGTCCTATCTGTGCGTTTGCTTCCGGTCGCGAGGTCCGCCGTGCATCTGTGCCTCTGCCGTGTTCCGTACAGCGTAACCGGCGGGTCCGACCGGGACCGTTCGGCCGGCAGGCGCGGGGCGCATCCCAGGGTCCACTTCGCCACCACGAGAAGGATATTATACCGGGGCTATATGCGGAGTAGTGATAATATGGTTCAGCAATATGCGCAACAGGAATTAGTCGTCTCGACCGACGAAGCCGCCGCCCTGCTCCATGCCGACAACGTCCGCTTCGTCGAGGTCGATGTCGACACGACCGCATACGAACAGGGCCGCATCCCCGGCGCCGTCGGTTGGAACTGGACCACGCAGCTCACCGACCAGACGACCCGTGACATCGTCGCCAAAAAGGCTTTCGAACGGCTCCTCGGCGCCTCCGGCATCACTCCCGAGACCAAAGTGGTCCTCTACGGCGACAACAACAACTGGTTCGCCGCCTACGCCGTCTGGCTCCTGCGGTATTACGGCCACGACGACGTCGTCTTGATCGACGGCGGCCGCGCCAAATGGATCGCCGAAGAGCGCGAGACCACCACCGAGCCGGTGCAAGTGGAACCGGCGACGTACGAGATCACCAAGACCCGCCCCGAACTGCGCGCCACGCGCGACGACGTCTTCGCGCTCCTCCAGGACGACACGCCCGCCCTCGTCGACGTCCGCTCCCCCGACGAATACACCGGCAAAGTGCTCGCCCCACCCGGCCTCAGCGAGACCGCCCTCCGCGGCGGCCACATCCCCGGCGCCATCAACGTCCCCTGGAGCCAAGCGGTCCAGGAAGATGGCACCTTCAAGCCCCCGGAAGCGCTCCGCGCCCTCTACGCCGACGTCCTCGACAGGGACGGCCCGGTCGTCGCCTACTGCCGCATCGGCGAGCGCTCCAGCCACACCTGGTTCGTGCTCCACCACCTCCTCGGCGTCCAGGACGCCAAGAACTACGACGGTTCCTGGACCGAATGGGGCAACCTCATCGGCGCGCCCATCCGGACCGGCCCCGAGGCGTAGCCACCTTTTCCTCCTGCCAGATACCTCACAGGACGCCTGACCGGCCTCCGGGCCCCCTCCCGCCTGTTCATGGGAGGGGGCCGCCCCTTCTCCCGGGAATCCGCAGCACGGATTCCAGAACCCTCTTGTAACCCCGTCCCTAACCCCTGCCCCATGCAGCGTGCGCTCCTGGGTGCCCTCCTCCTCGCGATCACCACCCTGGCGGGATGCATCGCCGGGGACACCGGCGTCGACGACGCGGTCGATCCCACCGCCTGCGACCCGGCCCCCTACGACCCCGACGGCGTCCAGTACGTCGGTACGGACCACGACCCGATCGCCAGCATGTCGGTGGAGAACGCCCTCCTCACCGAGACCACCTTCAAGCGCACCTGCAGCCTGCCCGCCATCGGCTGGTCCGCACTCTCGCAGGACGGCACGCCGCACATGTACATCGGCGAGATCGACTTCCGCGGCGACCTCGACCTTGGCGCCGTCGCGGTGCTCGGGAACCAGGAGACCCCGCGCGTCTACCTCGTCGACATCAGCGACCGCGTCGCACCCAAGGTGCTCTCCCACATCGACCAGCAGAACACCTATATCGTCGATGTGAAGATCAGCGACGACGGCAAGCTCCTCTTCACAGCCAGCCAAAAGATCCCGACGAGCCCAGAGTTCGAAGGCCTCGCAGAACTGGAAGGCCCCGCCGGTTTCACCGTCTACGACATCTCGGACCCCACACAGCCGCGGTACCTCATGACCGAGCCCGACCCGCAACTCGGCTGCCACATGATGAGCCACGAGATCATCGGCGACACCGAGACGCTCTTATGCGTCAGCCAACAGGTCCGCATCTACACGCTCTCGCGCGAAAGCGGATCGGTGCAGGTCACCGGTGTCGTCGACTGGATGCCGGAAGAGGATGGCGCGGCACGGCCCAGCGACCCACCGCTCGTGCGTTCCCCTGCAGAGCCCCTTGACCCCGTCTTCGGCGCCCTCCCCTGGTCGAGCGGCCCGCACGACATGACCGTCCAGAAGGACGGCGACAAGACCTACGCCATCGTCTCCCACTGGGACGCCGGATTGCGCATCGTCGACGTCACGGACCCGCTCATGCCGACCGAGGTCGGCAAGTGGACCGGCGAGGACGCGACGTACTACGCGGGCAACGTGCACACCGCCATGATGTTCTACGTCGGAGAGGACCGCTACATCATCGCCAGCCCCGAATACACGAGCGAGAACGACCCGGTGCCGAGCCTCTGGGTCCTCGACGCCAACGACCTCACCGCGCCCAAACTCGTCGCGGAATGGTTCCACCCCGGCGAACACCCCGCCCAAGGCCTCTTCCTCACCACCCATCAATGGCAGGTCGCACCCACAGGAAAGGACGTCAACGCCTCCGACGTTCGCATCTACCTCAGCTACAACCACGCCGGTATCTGGGTGCTCGACCTCGGCCACATCCTCATGGACCACGACCAGGAGGCCATCCTCGGCTACAACATCGCCCGCAGCGAGATCCCCGAGGAAGTCTACAACAAGGTGAAGAACACGCGCCTCGCCACCTGGGACGTCAACGTCGTCGACGGGCACATCTACGGCTCCGACCGCGCGACCGGTCTCTGGGTGTTCCACTATACGGAAGACGCGCTCGGCGATGTGCGGGTGACCGGGTTCGCCTGA
>JAHWKR010000021.1 GCA_019347805.1 Methanobacteriota archaeon
TAGACCCCCACCCCAATGCTATGCCAACTGCTTCGGCAACTTGGTCTGCAACTCCTCCACGCGGTCGAGCTTCTCCCAGGGGAACTCGACATCCGTCCGGCCGAAGTGGCCGTAGGCGGCGGTCTGCCGGTAGATGGGCGTCCTCAGGCCGAGGGTCTCGATGATGCCGCCGGGGCTGAGGTCGAAGATCTCGCCGATGATGTGTTCGATCTCTTCGTCGGGGATCTTGCCGGTGCCGCGGGTGTCGACGTGGATGGAGGTGGGTTCGAGGCTGCCGATGGAGTAGGCGAGCTGGAGTTGCACCTGGTTGGCGTAGCCGGCGGCGACGAGGTTCTTGGCGACCCAGCGGGCGGCGTACGCGGCGGAGCGGTCGACCTTGGTGGGGTCTTTGCCGGAGAAGGCGCCGCCGCCGTGGGGGGCCCAGCCGCCGTAGGTGTCGACGATGATCTTGCGGCCGGTGAGCCCGGCGTCGGCGAAGGGGCCGCCGCGCACGAACTTGCCGGTGTTGTTGATGTAATACTTCGTCTTGGCGTCGAGCCAGCCGTCGGGGATGACGGCGTTGATGACGTGCTCCTTGACGTCTTCCTTGATCTTGTCGAGGGAGACGTCGTCGTCATGCTGGGTGGCGATGACGACGGAGTCGACGCGTTTGGGCTGGCCGTCCTCGAATTCGACGGCGACCTGGGATTTGCCGTCGGGGCGGAAGTAGCCGACCTCGCCGGACTTGCGCACCTCGGCGAGCTTGCGGGTGAGTTTGTGGGCGAGGTCGATAGGCACCGGCATGTAGGTCTCGGTGTGGTCGCAGGCGTAGCCGAACATGATGCCTTGGTCGCCGGCGCCGATCTTCTTGTCCTCGCGGGTGGCGACGCCTTGGGCGATGTCGGGGGATTGTTCGTCGAGGCTGGAGAGGACGGCGCACGTGTCGGCGCCGATGCCGTAGGCGGCGCGGGTGTAGCCGATGTCGCGGAGCACCTGGCGGGCGATCTTCTGGATGTCGGCGAAACCCTTGGTGGTGACCTCGCCGGCGACCATGACGAGTCCGGTCGAGGTGAAGGTCTCGCAGGCGACCCGCGAGTGGGGGTCCTGGCTGTAGAGGGTGTCGAGGACCGCGTCGGACACCTGGTCGCAGATCTTGTCTGGGTGGCCTTCTGTCACGGACTCGGACGAGAAGAGGAATCGACGGCTCATGGGGATCACACCGGGAACGGGGCAGGGGCCTTCTGAGGCGAGGGCTCCGGCACCGTTCGGGTCGCTGGATTCGCGTAGAAAGGGTTGCTTGATAATGATTACCGATGAAGCCGGATATGCGCGTTGCGTATATCTCGCTCCTGGCGTGGGCGGGATGTCGGCCCCTCTTGACCCACCGGGCTCGGGTCGCCTACTTGCTCTGCCGTTCCCGCGCCCAGCCGGAGCGGCGATGTTCCGGGATGTCGCGGATGTTGAAGTGCGCGCGCAACGCCTCGTCGGGGTCGGAGCCGAAGGTCTCGAAGACGGCGCGGGCGAGATAGGCGGGCGTGATGAGGCCGCGGTAGGCGCCGTTCGTCGTGACATAGAGGGCGGCGTTCTTCTTCAGCCGTGGCAGCATCTCGCGGTAGGGTGTGTCGGCGTCGATCTCGACCCAGCCGGGGTCCATGAAGCCGCGCACAGGGTCGTCGAGGAGGCGGTCCTTCTCTCCGGAGCGGTCGGTGCGGCCCTTGTTCTGGTGGGCGGCGTCGATGAACTCGAGGATGGCGCGGCGCGTCAGGACGCCCTGGATCCGGCCTTCGGCGTCGACGACGGGGAGGTCGTCGACCGTCTCGTTGTGGAACCGGTGCACGGCCGCACCCATCGTGTCATCGACCCCGAGCGGGGGGACGGCGCGGAAGGCCTGTTGCGCGTCAGGGCCGTCATCGAACTGATACAGGATGTCGAGCGGGTCGACATAGCCTTTCAGCTTGCCGCCTTTGATGTAGGGAAGGTAGGGTGCGAGGCTCTGCGAGAACTTCTCGAGCACTTCGAGCGCTTCGGTCTCCTCGTCGACCGTAGGCACCGGTTGTGTGAAAGCGCCGATGCTGGCGTTCGGTTCCAGGCGGCGCTTCATGATGATGCGCGTGTTGACGATGCCGTAGGCCTTCTTCCCGTCGAGGATGATGGGCACCGTCTTGGTGTCCCCGCGCAACCAGCCATACGCCTTGTGAAGCGGTTCGTTCTTCTGGATGGCTTTGATGTCGGCGTGCAGTTGAAGGTCGGCCAATACGCGCACCGAGTGAACATGCGCTGGCAACGGCTTTGTACCTTGTGGGATGGAAGGGTCAAGGTGACAACCCTCATAGGCGGACAGGTTGATGGTGGCATGTGGCAGCGCAGCCGGAAAAGCCGAGACATCACGCCGTCGGGATCGACCTGGCGTGGGGCGACCGCAACCTGACCGGCTTGGCGCATCTTGTCGGCCCGGGTGCGCGGGAGGGCGTCGGCTTCCGTTCCGGTGGCGACGGCTGGCGGCTGCTCGAGAGCGCCGTCGTCGGCCCGCTCGAGGGGATCGTGGCGTGGGTCCAGAGTCGGGTCCCGGCGGACGCGCCGTGCCAGATCGCCATCGACGCGCCGCTTGTTGCGACCAATCCGGCGGGTACGGCGCGCGAGGCGGACAAGGCGGTGGCGGCGCGCTTCCGGCGCTTCAAGGTGGCGTGTTATCCGGCCGATAGCGTCAACGCCGCACGCAGCATCGCCTTGCGTGAAGCCCTCGAAGGACTCGGTTTCTCGTTCGCGCCTCCGGACGAGACGTCGGTGTGGCGTGGGGTGTTCGAGACGTTCCCGACGGCCGCACAGTTGGGTCTCTTCGACATCCGGCGTCCCGTGCGCTACAAGCATGGCCCGATCGATGTCAAGCGTGTGCGGTTGCGTGAGTTGCAGATGAAGCTGGCGCGTTTCGAGGACGCCGCGGTACCGCTCGAGGAGACCTCCGCGTTCAAGGCGCTCTTGCGCACCGACCCGGGGACCTTGCGGGGTGTCGAGTTGAAATCGTTGGAGGACCGGCTCGACGCGTTCCTGTGCGGCCTGGTCGCGGTCTTGGCGTGGTCGGCGCCGGAGCGCTTGTTGACGCTCGGGCGGAAAGAGGAAGGCGCGGTGACCGTGCCGCACCCGCCGCCGGAGCCGGGGCTCGTCATTTGAGCCGGTGAAGAAGTGGTGGGGAAGAAGAGTCTGCCCAGCGAAGCGTAACGGCTTCGAGAGCCGACCGCAGGTCGGCTAGAGAAGCCGACCCAGCAAGCGAAGCGAGCGTAACGGCTGCGAGACGGACCGAAGGTCCGTCTAGAACAGACGCCCCAGCGAGCGATGCGAGCAGGGTGGCTTCGAGAGATGGCCGCAGGCCATCTAGAGAAGTCTGCCCATATCCAGGAGTTCGACCCCTTGGACGTCCGCGACGCCCTGCAGGATCTCGGTCACCTTGTCGGGACCGCCTTCTTCGTCAGAGACGATGATCTGGCACTGGATGGCCTTGAGTCCGAAGGCGAACGGTTTGATCTCGTGGGCGTTCCATTTGGCGTCCTCGGGGAGGGCGCCCTTGACCCGGTCGACGAGGACCTCGATGTCGGTCTCGGCGTTCTCGGGCAGGAGGCGGTAGGTGAGTGCGACTTCTCCCATACAAGATGCCTCTAGGGTCCCTGGAATTCGCATTTCGGGCAGATCCATGCAACGGCCTGTTCTCGGAACGAGCCGGAGCGGACGATCTCGGTGCCGCACTCGGGGCAGGGGAAGACGGCGCTGCCTTTTGCAGACACGATCTCGCCCTTGTAGGCCCACTTGCCAGCGCTTTGTTCGGTCACGGTTTGGCCTCCTGGGAGGCGGCTCAGAGAGGGTCCCCCTTTTGAACGTTTGGGGGGCGAGGGGTGGGGCGACAGGCCTCAGGTGCTGGAGGCGTCCTTTTTGAGGGGTTCACCCGATTTTCCATCCTCGTAGGGGCGCTTCTGTCCGCGGTGGTAGGTGTAGAGGCCGGCGAGGAAGTAGAAGGTGGCGACGGCGAGGCCGTCGACGAGGCCGGGGAGGACCCCCTGGAGCGGTTCGCCCGGAAGATACTGCAGTCCGAGGCCGAAGGCGATGGCGGCGAGGCCGGCCATGTATTGGGGGAGCATGGTGACGCGGCCTTCGAAGACCTGGTCGTGGACCTGGGCGACGGCGATGATGAAAAGGCCGGCGGCGGTCGTGGCGTGGGCCCAGGGGTCGAGGTCCTTGGCGAGCCAGGGCAGGCCGAAGAAGGCGGCGAGGAAGACGAGGCGGTAGAGCCAGGAAAGTTTCATGCCCGGCCAGAGGGGTCGTTCGAGGCCGAGGACGTCCGCACGGAGGCGCCAGATGCGGGTCGTGATGGCGGCGGCACCGATGAGCCAGGGTCCCCAGATGAGGCCGAGGATGAACGGAAGCCCGGTCTCTTTGAGGAGCGGTGTCAAGGTGGCGTAGGTGACATAGGTGCCGAGCACCGCCATGGCGAACACCATCGAGGTGATGCCGAAGGCGCGTGCTTCGAGGTCGTGGTCGCCGTTGTGGTCGTCCGTCAGGCCATGTCCCCGTGCACGTTTCGTCCTGGGTCGTGGATAGCCTCTTCGGCAGGGTCCGAGCGACCTGTCAATGACGTGGTGGGTATCTTTGGTCGACAAAGGCGCAAAAAAAGAGGGGGGAAGGAGGGCGGATACGTCGGTCGGCTCACCGGCGGCGGCGTACCGACAACACGTGCACTCGACATGGATGCGACGATCCGGTCTCGACTTTATCCTGGAACGTCAGTGTCCCGTGTCCGGTGGTGCCGAGCGGGGCCGAGCTGTTTGGTGAGGGCGAGGGGCCGGTGACACGACCCTGGTGGTGAGCGCCCGCCGCATCCGGGTCCCGGCATCACCGCGTGTCGGTCCGTACCTCATCTGGAAAGCGTGCCGCATGTCGGTGCCACTCCCCGTATGTCGTCGTGTCTGTGGCATCTCCTGGTCGCTCGGCCGTTCGAGATGAACGCCTTTTCGCCAAGACTGTCCATCCCGTCTCTATGTCACACGGGCCTGGAGGAACGGCCCCGACTGCCGTACTACTTGACATGTCCATAGGGGATGTTTCAAGGGCGTTTTCTGGTGACGGCCACCATCCCCAAGGCTTTAATCGGCGGCAATGATGGAAAACCGATGATGGAGGGAATCGCACGGTCTGCGCGTCCTGCCGCTCCCGGTTCACATGTCGTGACCTTCTATGATGATGATGCCCGTATGGTCGCCACGATGAGCGACCACGTCTTACAGGGACTTCAGGAAGGCGAAGGGGTCGTGCTCATTCTTACTCAAGACCACTTCTCCCACCTTGCCGGGTCGCTCGAGGGTGCCGGTCACTCGGTCGAACGGCTTCAGGAAGACGGGCGGCTCCTGTTCAGGGATGCCGAGGCGACCCTGCGCGGCTTGATGGCGCACGGGAAGGTCGACGAGCGCCTGTTCTTCGAGCTCATCGACCCCGTGTGGCGGGCGGCGAGCCAAGAAGGCACCCGCCCCGTGCGTGCGGTCGGCGAGATGGTCGACATCCTCTGGTCCGCCGGAGAGCGCCACGAGGCCATCGACCTGGAGCGGGTCTGGGAGCGGTATCTCAATTCCCGCGACGTGAGGCTGTTGTGCGCGTACAGGGTCCAACTGCTCGAAGATGCGGGTGAGGCGATCGAAGCGGTCGTGCACCTCCATGGCGATGGCATCGTCGGTACGGACCGCCTGCGATTGGATGCGGCCATCCATCGGGCCTTCGACGACATTGTCGGGGTCGACCACGCGACCCGTCTGCGCCGCCTTGTCGCACTCGACCTGGAGTTCCCTCGTCACCTGGGGGTCGGGGAGCGTCTGCTCTTCTGGACCCGCCGCCATCTGCCGGAGCGGGCGGACGCCGTCATGGAACGGGCCCGCACCTATTTTGTAGACCCTGGTCTTGCGACGTGAAGGACCGGGTGGTCCAGAGGCAGCAGTGTTCATCCTGATCGTGTTCGACGATGTCCAGATCGAGCAGCGCTTAGATGATGCATTCCGGAGATCGGGCCGAGGCTTGAGCTTCTCGTCCGCTCATGTCACGACGCTTCGTCATCACCCCACGCTCGACCATGTCCCTGATGCCGTCGTCGCCGATATCGACGACGCCTCGGTTCTGGACATCACGCGTTTCCGGGAAGACCTCGCGCGGCGCGGTGTGCCTTTGTTCATGCTCATGAGACGGTCGTCGCTGCGTCGGAGCAGACGGGACAGGGACGACAAGGCGGAGGTCTTCGTCCTTGACCGGGAGCAGGCGCTGGCGGAG
The DNA here is from genome assembly GCA_019347805.1 of Methanobacteriota archaeon. GTDB lineage: Archaea > Thermoplasmatota > E2 > JACPAO01 > JAHWKR01 > JAHWKR01. The sequence goes on from JAHWKR010000021.1 coordinate 6,277, forward strand.
GCGGTGGCCCTTGTTCGCGGTGTGGTCTCCTATGTCGAGATGCGCACCCGGTCGGACAGGTCCGACCCGGTCGTCCCGGGTCTTTGAGCTAGCGTTGACAGCCGGGGCAATAGAACGTGCTCCGGTTCGACTGCACGAGCCGCGCGACCGCCCGTTCGCAGCGCGGGCAGGGTGCGCCTTCCCGCTGGAAGACGGCGAGGGCGGTGAGGAACGTTCCGGGGCGACCGATCTCGTCGACATAGTCGTTGAACGAGGTGCCGCCTTGGGCGAGGGAATCGTTCAAGGTGGCGACGATGGCGTCCCGCAGGGGCCCGATCTTTCTCTTCGGCGTGTTGCGGGCGAGCCGGCGCGGCGAGAGGCCGGCACGCCAGAGCGCTTCGCAGGCGTAGATGTTGCCGATTCCCGCGATCTTGGTCTGGTCGAGGAGGAACGCTTTGAGCGGGGCGCGGGATCCGCCGAGGAGCGAAGCGAGATGCGCCTCGGTGAAACCCGCGTCGAGCGCGTCGATGCCGTAGTGCGCGGTGTCGGCCACAGGACCGGGTGGAAGAAGCTTGAGCATGCCGAAGCGGCGTGGGTCGATGAAGCGCAGCTCCTCGTCGTCGTCGAGTGAAAGCACGAGATGGATGTGGGGTGGTTCAGGGCTGCCCGGCGCGGCGAAGAGCAGCTTGCCGGTCATGCCGAGGTGCACGAGGAAGGTGTGGGCGTCGTCGAGGCGGACGAGCAGGAACTTGCCGTGGCGGTCGACCCGTTCGATGCGGCGGTCGGCGAGCCGGTCGAGGGGGAGCGGAGAGACGCCGCGCAACCGGGCCGGCCGGTGGTCGACGCCTTCGATGCGCCGGCCGGTCACGAGGCGCGCAAGGCCGCGGCGGATGGTCTCGACCTCGGGCAGTTCGGGCAACGGGTCCTCCAGGGGCGTCCGCTTGACAGGCCTTGCGGCGCCAGGGCTGGTTTTGATGTGGGAGAGAAAAAAGCTGGGGTGGAGGGGGAAGAGAGGAGGTGGCCGGGAACCGGGGGCCTTACTTCTCCTGGAAGCGTTCGTGGCCGGGGTAGTCGCTGCGCTTGAAGCCGTGCGACGTGTCGGCGCGGCCTTCGCGCGGTCCGCCCTGGCCGCGGGGTCCGCCGCGGGGTCCGCCCCGGCTGGCGCCACGCGGGCCCTCCTGGCGCTTCTTGCGGAAGCAGTCGTTGCAGTAGACCGGCCTGTCAGGGCTCGGTGTGAACGGTACGTCGGTCTCTTTCTTGCATTCGGAGCAGGTGACGCGGGTCATGGTCGATTCCTCGTGTGGATGGTCCCGGCCATCCGGTAGCGGCTCGCCGTGCCTTGGTCGTCGCTCGGGATCTGACGTCGTTCTGCCCTGACACGTGCACGCACGGGTCAAGGACCTACGGTCTTGGCCACTTGGTAGGGCCATCTCGACGCGACACTCCACTTAAGCCTTGTCGTCGTGGCGGAGGTCGGGTCAAGCCGCTCGGAGGCGCTTTCAGCGCCGTTCGATCTCGATGTACGCGTCGGTGACCTCGGTCACCTTGCCGGGGATGGAGGCGTGTGTCCCGACGGTCATGCCTTCTTCCGCCGGTGCGACGATGAGGTCGCCTTCCTCCACCGTGTCGCCTTCTTCGACGCGTGTCTCGTCGGCGTCGACGCATTTGTCGCCGAGCGGGATGCGCACGCGGTCGATGTCTTCGGTGACGTCCCGGATCTCCTTTGCGGCCCAGGGGGCATCGATCGTGTTGGCTTTGTAATCGGGACTCGGATAGTGCTTGAAACGCGGCTTGTCCTTTTCGGGGCTGGTGACGAGGAACGCGTTCGTCGACTTCGTCACGGACGTCCAGCCCGATCCCTTGTACGGGTCGCAGACGATGCGCGCAAGGAGCGGTCCGCCATCGTAGACCTTGCAGTGGCCATGGTCCGCCGGATCGACATCACAGAGCGTCATGAGATCGGTCAACCCGGTACCGATGGGTGCCTTGAGTGCCTGCACCTCGTCGAACCCTTCGCCGTAGAGATGCAGGAACTTCGACGTGACAGGCCGCTTCTCGGTCACCGCGCGATGGATGTTGTAGAGCGTCTCGACGTTGTTGACCAGATAGCCATGCTGGGGCGGGATGTGGTCTTTCGGGATCTTCTCCTCGAAGAGGTGCTTGATGAGCGCCTTCTCCTCACCGAGCTTGTAGACAGGCGGGATGAAGACGGTCGACATCCGTTCGTCGCGGAACGACAGCTTGAGCCATTCCTGCATGTAGGGCTCGGCGACCTCTTCGGCGGCCATGAGGAGATGCGCGATGCCGAAGGTGTCCGCCATCCACTGGAACAGGTCGAAGAACCGCGGCGCCTCGTCACGCAGAAGCAGCTTGTCGCAATAATAGCCCGGCTCCGATTCGCAGCCGTTCGCGACGAGGAGCTGGACCGGGTCCTGGTACTTCACGTAGGCCGGGAAACCGGCGCCACCGGCACCGACGACGCCGGCCTCCTGGATGATGCGGACCGCCTCCTCGGCGGACTCGGTGACAGGGGCCCCGGATATCGCTGAACCTTGCTTCATGGTGGGCTTTCGGAGGGCGGGGGGCTTGAAAGTTTGGACGGCGTGGGCGCATCGGCACCGCCCCTGCCACTGGGACGATTGCAGTGTCAAGGGTCTCGCTAAGCTTTTTGAAGGGGCTCGACCTTCTTCGGTGTGCGTGTTGTCCAGACCAATTTTCGTGTTCCTTGTTTTCTCGGCAGTGGTCTCGGCGGGTTGCGTCGGACCCATCCAGGACGAGCCAGAGGACGTACCCACCCAGGACAAGGTAGAGGATGGACCCGACCCGTCGGGCGCCGATTTTGCTTTCGGCGACCCGCGTGGCGACACCGAGCGGTCCGGCAAGCGCTACCTGGCTGCGGGTGCTGCCGCGTTGGACGTCGTCAAGATGCGGCTCCATGACCGCGGCACGAGCCTCGAGTTCCATCTTGTCATGAAGAGCCTTTCCGGCATCGCCGACGGACTCGAGGAGGACGGATTCCATGCCCAGTACGCGTTGAGCTTCGTGACGGCCGACGATCCGGAAGGGTACTCGGTGCGTGCCCTCTTCGGCGGCATGGACTACACCCAACAGCCCGGAGGCGGCTGGCGTTTCCAGCTCCACGAGAAGGGTGCGGACGAATGGGCCGACGCCGACGGTAAGGTGCTGGGTTCGGCCCTCGTCTGGAAGGTCTCGTATGGGACGCTCGGCGTCCGGTCGGGCGACCAGCTCTCGGGTTGGTCGGTGCAGACATGGGCCTCGGGGGACACCCTTGAACAGTACGGCGACTGGGCGGACACGGAACGAAGCCACGTGCTCGGCTCGTAGGTACAGCGCTGGGATCACCCGCCCCCTGCCATCCCCTCGCACACCTCCCGCCTTCCTGCCCACTCCAGGACCCCCGCTCCGCCCAAACCTATAAGCACCCCCTGTTTTCGCAGCTTCGACTCCCTCCTCCCTACCGGCGGGCAGGGCGGGGGGCGCCATGAGGATGCCAAGATGTACCGCGCCGAGGTCCGCATCGGACTCAAGAAAGGGGTCGCCGACCCGGAAGGGGCGAACACGCACAAGACACTCAAGTTGTTGGGCTTCGAGGACATCAGGGAGGTCCACACGGTGAAGCTCTTCACCCTCGATGTGGACACCGATTCCGAAGCGGCCGCCAAGGACGAGGTCGAGCGCGCCTGCCGCCGGCTCCTTGCCAATCCGGTCATCCACGACTACCAGGTGACCCTTCAGAAGGCCTGAGCACATGCCCGAGACCGAGACCGTGGACATCGACCGCCTCGTCGTCAGACGCAAGGACGTCGACTTCCCACTGCACGACATCCGGCTCAAGGACGCGAGCGACGACGAACTCCTGGCGCTCTCGAAGCGCATGGGGATCGGCCTGTCGCTCGACGAGATGAAGGACGCGCGAAAATACTTCGAGGAGAAGAAGCGCGACCCCACCGACGTCGAGATGGAGGCGCTCGGCCAAGCTTGGTCGGAGCACTGCTGCTACAAGTCGAGCAAACCCGCTCTGACCGAGCACATCTTCGGCATCCATGAGGAGGCCATCGCCTGCCGTGAGGACGCCGGGCTCATCGAGTTCGACGCCGACCACTACTACGCGGTCAAGCTCGAGTCGCACAACCATCCCTCCGCCATCGAACCCTACGGCGGCGCCGCGACAGGCATCGGCGGTGTGCTGCGTGACGTCGTCTGCATGGGCGCACAACCCATCGCCCTTGTCGATCCGCTGTTCTTCGGTCCGCTGGAGCTTGAGCAGAAGGACCTTCCCGCCGGGACCAAGCACCCGCGATACCTCATGCAGGGTGTCGTCTCCGGCATCCGCGATTACGGCAACCGTGTCGGCATCCCGACCGTCGCCGGCGGCATCACCTTCCATCGCGGTTACACGACGAACTGTCTCGTCAACGTCGGCTGCGTCGGCATCATGAAAAAAGAGCATATCCAGCACAGCCGCGCCAAGGCGGCCGGGGACGTCTACATCTACCTCGGTGGCCGCACCGGCCGCGACGGCATCCATGGGGTCACCTTCGCGAGCGCGGAACTCACCGAAGGCTCGGAAGAAGGCTCCAGGAGCGCGGTCCAGCTCGGCGACCCGATCACCAAGGAACCGGTCATCCACGCCTGCCTGGAAGCGGTCGAAAAAGGCTTCCTGCAGGGCATGAAGGACTTCGGCGGCGGCGGCCTGTCGTGCGTCGCCGGGGAGCTCGCGTGGGACGCAGGGCTCGGCGCCGAGGTTCAGCTGGATGACATCCCCCTCAAGGAACCGGGCCTCGCGCCGTGGGAGATCTGGGTCTCCGAGTCGCAGGAACGGATGATGTGGGTGGTCAAGCCCGAGGACGTCGAGACGGCGCTCCAGGTGTGCCGCAAATGGGACGTCGAGGCGGTGGTCTGCGGCAAGGTCATCGACGAGCCGGTCCTCCGCGTCTACTACCAGGAGAAGAAGGTGCTCGAGTTCGATCTGCGCTTCTCCACCGGCGGGCCGGTCTACAACCGTCCCATCAAGACCGACACGGAACCGCTCGTCTGGGAATCCTACGAGACACCGGCGGACCTCAAAGACATCCTCCTGCGTCTCCTTGCCGACCCGAACATCGCGTCGAAGGAATGGGCCATCCACCAGTATGACCACATCGTGCGCGCGAACACCTGCCTCTGGCCCCTCCAGGGTGTCCAGGGCAAGGAAGGACCCGGCGACGCCACCGTCCTGAAACCGGTCGCAGACAGGTGGAAGGGCCTGGCGGTGACGGCCGACATCAATCCCTACTACACCGAACGCGACCCCTATTGGGGTGCGCTCGCCGCGGTCGACGAGGCGACCCGCAACCTCGCCGCGGTCGGCGCCCGCATCTCCTCCATCGCCGACTGCCTCAATTTCGGCAACCCGGAGAAACCGGAGCGTCTCGGTGATCTCTATGGCTCCGTCCGCGCCCTCGGCGACGGTGCGCGCGCCCTCGGGGTCCCGTTCAGTTCCGGCAACGTCAGCCTCTACAACGAATCCCACATCGCCTCGGTCCCGCCGACGCCGAGCCTCATGACGGTCGGCATCGTCGAGGACGTGCGCAACTGCGCCACGACCGACCTCAAGGAACCGGGCAACCTCATCTATGTCGTCGGGCGCACGAACCGCGAGTTCGGCGGGAGCGCGCTGCAACGCCTCCTCGGCTTCCACGGCGGGCAGGTCCCGCGCACCGACCTCGAGGTGTTGAAGCGCTCGGCCGAGACGGTCGTCCAGTCTGTCGAGAAGCGTCTGGTCCAGAGCTGTCACGACATCTCGGACGGCGGCCTCGGCGTCGCGGTCGCCGAGATGGCGATCGGGGGCGACATCGGTGCCACGGTCGACGTGCGCGATATCGGCCTCGGTGGGAACCTGGAGACCGGCGGCGACCTGCGCGTCGACCAGAGGCTGTTCGCCGAGTCGAACACGCGCTGGCTCATCGAGGTCGACATCGGCGACAAGGAGGCGGTCGAAGGCCTCTTCCGCACCTCCAAGGTGCCGCTCACCCTGGTCGGCAAGACCGGAGGACCCGATGTCGTCTTCGCCGACGACGGCAAGGAGGTCTTCCGCCTGCCCGTCGCCGCGGTACGGGACACCTGGAAGCACGCCATCGGACGGCTTCTTGGCGACGCCCATTCGGGAGGTGCGGCGCAATGAAGCGTGACGAGATGCGCGTCGGGGTCTGCATCATCGAGGGCAGCAACTCGGAGGACGAGACCGCCGCCGCCTTCCGCAGCCTCGGGACGAACGCCGAGGTGGTCCACCTCAAGCAACTCCTGCACCAGGACGTCCCCCAGGACGAAGAGCGCACACTGGACGACTATGATGTCTTCGTCATCGGTGGCGGGTTCTCCGGCGGCGACTACATCCGCGCCGGTGCCATCTTCGCCAACCGCATCCGCTCCAGCCTCTTCGACGACCTCAAGGGCTTCGTCAAGAGCGGCAAGCCGGTCCTCGGTGTCTGCAACGGCTTCCAGGTCCTCGTCGAGCTCGGCATGCTCCCCGACCTTGACAGCCAAGGCCTGAGCGAGCGGCCCGAGGCGGTCCTTCACCTCAACGACTCGGACCGCTACGAGTGTCGGCCGACCCGGCTCAAGCACGTCAACCGCGGCACGTCGAAGATCACCGCGCACATCCCCCTCGGCGAGGTGCGCATCGTGCCGAGCGCCCACGGCGAGGGCCGCCTGCTCCTGCACCCGAGCGACCCGGACAAGACCGTGAAGACGCTCGCCGACAACGACCAGATCGTCTTCACCTATACGGACGAGAACGGCAACGACGAGGTGCCCTACCCCTACAACCCGAACGGCGCACCCGGTGGCATCGCCGGCATCACGAACCGCGACGGCAACGTCCTCGGCATGATGCCACACCCGGAGCGCAGTTTCTGGCGTTGGCAGCACCCCGATTGGACCCGCACGGGGGGCCTCAAGAAGAACGGCCCCGAACCGGGTGACGGGCACGCCATCTTCGAGGGTGTCGTCCGCTACGCCGAGAAGGCGTTGTAGATGGTCGCCGAGGCGCGCGGCCACCTCACAGACGACCATCAGGTGGTCGTCCCGGACCAGAGCGCCGCCAACCGGCTCTACAACAAAGGCTACGCCGGCGTCCCGCAACGGGGCGGCGCCTTGCGGTTGAGCCTGGTCGAGGCCGCACGCCTGGTGGAGGAGGAACGGCTCGCCGCCTATCGCACCGAGGAAGGGTGCAGCGAGACGAGAGAGTCGGAGCGTCTCGCCTTCTCCGACCTCATGGCCCTGGGGGTGGCGTCGGACCCGGGCTTCGAGATCCCGCTCTTCGCCTATCGCGACCTGCGCGCCCGGGGGTATGTCACGAAGCACGCCAACCGGCGCCGGCTCGACTTCCTCGTCTATGGCCGTGGTGACGCCCCGCCGTCCGCGACCCCTGCCTGGCTTGCGGGGGCGGCGAGCGAGCGCGCACCGGTCGGTGCCGCCGACCTCTTCGCCTGGCTCGACGAAGCGAAGGATGAAGGCGCGGAGCTCATCGTCCTCGTCGTCGACGAAGAGGGCGACCTCACCCATTACCGGGTCTACGAGGCGGCACCCCACGGCGAGGCGCCCCGGCCCGATTTCGCGCCGGTGGAAGGGCGGTTCCTCGAGGACCGCGTCGTGGTGTGGGGGGAAAGCGCGGCAAGACGTCTGCGGGAACCACATTTCCTCGGCCGGGGACTGCCGGGCGGCGTGCAATTGTCGCTCGTCGAGGCGGCGGCGCTCATCGAGGAGGGTCGGTTGCGGGTGGAAGGTTTCGAGGCGCGTGCCCGCGAGGTCCAGCCCGACCTCCGCTTACGCACCACCGCCTATCGCGACCTGCGCGCCCGCGGCCTCTGGATCAAGACCGGCTTCAAGTTCGGCACCCATTTCCGCGCCTACGCCAAACACCCGGACGAGGCCCATGCGCCGTGGCTCGTCCATTGCGTCCCGAATGACTGGACCACCACCTGGCCGGAGCTGTCGCGCGCGGTCCGGCTCGCCCACAGTGTCCGCAAGACGATGCTTTTTGCGGCCACCGATCCCGACGAGGGCACCGTGCGGCTTGTCGCGGTGGAACGGTTCCGTCCCTAGGGACCCCTCCCCTTAAGAACGGTGAACCGGTGGCCCGCCTCTGATGCCTCCGAACGGCAGCCCGGGCGAGGTCCCTCCTGCACCGGTCTACTATTCCGATTACCTCCGTCTCGACAAGCTCCTGTCCGCCCAGGAGCCGATGAGCGACAAGCTCGGCAAGAAGGCCCACGACGAGATGCTCTTCATCATCGTCCATCAGGTCCACGAGCTCTGGTTCAAGCAGATCCTGCACGAGCTCGATGCGGTGGTGGACAATTTCCGGGCGGAGACGGTGGACGAGCGTTCCATCGGCAAGTCGGTGGCGTCGCTCAGGCGCATCATCGAGATCCAGCGTTCGCTCATCGACACGTTGCGCATCCTCGAGACGATGACCTCGCTCGATTTCCTCGACTTCCGTGACCTCTTGTCGCCGGCGAGCGGCTTCCAGTCGGTGCAGTTCCGTGTCGTCGAGAACCGTCTCGGTCTCGCCTCCGACCAGCGTCTGCGCTTCGACGGCGCCAAGTATTACTCGCGCTTCCAGCCGAAAGACCGTGAGGCGCTCATCGCGAGCGAGGAGGAGGAATCGCTCTTCGATGCGGTGGAGCGCTGGCTCGAGCGGACGCCCTTCCTCAAGTACGAGCGCTTCGATTTCCTTCTCGCTTATCACCACGCCGTCGACCGGATGCTCGCCCGTGACGAAGAGATCATCCGCAGCAACCCGATGCTCACACCCGAGGAGAAGGAGAAGGAGCTCGACCACCTGGAGGGGACGCGTCGGGAGTTCGCCATCCTGTTCGACGAGGAGGCGTACGAGGCGGCGCGCAAGGAGGGGAAGAAGCGTTTCTCCTATCGGGCGATGCTGGCGGCGCTCCTCATCAATCTCTATCGGGACGAACCGATCCTGCACGAGCCGTTCCGTTTTCTCGAGTCGCTCATCGACATCGACGAGAACTTCACCGAATGGCGTCATCGGCATGCCATCATGGTGCACCGCATGATCGGAGCGAAGATCGGTACCGGGGGTTCGTCCGGCCATCATTACCTCCACAAGCTCGTCGAGGCGCACAAGGTCTTCACCGACCTGTTCGACCTGTCGACCTATCTCATCCCCCGCTCGGAGCTCCCTGAGCTGCCGCCGGAGATCGTGCGCGAGCTCGGTTTCGCCTACTCCCTGCGCCAGGAAGGGAATGGACATGCTTGAAAACGACGGGGCGCTTCGCCCCACGATGGCACCTGAGGTGACGACGACGGAGACGAGCTACAAGGAGCATTATGGCCGCTTCCTCTCGGCCGACCCGGAGCGTCTCCATTTCGCCGCGCACAGCCACCATCATTGGCCCGATGTGACCCGCGACGCGATGCTGCGCTATTGGGACGACGCGGCGGAGCTGTCCGACGACAAGTGGGAGCGCATCTTCGGAACGGAGGTGCCGTCGGCACAGCGGCATGTCGCCGACATCATCGGGGTCGACCATCCGGGGCAGGTCGCGTTCGGCGCGAGCACGCACGAGTTCGTCACACGCATCCTGAGCGGCTTTCCAGGTGGGCGGCCGAAGCGCGTCCTCACCACCGATTCCGAGTTCTACAGTTTCGCAAGACAGGCGGCACGGCTCGAGGAGGAGGGGGTCGTCGTGGAGCGGGTCGCCACGGAGCCGTTCGAGACCTTCGAGGAGCGGTTCACGGCCGCGGTCGAAAAGGGCGGCCATGACCTGGTCTTCCTGAGCCACGTCTTCTTCGATTCCGGTTTCGTCGTCCGTGGTCTGGACGCCATCGTCGAAGCGGTGCCGGACCCGGAGACGGTGGTCGTCGTCGACGGGTATCATTCGTTCTGTGCGGTGCCGTTCTCCATCCGCGCGATCCAGGACCGGGTCTTCTACACGGCGGGGGGCTACAAGTACGCGCAGTCGGGCGAGGCGCTCGGTTGGCTCTATGTCCCGCCCGGTTGCACGATGCGGCCTGAGAACACCGGTTGGTTCGCCGATTTCAGCAACCTCAAAAAAGCGCAGTCGGGGGTGCAGTATCCTGATGACGCGTTCCGTTTCTGGGGGGCGACGTTCGACCCGGTCGGTGTCTATCGGTTCAATTCGGTCATGGCGCTTTGGGACCGGATCGGGCTCGATGTCGAGAAGGTGCACGACAAGGTGCAGGAGGCGCAGCGGCTCTTCCTCGAGAAATGCCGCGCGGACGGTCCGCTCGATGCGGGGGCGCTCCTTCTGCATACGGACGGGCTCGAGCGGCAGGGCCACTTCTTCACGTTCCGCACACCGGAGGCGCAGGACCTCTATGCGCGGCTGAAGGCGGCGAAGATCATGACCGATGTCCGCCGCGACCGGTTGCGCTTCGGCTTCGGGCTCTATCATGACCGTTCGGACGTCGAGGCGCTCTTCGAGCGCTTGGAACGGCTTTAGTCGACTGTCGGCCGTGGCTCATTACGAAGGCATCAAGAAAGTCTAGATAAGTCGCCCCAGGCTCTTTCTTCTGCTCTGGAGGTATCCGGCAGGGTCGCGCGCATCGGGGATCGCGTGCGGCCCGCCGACTGGAGTGTGTGGGTGTCGGGGGGAGCTACACCACGAAGAAAAAGCCCGCGCCGTCGTCTTGGAGGGCGACGGCCGGGTGCCCTTCTCTGGGAATGGATGAGTGGGAGGAGGGGGCAGATAGGGGAAGAGGCGGGGGTGTCACGCTCTAGGCGGCGAGGTCGCTCGCGAGGTCGGACCAGCTGTCGGCGTCGGCGTCCGCGAGGACCTCGAGGAGCGCCTTGTAGTCGGCGACGTAGCTCGCGACGAGGTCGGCGTTCGCGCTGGCATCGTGCTGGAGGTCGGAGGCGAGGTCGGCCATCGCTTCGTGCTCTTGGCTGATCTCGCTCGCGGTCTCGTACCAGGCGTCGGCCTTCTTGTCGGCCGCGGCGTTGCCGACCGCTTCGTATTCGGCGGCGGTCTCGTGGATGGTCGAGACGTCCTTCGTGATGCCGGCGTCGATGTGGCGGCCGGTCTCGACGAGGAGGCCTTCCTGTCCGTCGAGGGTCACTTTGGCGTCGAACGCGGCGTCGTAGGCGGCGCTGACGGTCGCCTCGATGCCGGCCTTGGCCGCGGCGCGGAGGGTCGCGCGGGCCTCGGCGGCGACGTTCATGGTCGCGTCGTAGGCGACGGAGGCGCGGGCGCGCATCTCGGCGGCCGCCTTCATCTGCGCCTCGAAGACCACTTCGGCCTGCGCCTTGGCGTGCGCTTCGACCTCGGCGGCGACGTCATAGCCGGCCTCGAGGACGAGTTCGGCCTTGGCGCTGGCGTCGGCCTCGATCTTGGCCGCTGCCTCGAAGAGGACCTTCGCCTTCGCTTCGGCGGCGGCGTCGATCTGCGCTTCCGCCTCTGCGATGGCGGACGCGGAGTAGCCTGCGGTGCCACCGATGACACCACCGGCGACCGGGGTCGCACCCGCGACGGTGCCGGTCGCGCTGCCCGCGGTGCTCGCGACGGTGCGGAGCGCCGCCTTGGCGGAGGCCGCGGCCGCGAGGGTCGCTTCGGCTTCGGCGCGGAGCGTGGCGGACGCTTGTGCGCCGGCCGTCTGGACGGTCTCGGCGCGGGCCTGCGCCTCACCGCGGATCTGCGCGCTGGACTTGAAACCCTGGTCGAGGACGACGGCCTTCTGGGCGCGGGCGCTCGCTTCGAGCGCGGCGCTCGCTTCCATGGCCGCGTCGTACTGACCCTGGGCGTGCGCTTCCGCCTCGGCCATGAGTCCGGCCTCGGCCTGCGCTTCCGCTTCGATGATGGCGCGGATCTTCGCGTCGACCTGACCCTTGAGTTGTTCTTGGGTCTCTGCGGTCACATGGATCGATTCACGGGTCTCGTCTAGGAACTCGCCGGAGGCGTTGAGGGTCGCGTCGGCCTTCGCCTCGGCGTCCATCGCGGCCTTCTCGGCGGCGGTGATGCCGGCGCCGGCCTGTCCTTGGCTCTCGGCGCGGGCCTGGGCGATCGCTTCGTCGCTCGCGGCGAAGGCGCCGTTCGCTTCGGCGTCCGCCTTGGCTTTCGCTTCTGCGGCGAGGGTGGCGACGGCGGCGGCGTGGCCGCTCGCTGCGCCGTTCACGGAGCCGCTTGCCGGGCCCGCGTCGAACGAGCTGCCGAGGGCGGCTTCGGCTTCGGCGACGGCCTGCGTCGTCGAGGAGAGGGATCCGTCGGCGGCGCTGCTGACGGAGGAGTGGGCCTCGCTGCGGAGGCCTTGGTAGTTCGCGAGCGTGCCGTCGATGGCGCCGTTGTAGCCGGCGACGGCCTGCTTGCTCGTGGAGAATGATTCGTGGACCTGGCCTTGGAGCTGGCCGGATGCGCTGCCGACGAGGCTCGTGTCGAGCTTGCCGGGCTTGATCTCGATGCGGTCTTGGCCGTCGAGTGCGATGTCAAGGTCTTGGTTCAGGCGTTCTTCGATGCTGAGGTCACTGGCTGCGTTGCCGTTCGCGCTTGCACCTGCACCGTTGCCTCCGTTGAGGCCTGCCTTCCCGAAGAATCCGCTCACCGCTTTCCCGGTGCTCTGGAAGGTCCCGCCTGCTGCTCCGGCGATGTCGCCGTCTGCTGCTGCTGCGAGATTGCCGGTCGCTGCTGCTGTACCGACGAACCCACTCAGTAGGAGTGCGGTCACGCCGATCATGACTTTCGTCTTGGATATTGTCGGGTTCACTTTGGTCACCGAACCTATCCTTAGCGATGTGGCGAGGTATAAGCAGCTTGGATGTCCGCGTGAAGGGTCTGGCGATCGTTCACGCTCGTATCCACAGAGGTCATATAGCTGGGTCAGGGGCGGTCTTCGGTGGGGCCGGAGGGGGATCCAGGAGTGGTGGCGTGCCGTTTCCCAGGAGCATGGCCGTTCGTGCCTCCCGCTCTGCGAAAAGTAATGAAGTCGACCGGTAGACCGTCCCTTGATGGAGCCGTCGCGACCCCTGGTCTATTTCTGGTGCATCGGCAACGCGATGCGGTCCCAGATGGCGGAGGCCTATTTCCGTCGCCTGGGCGGGGACCGGTACGAGGTCGCCTCGGCCGGGACGGAGCCGTTGGGGCAGGTCCTGGAGGATGTCCTCGAGGTGATGCAGGAAGAGGGATTGGACCTGTCGACCCACACCTCGGATGCCATCGACACGGCGCTCGTCGAGCGGGCACATCTCATTGTCGACCTGGGGGGGAGAGGGCGGGGCCGGTTGCCGTCCCATCTCCTTGACAAGTATGTCGCGTGGCGGGTCGTGGACCCCTACGGTGCCGCGCTGGGGGACCTGCGCCGGACGCGGGACCTCATCCGGGAGCGGGTGGAGGCCTTGGTCCGGGAGCTCGACGCGCGGCGGTAGGGCTGGTCGGCGTCGTACGGTGACCTGGAGGCCATATCCGGCTAGTGGGAGCAGGAGGACACCACTCGGGCCCGTGGTTCGCCAGAGGCCCGGTCACCGTCCCGAGTGCTTGGAAGGATGTGTCGTCTGTTCAGGGGATGCGTCGTTCGGCCAGTCGTCTCGTCATGGTCGGGTCCCTTTCTGCCGCTTTCCCAGGAGAGGGCACGGTCTGCGGGCAGGCGATCGTGACCGGGTCAGTTCTTGTACGATCCTTGTCCAATCACCAGAAGAGTTGCCGATTTTCTACTAGGGCGGCCGTTCCATGAGGGGCCGCCTCTCGCGCGGAACACCCCTTTCGACCCGTTTCGTGACACTGTGTTCCTGTACAGTCCTTCATCGGTGAAGGATCGTTCGGCAACACGGGATACACCCCACTGCCATAGTGTAGGTTCGAGGCAGCAAACATGGACTTCGACCGCACCGCATTCCTTTCCGCGCTCCAGACCCGTTTCAACATGGCCGCCGAGGACGCCGAGCACATCACCCAGATCGTCGAGGACTGCTTCTTCGCCGACGACGAGGTCAACGACGAGGACCTCGAGAAGGAGACCCGTTCGCTCTTCTACACGCTCGAGTCGGAGGGCATCATGACCTTCCGCCGCACCGAGTACCGCTTCGAGGGCGCCATCCGCCGCGCCTTCTTTTGGCGCCTCACCGACGAAGCGCTCACCCGCACCCTCGAGCGCGACGTCCGCAAGGACCCCTCCGAAGAGGAAGAGGTCCAGAGCCTCTACGCCACCCTCCACGACGATGTCTGGAACCGCCAGAACGCCGTCTCCGCCTGAGTCCATCTCGGTCGAGTCTTCGCAACCTCACACTCTCTTCCCACCCCGAAAGGGGTTCGTTCCAAAACGGGGGGCTCCGGCCCCCTCCCTATCACCCGGTCACCCCTCTCTTCCCGCCGTCTTCGGGCGGCTCCCGCTCACTCGGTCACCCCCGGGGCTTCGGTCCTCCCTATCACCCGGTCACCCCTCTCTTCCCGCCGTCTTCGGGCGGCTCCCGCTCACTCGGTCACCCCCGGGGCTTCGGTCCTCCCTATCACCCGGTCACCCCTCTCTTCCCGCCGTCTTCGGGCGGCTCCCTCTTACTCGGTCACCCTGGGGCTTCGGCCCCTCCCTTTCATCCGGTCACCCCTCTCTTCCCGCCGTCTTCGGGCGGCTCCCGTTCATATCCATCCCGTCGCGCCTGCCGCGTCGGTCCTCTTTTCATGACACTGTGTTCCTGTACAGCCCTTCATCGGTGAAGGATCGTTCGGCAACACGGGATACCCTCCATTACCATAGTGTAGGTTCGAGGCAACAAAGATGGACTTCGACCGCACCGCATTCATCTCCGCGCTCCAGACCCGCTTCAACATGGCCCCCGAAGACAGCGAGCACATCGCCGGGATCGTCGAGGATTGCTTCTTCGCGGACAACGAGGTCAACGACGAGGACCTCGACAAGGAGACCCGCTCGCTCTTCTATACGCTCGAGTCGGAGGGCATCATGACCTTCCGCCGCACCGAGTACCGCTTCGAGGGCGCCATCCGCCGCGCCTTCTTTTGGCGCCTCACCGACGAAGCGCTCACCCGCACCCTCGAGCGCGACGTCCGCAAGGACCCCTCCGAAGAGGAAGAGGTCCAGAGCCTCTACGCCACCCTCCACGACGATGTCTGGAACCGCCAGAACGCCGTCACCGCCTGAGTCGACCGCCTTTTCCCCACCGTTTTTCAGGCATCACCGCCTCGCTCTCAGCATGACCACGGATGAGGTCGTCGACCCGGTCTGCGGTGAGGTCTTCCCACCGCACCTCGCGGTCTTCTCGTCGATGAAGGGCGACCACAAGGTGTTCTTCTGCAGTTCTACCTGCAAGGACACCTACGACGCGGCGCCAGACAAGTATCCTGACCTGAAGTCCACGGACGCGTAAAAAGAAGGGAAAGAGAAGGGAGGAGACGGAGCGTCGCGTCTATGCACCGGCGGTCGTGTTGCCGGCGCCCGTGTCGACCCGCGGCGGGATGAGGAGCTTTCCGTTCGTGAAGCTCCAGTCGCCGGCGAAGAAGTAGGCCGGGCTGCGCTCGAGGCCGGTCACGTCGTGGCCCCACGTTCCGGGGTTGAACTTAACGTAGCCCACGCCGATGTTGACGAAGTCGCCGACGGCGTCGGTGGTCCATTCCGCGATCCGGCCGTCCGCCGTCGCCTGGTATTCCACGAAGGAGAACTCCTTCGGCTCGAACGGCGCACCGGCGACTCCATTGAAGCCGATGACACCTTCTTCCCAGTCGAGCTTGACCTGGTAGGCCACCGGTCCGGCCGGGCTGTTGACGAACGTGCTCATGCCGGTGTCCGTGTCGCCGTCCCAATCCGCGGTGCCGTTCACGATCGGCAATCCTTCGGCGACCAGTTCGGCGCGGAGCGTTTCGTCTGCGACGAGGGTGTCCCACTTCCAGAAGTGGAACATGACGTCGTCCTTGCGGTATTCCTCCGGCGGTTCCACCCAGGTCCAGTAGCTGGCGTAGGCGGCCTTCTTCATCGCTGAGCTGTTGCCGTCGGTGAGGTTCGCGGCCGTGATGTCGTCGCACAGGAAGACCTCGACACCGAGGGCGGCGTCACCACGGGGGTCCGCCGGGCCGCCTTGTTCCTCGGGTGCGGCGACGCGCCAGCCTTCCGGCACGTGCGGTTGCAGGTTCTCCTTCGCCGTGTGGACGACACCGACGACGGCGTCGCAACGGTCGAGGGACCACTCGTAGGTCTTCGGGACGTCCACCATGAGCGACGGCCCGTCGTCGAGCTTGGCAAGGGGGTCATCGGAGACGCAGCCGGAGAAGGCCGCGGTGGAGAGAAGCAGGATCAGGAGCAGGTTGCGCATGGGAGTACCTCAGGGTGTGTTGGGTTGGCCGACCACCGACCGCACCGCACGTACGCCTGCCGCTATTTGAACATTGAGCGGGGCAGGGGACCGGTCAGACCAAGCGACGAACCGCCTCCGACAGGATTATCCCGAAGACCGGTCTCGCCCCGGCGTCCATGGCGAATCGGCTTGCGACAGCGAAGAGCGCCTATCTGAGAACCGCGACGGATTCCCCGATCGACTGGTATGAATGGAGCAGCGAAGCCTTCGCGCTCGCCAAGGAGCAGGACAAGCCGATCCTGCTCGACATCGGCGCCGTCTGGTGCCATTGGTGCCACGTGATGGATGAGAAGACATACGAACATCCGGATGTCGTGCGCCTGCTCAACGAGAAGTATGTCTGCATCAAGGTCGACCGTGACGAGCGGCCCGACGTCGACGGGCGCTACCAACGGGCGGTCGGTGCCATCACCGGCCAGGGAGGGTGGCCCCTCACCGCGTTCCTGACACCCGAGGGGAAGGTGTTCTACGGGGGTACCTATTTCCCGCCCACGGATGCGCATGGACGACCGGGTTTCCCTGAGGTCCTGACACAGATCGCGGAGACGTTCCACAAGGACCGCAAGCGGGTCGAGGATTCGGCCGAGCACATCGTCGAGGCGATGCGGCGCCATTTCCAGGAACGGGATGCGTCGGGCACCATCGACAAGAAGCTCCTCGACCGGGTACCGGAGCTCTTCGCCAAAGGTTTCGACGACGCGAACGGCGGTTGGGGCGGGGCGCCGAAGTTCCCGCACACCGGTGCCGTCCTGCTTTGTCTGTCCCGTCACCTGCGCACGGGCGACGATACGTTGCGGAGCCTCGCGAAAAAGGCGTTGGACGGGATGGCCGAAGGCGGCATCCATGACCACGTTGAGGGGGGCTTCCACCGTTACTCGGTCGACGCGCATTGGACGGTCCCGCATTTCGAGAAGATGGCCTACGACAACGCCGAACTCCTGCGCGCCTACGCCTATGGCGCCAAGGTGCTCGATGTGCCGCGCTATCGGCGCGTCGTCGACGGCATCATCGGTTGGACGCTCTGCTACAGCCCCGAGGACGGTTTCCTGGCGAGTCAGGACGCGGACATCGACGCGCACGACGACGGCGACCATTTCACGTGGACCCTCGACGAACTGCGGGCGGCGCTCGCCGACACATCAGGCGCCAAGGACACGGAGATCGACCCCGGCTTCCTGTTCGATGTGGCGCGTCTTCGCTACGGTGTCGAAGAGAAGGGGGACATGCACCACGACCCGGCGCGCAACGTGCTCGAGAACGAAAGGACGCCGGAACAGGTGGCCGAGATCCTCGACCGTGATGTCGAGGAGGTCAAGGCGGCCCGCTGGGAGGTATTGACCCGGCTCGCCCATGCCCGTGCCGCCCGTCCGCGTCCGTTCATCGACACGACACGTTACACCGATTGGAGCGCCATGTTCGCCTCCGCATTCCTCGAGGCGGACGCCGTTCTGGGCATCCCCGATGCGCGCGACCACGCCCTGCGCGCCATCGACCGCATCGTCCAAGACGCGTGGGACGAGCAAAAAGGCTGGCTGCACCGTCCGCGCGATGACGGCGGACTCGAGGCGAACGGCTTCCTTGAGGACCAGGTCTGGATGGGCATGGCGCTCATCGACGCCTATCGCTTCAGGGGTCGGACCGATCTCCTTGCGCTCGCCAAGAAGACCGCCGAGGTGCTCGAAGCGCACTGGCACGCACCGGATGGCGGCTATTTCGACACCGCCGATTGGCGCCGAAAAGACCCGGAGGCGGCGCCGCTCGCCGAACCCTTGAGGCCTTGGATGGACCAGGGGACGCCGGGTGCGAACGCGGTCGCCGCACGGTTCCTGGTACGTCTCGGTCGCGCCCTTAGCGACGAGACGTTCGTCGAGCGTGGCCGGAGCACCGTCGAGGCGTTCGGTGGCCCGGCACCCGAAGCGGGTGTCTTCGCGGCGACCTGGTTCCAGGCGCTCGAGGAAGTGGTCGACGAGCCGCCGGTCGTGACCGTGTTCGGCGCCGCCGACGAGCCGGAGACGGAGGCGTTCGCCGACGAGGCGCGCCGGGTGCCGCGACCGGGTGTCGTCGTCATCACGGTCTCTCCGGGCCAAGCGGACCGCGCGGACGTGCCCGAGGTGTTGCGCGAGGTCTTGACCAACGAGGACCTCATCAAGGACGGCCCATGCGCGTTCCTCTGCTATGGTGACCATTGCAGTGCGCCGGTGCGCGACATCGACCACTTGTTCGACGAGATCGTCGGGCGCGGTGCGGCACAGATCGCGCCGAACGCGTGAGACGCTTCACATCCCGACCGCGCGGCACACCATCGTCCCGGTGACCCCGAAGCCGGTCCAGAGGATGAGGAGCGCGAGCGGGATGAGGACGAGGTGGACGACGAGGTAGTCGTGGCGACGCGGGTCGGGCCAACCGGCGCGGCGGGCGCGCAGGAGATAGACGAGGCTCCAGCCGACGGCGGCGCCGGCGAGAACGACGAGGATGGCGAAGCCGACAAGGAAGACGACGTCGGTGATGCGGATGAGGTTCGCGGCGGCGCCGGCGAGGTGGCTCGCCGTCTCCTCACAGGCCTCGCTGCCGAGGGCGACCCAGGCGGTGAGGTGCAGCAGGTAGACCGCGATGAGGCCGTGGTTGATGCGGCGTCCGATGAGCGACCAGCGGACGTAGTGCGCCTTCATGAGGGCGGCCGCTGGGACGATCTCCCACCCTTCCTTGCGCGGGTCGGAGAGGCCGCGTAGCAGGAGCGCGATGCTGACCGCTGGGACGAGAAAGATGAAAGCGGCGAGGACGCCTTGGCCGAGCGCAGTGGCGAACGAGGCCAACGGGCCGGGGAGAAGGGTGGGGTCCATGAACGTTGGCCCGGGCTAGAGCATGAAGGCGGCGTAGAGGAGGGCGCCGAGCCAGGCGACGACGGCGAGGGTGCCGAGGCCGAGGAAGGTGTATTCCAGGACGGTTGTGAGGGTGGTCTTCTCTTCTGCCAACGGGGCGTCCTATCCTGCCTTCTCCCCATAAGTGTTGGCGCGGTGGGGGGTGGCCCGGGCCCCACACGCCATGGGGACCCGGGCCTGCCTGACATGCCTCACGGGACGGCTTGTACGGTCACGCGGTGGCGGCTGAAGACGGAGCGGACGAGGCGATGTTTCTCCTCGATGAAGCGGGCGACGGCGCGGGTGAAGGCCTCTTCGGGGCCGCGGCTGCGGTCGCTCTGGAAGTCTTGGACGACGTGGGGATCGAGCGCCTTGGCGAGGGGATGGAGTCGGCTCCAGGCGAGGGGGGCCTCGGGTTCGACGCCGTGCCGGGCGCGCACTTCGGCGAGGAGCGCGTCGACGAAATAGGCGACGTAGACGCTGGAGGTGCGGAACTGGTAGTATTGGGAGGCCGCGTGGAAGACCTTGCGGAAGTGGGTGCTGCCGGCTTCCTTGGTGGGGAACCCGTCGGGGAAAGCGCCGAACGTGTGGACGAGGGCGCCTTCGGCGATCTCGACGGCGGTGGCCCCCTGGGGCACGGCGCGGGCGAGGCGCTTGTCGCCGGTCTCGATCTCTTTCTGGTACCAGCGGCCGAGGAGTTGGCGTTGGCTGGCGAAGAGCTCCTCCAGTTGTGAGTGGCGGAGGCCGGAGACGGCACCGAGGACGAGGAGGCTTCCGACGCGGGAGGCGATGAGGGGGAACGGTTCGGCGGCGGTGGGGACGTCCTGGCGTGCCTTGCCGTCGACCATGGCGGCGCGCACGCGGACGCCATAGTGGAGGGTGTGGTGGATGAAATTGGCGTATGAGACGGTCGTGTCGAGCGGGGAGAGGGTGCCGCACGAGCCGCAGGTGGCGGTGTCCTTGTTGTCGGGCCGGGCCTCGGAGCTGCAGGCGGGGCAGAGCAGTTCGGCGCCGGGTTGCGGGACGGTCTGCAGTGGCGAACCAGGTGCGATGTTGTGGCGCGCGAGGATGTCTCGGGCTTCACGGCGTGCGATGCGTTGCCACGTGAGGAGCTCTGGGACCGATTCGTACATGGCGTCTTCGCATCATGTAAGGGTTGGAGAGGTGAAGAACGTTACGGGCAGTTCTGGAAGGTGTTCGAGTGGTCGCTAACTGTTCCAGCCACTCTGTGGGAGTTACGGTGTTTTCGTCAATAGCGCGCGAAGAGCGGCCTGCGTGACGACCGCCGTACGCATGGGCGATATGTCATCCTCATACGGCTTTGACACGGTTCAGGAACAAATCGAAATCATCAAGAACATAATCTGTCGGCAACACGTCGCTGCGGGCCGTGTCCAATGCTGCCGTCGTGACATCATCGTACGGCAGGTACGGTCTCAGGGGATCGTTTCGCTCAACGCACCGTTTCCCAGCCACCGGCCGGCTCGGCGGGCTCCCAACCGACATGGGCCGGGTCGGCCACCGCCGCGACCGATGTTTCGGGCGTTCGGAGGCCGTCAGCCTCCTCCACCCGTGTCGCATACCACGAGAAGAACCGCTTCACGTCCTGTCTCCGCAACACCAACAGGATGGCCGGCGCCAACAACAACGTGAAAGTGGGTAGGATCTCAACGCGGATCGATTCCAGGTCGGCGGAGACGAAGAAGAGGAAGAACAGCCGGGTCAGCTCCATGCCGATCTGCACCTTGGCGATGAACCGGATGGCCCGATAGGTCTCCGGGCTGCCGTGCTTCACCCGCCGGGCCAGGATGCCGTAGCGGATCGGGATATAGAGGAGGAGGAAGGCGAGCGCCAGTGTGGCGAGCGCTGCGAGGCTCGAGGCGATGCGGGCGACGTCACGAAGCTCCTCCTCTCCAGGCACCGGGTCGGCGAGGAACAGTGCCTCGATGTCCCAGATGACCGTCATCATCGGTTCGGCATCCAGGAACGCCGTGAAGATGGCGACGACCGCATAGAAGGCAGAGGTGACGACGAGCCGGCGTAACCAACGGACCGCCTTGGGCTGCTCAGGAGGGGCCTCGTAGTAGACCACTGACCGGCCCTTCCCGTCGGTCCCGACCCGCGTAAGCCCCATGTTCGCCGCACCTGCCTAGCTCTGCTCCGGCTTATGGTCCTTCCTGCTCCGACCGAGGCCGATCACCGGCGGGTGCGTCCCAGGAAGAAGTAGAGCGGGATGCCGAGGATGGGGATGAAGATGACCGCGAGGATCCAGAGCACCTTGGCCAGGAGCGAGAGGCGGCCCCGGACGATCGAGATGATCGTGAGGACCTGGAGGATGATGATGAGAAGCGCCACGATGGCGATGGGGCCCGTATGGAAGCGGAGAAGGATGGGGTCGATGACAAGGGTCCCGATGGCGCTGGCGAAGAGCTCCATCTGCGGGGGTATGTTCGTCCTGTTCTTGAACAGGAGGGTGTCCGCGGCCTGGCCCACTGACCCTCACGACCAGTCGTAGAACCCTTTCCCGGTCTTCTTGCCAAGATGGCCGGCCATGACCTTCTTCTTGAGGAGCGGACAGGGGCGGTACTTGGGGTCCCCGAAGCCATCGTGCAGCACCTCGAGGATGGAGAGGCAGGTATCGAGACCGATGAAGTCCGCGAGCTGCAGGGGCCCCATCGGGTGGTTCATGCCGAGTTTCATCACCGTGTCGATGGCCTCAGGCGTCCCGACGCCCTCCTGCAGTGCGAAGATCGCCTCGTTGATCATGGGAAGGAGCACGCGGTTGGAGACGAAGCCGGGGAAGTCGTTGACCTCGGCGACCGTCTTGCCCATCCGTTCCGCGACGGCGCGTGTCGTCGCGGCGGTGGCGTCGGAGGTGTCCTCGCCACGGATCATCTCGACGAGCTTCATGAGCGGCACCGGGTTCATGAAATGCATGCCGATGAAGCGGTCGGGGCGCTCGGTGGCGGCGGCGAGGAGGGTGATGGGGATGCTGGAGGTGTTCGAGGCGAGGATGGCGTCCTTCCCGAGAAGCCCATCCAGTTCGGTGAAGAGCTTCTTCTTGATGTCGGCGTTCTCGACGATGGCCTCGACGACGAGTTCGCAATCCGCGAAACCCTCAACTCCGACGTGGGTCGAGATGCGGCCCTTGGCGGCGTCCGCGTCCTCCTGGGACAACTTGCCCTTCTCGACCAGCTTGCCGAGGCTCTTGTCGATGCCGGACATGCCGCGGTCGAGGAACTCCTGCTTGATGTCGGACAGCAGGACCGTGTAGCCGGCGCTCGCGGCGACCTGGGCGATGCCGGCGCCCATCTGGCCGGCACCGACGACGCCGATCGTCTTGACCTCGCTCATCGGGGCGGGGAAAGAGGGGTCCGGTATCAGGTTTTGGGCGGACCCGGCTCGTCGTCGGACGGCTCGTCCTCGAGGCGACGGATGCGGGTCACGCCGCTCCGCTGTTCCTCCTCCGGGGGTGCGCCCGACCTCCAGCCCCCGCCGAAGCGGCCGACACCGACGACCGCGCGGTGGCGCAGACGGGAGACGAGGAACGCGGCCAAGCCACGGCGCACAGGCGGGACCATGAAGAGGAAACCGATGGTGTCGGTGATGACGCCAGGCGTGAGAAGGAAGGCGGCCCCCACGAGGAACAAGGCCCCCGCCAAGAGTTCGCGGCCGGGGACCCGTCCGCTCTGCATCGCGACGACGACCTCCCGCCAAGCGCGTCCGCCCTGCCACTTCGCGAGGAGGCCGCCGAGGATGCCCGTCCCGATGACGATGCCCACGGTCGGCCAGAACCCGATGTGGCCGCCGATCCAGACAAGGAGCACGATCTCGATGAAGGGCAGGACGATGAAGAGGAGGACGAGGAGCGCACCGAGCAAATCAAGACCTCAGGGTGTCGGTTTCCGGCCGACGACGAGGAGCGTGCCGACCTCGCGTTTCCAGGCGGCGAGCATGCCGTGTCGTGTCCGCGCCTCTTCGTCCGCCTCGTCGGGAATCGGTGGGACCTCGGTCGGGTCGAGGAGCCGGTCGCTGGAGACGTCGACGAATCCGGCGGCGCGGAAGCGCGTCACCCAGCCGTCGGCGTTGTCCATCATCATGGGGAGTCCGACCTTGTCCTGCCAGTCGTGGCTGTAGGTGTTCTCTTCAAAGAAGTCGAGCGAACAGTGGAACGTGCCGCCCGGCTTGAGGATGCGCAGGATCTCTGCGAGCGCGCGGTCGATATCGGGGGAATAGTAGATGGCTTCGTTGGAATAGCAGTGGTCGACGCTCGCCGGCTCCAGCGGGAGGTCCTCGAACGCACCTTCGACAAAACGGACGGAAGGAGCTCTACCTTTCGTCCTCTCGAGGGCGGTGATGAACCGCTCGGTCGCCCGTTCGGCCTCGGCGAGCATGCGTGGCGAGACGTCGAGTCCGATGGCCGTCCCAGCAGGGTGGAGGCGTTCGGCGGCCAGGCGGACGATGTAGCCGTTGCCGCAGCCGAGGTCGAGGAACGTCTCCGGTCGCGCGGCGTCGAACGGCACCCGTTCGAGCGCCTGTCGTGCCGTCGGCAGATGGCCTTTTTCCATCGCCTCGCCACGGCCGGCCTCGGCCCAGGCGTCGAACTCGTTGCGCAGCTTGGCGTGGGGGCCGCCCGGCTCGTCGGCCCGGCCCGTCATGTTCCAGGATGCGTGGCGCACGGGAGGGGGGAGGGCGGGGACGACTTCAGCGTTTTGGCGACCAACGGGTGTCCTTATCAGACTGTGCCGTTCGGAGCGCGCAAGCTTCCTCTTACAGATCCGCTTCGCAATCCAATCCTTGCCGGCGCACCTCGAGGTCGAGCCCTTCGGTGGTGGCGAGTTTGTGGAGGAGTTCTCCGGCGAGCCGTGCGGCGACCGTGAAGCCTTGTTCGAGGAGATCGCGGCTTCCGGCCATGGTCTCCATGCCTTCCACGGTGTCGGCCTGGTGCCAGAACGGATAGCTGACACCGGCGGGCAACGCGGCCGGCCCGACGTAGTTCTCTTCGAAGCTGGAGATGAAGAATGCGATCGGGATGCAGCGGTCCTCGAAGGGCGCATAATCGCTGCGGCCGAGGGTGATGCCCTGGTAGCGGAACTTCTCGGGCGGGATCTCGATGGCGCGGCGGGTGTCGTCGACGATGGCGCGCACGCGGTCGGAGTTGTCGTCGAGATAGATGGGCGCCTCGGCGGGCCAGTTGATGCCGAACATGTCGAGATTGATCATCGCGAAGATGGTCGGCGTGTAGTCGACCGTCTCGTCGGCCTTGCCGGTCAGCGATTCGTTGAAGGTGCCCTCGGTGAGCATCTTGACGAAGTGGCGCGAACCGGTGAGGCCTTGTTCCTCGCCGTCGAACATCATGAACGCGATGGTGTGCAGCGTGTCGAGCTCGGCGTAGGCCTTGGCCATCTCGAGTGTCATGATCGTGCCGGAGCCGTCGTCGTAGGCACCGTAGACCGCGCCATCGGTCACATCATAGTGTCCGCCGATGACGATCCAGGAGGAGCGGTCGCGGCCCCATTTGATGCCCATGATGTTCTCCAGGTGGGGGTCCTGCTCGACCTGGTTGGTCGGGGTCGAGGTGCGGCTCGGTGTCGCCTCGTAAGGTTGGCGGAGCACTTCGAGGCCCGCTTCCTGCATGCTCTTTTCGAGATAGTCGCGGGCGCCCTTGTGCGCCTCGCCGTTGGCGTTGCGCTTCGGATAGGCCTCGACGAAGGTCGAGACGTGGGCGACGAGCGCCTTGCCGTCAAGGACGGGGATCTCGGGGACGACGAACGGGAGCGCTTCGTCGGCCTTGGAGAGTGGGTCGTCGGAGGTCGAGGTGCAACCGGCGAGAAGGGGCACCAGGAGGGTCAGGGCGACAAGCGGGAGAGGGACACGCATCACAGGGATGGGTGGAGAGGAGGTTCTTAACGGTTGTCGTGGTCTTCTGCACGCCATATCATCCCGGTGGGGTCCTACAGTCCCGGCGCTCGGATGTGCTGCGTCATGCCGTACAGCAGGACGTTCGGCGATACGACGTTGTAGGCGGCTACAGTCGGACGTCCCTCAGGCCCGTTCGACTATGACCTCACGCTCGCCGCTCCGCGGCTCAAGCCAGGTCTAAGTCGTGCGTCCGGAGGCTACGCCTCGGGACGCTCGACGACCATCGTCACCGCGTTCCCCCCACCCAAGCAAAGCGTCGCCAATCCGCGGTGGCCGCCGGTCTGCTTCAACGAATACAGCAGCGTCGTCAACACACGCGCCCCGCTCGCGCCGATGGGGTGGCCAAGCGCGACGGCGCCGCCGTGGATGTTGAACTTCTCTTCGGGGATGTCGAGGCCTTTCATCACCGCACAGCTCGCGGTGGCGAACGCTTCGTTGTGTTCGAAGAGATCGAAGTCGTCCGAGGTGAAGCCGGCCTCTTTCATGACCCGCTTGGTGGTGGTGATGGGCGCTTCCATGACGTGTTCGGGCCGCACGCCGCCGGACCCGTAGGCGATGATGCGGCCCAAGACCTCCGCGCCGCGTTCTTTCGCGGACGCCTCCGACTCCACCATGACGGCCGATGCGCCGTCGGAGATCTGGGAGGCGTTCCCGGCGGTGACCATCCCGGTCGGGTCGAAGACGGGCTTGAGGCGCGACAGTTTCTGCATGTGCACCATGTGCCGGATGCCTTCGTCCTCGGCGAAAAAGGTGGTCTCGCCGCTGCGCTTGTCCTCGATTTCGATGGGAAGGATCTCGTCCTGGAAGAGACCCTCTTTGGTCGCCCGCTCGGCTTTCTGGTGCGACAGCATGGCGAAGCGGTCGGCGTCGCCGCGCGAGACATCGTGGCGTTTGGCGACGATCTCGCCGGTGACGCCCATGTGCTGGTCGCTGTAGACGTCCCACAATCCGTCGTGGATCATCGAATCGACGGCTTTCTTGTCGAACATCCGGAAGCCGTCGCGCGCATCGGGCAGAAGGTAGGGCGCGTTGGTCATCGATTCCATGCCACCGGCGAGGATGCGCGTGGCGTCGCCGCACTTGATGGCTTGGGCGGCGAGCATGACCGCCTTGAGCGAGGAACCGCACACCTTGTTGACGGTGAAGGCGTTGACCGTGTCCGGCAGGCCGCCGTAGAGCGCGGCTTGCCGGGCCGGGTTCTGGCCGAGGCCCGCCTGGAGGACGTTGCCCATGATGACCTCCTCGACCTGGTCGGTCGAAAGGCCGGAGCGGCGCACCGTCTCTTCGACGATCTTGGCACCGAGCTGGGGCGCGCTGAAGGGGCGGAGCGTGCCCTGGAACTTTCCGATGGCGGTGCGGCAGGCTGCGGTGATGACGACGCCGGTCATGGAGGTCCCTCGGAGGGTTCGGGCCCGCTTACCCGGGCCGTTATAAAAGCGCTTGGGTGCGATGAAGACGACGGCGTATCATCCGAAAAAGGAGCCGGAGAAGGAAGGAATGGGGTGAGAACGCGGGATGAAGTGTAGGGAGTGCCCTCTAGCGTCCGCTACGGTGTTCGATGAGCATCTGCGTGGCCGCGCGTCTCTTGCCCTTGCCGTAGGTGTCCGTGAAGAACGTCGCCATGACCTTGCGCTCTCCGGCGGAGAGGCTCTTGTGGATGGCGGCCTTGGAGACGCCGAAGTGGCGGGCGATGTCGTCCAGGTTGCAGCGGCGCGGTTCGTCCCAGTAGCCCATCTCGTAGCCCATCTCCAGCACCTCTTGCTGGCGCGGGGTGATGTCCTGGGTCGCCTCGTGCAGGCGTGCTTCCGGTTTGTACTCGCGGACCGAGTAGACGTCGAACGCGTCGGGCTGCATGTGGTTGCGCATGATGTCGAGGAACTTCTCGAACCGTGCGCCCCCTTGGGCGTTGGCGGACAGGACCCGGATGTGGAGCCAGCCGTTGACGACGAGGATCGGGAGGAACACGGCGTCCGGCCCGAGCACCTCATACGTGACCTCGTTCGGGCTCTTGCCCTGGATGGTGGGCAGGAGGTGGGTGGAGACCTCTACACTGACGTAGCCTTCAGCCTCTGCGAGGGGTTGGGAGGTACCGTGCCGTTTCGTGAACTCGCCGAGCAGGAACTGGCGGCTCACGTTGCGGGGGCCGAGGAACGTGTAGATGGCACGCTCCCCGATCTCTCGGATGTTCCCGCGGAGCAGCGAGATGATGACCCGGTGCTCGGGGTTCTCCCGGGTGAACCGCATGAGCGGGCTGTCCGCGGTCTTGACGCGGAACGAGTATTCTTTCAGTGTCGCTGGAAACCCTCTTTCGTCGGGATTCCTGATCGGTGTTTGTAACATCGGTGCACATTCTCTTCGCCTTCGTCCGTGGTGGCGCACGGACGCACGATGGCGGTCTGAAGACCCTGTCTCTCCTCTTCCATGGTTGGGAACGAAGACAGACTTGCAGGCCTCAATCCTCCCATGACACGGGTCGCTGCCTAAGTACGTTCCTATGCCTTTAGAGACATGTAGAGTCGATTAGTGCTCAATTCGGTCCCAGACACCATAAGAAAAGCAGCACCAGGTCGTCGTGAGGTCTTGTCGCCGCGACACCGCGCGGGGATTCCTGACCCGCCCTGTCGCCGAACGGTCCGGGGGCGTTGCAGCCGACGGCACGGTCACTTCAAGAACAGGAGCAGAAAAGGAAGGAAGTGGGGGGAAGAAGGGAGAGGAAGAAGTGTGGGGGAGGTGTGGGAGGTCTACCGTCTAGCGTCCGCCACGGTGCTCGATGAGCATCTGGGTGGCGGCGCGCTTCTTGCCCTTGCCGAAGGTGTCGGCGAAGAACGTCGCCATGACCTTGCGCTCTCCGGCGGAGAGGCTCTTGTGGACGGCGGCCTTGGAGACACCGAAGTGGCGAGCGATGTCGTCCAGGTTGCAGCGGCGCGGTTCGTCCCAGTAACCCATCTCGTAGGCGGCCTCCATCACTTCCTGCTGGCGCGGGGTGATGTCCTGGGTCGCCTCGTGCAGGCGCGCCTCCGGCTTGTACTCGCGGACCGAGTAGACGTCGAACGCGTCGGGCTGCATGTGGTTGCGCATGATGTCGAGGAACTTCTCGAACCGTGCGCCCCCTTGGGCGTTGGCGGACAGGACCCGGATGTGGAGCCAGCCGTTGACGACGAGGATCGGGAGGAACACGGCGTCCGGCCCGAGCACCTCGAAGGTGACTTCGTTGGGGGTCTTGCCCTGGATGGTGGGCAGAAGGTGGGTGGAGACCTCTACACTGACATATCCTTCAGCCTCTGCGAGCGGCTGGAAGGTGCCATACCGCTTGGTGAACTCGCCGAGTAGGAACTGGCGGGTCAGGTTCCGGGGGCCGAGGAACGTGTAGATGGCA
Source organism: Methanobacteriota archaeon (assembly GCA_019347805.1). GTDB lineage: Archaea > Thermoplasmatota > E2 > JACPAO01 > JAHWKR01 > JAHWKR01. The sequence goes on from JAHWKR010000021.1 coordinate 34,748, forward strand.
CGCTCCCCGATCTCCCGGGTGCTCCCGCGGAGCAGTGAGATGATCACTCGTTGCTCCGGGTTGTCCCGGGTGAACCTCATCAGCGGACTATCGGCGGTCTTTACGCGGAACGAATATTCTTTCAACATTTTGGAAACCCTCTCTCGCGGGGTTCCTGCCGGGGTACACGGGGCATGGGGGATTCCCTCTTCAACCCTTTCCCCTCCGCAGGTACGCGGTTGCAGGGCGCGTATATCACTGGTCGTTCATGTTCCATGGTCGTCACATGTCGCAGGAGACGGGTCACCCGTTCTCCTTGCACTGGTTGGCTTTTCCGGCTGGACTTATCTACCTTGTCCTGTCGGTTATGACTCGTCACCCCTTTTCGGGTCGAAACCTCTTCATCGATTCCGGACCAACTGCCTGGGATAGGTCGGAATTTTCGCTCAAGGGCGCCCTTCTTTCGACAATCCTTTACAAACCTCCTGGCTACCGCGCCCGATGGCGGATGACATGGCCACTCGCGACCTCAAGGGCACCTACGTGAAGCTCCTGGCCCTTGTCGCAGGTTTCGTCCTCCTGGCGCTCCTTGCGATCAGTTCGGGCCCCCCCTCCACCTACGTCGATTTCCGTGGGGACGAGAAGGAGGTCTATGGCGTGCTGTCGCTCATCCCGGCGGTGGTCGCCATCGTCCTCGCCTTCACCACGCGACAGGTCATGCTCGCCCTCTTGCTCGGCATCGCCTCCGGAGGCATCATCTACAGCTTCGGCGCGGGCGTCTCCGTCACCGACGTCGGGCGTTTTCCGTGGTCACGCCTCAACATCCTCGACAGCTTCGTCCTGCCGCAGATCGGCTCGCGTGGTTACGCCGTCATCCTCATCGTCTACCTCTGGTCCCTCGGTGGTCTCATCGGTCTATGGGGCCGTACCGGAGGTGCGCGCTATTTCGTCGAACGGGCGGCTGTGCGTCTCGTGCGCGGGCCGCGCAGTGCCAAGATCTTCACCTGGTTCACCGGCGTCATCTTCCATCAAGGGGGCACCATCTCGACGGTCCTCGCGGGCACCACGGTCCGACCGCTCCTCGACGAGCACAAGGTGTCGAAGGAGGAGGCGGCCTACCTGGTCGATTCCACGGCGAGCCCCATCGCCACCGTCATCCCGTTCAACGTCTGGCCCGCCTTCATCGCCTCGGTCGTCGTCGGCACGATCCCGTTCTTCGACACCACCTCGGGTGCCGTGGCGTTCTTCTTCACGGCCCTCAAGTTCAATTTCTATGCCATCTTCGCCGTCCTGCTCACCCTGCTCGTCGCAGCCGGTCTCTTCCCCGGAATCGGCGGCATCCGCACCGCCCGGCAGCGCGTCATCGACACCGGCGCCCTGGTCCGTCCGGGAAGCGATCCGCTCACGTCCAAAGAGCTCGACGAGATCGAGGTCTACCCCGGCTACCGCACAGGCCTTGCCGATTTCTTCCTCCCGCTCGCTTTCCTCCTCGTCATCGCCATCGGCCCCTACGTCATCCAGACCATCCTGGGCACCGAGCAGGTGGTCTACGTCGAGGTGGCGTTCTTCTCCGCCGTCGTCGTCGCCGCGATCGTCGCGGTCGTTAAGGGCATCCCCGTGGGTGACGCGTTGACGTCGGTGGTCCAGGGAGCGAAAGGCGTCACGATCGGCGCCATTATCCTCGGGCTCGCCGTGTCGTTGAACGGGGTGTCGCAGGTGCTCGGCACCGGCAAGTTCGTCGCCGACCTGCTCTCCGACATGCCGGTCGGCCTCCTGCCGTTCCTGCTGCTTGTCGCCGGCATGGTCACCGCGTTTTCCACCGGCACGAGCTTCGGCACCTTCGCCGTCCTCTTCCCGGTCGCCATGCCGCTCGCCTACGCGCTCATGCCCGGCGACACGACCTTCCTGGCCATGTGCTTCGCCGCGGTGGTCGGCGGGTCGGTCTACGGTGACCAATGCAGCCCCATCAGCGACACCACCATCTTGTCGTCGCTCGCGACCGGTTGCGACCTGATGGACCATGTCACGTCGCAGTTGCCCTACGCCTCCATCGCGGCAGCGGCCGCCGGGGGCCTCTACCTGGTGCTCGGGTTCACCCTTTTCTGACACGACCGGCGCGTGGGACGCCCGATGGCGCGGACTTTTTCCGCAAGAAGCACCCATCCGAAGCTGTGTCCCCTTCGGACCCGGCTGCGCAAGGGCTCCTCCAGCTTCCCGAGGACACCCCGTTCTCGGTCTTCTGGCCGGCTGGCGCCGATGTGCGCGACGTCTCCTACCGGCCCGTTTCGGACCAGCATTGGCCGAGCCTGCGGCTCACTTTCCCCATGCCCGGCTTCGACAACGGCGACGCCGAGGTGGTCGTGAAACAATGGGTCAACGATTGGTGGCCGCCGACCTGTCCAGACCTCAACCTGCGCGACAAGGGGCGTGTCTGGTGGTTGCCGGCCGAAGCGGACGTGCGGCGGGCCGCAGGACCCACCTGGTGGGTCGCTGGACAAGACCACCACGGTGTCGCAGGGCTCAGCGGTCATCTCTGGGGCACCAACGTCGAGGTGCGGCTCCCCGACGGCCTCTCGCTCGACCACCCGTCCGTCCCGCGCCTTCTGTCGCGCTTCACGCTCGTGCGCCGCGGCTTGCCGTCCTGGCTCGCACGCAGCTATCATCCGCACCGCGACGTCCCCGACCGCGGCTGGGGGGACGGTCTCGTCACCGGCCTGGAATGGGCGCCCTGGCTCGAGGCGCCCGAACATCCGCGCTGTCCGCCGCCCGACCTCCTGCGGCCGGCCGCCCTGCCGAAACAGTGGCGCCCGGACGCCACCGGTGCGCGTGAGAACCGGCGCATCGGACACGTCGAGCGCCAATGGGTCGCCGTCGAGACCCGCCGCGGCGATCCGGTCATGTGGGCCCGCGCGGTCCCCATGATGACGCGCCATCCGCATCCGCTCCTGCACCGCGCCGACGGCCGCTATCGGCTCGAATGGGAGGAGACACCGGTCGGCTGGGCGGGAAGCCTCGACCCGCGCTACGGCCACCACGTCGTCCTCCTGGAACGCGGCGAACTGCGGCTCGAGGTCTGGTTCGGGCTCCACGCGGGACTCGACCGCAGGCAGGCGGCCGTCACCGCGGACCGGCTATATCCGTAGCATCCGCTCGACAGTTGGGGTCTCCCTCCCACAAAAACCGGCGAACCGGGGTGTGGAGAGGGAGTCGCGCAAGCGGGGTGCCCGGTGCCTCGTCGGCACCCGGGACCACGGTCTTCTCTGTTCTCGTGACCGAGATCCACCTTCTTCCGTCCGGAGGCCCTTCCCAGGTCATCGCGAGGATGCCGTTTCAGGTGCCTGTCCCGGTCGTCCTGTTCTCCACGAGGGAGCCGTCGGTGCGACCGGTCCCGGCCCGGGGTCTTCCTCTCCTTGCGGATCGGCTCCTTCCGGGTCGTGCCCTCCGTCGCGGGTCTTCGGTGTCAGGTCGTCGAGACGACCGAGGGACCTTGGCCCGTCGCCGGCCTTGCCTTTCGGCGCGACCGGTCGGAGGGCGCCAGCTCTTCCACGGACCCTGTCACCAGGGGCCGCGTCTTGCTTCCCGGTCCTTGTGGACCGTTCGGCCGCGATGGCCGGCACGCGGGGCGTGTCCGGGTCGTCGCGAGCATGGCGCGGAGGCTTCGGTGGGGCGGATGCACGGGAACGTCGCAGTCTCCCGCCGGTTCATGCCCGGCAGGGTCCGTGAGGACCCCTTCCTGTCCGCTTGCGCGGAGCAGGCGACCGACCTTTCGGCCGGGGGACCCTTCCCTTGTGGCGGGTGCCACGCGGGTCGGTGTCTTCGTCTCGCGGACCTTGCGGTCCGTGACGCCTTCACCCGTGCCGAGGCACTGGATCCGGCGCCGCCCTGTTCCACGGCCGAGGCCGTGTCCGTCGGGCGGGGCGGAGGCGACTGCTCTCCTGCGTCGCGCGTCCGGGGTCCGTGGTCGGGATCCCCGTACGCCGCAGGGCCGTGGCGTTTCCGACTATCACCGTCCGGGGTCGGGGACCCCATGGGGTGCGTCCAAGGCCGGCCGATGCGAGCATCGACCGAACGTTTCGGAAGCTTGATATGCGGAATGGTCTGCCCTACTTTGAGCAAAGCTGGTCAGACAGGACCTGGTCCGAGACCACTCGGACCGTGTCCTTGACCCCCCTCTTCGGAGGGTCCTGCGCCACGGCGACCGTTCGCGCCGCTTGCGCGGAATACTCCATAACCACCTAGACATGATAATGCTTTCTCCGGAAAGCATGACCCCCCTCGCCTGCGGGTGGAGCGTCTGCACGCGCTTCCTTTGTCGTCGTGCGCTTCCGTTGTTTCCTGTAGAACAGCGAAAACCGCGGTTTTTCGTGCCGTTCGCGCCCGAGCCTGTACGAAAGTGGGCGGCATGACGATTTTTCGGCTGGACGACTACCTGTATCATGTCTCCGCGGACAGGTCGACCGCCCCGACGGCCAACCTTGAAGTCGCGACCGGCACCATCGAACCATGTGGAGCCACCTGTCGTCGTCCTCACCGGTGCCGGGGTCAGCACACCGTCGGGGATCCCGGATTTCCGCAGCCCGAACGGCATCTGGAAGCGTTTCGACCCGAAGGAGTTCACCATCGACCGTTTCCATGCCGACCCGGCGCGTTTCTGGGAGCGCAGGAAGGCGTTGACGTTGGAGACGCGCATCCTTGATGCCGAGCCGAACGACGCCCATCATGCCATCGCCCGCGCCGTCCAGGAGGGTCGCGTCGCGACCGTGGTGACGCAGAACATCGACGGCCTGCACATCCGCGCCGGGACGCCGGAGGAGGCGCTCATCGAGGTGCACGGCAACGTGCACCGCAGCCGCTGCATGGATTGTCGTGGTTCGCAATCGACACGCGACCTCATCGATGCGCTCGTCCCGGGCGAAGCGCCGCGCTGTGGCTGCGGTGGTCTGCTTCGTCCTGACGTCGTCCTGTTCGGTGAACCGGTGACGGAGCTCGAACGTTCGGCGCGCGCCGTCGCGGATGCGCGGACGCTCGTCGTCGCCGGGTCGAGCCTGAGCGTCTGGCCGGTCGCGGGACTCGTCGAATCGGCCTGTTCACAAGGCGCGGAGGTGGTCCTCGTCAACCGCGACCCGACGCCGTTCGATGGCCGCGTCGCGCACATCCTGCGGGGTCCGGTGGAAGAGGAGCTCTCACGTCTCTTCGCGTAGGTCAGGCCGGAGTCCGCACGACGTGCTTCGCGCTGTAGACGGGTCTGCCGTCGGCGATCGTCGTGTGCACGTCGAGGCCGTCGAGGAGGCCAGGGTCGCCCATGTCCTCGTGGCGCAGGTCCTTCGACAGGATGACGAGGTCGCCGATCATCTCCTCGCGCACGAGGCCTTTTTCATCCTCCAGGAACTCGGCGTAGGCGGCGCCGCGGGTGTAGTGTTCGAGCGCCTCGTCGAAGTCGAGGCGTTGTTGCGGATAGGGTGCGGTCATCGTGCCCCGGATGCCGGCGATGGGTCCGAACGGCATGTTGTCGCTGCCGAACGCGAGCGGCATCCCGCGGTCGCGGATGGAACGGAAGGGGTTGGTGAGCGCGTGGCGTTCGCCGAGCCGGTCGCCGTAGAGCCCTTCCTTGGCGCTCCATTCGCCGACGAAGTTCGGTTGCATGCTGAGCACGATGCCGAGTCGCTCCACCTCGTCGTGGGTGGCGTGGGTGCCGAACTCGTAGTGCTCAAAACGGTGCCGCATGGCGTGGAAGCCGTCCGGATCGCCCTCGTGCACCTTGGCGAAAGCCTTGCAGCCCTGGGTCACCGCGGCGTCACCGATGACGTGCATGTGCACCTGGATGCCCGCGTTGTGCGCGCGCCGCACGAGGTCGTGGAGTGTCTCGTCGTCGAAGTTCTGTTTGCCGCGCGTCTCGGGTCTGTCCTGGTAGGGTTCAGCGAGGTGGGCGCTCCAGCCGCCGATCGCACCGTCGGCGAAGATCTTCACCCCGCCGTAGCGCAGCCACGGGTCGCCCGTCCCGGTCATCATGCCGGCGTCGAGGAAGGCGTCGAGGTGTTGCGTGTACGTGGAGATCGCGGCCTTGACGGGCGGCAGTTCTCCGCTGCGGACGATGGTGCCCCAGCGCCGTTGCCAGCCTTTCCACACCGTGACCCGCTCATACCCTTGGACGGAGGTGATGCCGAGGCGGCGCGCCTCCTCGAACATGATGCCGAGGGCATGGTCGATGGCGTCCGGTGATGCCTGGACCATATCGCCGAACTCGAGCGACGGTTCCTCGATGAGGAGGCCGCTGTCCGCGTGGATGCCCTCGGTGGGTCCGGTCCAGCGTTCGCGGTAGATGTCGAGGAGGGCGGTCGAGGCGACGGCGGTGTGGCCGTCGACGCGGCGGGCAAGGATGGCGCGGCCGCCGGTCGCCGCATCCAGGCCTTCGCGTGTGGGGAAGACCCGCTTCGCCCAATCCGATTCATCCCATCGTTCGGCGACGAGCACTTCTTCGTTCGGGTTCGCGCGGGCATAGTCGGCGATGCGGCGGTAGGCTTCGTCGAGGCTTTTCACCTCGGCGAGGTCGAGCCGGATCTTCAGCATGCCTTCGTGGAAGAAGTGTCCGTGGGCGTCGTTGAAGCCGGGGACGACGGTGCGCCCCTTGGCGTCGATGCGTTCATCCACGCCGCGGTCTTCATGCCGGGCGCCCTCGTCGGTGCCGACATATTCGATGCGTCCGTCATGGACGACGACCGCGCGGGCCACGGGCCTTTCCGGGTCCTGGGTCATGATGTGCGCGTCGGTGATGACGACGCTGCCGAGGGCGCTCGTGCGCATGGGCGGGGGGATGCGGGGTCTGCTGATGAGGGTTACTGGGCCTCGGCCGGCTTTTCGAGCAACCGGAGCGTGTTCTTGGCCCATTTGACATGTCCGGAGCCGCTGATCTCGCTGCGGTGCACCGCTTCGATGCGCATGTCGGCCCCGATGATGTAGGTGACGCGCGTGGTGCGGCCGAAGAGCCCTTTGGCGTCGTATTTCCCGATGATGTCACGCTCGGGGTCGGCAAGGAGCCGGAATCCGAGGCCGTGTTTCTCGGCGAACCGCTTGTGCGACGACACCCGGTTCGGTGAGACGCCGATGACCGGCACGTCGAGCGCTTCGAACTCGGGTCGGTCCGCTTCGAAGCTGCACGCTTCCCGGGTGCAGATCGTCGTGCCGTCGCGGGGATAGAAGTAGAGGACGAAGCGTTTCCCGGAAAGTGCTGCCGACGAGACCGTCTCGCCGTCCTGGTCGAGCGCCTCGAACGGGGGTGCCGGTTCGCCTTCGGAGAGGACCATGGCGGCCGGTAGCAGGGCGGGGGTGAAGAAGGCGACGGCCGGTGCCGATGACGACGGCGCGTTCACGGGGTCCGGGCCGTCTGCGACGCCTCGTCCCGTGGCGCCTGGAAGGCGTTCTTGACGATGACGATGCCGTCGGTGACGGACCAGACCCAGCCGATGAGGAAGACGAAGGTGAGGAGGAACTGGGCGAGGCCACGTTCCCATTTGCCGTAGAGCACCGTGCCGAGTCCGGGGAACGGGAAGGCGTTGAGAACGAAGATGAGGATGGCTTGTCCTTTCGGGACGCGGCGGGGGTGTTTCGGGATGGGTTCGAAGAGCGACCAGAACGTGGGGCCTTTCAGCTTGCGTTCGAGCCGTCGTGTGGCGCGCAGCTCTTGGCGTTCCCGTCGTGCCTTCGCCCTCGTTTCCTTCCGTGCGGTCTTCTTGGCGGCGCGCGCGGCGGCCTTCTCCCCGCGCTCCGGCGTCGAGCGGTCGTCCTGTCCGGGGCCCTCTTCCGGGCGACGTCGTGCCTTGGCGCGCGCTTCGGCTTCGCGCCGTGCGGCGGTGCGCTTGCTTCCACCGGGGAGGGCCACAGGGAGCGGACCGGTCGCTCTTTATTTAGGGCCTCGGCCGGGGGAGCGGCGCCTTCTTGACGGGGCGGGGGTCATCGGGGCGTGTGTCCGATGTGCCTTGGCCGCGTGTCGTCCTCCATGTCGACATGGACGCGTTCTTCGCGGCGGTCGAGCAGCGCGACCATCCCGAGTGGCGCGGCCGGCCGGTCGTGGTGGGTGCGGACCCGAAGGGCGGGGAGGGGCGCGGTGTGGTGTCGACGGCGAGCTATGAGGCGCGGCGTTTCGGCATCGGTTCGGCGATGCCGATCTCGCACGCTTATCGTGCCTGTCCGGACGCGGTCTTCGTGCGGCCCGACATCGAGCGTTATCGGGTCGAGGCGGGCCGTTTGCGGCGCGTCTTCCGCGAGTCGGCGGGGGATGCGGTCGAGCCGGTCTCCATCGACGAGGCATACCTGGAGGTGACGTCGGCCGTGCGCGAGGGACGTTATCGGGACGGTGCCGAGGCGGGGCGGGAGCTCAAGCGGCGGGTCTTCGAGGAAACGGCTCTGACCTGCTCGGTCGGTGTGGCACCCTCCAAGTCGGTGGCGAAGATCGCGTCCGACATGCAGAAGCCGGATGGCCTCACGGTCGTCCCGCCGGACGATGTCCGCACGTTCCTGGAGCCGTTGCCGGTGCGGCGGCTGCAGGGTGTGGGTCCGAAGACGGCGGCGGCGCTCACCGAGGAGAGCATCGAGACGATCGGCGACCTGGCGCGGCGGCCGTCGTCGTGGATGACGGAGCGCTTCGGCAAGAACGGCGCTTGGCTGCTCGGTCTGGCCCGTGGGGAGGACGACCGACCGGTGGAGCCGGACCAGGGGCTTCCCAAGTCGCGGAGCGAGGAGCACACCTTCGAGCGCGACACGGCCGATGCCAGCGCCATCAACCGTGTGGTACGGACCATGGCGCGGGAGCTTGTCGATGAAATGCGCGCCGAAGGCATCCTGTTCCGCGTGGTCGGACTGAAGATCCGGACAGAGGCGTTCGAGACCTTCACGCGCGCCACGACGCTTCGGGCGCCGACCCACCGCTCTGGGCCGGTCCTCGCGATCTTGCGGGAACAGCTCGAGGAGTTCCTGGACGGCCGGCGTCGCTATCGCCTTGTAGGGGTGCGGCTGGCTGGCCTCGAGCGCGACATCGGTCAGCGGACACTGGAGGAATATGTCGTGGACGCGGGGGAGGCGACGGGGCCGCTCTCCCGGTTCCCGCCCTGGTCGGTGCCGGGGGCGACCGTGCCGCGGCCGGGTCAATGGCGTTTCGGCCGGGACGTCTAGCGGCGAAAGTGTCCGATCAGTGCGCTTCAGGGCGGCTCTTTTAAAGATGGAGGCGACGTACGGAGGCGGGGGGGCGGAGCGGGCGCAGGTCCGCATCGACGAGGTCCACGATGGCACAGGGCAGCAGACGACAGCACCCCGTGGCGACCCAGACGGAGCCCGCGGCCGATCCGAAGACCTGGATCAAACGCTATCCGGACGTGCCGGCGGCCGACTCCCGGGAGATCATCGAGTTGCGCCAGTTGCCGCTCGTCGGGGCGACCCGGGCGCAGTTGTTCTGGCTCCTCGGGGTGCGCAAGTTGGCCGACATCGCCGCGCTCGACGAGACGGAGTTCCGCAGCGACCCGCGCGTGGCGGCCTATCCCGATGGGAGCATCGTCGACGCGTTCCCCCTCATCCAGGGCTATGCCAAGGCCATCACGGAGAACCGGGCGCTCGTCTATGGCGCCGATCCGGCCTTGGAGTCGGTCGAGGGGCCGCTCGTCTATTTCGACCTCGAGTTCAACGCGGGTGTGCACGAGATCTTCCTTTGGGGCCTCAAGCGGTCGGGAGATGTCCCGGTGGAACAATGGTTCTCCCACCGGCGCGAGGACCAGCGGGCCGACCGGGAGCGGTTCATCACCCTGGTGGAGGAGGAGGACCCGCTTTTCGTCGCCTATGGCTCGTTGGCGTCGGACGAGGTGGCGATCCGCGAGGCGGCAAGGAGCCACGATCTCGAGGGCTCCTGGTTGCGCAAGATGCGGTTCCTTGATCTTTTGAAGCGCTTCATCTTCACCGAGTCGCCCGAGACGCAACGGGTCTACCTGCCGGTGCGCAAGCTCAAGTGCGAGCATGTGGCGGTCTTCTTCGGCTACAAGAAGCCGCGTTCGATCGACGTGCGCGACGGCTATCACGCGCTCAAGCTCTACCAGCGTTACAAGCGTCGCCCGGAGCCGTCCATCCGCGACCGCCTCTGCCGCTACAACGCCGAGGACCTCTACCAGACCGAGCTCATCTTCGAGGGCCTCAAGGAACTCTTTCGTCAAGAAGAGTGACATGTCTTCCCGATGATCTCCTGAAGGTCGTCGACTGGGGAGATATGTTCGGCTTTTGACCCAAAACGGTCTAAAGGAAAACAGGGTCCTCCACGACATATGGCAAGGACAGCCACCAGTACCACGGATTGGGACAAGGTCATCGGCATCATCAGCATCATCCTTGGTGTGCTCGTCTTGATCGGCGAGCTCTCCTTCACCGGCATCGTGCCGTTCATCGGGATCTTGCTCATCGTCCTCGGTATCCTGATGTTCGTCAACATCGTCCGCGGCTCGAATCTCGTGGCGGCCGGTTTCGTGGTGCTGGGGATCCTGCTCGCCGTCAATTTCCTCAACATCCCCGGGACATTGGCGCGCGTACTCGACCTTGTCGTCGGGGTGGCGCTCATCGTCTACGGGATCTTCGTGCTGAAGTAGTCCTGGAAAGGTTCCAGGTGCAGGAGACGGCGGCAGTCCCGCGGGGCCGCTCGCGCTTGGCCAGCCCCGCTCATGCCGTCTTCATCGTCACAACCATTATCACACCCCTTCCGGTTCGGGGTCCTATGAGAGGTGTGCGTGCAGCGGTCGTCTTGATGCTCTCGACCGCCGGACTGTTGGTCGTCCTGCCTGGGGGCGCGGCGGCTGGTTCTTCGATCACCATCGATTCTCCTGTGGACGGTTCCGTTGTCGATGGCGTCATCACGCTCACGGGGACGGCGTCCGACGACAACGGCGTCCGCGCGGTGCGCGTCCAGGTCGATGCCGGCGGTTGGGTCTTCGTCGACGCGCTCGTCGCCGGCGATCCCTACACCTGGTCCCACGCGCTCGATACGACGGCGTTCCCGAACGGCGCCCACACCGTGACGGCCCAGCTCAGCACGGTGGACGGCCGCACCGTCGAGACCTCGATCACGCTCCACTTCGAGAACGCCGTCGTGTACGACCTTGCCGTCGTCGCCTTCAGCGGCAATGACGGCCTGGTCGGCGGGGTGGGGGTGGCGCGTCTCTTCTTCGAGATCGGGAACGGTGGCAGTACGGCCGTCTCCGAGGCAGAGGCCCTCCTCGAGTACCGCTATCGGGGGGACTGGCTCCCCATCGAGACCCTCACGTTCAGCATCGGTGCCGCAGAGAGCATCGCCTCCGGATACGAGTGGCGCAGCCTCGTCAAGGTCGGCTCCTATCCGGTGCGTCTGACGCTCGACCCGCACGACAAGATCCTGGAGTCGGACGAGTCGAACAACGTCGCCGGGACGACGGCCGCGTTCGCGACCGGTGCGGTCGAAGGTGTCGACCTCCTGTGGCCGGTCGCACCGGACCCGCAGCCGTACCAGACGAAGATCGTCCAGGTGTTCTCCGAGGGCGGCGTGTCACAGTTCGTGCCGGCGGCGAACGTGGTACGCCAGAGCGACTGGTTGCAATGGCGCAACGGAGACACCTCGCCCCATACGGTCACCTTCGACGACGGGTCGTACGATTCGGGCGAGATCGAGCCGGGCTCGATGGCACCGGTGCGCTACTTCGACGAGCCGGGACGGTTCTCGTACCGCTGCACATTGCACCCGGAGCACGTCGGGCTGGTCATCGTCCTGGAGCGCTAGACCTCGCGTTCGACGACCTCTTTCTTCGTCTTCCGCATCGTCGAGCCGATCTCGTGCTCTTCGTCGCTGCCGGCGATGGCCGCTTCCCCACCAAGGACGCGCACGTCCTGGGTGATGCGCATCGAGCAGAACGAGGGGCCGCACATGGAGCAGAACTTGGCGTCCTTGTGGGCGTCGTTCGGCAGGTTCTCGTCGTGCTTCTTGTGCGCCGCCTCGGGGTCGATGGAAAGGGCGAACTGGCCGGGCCAGTCGAAGGCGAAGCGCGAGCGGGACAGCGCGTCGTCCCAGGCCTGGGCGCCGGGGTGACCCTTGGCCACGTCGGCGGCGTGCGCGGCGATCTTGTAGGCGATGAGGCCTTGCTTGACGTCCTCCTTGTTGGGGAGCCCGAGGTGTTCGCTCGGGGTGACGTAGCAGAGCATGGCGGTGCCGTGCCAGCCGATGATGGCGGCGCCGATCATCGAGGTCATGTGGTCGTAGGCGGGGGCGACGTCGGTGACGAGGGGGCCGAGCGTGTAGAAGGGGGCGTCGTGGCACCATTCCCGTTGTTTGGTGACCTGTTCCTCGATCTTGTTCATGGGGACGTGTCCGGGGCCTTCGATCATCACCTGGACCTCCTTCTCCCATGCCTTCTTGGTCAGCTCGCCGAGCGTGCGGAGTTCGGCGAACTGGGCGGCGTCGGAGGCGTCGGCGATGCTGCCGGGACGAAGGCCATCACCGAGGCTGTAGGAGACGTCGTGTTTGCGCAACAGTTCGCTGATCTCGTCGAAGCGCGTGTAGAGGAAGTTCTCCTTGTCGTGGTGGCGGCACCAGGCGGCCATGATGCTGCCGCCGCGCGAGACGATGCCGGTGACGCGGTCCTTGGCCAATGAGACATGATCCTTCAGCACCCCGGCGTGGATCGTGAAGTAGTCGACACCCTGCGCGGCTTGGCGCTCGAGGACGTCCATATAGACGTCGAAGGAGAGGTCGGGGATGTGGCCGTTGACCTCTTCGAGGGCCTGGTAGATGGGCACCGTGCCGATGGGGACCGGAGAGCCTTTGATGATGGCGCTGCGGATCTCGTCCAGGTTGCCGTGGGATGTGGAGAGGTCCATCGCCGTGTCGGCGCCCCAATGGACGGCGTAGTGGAGCTTCTCGAGTTCCTCGTCGACACCGGAGGTGGTGGCGGAGGCACCGATGTTGGCGTTGACCTTGCAGCGGAAGTTGCGGCCGATGATCATCGGCTCGAGCCGCTCGTGGTGGATGTTGGCGGGGATGATGGCGCGGCCTGCGGCGACCTCGGAGAGGACGAACTCGGGCTTGACGTTCTCGCGGATGGCGATGTACTCCATCTCGGGGGTGATGATGCCGCGGCGGGCGAAGTGGAGCTGGGTGACCGTGCCGTTTCCGCCGAGGGCGGGGTCGATGCGCTCCAGGGTCTCGGGGAGCTCGGGGTGGCGTGCCCCGGGGGCGCCTGCGCGTCCTTTGATGGCCTGGATCGTTTCGGGCGAGAGGTCGGGTTTGGCGGTCCGCATGGTGGCTCGGCTCCTCCTGGAGGGACGGCGCCCGGGGGGCGCGCGGCCGGGAGGTGAAGGCTGTCATAAATAGCTAATGAGAACTGATAACCAGGTTATCGGGGAGGGGTCTGGGGAGGGGGCCAGTAGCCCCTCCCCAGGACCCGCTCGTGGTTTCCATGTCGTTTGTTGAGCAGATTCCCTTGGTCGGGCTCGGATGCCCGTCCAGCGGTGCCCCATTGTGCACTCAGGCCGAATTGATGCTGAGCCCGACATTGCCGGTGAAGTCGCGGAACTCGATGACGATCTTCCAGGTGCCGGGGGTGCCGGACGAGCTGAGCCCGCCCGTGCCATCGTTCTCGGACGAGAACGAATGGGAGTAGACCTGCTTGCCCGTCGAGTCCTTGATGTTGACATTGAAGGCCCCACCCGACGATTGACCACCGAAATCGACCCTGGCCTTGAGGCTGGGGTTTTCCCAATCATAGTCCTTCGTCTCGTCCATGTTGGCGACCTGTCCACCGAGCGAGAACGCGCCGGGGTTGTTGCTGACGCCGAGGTTGGAGCCGGTGCAACCGGACAACACGATTGTGGCCGCGAGCGCGAGCGCGATGACGGTGAGCGAGGGCCGATAGGAGGTTCCACGCATGGAAAGAGGGACCGAAGGTGGAGATATAAGCCTTGATGGCGAACAGAAACACAGGCGATGCGCCTTCCACAATGCTATTGCCCCGAGCCGCCATGACCGCCTTCATGACCGAGCGGAGCACCACACAACTGAGACCCCCCGAGCCGTGGACCCGGGACGATGGACAGGAGCGCATCGGCCTTGAGGTCAAGACGAAGGACTTCCTCACCGCCATCGGCATCGTCAACGAGGTGGCAAGGATCGCCGAGGAAGAGAAGCACCACCCCGACCTCCACATCGAAGGCTGGAACACGCTCCGCATCGAGACCTACACCCATACCGAGGGGAAGGTGACGAAGAAGGACATCAAGCTCGCCGAACGGATCAGCGCCCTCTTGACGGAGAAAGGACTGGCCTGAGACCGACCTCGGCCGGACGACCGCGTCATACCGCTTGGCGAACGTTGATGGTCACCCTCGACCCTCGCGGCCGCCATGGAGCGACTCGACAGGACATTGGTGGACCCCCCTAAGCCGTGGGCGTGGCTCGAAAACGAGGAGAAGATCGGCTTCGCGGTCAAGACAAGCGATTTCGAGACCGCCGTCAAGATCCTGGATGAGATCGCCGAAGTCGCCGTTCGCCTCGACCACCACCCCGACCTTCACATAGAGGATTGGAACACCCTGCGTGTCGAAAGCCATAGCCATCTGTTCGGGCAGGTCACCGACAAGGACATGCAGTTCGCCGAAGCCGTGCGCGACCTGTTGAAGGGCAAGGTGTGAGAGAGTGGGGCGGCGCAGCTTCGGATAATTCCCGCCCCAATCGTCATAACCGGCCGGTGAATCGCCCGCTTCGATGCAGGTCACCATCGAGGAGCTGCCGCCGCTCCGTGTCGCTTTCGTCGTGCACGACGGGCCTCTCGATGAGACCCCGAAGGCGTTCGAGCGGCTCAAGATGTGGGTCACGGGTCATCGTGAGCCGACCGATCCGCTCGTTGCCGCCTGGGACACCGGTTCGTTCCGTACCACCGAGAACGGCCTCGAGGGCCGGGTCGAGGGCCGCATCCCGTTCGCGAAGAACGTGGCGGCGCGGGAGGCGCCGCTTCTCCATGTCGGCAAGTGGCCAGTGGACGTGAAGACGCTGCCCGCTGTCCGTTCCGCGGTGGTCGCCTACAGCGGTTCGGGGGAGGATCTGCTGCGCTTCGCGGGGGCGCTCGTCGCGTTCCTCGACAAGGAGGGGCTATCGCCCGGGGGCGAGGTGCGGTTCGTCCATTCCGAGCCGGTCGAGGAGGGGGGTGCGGTCCGCATCCGGGTCGAGGCGGTGCTCGACGGTGGGGACGCCGGCCAGCAACCCTCTTGAACCCGGTCCCCGATGGACCTCCATGGCCGAAAGACGCTTCCAGACGTTCGCGGAGTTCTGGCCGTTCTACGTGGCCCAGCACAGCAAGCGGCTCAACCGTGCCCTCCATTTCATCGGCTCGGCCCTCGGTCTTGCAGCATTGGTCGCCCTCGTCGTCCTGTGGCGCGCTTTCCCCATGAACCTGCTTTTCGTCCCTGCGGGTCTCGTCGTCGGCTACGGTTTCGCCTGGGTCGGCCATTTCGTGGTGCAGAAGAACCGGCCGGCCACGTTCCTCTATCCGTGGTGGAGCTTCGTCGGGGACTGGAAGATGTTCGTCTACATCCTGATGTTCAGGATGGGGGGCGAGGTCGAGCGGGTCTGTGGTGGGCGTAATGTCCCGGCCCACGATGTCGAGAGGGCGCTCACTCACGCGGCGTGACCAGCCGTACGATGCCTCGTCGACGCGTCGTCCCGTCTCGCCTCACCGAGGCTTAGCGCCGCCCCGCTAGGCGAGGCGTATCTTCGCTTTGTACAACGTCCTCTTGACGTGCCAAGGGATCTTGCCAGTGTAGACCATGTCCCCCGACAGCTCCGCGACGGCATAGTCGTGGCCGATGGAGACGATGATGCCCTTGACGAGGGTCGCGTAGTGTTTGTGGCGCTCCGGGTTGAGGATGTTCCAGGCGGCGATCTCGGCTTGGTGTTCGGCGGTCTGCGCGAGCTTCGGCACCCCCATCTCGCGCGGGAACTGGGCGGCGTCACCGACGATGTAGACATCGTCGCGCGCGACC
>JAHWKR010000022.1 GCA_019347805.1 Methanobacteriota archaeon
ACCTCGAGTTCGAGAAAGCGGCCCTTTTAAGGGACAAGCTCATCGAGCTCAAGACGACAACGTCGAGGAAAGAATAGCACCTCCAAAGCAAGGAGAAGTTCTACTTACCTTTGAAACACGAAGTCCCGTGAAATTACTTCATTGAGAAGATTCCCATAAATTGGATGAAGTCGTGTCAGCGGATTGTCGATCTCAAGTGGGTCTTTCTTCAATCGAAAGAATGGGGGAGGCCGCTTGCAAGACTCAAATGGCACCATGACCACCTCGTCATCTATGCCAGAATCTACGAAAATACCGAATCGAAAATAATGATCACGTCGGACGGATTCGTAGAACTCAACGAGCCGGTTATCGATTGGTTTTTCTGCACACAACAATATGAGGAGGTACCAAGAATCATGAGTTAGTATATTCTGCAAGTGGTCTATATCTATGAGGCTGAGGTTGCGATTAATCGTCTCAACTTCTTTTTCTGCGATGCTAATGCATGGCTCTCCATCGGCGAGAATTCGCCCAATCGACAGATGCTGGTACTTCCGCACAGCCTCAATATCCACAACAATCACACACCTTATATACTAGGAAATACACAACGCCATTGTGTCGGAGTTTCAACTACGGTAGGGCCTCTATGACGTCGCCATATAAGTTCTCGCTGGACCGGTTCCCATCTGAGTGGTGGGCACTGCGGCTAATTCTTGAGCCCAAGTCTACAAAACGAAAGGTTCTGGAATCATTAAATGATGGCTGCCACAGATACTCCGAAATTGCGGGCTATTGCGGGAACAAGTACGCGCACAATGTAACTAATGCGCTGGAGCGGCTCCGAGATGGTTGGCTAGTGGATAAGACCCTCCGACGAGAAGGGTCTAATCGATTTCCACATTATGAAATCTCCTTTTTGGGGCGGGAAGTGCTTGAGGATTTAGCGGCGCTTGAGCAATACGTGCACGATCGTGAGGCTGAGAAGTTGCTGGGTCGAAGTTGGGACGCTCTTGCCGCGGCGTTCCTGTCTGACGATATTGATGTCGATTCGCTAGTCCTGCCGGTAGGTCAATATGCTGCACTAAGTGGAGCTATTGCCGCACCTCTTCCTCGGGTCTTGGAAATGATGGAACGGACGCGTGGCAAGCAACCTGAGAGTTCCTGGGTTGACCTGCTAGGCTTGGAGATCCATGGTCCAGAAGGCGGGTTTAAAATTCCTTCTAAAAAACGGGTTACCACAGCCACTGTGCAGGCCATACATTGAATGGAGGAAATCAACTTGTCTGGTGAGAGAACCAAGGAACGCAAAGCAGAAGAGGTCGCATCCGAACCCTCGCCTGCTTCTAAACACGGCCCTTTAGAGGAACAAAAACGGCAATCCTTTGGAGTTGATTCTTTCCGTTCGCATCAACTAAAGGCTAATTGTGCTGCAATGCTAAGCGAGTTTAAGTTCCCTATCACCACGATTAAAGACAATAAAGAGGTGCTTAATTCCTGGGCAATCCTCTTCGAATACGACCTGCCCCCCTTTGGGGATGGCGATGGATCGCTGCCGATTGCACTAGAGTACTTCGGTCCCAGGTCCTTCCTTCGGTTTTCGAGTGAGATTCAGCTAGCGGAGGAACATTTAGAATATATTCTTCCCATCCTAGATTCAGATGAACAAATGCTTCGGCGCATGACTCTGGAGTTGACTCGAGAATGTGCTGCTTTTGATGTTGATTTTTACTGGAGTCGAAATCCGGAAAACAAATCTCAGGTGGCCGTCCGCACGGAGCGGCTGCACCATCCGACTGGGATGTGCAATCAAGACGTATTCCTCCATTCTTGCACACGCCTGGCGTGGGCACTGATGAACGCTGCGCGTTTGATCAGCTCTCGCAGCGATGCGGGTGCCAGCAAGTAGGACTTGTAGATATTGAGGCTAACGCGACGACATTGCGTTTTTAAGCGGCAAAAGAGTACGGGTAGACAGGCCTGATGGGAAAAGGGCACATCCGGAAGACGAATGGCCCTCCCCCTGATTCCCCCGGTGAGGACATGACCGAGAAAGCCTCCGACCCCGCGCGTCCGGCCGACGACCCCAAAGAGTCCACGGACGCGGCCGAGCCGACGAACGGCAGCCAGGTGCTCACCGACCTGCGGGAGACCCTGCGCCGCATCGGTGACCAGGTCAAGCTCGGCACCACCAAGGGCGCCCACACGGTCGGAAGCGGTGCCGAACGGCTCGCCCACCGCATATCGGGCGAAGCGGAAACGGAGGCCAAGGAAGCGGAAGAGGCCGCTGACGCGGCCGGAAAGGACGACCTGCGGGGCTCGCTCCTGCATGCCGGTGAAGGCATCTCGCAGGCCGCCCGCGCCGCCATCGAGCGCGCCAAGCGGGAAGCCCCCAAGGCGGTCGAAGGCATGCGCGCCGCCGGAGCCCACGCCGCCCAAGGCGCCAAGGTCGCCGGACGCCGCGTCTCCACCGCGACCCGCAAGGTGCGCGACAAGGTCGACGACCGGCTCGGCGACTCCGACGTCCCGAGCCGCGCCGCGCAGGTCGGCCACAAAGCGAAGATCGCCACCGAAAGCGCCATGGGCAAGGTCAAGCAGGCGGCCGCAGGCGCCCGCGAGAAGGCGACCGACGTCTGGGGCCGCCGCGACACCGTCCTCGAGACGCTCGAGGCACGCCTCGTCGAACTGAAGGACCAACTGGCCCGCCGTGCCAAGGAAGCCAAGGAACGCGGCGTCGACTTCTTCAAGGCGCACCGCGAAGAGATCCTCGCCCTCATCTTCACCGCCGCCAAGGTGGCCGCCGTCATCGGCCTGCGCCGCCTCACCGCTCCACGGGAAGACCCGGAGGAGGAAGGTGCGGACAAGGACGGAGCGAGGCGGTTGAAGGAGAAGAACCGCCGCCTCGCCGACGCCGCCACCATCCTCATCGCCATGACCCGCGAGGTCGGCAAGGTCTTCTCGTACCACCCGAGCGCCCTGCCGCTTCTCAAGGAAGCCTACGAAAAAGGCGACGAATCGCAACAAGCGGTCGTCGGCATGCTCCTCGGCCCGAGCCTCCAGAGCGACCCCGAGCACGGCGTCCAGGTCATCCGCGAGTTCCTCGAATCGGCCCAAGGGGTGCCCGCCGCCGACAGCATCGCCCGCCGCAGCCTCGCCCCCCTTCTCGAGAAGGACCCGAGCCTCATCGAGAAAGTGCTGCCCTGGATCAGCGCCACCCAGCCACTCGTCAAGCGTGCCGCGCTGGTGGCGCTGGAACGCCGCCTCTCCGACAAGAAGAGCTTGACGGGCGACATCCTCGCCGCCGCCGTGGTGGTCCTGGAAGACCACGACGAAGAGGTGCGCCAAGCCCTCAAATGGTTGCTCGAGACGGCCGGCCGTGTCGACCCCGCGGCGACCGCCCGCAGCCTCGTCTCCGGCCTCCGCAAGGGCAAAGGATCCGAGAAGGCGCTCGACGAACTGCTCCCCGAGCTCCCGGAGGATGTCCGCGACGAGGTCGCCTCCCTGAGGGCGAGCGGCGCCAAGACGGAGGAGGAATGAGCCCCCGGAAGGAGGCACCCGCCGACGACCCCGGACCTGACGAGAGACGTGGCCGCGGCCGCGAAGCGGTCTCCCGGGTCGCCGACATCCTGCAGAACCGCGACGCCATCGTGCAGGAGACCCTCGACCGGCTCGAACAGGTCGGCCTCATCGATCACCCGCTCCACGAAAAGCTCTGGGGGCGCTACCGACAAGGGGACGAACGGACACGCCTTTTCATCCAGGACCTCGTCCTGCGCATCCTCGGCGTCGGCAAGCCGGGCACGGCCGGTGCCGCCCCGACCGACGATGTCGCCGACGGCCAAGAGGCCCAGGCGGCATTGGAAGCGCTCAGGAAGATCCCCGACACGGACCCGGAGACCATGAAAGAAAAGAGCGGCGAGATCGACATCGACCGGATGGTGGCAGGAGGCGAGGAACCCAACATCCTCCTCCGCGCGCTCTCCTGGTTCCCTGTCAAGGTGCTCGAGATCCGCCGCAAGCTCGTCTTCTTCGGCCTGGTCCTCATCGTCCTCGTCGCCGTCGCATTGGTCTTCCCCGCCCATGCGCGACTGGTGCTCTTCTACGGCTTCCTGGCGCTCGTGGGCATCCTAGGCCTTTACCTCATCAAATTGGCCTGGATGCTCGACCGGACCATGAAACGGTACGGCGTCGACGTCAAGGGCCTGAGCCGGTTGGACCCAGCCGAGCGCCGCATCCTGCTCGTCCGCCGCTTCGTCAAACGGACCCTCGAGAACGAACGCATCGCCGACTTCGTCGAACGCCGCATGCGCAACGACGGGGGCGCCGCCCGCAAGGCCCGGAAGGCCGCGAAGAGCGCAGCCAGGAACGAGGCCGAGGAAGCCAAGGCGGCTGCACGGGCACCGACGAAGGCACGCAAGGCCACCGAGCGTGCGGCCAAGGCCGAGGCGAAGGAGGCGAAGGCGGCCGCCCGGGCCGCGGCGAAAGACGCAGCGGATGACAAGAAGGCGGCACCACGGACGCGCAAGCGGACGCCCCACGGCGACGCTGAAGCGCCTCCTGCGACCAAACCGAGACGGGGCCGGGTGCGCAAGAAGAAGGAAGACGCGGAAGGCTCGACCTAGGGTCACCGGTCTTGCTGATCCAGCTGGCCCGCCACCGTACAGGAGAAAGTACATATAAAGTAATACACCTATCGTAATCTGTGAAGGTAATCAGCGTTCGTATACCTGAAGAGGACCTTCGGATCCTCCGTGACCACGGTGTCCAACCCGCCGCCCTTTGTCGTCAACGGCTCCACGAAGAAGCCGTGCGCCTTCGGCTCGCCGTCGCACGCCGTCACCTCGAATCCGTGGCCGTGAAGCCCGACCGAACGGCCGTCGAACAACTGCGCGAGGATCGGCGTGGCCACTGAACACATCGTCGACGCGAGCGCCGTGGCCAAACTGTTCCTGGACGAGCCCGGGGCCGAAACCTTCCGCGACTGGTGGTATGGCGCGCTACTTACCGATACACCGATGTCCGCGCCTGGACTGCTCCGCTATGAGATCGGCGCCCTCATCGTGCGCAACCTGGGTCATCTGGACAGCCCGGCGCGTCGCCGGACATGGCGCGAGGCGGTGGCCGGGATCCGATTCGACGACGAGACCGTATTGGACGCCCTCACGGTCGACGGCCTGACGTTCTATGACGCCGCCTACGTGGCCCTCGCCGCCACGAAAAAGGCGCGCCTCATCACCTACGACGACAAGATGGCCAAGCACGCGCGGGCCCATGGTGTCGCCGTGGAGCGTCCATGAACGACAACTCTCCGACATGGTCTTCGACGGGCTCGGCGTCGTCATCGGACTGTGGGTCGCGGGGATGCTGGGTCTAAAGATGCCGTACTGGGCGTTGTTCTGAGCTTGAAGGCACGAGATCATCATGGCGATTTGTAAGGTGGCTCATTGTACTCGCCTTGTTCCCCCTTTCCGATTGCTTCGCCGTCGGAACAGATTGCGATCCTCCGCCAGGAGCGGACGCGAGCCGTCGGCCACCGAGCACGGTACAGGGGGAGCAACAGGGAGTGGCCTGGCGTGATAGATCGACACGTGGACAGTATGCTTATAAGTGGTTATGGTACTTGGTGACGTGAATGAAGGTGAAGTTGGTCTTGGCCGCGCTGGCGGTCGTGGTGTTGGCGATGCCGTTTTTCGGCGTTCAGGCGCAGGCAACGCATGCGTCGACCACGATACAGTACGTTGGGGGAGGTTACATCTCGCCCACTATAAATCCGCCACTTTGCATCAGTGAGTTATTCGGTGTTGAACAACCGGTTCACATCGGTGGCGCGTGTCGCGTACCCTGCTGGCACGACCCGTGCGTGATCACCGTCGAGGACGCCAGGGCAGGATTCAACGTGGGATACAAGGTCTGTGTGGAGGGTGAAGCTACCTGTCGACTCGGCACCAGAAGTGGCACCTCCAGTATCGATATCACCCCCGGACAAAAGATCACGGTAGCGGTCAGCACGCACGCAGCCAAGTTCGGGACTGTTACTTTCCAGTGAGGAATCACAGGATTGTGCAGGTGGCCTTCGCGGCGCTCGCGGTCGTGGTGTTGGCGATGCCGTTTTTTTGGTGTTCAGGCGCAAGTGATTCATGCAATCACGGCATCGTCATCGGCCTGTGGGTCGCGGGGATGATGGGTCTGGAGATGCCGTATTGGGCGTTGTTCTGAGCGCTCGTGGCGGCAGGGTCTGTCTGGGACAGGTGGCTGCAACGTCGCGACGACGTGTCTCAATGGCGACACCCGACCGACCATGCAGCCCCATCATGCCAACCCTTCGCACCTCCGGTCCCTCTCCTTCGAGTGCGCTCCCACTACTACCGGTCAACCCCCTCCCAAACCTTCTTACCCTTCAGCCAAGTAGTTGCGGTCGAGGGACGCACGGGAAGGGTCACGGCCATTCTGGCCCAGCCCGCCGGGGACGCCCGAACGAGTGATCCAATGGGAAGCGACGCCATTTATGTCCGGGGCGCCCGCGAGCACAACCTCAAGGGGATCGACGTTGTCATCCCCCGCGAGAAGCTCGTGGTCATCACCGGCCTCTCAGGCTCGGGCAAGTCGAGCCTGGCATTCGATACACTGTACGCGGAGGGCCAACGCCGCTACGTCGAATCCCTCTCGTCCTACGCGCGCCAGTTCCTCGGCCAGATGAAGAAGCCCGACGTCGAACACATCGACGGCCTCTCCCCGGCCATCTCCATCGACCAGAAGACCGTCCACCGCAACCCCCGCTCCACCGTGGGGACCGTGACCGAGGTCTACGACTACCTGCGCCTCCTCTTCGCCCACGTCGGCACCCCCCACTGCCCTTCCTGTGACGCTCCGGTGCAGCGCCAGTCGCCCGAAGAGATCGTCGAACGCATCCTCGCCCTCCCCGAAGGCTCCAAACTGCAGATCCTGGCGCCCGTCGTCCGCGGTCGCAAGGGGACCTACAAGAAGCTGTTCAAGGAACTGCTCCAGAAGGGCTACGTCCGCGCGCGCGTCAACGGCGCGGTGCACGACCTCAACGACGACATCGAGCTCGGCCGCTACGAGAAGCACGACATCGAGGCGGTCGTCGATCGGGTCGTCGTCAAGGCCGACCAGCGCTCGCGCATCCAGGACTCCGTCGAACAGGCGCTCGAAGAGGGCGAAGGCGTCGTCATCGTCAACGTCGCCGCCGTCGCCGGCACGAACGGCGCCGGCAAGAAGACCACCAAAGGCAAGAAAGGCAAGAGCAAGAAAGCGCTCTCGGCGCCCGAGGTCGACGGACAGGACCTGCTCTTCTCCGAGCACTTCGCATGCCCGAACTGCAACGTCTCACTGCCCGAGATCGTCCCCCGCATCTTCTCGTTCAACAGCCCCCAGGGCGCCTGCGACCCCTGCTCGGGCCTCGGCTTCTCGATCCAGGTCGATCCGGCCAAGATCATCACCGATCCGAGCAAGCCGCTCACCCGCGGTGCGTTCCACAAGGATGTCTTCCGCACGAACCAGTGGATCTTCAAATGGCTGCGCGCGCTCGGCGACCACTATGGCGTCGACATCTCGGTCCCGTGGTCCGAGCTGCCGGCCGACTTCCAGGACGTGGTCCTCTACGGGACGGGCGAGGAGATCGATGTCACCTTCCGCGGTGGCAAGGGCAAGAAGAGCTACCGCTTCGGTGGCACCTGGGAGTTCGAGGGCATCTGCACCCGCATGGACCGGCTCTACCACGAGACCGAATCCGAACGGCTGAAGAAGCGCGTCGAACAGTTCCACACCGAGACGCCGTGCAAGGCGTGCAAAGCTGACCGCCTGCGCCCCGAGGTGCTCGCCGTGCGTATCCGCGGCAAGAACATCATCGACACGACACGCATGCCCATCGACCGCTGCCTCGCCTGGTTCGAGGAGACCGAGCAGCGGTTCACCGAGCATGAGCGCAAGATCGGCCACGAGGTCATCAAGGAGATCAAGGCGCGCCTCGGCTTCATGATCAACGTCGGGCTCGGCTACCTCGACCTCGCACGCGCCTCCGGCACCCTCTCCGGTGGCGAAGCGCAGCGCATCCGGCTCGCCAGCCAGATCGGCTCCGGCCTCGTCGGTGTGCTCTACATCCTCGATGAACCCTCCATCGGACTGCACCAGCGCGACAACATCCGCCTCATCCATACGCTCCAGCATCTGCGCGACAGCGGCAACACCGTGCTCGTCGTCGAGCACGACGAGGAGACCATGTGGGCCGCCGACCATGTCATCGACCTCGGCCCCGGCGCCGGTGAGCATGGCGGCCGGGTCGTCGCCGAAGGCACTCCGAAAGAGGTCGCCGCCGACCCCGAGTCGGTGACCGGCGCCTATCTTTCTGGCCGCAGGTCCATCGCCATCCCGACGACACGACGCAGCGGCAACGGCAAGGAACTGGTGGTCAAGGGCGCGAGACAGAACAACCTCAAGAAGATCGACGTGCGCTTCCCGCTCGGCCGCTTCATCTGCGTCACCGGCGTCTCCGGCTCCGGGAAATCGACGCTCGTCAACGATGTGCTCGTCAAGGGGGCCATCAAAAGCCTGAACGGGCATGGTGACGCGCCGGGTGCCCACGACTCCATCGAGGGCCTCAAGCACGTCGACAAGCTCATCGTCATCGACCAGAGCCCCATCGGCCGCACCCCCCGCTCCAACCCCGCCACCTACACAGGCGTCTTCACCCCCATCCGGGAACTGTTCGCCCAGACCCCCGAATCGAAGAAACGCGGCTACAAACCAGGCCGCTTCAGCTTCAACGTCAAGGGCGGCCGCTGTGAATCGTGCGCCGGCGACGGCATGGTCAAGATCGAGATGCACTTCCTCCCCGACGTCTACGTGCCGTGCGAGGTGTGCAAAGGCTCCCGCTACAACAAGGAGACCCTGGTGGTGAAATACAAGGGGAAGACCATCCGTGATGTGCTCGACATGACCGTCGAGGAGGCGCTCGTCTTCTTCGACGCCATCCCGGCCATCCGCAACAAGATGCAGACCCTGTACGACGTCGGCCTCACCTACATCCGGCTCGGACAACCGGCGACGACGCTCTCCGGCGGCGAGGCGCAACGGGTCAAGCTCGCCACGGAACTGGCCAAACGCTCCACCGGCAAGACACTCTACGTCCTCGACGAACCGACGACCGGGCTGCACTTCCACGACATCACCCACCTGCTCGGCGTCCTCGAACGGTTGACCGAACAGGGCAACACGGTCATCGTCATCGAGCACAACATGGACGTCGTCAAGACCGCCGACCACATCATCGACCTCGGCCCCGAGGGCGGCGAAGGCGGCGGCAAGGTGGTCGCCACCGGCACCCCGGAAGAGGTCGCCAAGACCAAGACCTGGACCGGACGCTACCTCGCCAAGGTGCTCAAGAACAACTCCCTCGTCGAGGCGTCGGTCCGCTCGGGCAAGAAGCGCCTCGTCACGACCGCGACCGTGTAGTCCATGGCCGTCTTCAAGGACCCGTCTCCCTCCCGCTCCCGGACCCCCTTCGAGAGCGACAAGGACGGGACCCGGGTCCCCGGTGATCGCAAGGCGCTCGCGGCACGCGCCGCCGTCTTCCCCCACGAACCCGGCGTCTACCTCTGGCGCGACAAGAAGGACGAGGTGCTCTACGTCGGCAAGGCGGTGGACCTCCGCAATCGCGTGCGCAGCTATCTGTCGGGGGCGCACGAGGCGCGCACCGAGGCGATGGTGGACGAGGCGACCGACGTCGAGTTCATCGCCACCCACACCGAGAAAGAGGCGCTCATCCTCGAACAGACCCTCATCAAGAAAGAGCGCCCACGCTACAACGTCCGGCTGACGGACGACAAGAAATATCCCTACATCAAGGTCACCGACGAACGCTACCCGCGCGTCGTCTACACCCGGGACCTCACGCGCAAAGGCACCTACTTCGGTCCCTTCCCCGACGCCTGGGCGGCCAAATCGATCACCCGGCTGTTGAACGCGACGTTCCAGTTGCGCCAATGCCGGACCCTTCCCGACCGCGCCTGCATCTACCACCAGATGGGCCAATGCCTCGCCCCCTGCATCGACGCGGTGCCCGACTCCGAATACAAGGCCGCCGCCGACGCCGCCCGCGGCTTCCTGAAGGGGCAGGGAGAGAAATTGGTGAAGGGCTTCGAGACGCGCATGAAGACGGCCGCCGAGGCGGAACGCTTCGAGGAGGCGGCACGACTGCGGGACACCGCGGCCGCCATCCGCAGCGTCCTGGAACGGCAACGGGTCTTCGCCGCCGGACAAGAGGACCGCGACGTCGTCGGGTTCGCCAGGAGCGGCGACCGCGCCTGCTGTCTTCTGCTCTTCGTCCGCGACGGCAAGACCGTCGGCCGCGAATACTATTTCCTCGCCAACACCCTGGAGCGCAGCGACGCCGACGTGGTCGAGGCGTTCCTGACCCAATACTACGCCCACGCGCTCGCCGTCCCGCGCGAGGTGGTCCTGCCCGTGCGGCTCCCCGAGGCGGAACTGCTCTCGGAATGGTTGTCGGACCGACGCGGCGGCGGAGTGCGCTTCACGGTCCCCGAGCGCGGCGACAAACTTCGTCTCGTCGAGATGGCGATGAAGAACGCCGGGCTCCTGGCGCAGGAGGACCACTTCAAGCGCGAGCGGGAACGCAGCATGGGTGTCGAGGCTTTGCACGGACTCCTCAAGCTCGAGCGGCCCCCGCGCACCATCGACGGTTTCGACATCAGCCACCACGGCGGCGACCACACGGTCGCGAGCATGGTGCGCTTCCTCAACGGCCTGCCGCACAAGGAGATGTACCGCCGCTACAAGATCCGCCACGTGGCAGGCATCGACGATTTCGCCGCCATGCGCGAAGCGGTCAAACGCCGCTTCGAGGGCTTGGTGGAGCGCGGTGACGAACTGCCTGACCTCGTCATGGTCGACGGTGGACGGGGACAGCTGCGAGCGGCCGTCGACGCGCTCAAGGAACTGGGCCTCGAAGAGCAGCCGGTCTGTTCGCTCGCCAAACGCGAAGAAGAGATCTTCCTCCCGCTGCGCTTGCACCCTATTCGCGCGCCGGCGCGCCACGAAGGCCGCCAGTTGCTGGAACGGGTGCGCAACGAAGCGCATCGCTTCGCCATCAAGTACCAGGAGAACCTCAAGGGCAAAGCGTTGACGCGCAGCCGGTTGCTCTCCGTCCCTGGTGTCGGACCCGAGCGACTCCGGCGTCTCTTGCGTCGGTTCGGTAGCCTGGAGGGGATCGCGGCGGCGTCCCTGGAGGAGTTGTGCGAGGTGCCGGGCGTGACCCAGGCGTTGGCGTCGCGCATCCAGGACGACCTCGTCGCCTGGCGCACGGGAAGGCCATCAGGCGATCTCGACGTGGAAGCGCGCGTTGGCGCCGTCGACGAGGCAGACCGAGAAAGCGGCGGCGTCTGAGGGCACACCGGCGGAGTCTTCGTGTGGTCACGCTTGTTGTTGCACCGGCTCCACCGTCTGGACGGGAAGCAGCCGGTCGAGGTCGAACTCCAGGGCGACCACGGGTACACGCAGTTCGGAGCGTTCAAGGATCCTCGGATGGACCTCGCCACAACGGCCGACCGTGGTTCCGTCGACCTGCCATCTTGCGACCCGTCCGGGGACGAACGCCGGATGGTCGTCCTCCGCCACGGTCGCCTTGACGCCGAGGTCGCGAAGGAGCGCCTCCGCCACACCCTTCACCTGGGTGAAACCCGCACGTGCATCGGCCCGCACCGCGGCCACGTGCCAGCCGTTGTGTCCTGAAGGGTCGACCACCTGGCCGACCTCGAAGAGGCTCTGGGGATAATCGCGGTGGCGGTTCGCCTCCAGGATGCCGAAGAGCGACGGCAGCATCCAGGTGCGCATGACCGTCTGGTCCTCCGTGACCGGATTGACGACACGGACCGGCGCCTCGTCCCCTTCGGGCCGTGGCAGGTCGAAGCGGTCGAAGAGCGCCTTCTCGCTCGTGATCGTCAGCGACGTGGTCTCCAGGTAGCCGAGACCGATGAGCGACGTGCGGACGAGGCGTGCCCGCTTCTCGGCCGGATGGGTCGACCCGAACGCCGGCTCCTTGGGGAGCGTCCCTTCCACGTCCCGATAGCCGTGGCCCTTCGCCACGTCCTCGATGTAGTCCCATTCATGCAAGAGATCTGCCCGCCACGCCGGCGAGAGCACATGCACCTCGTCCGGGTCCTTGCCGCACGGCGTCGCCGAATGACCCAATCGTTCCAGGGCATGGATGATGTCCATGCGGTCCAGGCCGAGCCCAAGCACCCGCTCGGTCTCCTTGACCGAGAGCGTCCCCCGGTAGGGTTCCATGTCGGGCTCGACGAGCGTCTTTCCGGCGGAGGCGCCGAACGCCGCGTCGTCGGGATAGACACAGGAGACGGGCGTGAGCGTGGCGCCGCGGTCGAGGAACGCCGCTGCGAGGATGGCCATGGTGGTCCGGAGCGTCGGTAAGTCCGGGCCGGTCAGGTCGATGAGGAGGTCGGTCGTCCCCGCGCGGAGCGCCGTGTGCGCCCCGTTGATGACCGGTGGAAAGGACAAGAGGTGGCCGTCCTTGTCGGTGATGACCGGGAACGGGCCGTCCTTGGGCAGAAGATGCGCGTACGCCTTCCCCTTCGGGTTCTCTGCAAGGAGTTTGCGCACCGTCGTCTCCTTCGTCTCGGCGAGCGGCACGAAGCGATGGTCGCCATCGACGGTGTGATAACGATAGGGTGGTGCGGTGTCGCGGGCGTCATGGATGCCGATCGCGACGCGCGAGCGGCGCCTGCCGATTCCGAACGCCAATTTCTCCTGCAGGTCCATGAGGCGCTTGATGTCCGCGTCGTCCATCGGCTCGAGGCCCCGGACGTGACAGGCGAGGATGAACGGACGCACCGGACCGACACCGGCATCCACTTCCAAGGTCCCTTCGGGGGCCGCCAGCTCGTAGTGATGCAACCCTCTTTCATCGCCGAGGAAGGAACGCATCGCCCGGGCGATCCCCTCCACCGATACCAGGTCGGGCCGGTCGGGAAAATATTCGATGTGCACCTCGTCGCCCGAGACCCGGTCGAGATCGCCACCGAGCATCGGCAGCTCCTCCAACAACCGGTCGCGGTCGACGGGTGCGCCATAGAGGGACTCGAAATCGGGGATTCGGAAGCCGATGACCGGCATGACAAGATCCTCCCCCTGAGGGGTCGAGCCGCCCAAACGGGTGGCGCTTTATGAGGGATGCCCCTCGCCCGTCGCGATGAGCGGCCCCGGACCGACAAGCCGCATACCCGGATTCCACCAGATGGACGCCGAGACCCGCGCACAGCGTGTCGCCATCTTCGCCCGTCTCGATGATGAAGAGAAGGCGCTTCTGGCCGCGGGGCGTCGTCCCGACGATACGGCCCATCCCTTTTCGGTCTTCGACAAGATGGTGGAGAACGTGGTGGGATCGGTCGGTCTGCCGCTTGGCATCGCCACCAATTTCGTCATCGACGGCCAAGACCGCCTGATCCCGATGGCAGTGGAAGAGCCGAGCGTGGTCGCCGCCGCCTCGAACGCCGCCAAGATGGCACGGGCGAGCGGCGGGTTCGACACGAAATCGGAACAGACCTGGATGACCGGACAGGTCCACCTCCTCGACGTGCCGGATGCCGCACGCGCCGCGGAACGAATCGGTGCTCATCGGGAGGAGATCCTTGCGGCCGCAGAACCGCCCGGTTCGTCCATCGGCAAGATGGGCGGTGGCAGCAAGGACCTCGAGGTTCGTGTACTGCACACCGACGCCCTTCGCTCCTCCGAGGCGAAGGAGGCGCTCGGACACGCCGTCGTGGTCGTGCATCTCTTCGTCGACGTGCGCGACGCCATGGGCGCGAACGCCGTCAATACCAGGGTCGAACGCATCGCGCCGTTGCTGGAAGAGCTGAGCGGCGGGCGCGTCCGGCTGCGCATCCTCTCCAACCTCGCCGACCGGCGCATCGTCACCGCCCGGGGGACCTTCGACGCCGAGGCCTTGGGAGGCCCCGAGGTCGTGCAGGGCATCCTGGAAGCGCAATGGCTCGCAGAGCTCGACCCCTATCGCGCCGCGACACACAACAAAGGGGTCATGAACGGAGTCGACGCCGTCGTGGTGGCGACCGGCAACGATTGGCGCGCGACCGAAGCGGGCGCGCACGCCTATGCCGCGCGCGACGGGAGCTATTCGCCCCTGACACGCTACCACCGCAACGCCGACGGCGACCTCGTCGGAGAGCTGTCCTTGCCCTTGGCGCTTGGCACGGTCGGCGGTGCGACGCGGGTCAACCCGATGGCACGGCTCTCGCTCAAGATCCTCGGCGTCGATTCCGCGGAAGCGCTCGGACGGATCGCCTGCGCCGTCGGATTGGCCCAGAACCTCGCCGCGTTGCGGGCGCTCGCGACCGAGGGCATCCAAAAGGGGCATATTCGGCTTCACGACCGCTTGGCGGACCGTGCCGCGCACTGAGTCGAGCCCCGCAGAGCCGCGGGCGAGACGAGTTTGCGGCTTCACGACCGCTTGGCGGGCCGTGCCGCCCCCTGAGTCGGCGAAACGAGCCGGGCGCAGTAGAGGCCACTCTTTCGGCATCCCTAATCCTTATCAAGGGGACTTGCATCCGTGACCTTGTTTAGGACCTCCTAAACCGGTGTGACCCATGGCGTTCGAACCCGCATCAGCACTCATCGGCCTGCGCGAAGGCATGGAGATCTTCCTCGTCGTCGGCATCCTGCTCGGCATCCTGCGCCGCCTCGGCCACGGCGACCGCGCCTCGGTCGTCTGGATCGGCTTCGCCGCCGGTGCCGCGACCGCCGCCGTCGTCGGCGTCCTCCTTGTCAACACCGTCGCCGAATGGTTCGAGGCCTCCGGGGGTGCCATGCTCTTCGAGGTCATCGTCGCCCTCGCCGCCGTCGCCGTCCTGACCTGGATGGTGCTCTGGATGCAGCGCCACGCCAAGACCATGGTGAGCGACCTCAAGGCGCGCACCGAGGCCGCCGCGACAAGCGGCAAATGGTTCGCCATCGGCTTCCTCGCCTACGTCACCGTCATCCGCGAAGGCCTCGAGATCGTCCTCTTCTATTCCGCCCTCGCCGCCCAGAGCGACTGGGGCTCCATCCTGCTTTCCGGCCTCGTTGGCTTCGCCGTCTCCGGGGTGCTCGCCCTTCTCGTCTTCCGCTTCATGGTCAAGGTCGACGTGCGCCGCTTCTTCGCCGTCTCCGGCCTCTTCCTCATCCTCATCGCCGCCGGGCTCCTCGTCCATGTCGTCCACGCGCTTAGCGACCTCGGCTGGCTGCCCCACGCCGCACCGCTCTGGGACACCTCCGCGACCCTTCCGGACGAAGACCACTGGCTCGGTGGTCCCCTGCATGCCTTCATGGGTTACGAAGACCGGCCCACCGCGTTGCAACTCCTTCTCTACCTCGGCTACATCCTCGGCGTCGGCGGCTGGTACCTGACCCGCCTCAGTGCCGACGACCGGCAGAAACGCACCGGCACGACAGCGGCCATCCTCTTCGTGCTCCTCCTCGCGCTCTTCGCCATCGGCGGCGCCGTCTCCACCGCCACCGACGACCACGAGGAAGCGACGGGCGCACATGACGCGCTCGACCACAAAGCGCTCACGGCAGGCGGCGTGGCGGCGCTGGAACCGTACGACGGCAAGGTCGGCATCCTCATCCGGCAACACGGAGAATGGGTGCACTACAACGCCTCCACCTACGAATCGGTCAAGGCGTTCGTCGACGGCATCTGGCCCTACACCGGACTGCCGCCGGAACTCCTCAAGGTCGACGAAGGCACCTACTTCATCGACGACGCGCATCCCTGGAGCGACGAGGTGCACATCGACACCGAACTGGTCGACGCCTGGCTCTCATCCTGGAGCCTCCCCGCGACACCGGTCAAGGACCCGCTCGGCGTCTCCGAGGTCGACGAACTCGCCGGCAAGGGCGGCTTCTACTTTGCACCCGGCCAAGGCCCCGGCATGGGCGAAGGCGACATGTACGAGATCTTCGGCCTCTCCGCCTATCGCACCTGGCTGCAGATGGAGAACCACTCCCCCATGTACGACGCCGTCAAGACGTCGTGGGCGCTCCTTGAGGAACACATGACGCGCCACTACGGCGACAAAGTGGTCCCCGCGTTCGCCTTCCACGTCGACCCCAAGATGGACCCGAGCGAGACCACCGAAGCGGCCGCCCAGAAACTCGCCGACGCCGATGTCGACCTCGTCATCGACGTCTACCAATCGAGCGTCCACAGCGACTCCATGGACACCTGCATGATGCGGCCCCACACCGAGCACGCCCTGCGCGCCGCCGGTTACGACGGCCCCATCGTGCACATGGACCGGCCCGCCGGACTCCATCCCGCCTGGGGCGCCACCGTCGCCCGATACCTCAAGGAACAAGCGGAACGGCTCCCGGACGACGCCCAATACTCGGTGCAACTCACCCAACACGGCGCCCGCCCCGGCGGACAGAACCCATGCGGGGAAGGCCCCGACAAATACCACCGCCTGACCCAGGAAGAGTTCGCGGTCTCCTACACCGCCGTCCGCGACGCCCTCGGCCCCGACGTCGCCATCCGACACGTCTACGGACAAGGCGCCGACGCCCGAGACGACGGTGTCCTCTCGCCCGTCGAAGCGCTCGAGCTCGACCGCCAACAAGGCTACACCCACAGCCTCATCCTGCCCTACGAGTTCTGGGGCAACGCGATGGACAACCTGGTCTACCTGCGCGGGAGTCTTGGCTGCGCCCCCGAGACCGCCCCCTGCTACGATGCGGACTACGAGACGAATGGCACGCACGAAGGCGTCGCCTACACGGTCCTCTCCGCCACGTACGGGACGGAAGGCAAGATCACCGCCCTGTTGGCCCAGATCGACCGCACCTTGGCCGAAGCGCTCGGTGGAGAGCCGGTCGAAACCGAGAATGACGGAGCGCACCACTAGTCGGAACAGAACCGAGGACCGCGCGGTCACTCACACGGCTCACGGCATGCGGATGACCGCCCAAGGCGCCGTGCGTCGTCGCCCCTAGGCGACCGCTTCCTGCGACAGGACATGGCGACAATAGTCGCAACGGATGACAAGCGGGTCACGGCTCGTGACCTGGAAGCGCGAGGCGACCGGTTCCGAGAGCGTCACACAATCCGGGTTCTGGCACTGCACGACCCCCTCGATGGTGTCCGGCAGGTCGACCGTGTGCTTCCGCGCCACGTCGTAGTTGCGGATGATGTTGATGGTGGCGCCCGGTGCGATGAGCGCGATGCGGTCGAGCTCTTCCCGCTCCAACTCGCGGTCCTCGATCTTGACGATGTCCTTTCGGCCCGCGCCACGTCCGGTCTCCACGTTCATGGCGAGCGACACGATGCTCGTCGAGCCCGGACGCGGGATGCCGAGCACCTCGAGGACGCGCACGCTCTTGCCGGGCGGGATGTGGTCGATGACGGTGCCGTTTCGGATCGGGGGGACGATGAACTCTTTCATCGGGTGGCCTCGGTGAGGATCTGGGGTGTCTCTTTCAGGATGGAGGTCAGAAGCGCCATCCTGACCGGCACGCCGTTCCTGGCCTGTCGGAACCAGGCCGCGCCCGGTCTGCGGTCCACCGCGTGGTCGATCTCGCCGACCCGCGGCAGGGGATGAAGGATCGTGAGGTCGGCCTCGGCGTGACGCAGGATGTCGTCGTCGATGCGATAGGAGCCGGCGTACTTGAGGTACTCGGCCGGGTCCGCGAAGCGCTCCTTCTGGATGCGCGTCACGTAGAGGACGTCGGCATCGGCGAGGGCGCCGACGAGGTCGTTGGTCTGATCCGGTCGGCGGCCATGGCGGGCGCACTCCTCGATGACGCCCTCCGGCATCTCAAGCCCGGGCGGTGACACGCAAGTGACCTTGTTGCCGAAGCGCGAAAGCAATGTGGCGAGGCTGTGCGTGGTGCGGCCGAAGCGCAGGTCCCCCAGGAGGACGACATTGTTGTTGGTCGTCGTCCCGCGCTCGTCGCCGATGGTGAAGAAGTCGACCAGGGATTGCGTCGGATGGCTGTGGCTACCGTCGCCGGCGTTCACCACAGGCACCTCGGAGAGTTCCGCGGCGAGGCGCGCGCTGCCGTCCTTCGGGTGACGCAAGACGATGAGGTCCGCATAATGGGAGACGGTGCGGATCGTGTCCGAGAGCGTCTCGCCCTTCGCGAACGATGTCGCCGCCGGGGACGAGAACCCGATGACGCGCGCCCCGAGGCGATGGGCCGCCGATTCGAACGACAAGCGCGTCCGCGTCGAGGGCTCGAAGAAGAGACAGGCGACGATGCGGTCCGCAAGTTCATTGCGGGGCGTGGGTCGGCCCTCCGGGCCGGCGAACTCGCGCGCGAGACGGAGGAGGGCCTGGATCTCATCGTCCGAGAGGTCGCTCACCGCGATGACATCGCGGTCGAGGAGCGTCATGCTGGGGCCCAACAAGGCCCAATATAAAGGCGTTACCGGCCGGTCAGGAGGGCATAGGCCGTCAGGCGGTGCGCGAGGTGCGGCGCAACAGCAGCGCCGCGGCGCCAAAGGCAAGGACCGTGTCGAGGGCGAGGAGCGCCCAGTAGGGGTCGGGGGCGTCGAGGCCCTTCAAGTGGTGGTAAGTACCGAGGTAAGCGTGGGTGTACGGGAGCATACGGGCGACCGGCTCGAGCGGCCCCAAGCCGTCGAGCGGGGCGAGGAAACCGGACAGGACGAGCATGACGAGGACGAGGAGCGTGACGACAAGGAGCGCCTGCGATTCGTTGCGCGAGACCGTGGAGACCAAGAGGCCGAGGGAGAGGAACGCCAAGGCGACCAGGTTGAGCCGCCCGATCGTGCCGACGGGGTCCTGGACGGTGATGTTGTCGAGCGTGGTGAGCGCGACGAAGAGCACGAGGAGCGTCTGCAGGAACGCCAAGGCGGCGAGGACGGCGAGCTTCGCGGCGAGGAAACCGGCGGGATGCATCGGTGTCACAAGAAGACGGTCCAACGTCCCCTGTCCACGTTCGCGCACGACCGCGCCGCTTGCCAGCATCAAGGCGGGGAACATGACCGCGAGCGAGACGACGAGGGAGGTCGGGTCGGTGGTGCGGAACAGCTCCGCGTCGAAACGCGCCTCCGCAGGCGGTTCGACGAAGCCGTAGACCCAGATGGTCAGGACCGGCACGAGGAACGCCACGAGGAGCGCCCGACGGTCGCGAAGCAGGAGCAGCGACTCCTTCTCGAGGTCGGCGCAGAGGCGTCGCCAGGCGGACACGCTCAGTCGCCTCCCACGGTCGGGGTGCTCTCCGGTCGCGCGGTCCGGTCCGTCGTGGGGCGGTCACCGAACCGTCGGTCCATCGCCTCCTTCTGTCGTGCCTCGTCGAGGAGCGCGATGAACGCCGCATCGAAACCGTCGATGTCGTGGCCGCTCCGGGAGGCGGCGAGCCGCACCACCGCATCCGGGGGCCCCGTGGCGAGCACACGCCCTTTTTCCAGCACGACCACCTGGTCGGCCCGGGCCGCCTCGTCGAGAAAATGGCTCGTCATCACGAGGGTCGTGCCGCAGACGTCCCGGATGCCGGCGAGAAGGTCCCACACCTGCCGGCGTGTGTACGGGTCGAGGCCCGAAGTGGGTTCGTCAAGCAACAGGACCGCAGGACCGGGAAGGAGGGCCGCGGCGATGGAGACGCGATGCTTCTCGCCACCCGAGAGACGCCCGACCGGCCGGTCGGCGGCGTGGCGCAGGCCCACCAGGTCGATGAGCGTCTCGGCACGCGCGACGACCACGTCCCGGTCTAGTTCGAACTGGCCACCGAAGAGGCGCAGGTTCTCGCGCGGACTCAGGGGATCGTAGAGGGCGGGTCGTTGCGCCACATGCCCGACGTTCCAACGCCACGCCGGAAGATCGGGACGCACAGGCCGACCAGCGACCGACAACCGGCCCGACCAGCGGCCATGCCCGAGGAGGGTGCGCAGGAGCGTCGTCTTGCCCTCGCCCGAGCCGCCCACCACCACCGTGAACCCGTTCGACGGCAAGGTGAGGCGGACGTCCTCGAGGATGCGCGAGCGGCCGGCGAACACGCTCACTCCGTCGAGGACGAGGTCGCCCTCGAGACGGCGCGCCCAATCCGGAGCGGCGCCCTGGGGGCGGAGACGCCCCGGACCCGGTGGGTCCCGCTCGGTGTGGCGGCGACCATCAAGGAACGCGCGCAGGCGCGGGGCGACCGTCGGCCGCAGGAGGACCCCGGTTGCGAGAAAGACCCCGAGGACCGGAAGGACCGGAGGGAGCGCATAGAGCGCGGCGACGGCACCATGCGGCAAGAGCCCGAGCGGTCCTCCCGGAGCCGTGCGCGTGCGTCCGACGCCTCCCAGATCGTCCGCGACCACCACGGCGCGCCCGTCGCGGTCGAGGGTCCAGGCGGTGAGCGTACCATCGAGGGAGACAGAGAGGAGGGGCCGGCCGGTCTTGAGGCTCAACACGACGACCGGTCCTTCAGCCTGCTGGGCGGCCGCCACGTCCGCGGCACCCCCTGCGCGGACCGCCTCGACCGGACGCACCGACGACCAGGTCCAACGGGGCCCTGTCTCGCCCCACTTGTGGTGGTGCACCTTGAGGCCATCGGCAGAGACGAGCAGGAACGACTGACCGTCGGATGCGAGGGAGCCGGCAGAATAGCGCGCCTGTATTGCGCCGGCACCGCCGTCTGCCGGGACCACTCCCACCGGCCGGTCGAGACCGCTCGCGAAGAGCCATGCCGCTCGGTCGGTGACGACAAGCACGTGTCGGCCGTCCGTGGAGACATCGAGCGCCAAGACCTGACCCGGAACGATCGCGGTGAGGAGCGGCTTCGTGGCGCCGTCGAGGTCGTAGAGCTGCACCCGGCTCGCCATGCCGTGTCCGGAGGCCATGGCGAGCAGCGTGCCGTCGCCGGAAAGGGCCGCGCGGCCGTCCCCGTCGAACGGCACGGAAAGGACCGTTCCGCCATGCTCGGCGTCCCGTACCGTGACCACCGGGGAACCACCGCCGTGGAGGGCCATGGTCCGCGTCCCGCGGTCATCGACGACGACGGAACGCACAGGGCTCCCGGTGGCTGCGGAGGAGACGGGACGTCCGTCGCGGTCGAAGACACGCAGGTCGCCGTTCGCGAGCCCGACCACGACCCGTTCGGCGTCGTCCGAGGCGGCGAGCGCCGACGCCGGACGACCGAGCGCCGTGGCCCAACGCACGCCGGTCGGGTCGAAGACGTGGAGGCGGTCGGCGCTTCCCGGACCTTCAGGACCGCTCAAGGTGGCGAACGCGGCGCCATCGGGGCTGGCGGCGGTGGCGGTCGCGGCGAACCCGGAACCGTAGCGCCACTCTTTCGCCGACGGCCCGGTGAAGCCGAGCAGGAGGACGGCGACGACGAGGAGGACCCCCAAAAAGAACGACCTCCGGAGTGCGGGCGACGGTCCCATCCGTCACGACGACCGATGACGGACCGTATAAGGGCTTTGAAGGGTCGCAAGATGTGGGACCGCGAGGGCAATGGCTTCATGGGCCGGCTCCTATGGCCGGACATGCGCCCGCTGGCGGTCGCCGGTGTCATGGTCGCGCTCCTGGTGCTGAGCGGCTGTCTCGGCGCCTCGACACCCTCCGGACGCCTCCTGCCCTACGACGGCTGGCCGGTCCCTCCGGAGTCCTGTGGGGGAAGCGCCGTCCATCACCCACTCACAGCGGACGACCTCGGTCCTGTGGCGCGGGAGGAGGTCTTCATGAAGCCGCAGCCCCACATCCGCTACCGGCCGCTCAATGATGCCGAACAGGCCAACGTCCTTGACAAGGCCGCAGCGGCCGTTCCCATCCTCACCGCGCGGACACCCGAGGTCGTCAACACGTCGATGCGTCCCCACATGGACGGCCACCACCACACCGGCGACTGGACGTTCACCATCCAGATCCTCTACGAAGACGGAGGCCCCGACGACAGACACGAAGTGTATGTCGACAAGGCGGACAACCGCACGTTCACGATCACGCCCTCACCCTACACCGAGACCACGACAAAACGCGACCCGCCCGACCGGTTCGTCCTCGGCTACACCCCGAAGCGGCTGACCGTGACGCCGGAGACGGCCGCCGCGGCACGCGACATCGTCGAGACCTGGGACGACGAGAACGGGAAGGTCCCCAAGGACTTCACCTATTCGGACGCCACCTGGACGCCCAGGGCGACCGATTGCGTGCTCGTCCATTTCAGCCATCATCCGGTCGACGCCGACGGGGAACGGGTCGCCATGGGCTATCCTGGAGACTGCTCGACAGGCGCCTCCTATTGGGTCGACCCGACCCGCGACCTCTTCCTCGAGGAGGTCCCCCTGAGGGATTCCTCGGGCTACTGCAGCAGCCCCCCTGACACGTCACATCGCGATGGCCGATGAGGCCACCATTGTACCAGGATGTACAAAATGAGAGCCGAAAGCTATTTTCAGGCATGACAGTCATGCACAGGCTGCGGGGCGCTGATGCGCCCGGCATGGGGTGAGCCAAATCGATATCCGAAACAGCGGGTCCCACCGGTTCCGTGCCCTCCGCGCGGACCTCGGTCGCGACCGGGGCCGGGCGAAGGTCCCTTCGCAGGATGCGGCGACGCCAGCGTCCGTCGCCTGCCCGTCCTGCGGCGGGCCCCAGAACCTGACCACGGAGCCCTTCAGCGGGGGAACCCTGCGCCTTGGACTGGAGTGCGGCCACTGCGGCCTGGCCACGTCCATCTGAAGCGCCTCCTCCTGTCTTTTTCCCTCTGTTCTCCCACCGCGACGGTGGTGAAAGCCTGCAAACGGCTATAAGAAGTGAAGGTCTTCCCATCGCCTGTGGCAGGTGCGTCCGCAGGGCCTAGGAGGCTTCGACCGCTCGTGGTGGTCCTCCTTGTGTCGTCCCTCATCCTGGTCCCCTATCCCACCGACGCCGCGTTCGGGAACGGAGACGGTGCCTTCGTCGGCTCGTTCTCGTTCGGCAACGCCCATGGCCATTTCGTGGGTCTCCTCGCTGGTGGCCAGGCGGGGAGGCAGGTCGCCGGCGCTGGCGACGTGAACGGCGACGGGTTCGACGACCTGCTGATCGGTGCCCCTTTCGCGGCGGGCCCGTCCGGCCAATACCAAGCAGGTGCCGTCTACCTTGTCTACGGGCCGCACCTGGGGTCCCTGGACCTCGGTGCCGCGGATTGGGAACTGCGCGGCACCAATCGCGTAGGTCAACTCGGTGCGGCGCTCGCGGGGCTCGGCGACCGCGACGGCGACGGCTACGACGACTTCGCCGTCGGCGCACCCGGTGACGGACTCGAGCATGGAACGGTCCGGGTCTATCGCGGGGGTGCCACAGGACCGTCGCTCATGATGTCGTTGGGAGGCGACCAAGGCACAAGGTTCGGGACCTCCATCGCGGGGGGCGGTGACCTCGACGGCGACGGCCGGCCCGACTTCGCCATCGGCGCGCCGCACGAGAACGACCTCGCCGGTCGCGTCTACGTCTACCAGAGCCAAGCTTCGGACGTGGTCCTCGCCGGCGAGTCCCGCGGCCACAAATTCGGCACGGTCGTCACCATCCCCGGGGACGTGAACGGTGACGGGCGCGACGACCTCGCCATGTCCGCCCCCCTTTTCCCGAACGGCAGCGGCTCGGAGCGAGGCATCGTCTACCTGCGCTACGGGCCGGTCACCTCCGGTCATATGGGGTCGACCGCGAACGGCATCTACTATCCGGAGTTCACGCCGTCGGACGGACTGTTCGGCCTCGCATTGGGCGGCACCGATCTCGACGGCGACGG
The DNA here is from genome assembly GCA_019347805.1 of Methanobacteriota archaeon. Classification (GTDB taxonomy): domain Archaea; phylum Thermoplasmatota; class E2; order JACPAO01; family JAHWKR01; genus JAHWKR01. Next base: position 23,758 of record JAHWKR010000022.1, read on the forward strand.
CCGGGCGGAGATCGTCGTCGGTGTGCCGGGACATGACGAGGGCACCTCGGCCGACCGTGGCGCCGTCTATCTCTTCCGCGGCGCCAACACGCAATTCGCCGAGAACGCCTACGTGCGCATCCACGGCACCCAGGCCGGCATGATGGTGGGTCGTGCGGTCACCGGCCTCGGCGACATCGATCGGGACGGCCCCGAAGAGTTCGCCCTCGGACACCTGGACCCGGGCGGCGGTCGGGGGGTGATGCGCGTCTACTACGGCGGCGGCGCGGTCGGTGAACGTCATCTCACGACATCCGAAGCGACGGTCTTCGGCTACAGCCCCGGTGATGTCGGCGTCGCCTTGGCGCAAGCGGGAGACGTGAACGGCGACGGCACGCCGGACATCCTCGCGGGGGACGCCCGTCGCAACAACGGGAAGGGACAGGCGTACCTGGTGCTCGGATGCGCACCGGGTGTCGATTTGGACGGCGACCGCCTCACCGATTGTCGGGAGGTCAACGTCCTCGGCACCGACGCGATCGACATCGATACCGACGACGACGGTCTCGAGGACGGCGACGAAGTGGAGATCCATCTGACCGACCCGCGCGACCCGGACACCGACGGCGAGGGCATATCCGACAGCGATGAGGTGAACGTCCATCTGACCGACCCGCTACTGGCCGACACGGATCGCGACGGCTTCACCGACCATGAGGAGATCGTGGTGCATGGCACCGATCCGCTGGTCTTCGACATGGACGGCGACGGGCTCGGCGACGGAGACGAACACCATCTCACCGAGACCGACCCGCTCGACCCGGACACCGACGGCGATGGCATCGTCGACGGTGACGAGGACTTCGATGGCGACGGCCTGACCAACGCCGCGGAACTGAACCGCCACGGCACGGACGTCCGCAAGGCGGACACCGACGGCGACGGACTGTTGGACGGCGAGGAGATCCTGCTCTACGGCTCATCACCCTTCATCGTCGACAGCGACGGCGACGGCATACCGGACGGCCCCGAGATCTTCGCCTACGGGACCGACCCGCTCAAGAAGGACACCGATTTCGATGGCCTCACCGACCAAGCCGAGGTGTTCGTGCACGACACCGACCCGACCAAGGCCGACACGGACGGCGACGGGATCAAGGACGGCCTCGAGTTCCTCCTCTGGAAGACCGATCCCAAGGACCCGGACATGGATCGCGACGGGCTCAACGACCGTCTCGAGATCTACGTCTACAAGACCGACGTGCGGGATCCCGACAGCGACAGGGACCGCCTCCTCGACGGCGAGGAGGTGTTGGTCTACGGAACACAACCGCTCGACCCGGACACCGACGGTGACCTGTACGGCGACGCCTATGAGGTGGACCGCGGCAGCGACCCGAACAACCCCCTGTCGACGCCGGTACCGGTATTAGGGAACCTGGGACCCATGCCGCGCGTCTGGCGGGAGATGCCGGTCACCGACATCCTGCCGCCGGTCCTGAAATAGTCACGCCTCGACGACCGGCTGGCAGACCTGGCGTGCGGCCTCTTCGGCGCGCGACAGCACGGATGGGACGTCCAACGTGGTGAAGACGCCGTCGCCATAGAGGACGCGTCCGGCGACGATCGTGTGGGTGACGTCCGCCATCTGCGCCGCGTAGACGATGTTGGAGACGACGTCGTGGCACGGCACGAGGTGGGGCCGGCGGAAGTCGACCAATGTGAGGTCGGCCGTCTTCCCTTCCTCGAGGGTCCCGAGGTCCGGGCGGCGCAGCGCCGCGGCACCACCGCGGGTGGCGAGGTCGAGCGCCTCCCCGGCCGGTAGGATGGTGGGGTCCCAGCGTTGTTGTTTCTGCACGAGGGCGGCGAGCTTCATCGCCTCGAAGAGCGAACAGGCGTTGTTGGAGGCGGGGCCGTCGGTGCCGAGGGCGACCGTCGCACCCGCGGCGAAGAGTTCGGGGAGCGGTGTGACGCCACCGGTCGCGAGTTTGAGGTTGGAGGTCGGGTTGTGCGCGACCTTCGCGCCCGCTCTGGCGATGTCCTGGACCTCCTGCTTGGTGATCCAGCCGCAATGGGCGAGCACGGTGCGTTCGCCGAGGGCACCGGTCGCGGCCAGTTGCGCGACCGGACGGCGGCCGGTCTTCGCCTCGACGTCATAGACCTCTTGGCGGGTCTCGGCACAATGGATGTGGAGCGGGATGTCGTAGTGCGCGGCGAGTTCGGCGCTCTTTTCGAGGGTCTCAGGGTTGCAGGTGTATGTGGCGTGCGGGGCGACCGAGGGCGTGATGAGGTCGTGGTCGGCCCAATCTTCGGCGAACGCCTGGAAGGGCCCCTTGAGCCGTTCATGGACGTCGCCTTCGGCCGTGCTGCCGACATCGACCAGGCCCCAACCCATCCATCCGCGCATCCCCGCCGCGGCGGTCGCCTCGGCAAGGAGCGGCTCCATGAAGTACATGTCCAGGAACGAGGTGGTCCCTGAACGGATCATCTCGAGCAGTCCCAGGTCGGCACCGGCGCGCATGGTCTCCTCGGTGAGGCGCGCCTCGGCCGGCCAGATGCGCTCCTGGAGCCACGGCTCGAGCAGCATGTCGTCGCCATAGCCACGGAAAAGGCCCATGGCGAGATGGGTGTGGGCGTTCACCAGGCCGGGCAGGAGCACGCGGCCTGCCGCCTCGACCACGATGTCCGCCTCGGTGGCGACGTCGGGGGCGACCTCGACGATGCGGCCGTCCTCGCAATAGACGTCGTGCGTTTTGAGTATTGAGCGCCTTTCGTCCTGCGTGACGACGTGGGCACCGCGGACAAGGAGGCTCGCGGGGGGGCGATTTGTGTCGACGGAGCCGGGGGTGATGTCGGTCGCCATCAGGTCGCGACCTCCTCGGGTCGGGCCGGGACGACGGTGAGGACCTGGATCGTGACCTCGGCGAGCTCGAGCGTCCAGCTCTTTTCCACTTGGACGTCGTCGCTGTGTCGCGTCCAGTGGAGCGCGCGGGCGCGGGTCTCCTCACGGATCGTCGCCTCGTGGTCCTGGACCGGGACGCCCGGGTCCTTGTCGAACGCGACGGCGACCTCGATCTGGTCCTCGACATGGAGGTCGAGTTCCTTGCGCATGTCCTGGATGCGGCGCACCAGTTCACGGGCGAGCCCTTCGGCCTTGAGTTCGGGGGTCTGATGGGTGTCGAGGACGAGGACGTAGCCCTCCGCCTTGGTGCTGGCGTAGCCTTCGGCCTCGACCTTCTCGAGCCGGAAGTCGGCCGGTTCGAGGACCAGTTCCTCGCCCTCGACATGGACCGGGACCTTCTCGCCTCTTTCGATGATCGGGCCCCAGTGGGCCGGGTCGAGGCTGTCGATGGCCGCGGAGACTTGGCGTGCGTGCTGCTTGAAACGCGGGCCGATGCGGCCGGGCTCGGGCGCGATGCGGTACTCCAGGAACCGGTCGAGGTCACCCGCCGTGGTGACGCCTTTCGTGTTCATCTCTTCCTGGAAGACCGAGAGGAGCGGCGCGAGCGCTTCGGGTCCGACCTTCGCGTCGGGGGTCGGCACGAGGACCGCCTCGGGAAGCGGCCAGCGCACACCGATGTCGACCTTGGCGCGGAGGGCGCGTCCCGCCTCGACGAGCCCGCGCACGGTCGCCATGGCGTCGACCAGTTCCTCGGGCGCGCTGTAGCTGCGCTCCGGCCAGTCGGCAAGATGCACCGAATCGGGGCCTTCGCCGTCGCGGATGAGCATGTAGAGCTTCTCCGTCAGGAACGGCGCGAACGGCGCGGTGGCGGAGACGACGGCGAGAAGACATTCATGCAGGGTGGCGTAGCATGCCGCCTTGTCCTCGGTCATCCCTTCGCCCCACAGGCGGCGGCGGACGCGGCGCACGTACCAATTGGAGAGGTCGTCGACGACGAACGACTCGAGGACGCGGGTCGCCTTGTGGAGGTGGAAGCGATCCATCTCGTCGGCCGCCTCCTCGCAGGCGGCGTAGGTGCGGTCGAGGAGCCAGCGGTCGATACGTGGCCGCGCGTCCAGGGCGGGCGCGTTGGCGATGTCGGCGCGGGTCCAGCCGTCGAGGCTGGCGTATTGGGAGAAGAAACTGTAGCTGTTCCAGAGTGTGAGGAGGAACTTGGAGAGCGCCTCCCGCACGGCGCCTTCGAAGAAGCGCTTGTCGGCCCACGGGGCGCTCGTCGTGAGAAGGGTCCAGCGTACCGCGTCGGCGCCGAGCGTCTCGAAGAGGAGGCCCGGGTCGGTGTAGTTGCGTTTCGACTTGGACATCTTCTGCCCGTCCTCGGCGAGCACCAGGCCGTTCACCATGACGTTGCGATAGGTCGCCTGGTCGAAGAGCGCCACGCCGGTGGCGATGAGCGTGTAGAACCAACCTCGGGTCTGGTCGATCCCCTCGGCGATGAAGTCGACGGGAAAATGGTCGGCGCGGTCGACCGTGCCTTTGGGGTGGTGCCATTGGGCGAAGTGGGCGCTGCCGGAGTCGTACCAGGTGTCGATGACGTAGGGCTCGCGCCGCATCGTGCCGCCGCAATCATCGCAGGGGACATCGATGTCGATGTAGGGCCGGTGCAGGTCGTCGGGGACGTTGCCGGCGAACGCCTGGAGCTCTTCGCGGGAACCGACCATGACCTCCTTGCCGCAGCCGTCGAGGGGCGCATCACCCTTGCCGTGGCAGAGCCACACCGGCATCGGGGTGCCCCAGAAACGCTTGCGGGAGATGGCCCAATCCTTGACGTTGCGCAGCCATTCACCGAAGCGGCCTTCCTTGATGTGGTCCGGGTGCCAATCGACCGAGTCGTTGGCGGCCAGGAGCTCTTCGCGCAGGCCGCTCATCTTGACGTACCACGATTCCATGGCGTAGTAGAGGAGCGGGTGGCCGGTGCGCCAGCAGTGCGGATATTGATGCTCGTAGCGTTCGGTGCGGTAGAGGAGGCCTTGTCCGCGCAGGAGTCCCGCGACATCATCGTCGACGTCCTTGACGTAGCGGCCGGCGAGCGGTTCACCGACCGAGGCGACGAAGCAGCCCCGCAGGTCGACCGTGTGCTGCTTCGGGAGCCCCTTCTGTTCCCCGAGACGGAAGTCGTCCTCACCATACATCACGGCGGTGTGGACGACACCGGTGCCGTCTTCTGTTGTTACGAAGTCGGCTTCCAGTATGGTGTGCGCGGTGTCGGAGCCGGTGGTGTCGACGGCGCCCGGGAAAAGCGGCTCGTAGGCCTTGCCGACGAGTCGAGATCCTGGGAATGTTTCGAGGATCTCGGTCTCGTGGCGCAACGTGTTCTTCATGAGCGCCTTGGCGAGGATAAGCACCTCGCCCACTTCGGCGTGCGCTTTCTCGGCCGGCTTGGTGACGCGCACCTTGACGTATTCGATGTCTTTTCCGACCGCGAGCGCGACGTTGCCGGGGAGCGTCCACGGCGTCGTGGTCCAGGACAGGACGGCGGCGTCGTCCGTGTCGTCCTTGAGGCGGAACTTGACGAAGACCGAGAGGTCCTCGACGGTCTTGTAGCCCTGCGCGACCTCGTGGCTGGAATAGCTCGTGCCGGTCTGCGGGCAGTAGGGGAGGACCTTGTAGTCCTTGAAGAGGAGGCCTTTTTCGTGCAGGGTCTTCAGCGACCACCAGACGCTCTCGATGTAGGCGTCGTCCATGGTGACGTAGGGGTCGTCGAAGTCGAGCCAGAAGCCGACGCGCTCCGACATGCGCTCCCAGACGTCCTTGTAGCGGAACACCGATTCGCGGCAGTCGGCGTTGAAGCGCTCGATGCCGTACGCCTCGATGTCGCGCACGTCCTTGAGCCCCTTCTCTTTCTGCACCTCGATCTCGACCGGCAGACCATGGCAGTCCCAGCCGGCCTTGCGCTCGACGAAGCGGCCGCGCATCGTGCGGAACCGGCAGACGGTGTCCTTGAGGGTGCGTGTGAGGACATGCCCGGGGTGGGGGAGTCCGTTGGCGGTCGGGGGGCCTTCCAGGAAGACGAACGGTTCGGCCCCGCGGCGGCCTTCGACGGAGCGGCGGAAGGTGTCCTCGTCGCGCCATTTGGCGATGACCTCCTCCTCGAAGGCCTTCGGATCGTACTTCTTGGGAGGGGCTTGGACCATGGCGGCACCTGGGGTCCCTTCTGTTGGCTACTTAAAGGGACAATGCGGGGGACAGGGCGTCCCGTGAAAAGGGTTGCGCGGTGGAAGGGTGGGGGAAACGGGTGTGAGGAAGGCGACCTCAGGTGAGGGCCGGTGGTCGTCGCCGGTTAGTTGCCGGTGAGCGAGAGGTAGGCGTTGGGTGTCATCAGGCCGTCGAGCTCGGATTCGTCCTCGAGCTTGACCTTGACGAGCCAGCCCTTGTCGTAGGGAGACTCGTTGATGAGCTCGGGCTTGTTCTCCAGTTCGGTGTTGACGGCGGTGATCTCTCCGGTGACCGGGAGGTAGAGCTCGGAGACCGATTTGACCGATTCGACGACCCCGAACTCGTCCTCCTGCTCGAACGAATCCCCTTCGTTCGGAAGCTCGACGTAGACGATGTCGGTGAGTTCGTTCTGCGCGTGGTCGGTGATGCCGATCGTGGCGATCCCGTCCTTGACACGGACCCATTCGTGCGATCTGGAGTACTTCAGGTCGTCGGGGACTTCCGCCATGGCTTCCTACCGGCGCCCCCGTAATCCTGGCTTTTTAAAAGCGCTTGTGACGCGCACAAGAGCCGGCCGGCAGGAATTCGGCGGGTCTTCGGGTTCTGGTGCCGGGAAAGGAGCGTCCGGCGCCTTCACGACCGCTTCAGGAACGGCGTCTTCGCCACCGTCGCCGCGACCGGGCGCCCCCGCACATCGACCGCCACTTCCGTCCCCGGCGCCGCTTGGCCGGGGCGCACATAGGCGAGGGCGATGGCCGTGTCCAAGGACGGCGACAGGGTCCCGCTCGTCACGATGCCGACCTGCTGCCCGCTACCGTCCAGGACCGCATAGCCATGGCGGGCGATGCCGCGGCCCGACAGTTCCAGCCCGACCAGGCGGTCATGGTCGTCCGTCTCTTTCTGCCGGACGAGCGCCTCCTTCCCGACGAAGTCATGGTCCCACTTGACCGCCCAACCGAGCCCCGCCTCGAGCGGCGTGCGGCCACCCTCGAACTCGTTGCCGGCGAGCGCGAAACCCATCTCCAATCGCAACGTGTCGCGCGCTCCGAGGCCGACCGGCTCGATCCCGTGCACCTTCCCCGCGTCAAGGAGCGCCTCGAAGACCTCCGGCCCGCGTTCCTCGGAGACGAAGAGCTCGTAGCCGGTCTCGCCCGTGTAGCCGGTCGTCGCCACCTGGCAGACGGCTCCGTCCACCTGTGCCTCGTGGATGCGGAAGGGCGGCGTGTCCGGTACATCGGCGCCCGCCGCCTTCAGCACCGCCGGTGCGTCCGGTCCCTGCAGCGCGAAGATGCAGGTGGCACGCGAGACATCGGTGACGGTGACGTCTCCTTCGACGTCGTCCGCGTGCGCCTCCAATGCGGCGCGCACCGCCTCGTTCAGCCCCGCGTTCGGGACCAGGTAGAACGAATCGTCCGCCATGCGATAGAAGATCGTGTCATCGAGGATGGTGCCGTCGTCGCGGAGGACCGCCGTATAGACGCCGCGGCCGACCTTGAGCTTCGCCGCGTCGGAGACCGTGGTGCGCGACAAGAGCGCCTCGGCGCCCGGCCCCTCGATGCGCAGGTTGCTCATGTGCGAGACATCGAACAGACCGACATGCGTCCGCACCGCCTCATGCTCCTCCTTGATGGAGGAATACTGCACCGGCATCTCGAAGCCGCCGAAACCGACGAAACGCGCACCGAGGCGGGCGTGGAGGTCATGGAGCGGACCCTTCAGGAGCCCCGGCTCGGTCGCGGACTCGGCGGCGGACATCAGCCCCGGGAAGAAGGCCGCGGTCATACCCGTTTCGGCGCTAACGGCGGTCGGAGCGCTTGCGCTCCTTCTCGGCCACCGCCCGCTTGCGCTCCGAAGGACGCTTCTTCGGCGGCCGTCCGCGGGGCCGCTTCGGCTTCGGCACATGGTGCTCCTCCTGCCAATGCGCCTTCGCCGACCCATTGTCGGGGAACGTCTGGAAGCACTCCGTGCAGAGATAGGCCGTGATCTTGCGGATGCGGCGCTCCACGGTCAGAGGAGCGTGCCGTCCATACTTAAGCGGCGGGGGACGCCCCGGTCTTCACCTGAGGTTCGTCGGCCAGCCGCTGTTGACGCACTTGATGCCGCTGCATGAACTGGGCGGACCCGGCACGCCCGGGCCAGGGCCTCCAGGCGGTGGCGGTGGCGGGCGTGTCGAGATCTCCATATCCTCCATCTGGAGGGTGAGCTCCATGAGCGATTCCATCATGACGAAATCGTAGACCCCGAGGTTGGCGCCCGCTTGGCGCTCGGCGCGCACGACCGGGTCGACCGCCGTCTCGTCCTCGACGAAGCCGTAGTATCGCGTGTAGTAGTCCATCCAGGCCGATGTGCGCGCCCCGACCATGTCGACCTGCACCCGATAGACCTCGGTGCCGTTCGTTCGCAGATTGTTCGACTTGAGACTGAAGAGCAAGGGATAGTTGCCGGCGCCGCCCGCACTGATGCCCGGTGTCGTCACGTTGTCGACGAAGAGCATGAAGAACATCGCCATGAACGTGAGTTCGTCCGGATGGGCGGCCGACGTGAACTCCTGCGTGAGGAGCGGTTTGTCACGAAGTCCGGTGCCGCCGGGGCGCGTGGTCAGCACGGCCGCGTTCTCGAGGGCGATGTTCAGGACGCCGCTCGACGTCTCGGTCTGGTATTCCAGTGCGCCCATGGGATAGAACCACATGACGACGAGGTCGTCGCCGGTGGTCTCGTCCTGTACGCGCAGACGCGTCGGATAGGAATTGAACTCGGCCGGGTCCAAGACCGAGACCGTATACGACGTGCCGCTGTCCCAGCTCGCGGGCGTGGCGATGTTCCGCACGACATGGAACGTGCTCCAGACCGTCTCCAGGATGATCTTCGGGTCGGTCACATCGACCCCGTCGTTCGTGATGACGAGTTCGTCCTTCGGCTCGGCGATGGTATGGAACCCGGACGGGGAGAAGTCGTAGACGTCGCCGCCGTGGATGTTCTTCGGATAATAGCTGATGACGAACCAGTTGCCGTCGGTACGCTGTACGGTGCCGCCGGGGATGCTCAACGTCCCCTTCGACGCCTTGCCCGCACTGCCGCCATGCATGACGTTCTCGGCGATGGAATCGAACGAATAGAACTGGTTCAGGATGCCGGCGAACTCGGCGTTGGACTGCTCGTCCTCCATGTTCGGCACGCCCCAGACGAGGATCGAACCGACCCCGATGGAGGCGACAAGGAGCACCATGACGGTGCCCACCACCGGCGTGACGGCGAGGGTGTCCTGGACCAGCCCCGGGCTCTTCCGGAACGGAATGACCCAGGAAGGACGCCAGACAGCCCGCATCGGGGCTGACTTTCACCTCGGGCGGTATATAACGTTCTGCCCGGGTGTCCCGGTCACGTAAGGACCGGGTCCGAAGAGGCCGCCGCGCGTCCCTTCTGGAACAGGCTCGAGCGGTCCATGGAAGACGGCTTGGAGAGCCCCATGAGGTCCAGTATGGTCGGTGAGACGTCGGCGAGGATGCCCCCGCTCGCGAACCGGGTGTCCTCCGGGATGGCACCGGGTGCCGTGACGAGGACGAGCGGCACCGGATTGGTGGTGTGCTTGGTCACCGGGTCGCCCTTCTCATCCCGCATCTCCTCGACGTTGCCATGGTCGGCCGTGATGAGAAGAGCCCCACCCGCTTGGCGGACATGGGCGGCGATCCTGCCGAGGCAGGTGTCGGTCACCTCGACCGCGCGCACGGCGGCCGTGAAATCCCCGGTGTGGCCCACCATGTCGGGCTGGGCGAAATTGAGGACCACGAACTGCGGCGGCTCCGGGGCGTCGAGCCGTTCCAAGAGGCGGTCGGTCACCTCCTCGGCGTTCATCTCGGGCTGCAGGTCGTACGTGGCGACCTTCGGGGAAGGCACCAGGATGCGCTCCTCGAGCTCGAACGGCTCCTCACGGCCACCCGAGAAGAAATAGGTGACATGGGCGTATTTCTCGGTCTCCGCGATGCGCAACTGGGAGACCCCGAGCCGCGACAGATGTTCCCCGAGGGTCAGGTCAGGCCGCTCCGGCGGATAGGCGATGGCGGCGAACTCCTGGAACGCATCCTGGTAACGGGTCATGCAGACATAGTCGAGCCCGAGGTCCTTGACGGGGAAGTCGTCGAAACGGGGTTCGGCGAGCGCACGGGTCATTTGCCGGGCCCGGTCGGGACGGAAGTTGACGAAGATGAAGCCGTCCCCTTCGGTGACCGGTTCGGCGCCCTCGATGACCGTCGGCTGCACGAACTCATCGTTCTCGTTCCGTCCGTACGCTTGCTGGAGCGCTTCCCGGGCGTCCTTCGCCGTCTCGCCCTCCAGATGCACCAAGGCGCGATAGGCGCGTTCCGTGCGCTCCCAGCGCTCGTCCCGGTCCATGGCCCAATAGCGGCCCTGCACGGTGGCGATGCGGCCGACACCTGCTCTGCGGATCGCCTCTTCGAGCCGTCCCAGGTATTCCCCGGCGCTCTTCGGGGGCGTGTCGCGGCCGTCGAGGAACGCATGGACCTGCAGGTCCTTGACCCCATGGTGGGCCGCCGCGTCGAGAAGCGCGTGCATGTGGCGCTCATGGCTGTGCACCCCGCCCGGCCCGATGAGGCCCGCGAGGTGCAACGTCTTCCCGCTCTCGGCCGAGCGTCGCATGACCGACTTGAACGCCTCGTTGTCGCGGAAACGTCCCTCGCGGATGTCGCGGTCGATGCGGACGATGTCCTGGAAGACGATGCGTCCCGCACCGATGTTGAGATGCCCGACCTCCGAGTTGCCCATCTGGCCCGGCGGAAGCCCCACCGCCTCCCCCGAGGCGGCGATCTCGGTCACCAGGCCCTCATCCTCGAAGCGGGTCCAGTTGGGTGTGCGGGCACGCTTGATGGCGTTGCCGTCCGTCGCCGGGGCGACACCCCACCCGTCGAGGATGGCGAGCACGAACGGGGTCAGCCGTGGATGTCCTTGTGCGCTTCCGCTGGGGGCCACGGGCCGAGCGAGACCGGGTGTCTACTTGATGGTTGTGAAGCCGGGGGGAACTGCCGGAGCCGGTCCCGGTGACCGGCGGTGGCGGCGAGCGGGTGGCGGGGCGGGAAGTCAACGCGCGGAAAGGGTGTACCCGACGCCGTCCATGGTCGGCGAATAGTTGCGGACATGTCTGCGCTCGACGACGCGCCATGGCGCCCCGGTGAGCCCGCTGAGGCGCACCTCGAGCGCGGCCACGGTGTCGGCCTCGGTCGCTCGCTCGACCATGGCGTAGAGATGCACCTCCCCGTCGGGGGCGACGCATTCGGCGGCGACATCGAGGAAGGCCGCCGCACCGTGCGGGAGGTTCATGACCACGTGGTCCCAGTCGCCGGTCCGCGGTGCGACGAGGCGGGCGTCACCGGTCCGCACCTCCACCTCCGCCGTGATGCGGTTGCGCTCCATGTTGCGACCGAGGAGGTGCACCGCGTCCGGGTTGAGGTCGATGGCGCACACCTTCGCCGGTGCTTGGTCGCGCGCCACCAGGACGACGAAGGCGCCGACCCCGGCGAAGAGGTCGAGCACACGCGCACCGGGTGCCATCCGTTCGGCCAGGCGTCTTCGTTCGGTGGCGAGCCGGGGGGAGAAATAGACCCGGTCGAGCGCCACCTCGAGTTCCACACCATGCTCGCGGTGGAACGTGGTGAGGGTCGGCTCTCCAGCCACGACCTCGAGGTCACGCACACGCAGCTCGCCCTTCACGCCCTTGTCCAGGGCGACGGTGGTGATGTTGCGTTGCGCCTGCAAGACGGCATCGGCGATGTGGCGCGTGTGGGCGACGAGCGCCTCCGGCAGTTTGACGATGGCCACATGCCCGACGATGTCGAACGACGATGGAAGGAGGGGGCGGAGGTCTTGCGGGAGGTCGGCAAGGAGGTCGCGGTAGGAAGCGGGTCGGGTCTCACGACGCGTGAAGCGGCTTCTGTCCAGCCGCCCCCTATGGCCGGTCGCCACCGCGGCGGCGGCATCGAGGTCGGCGTCCGGGACGAGCGCGAAGGCGACGCCTTCCTCGATCCTGGTGGGATGCAACGCGGGGTCGAGGAGCCCGCGCTCGGAAAGCGCCCGACGCACCGCCTCCGCCTCTTTGATCGGCACGACGACCGAACGGGTCGCGGCCTCTTCCACGGCGTCCTTGGCGCCCATCTTCCTGCCCGACCCTGCGCGGCCACTTGAGGGTTCCCCTGGCGCCCCCAAACGCTCTTGTACCGCATCCCTTCCCCGCCCGTCATGGGCCGGCTCGTCTTCGTGGGCCTCGGACTCTGGGACCAGGACGACATGACCGTCCGGGCACGCGCCGTGCTCGAGCAGGCGGACCAGGTCTATGCCGAGTTCTACACCAGTCGTCTCTTCGGTTGCGACACGGTGGCGGTCGCCAAGGCCATCGGCCGCGCGTTCGAGATCCTGCCCCGCGCCGGGGTCGAAGAAGGCGAGGGGGAGATCCTGGCACGGCTCGAAGGCGACAAGACGGTCGCGTTCATGACCGCCGGTGACGCCCTCACAGCGACGACACACCAGGCCCTGCGCCTGTCGGCCTTGCGCGCGGGCCACAGCGTCGAGGTGGTGCACGGTGTCTCCATCAAGACCGCCGCCTCCGGGCTCCTCGGCCTTTCGGACTACAAGTTCGGCCGCACGACGACCCTCGTCTTCCCCGAAGAACACTACTTTCCCGAATCCCCCCTCGACGTCATCCTCGAGAACCGCGCCCGCGGCCTCCACACCCTCGTCCTTCTCGACATCCGCAGTGAAGAACTGCGCTACATGACCGCGACGCAAGGCGCCGAGGTGCTCCTCGAGACGTTGCGCCGCCGGGCCGAGCGCGGCGAAGCCGCGGACCCGGCGCTCTTTTCCGCGGACACGCCGGTCTGCGCCGTGGCGCGCGCCGGCAGCCCGACGCCGCGGCTCTTCGCCGGACCGCTCCGTACGCTCGCCGAGGAGGAGTTCGGGGGCCCGTTGCATTGCCTCGTCGTCCCCGGCCGGTTGAGCGAAGAGGAAGCGGAGGTGGTGACCGCTGTCACCGGTCACTCGTTCAGCGCAGATCGGGCCTAGCAAGCGGAGCGGGTCGCCGGTCCGCCTGCGGTCGCACCGTTGGTCACGGCCCTGGTCAAGCGCGCGATGAGCCGCCTGGCCGCCTCTTGACCAGACCGGGCCACTCCTGACACGACGCCGCGCTCTCCCGTCGCAGGTGGTCCGTCCGTCTGGGACGCACGACACCCCATGGCCTTGGAGGGCCTTGACCGGTCATCCCTCTGGACAACGGTCCGAACCCCCCACGGTCATCCCGCCCCGCATCCGACGCTATTTAGCAGCGGGGAGAAAGTGATAATAACAGGGTGACAGGAAAACCTGTCTTCTGTCTGTGTGTGGGTTCTGGTCTTCGGACCTGACCTGCGTCGGGAGTCGATGGCCATGCGCCGGTACAAGTATTCCAAACGCACTTACATGATGCTCTTCGGGCTTCTTTTCACCTTCACGAGCCTGCTCGTGGTGGCGATGGCCCAAGAACCCGTCGACCGCGAAGAGCGCGTCCTCACCGGTGGTGAAGACCTGCTCGTTCCGCAGCCCGACGACCTCATCGCAGAATACCGTGCCCCCATCATGACCATCTCCGTGGTGGGTCTCCTTGCCACCGGTGGCGCCCTGGCGTTCTCGGGCGGTGTCAAGTACATCGACCGCAAGAACGTGCTCGACAACCCGGTGCGTCGCGACATGTACGCCTACATCCGCCAGAACCCCGGCGTCTATCTGCGCGAGATCAGCCGCACCCTCGACATCAACCCCACCAACACCACCTGGCATCTCAGGAAGCTCAGCGAAGCGGAACTGGTGCGTTGCCAGATGGCCAACGGCCTCAAGCTCTACTATCCCCTCGAAGGCGGTGTCAAGACGAAACAGACCGCCCTCATCAATTCCATCCTCAAGAACGACAACGCCAAGACCATCGTCGCCTACCTCCTTGCGCACCCCGGTTCGCACCAACGGGAGATCGCCCGCGCCCTCGGGGTCAACCATGGCACCGTGCGCTGGCACCTCAAGAAACTGGCCGCCGCCAACATCATCAACGAACATCGCGACGGCGCCGCGTTCGACTACTACGTCTCCTCGGACGGTATGGAGATCCTCGCCTCGAGCGGCGAGATGGGCGACATGATCGCTCTCTCGGAAGCCGAAGAGACGCCGCTCCCGATGGGCGACGACAACACCGACACGGCGCTCGAACGCCCCTCCTAGACGCTCGCGTCCTCCTTCTCCTCTTCCCCTTCCTCGTTCTCGTCCGTCTCGGTGACGAGCTTGCGCCGTTCCCGCCGGCGCTCCCGGTGACGCGTCTCCATGAGCTTCCGATAATGCTCGATGGTGCGCTCGCCGATCTGCAGGTTGCGCGGGATGATCATCACCGGCACGTTGATCGATTCGCGGATCTCCTTGGTCAGGTCGGCCACGTTGCGCGTCGTCGGCAGGATGGGATGCCGCGTCGCGCCGATGGCGAGGATGTCCGCCTTGTGGGTGACAAGGACATGCTTGAGGGTCGACACGACCGGTCCTTCGCGCAGCTCCGTCATCACCGCCACGCCCTCATGGGTGCCCGCGTCCCGGAAGACATCGAGCAACCGTTCGGCGCGTTGGGCCCCGGTCGGGGTCCACCGGTCAAGGATATGAGCGACGACCAGGTTCATGTCGAGTTCTCGCGCCAGCTTGGCGACCGCCTCCGCCACCTTCTCGCCCGGTTCCGCACCGGCGGTGGCGTAGACGAGCCGCGGCACCTCCTCGTCGACCGACACGATGGCGTCGAGCTCTTCCTGCGTCGCCCGCTTCGGCGCGGGCAGGTCCTTGTGGTAGACCAACGTGCGGTACGGGAACGGGATCTCGACACCACGCGCGTCGAACCGGTCTTTGATGCCCTTCCGCAGGTCAGAGGCGACGATCCGTGCTTCCTTGGCCGCCTCCAGCCAACAGCGCAGTTGCATCTTGATGCCGGAATCGGCGAACTCCTGCAGGAGCACCTTCGGCTTCGGATAGGACAGGATGCTCGGATGCTCCTGCGCCACCTCGATCATGAGCGCCTCCGCAAGACGCCGGTCGGACGTGTAGCTCACGCCGACATCGATGTCGAGGCGCAGCTCGGGATGCGAGATCGTGAAGTTCCAGATCTCCTGTTCATCGAGGAGCTTGTTGGGGACGATGACCACCTCGCGCTTCACCGTCAGGATGCGCGTCGAGCGCAACCCGATCTCCTGCACGTCGCCCCACGAGTCGCCCACCTTGATGCGGTCGCCGATGGTGAACGGCTTGTCCAAGGCGAGACTGATGCCGCCCATGATGTTCGCCACCGTGTTCTGCATGCCGAAACCGAGCGCCACCGAAAGCAGACCGAGCGTCGTGAGACCCGCCCAGAAATTGACGTCCCACACGTTCCACAGGCCGAGCGCGATGGCGATGACCAGGACGGTCAGGGTGATGATCCGGCCGACCAGACGCACCACTGTGAGGTCGAGGCGCCGGGGCGAGAAGATGGTGCGCAGGAGCAGGCGCTTGGTGAAGATCGCGACCAGGACGCCCGCGGTGACCCACAGCACGAAGGCGAGGACCCGGCCGAGCGCTCCGAACGTCAAGCCGAATAGTGCACGGACGTCCTCGAAGAACGACACCGGAGCGGAGATCGGCGTCGTCTCGACCGTCACCTGCCAGACCGCACGCTCCTCGAGCGGGGTGCCCTCCAATCCGACGCTGATATGCCAGAGGCCCGCCTCATCGAACAGCCGCCCCTTTTCCGGCGACCAGGGATAGCCGCCGTCCTCCGCGCCGTCGTCCGCATCGAGCAGGATGGTCTGGAGCAACGTCTCGTTCTGCACCTTCCCATCGCACGAACCGGACCGTTCCTGACAACGGAACGTCCAGACCGAGAGCGGTGCACCGGATGCGCGTGTCCCGTTGTCCGGGTCGAGCAGGATGAACCGGAAGTGCGGCGCCGTGCCCGCCGGTAGCGCCGAAAGGTCCTCGCTTGCCCACAGCTCGAGCGCGAAAAGCGCTCCGTCCCCGTCTGTCACCGAGCGACGGGCCACGAAGGAGAGGTCGTCCTGCGCCTCGGCACCGGACGGCAAGAACGGAAGCGCCACGACCAGGAGCAGGAAGAGCGGGAGGAGAGCGCGGTGCCATGGCCGCTTTGATGGGGGAGCGTATCCGATCATCGGGAGGGAAGAGCCGCTTCGGGGTCCGGACGTCACGGTGCCGGAGCGGGAGACGGCGCACCGGCTATGGCCTTTTCCACGGGTGCACGACCCGGAGAAGCGCCTTCGGGCGGGCCCTCACCGCTCATGAGGCCTGCGCGGCGGCCTCGACCGTCCGCACCGCCCCGATGGGCACATGCTCCACCGAGACCAACGTGTCGATGTCCCACGTATACTTGACCCGCAGACGGTCCTTGTGCAAGCCCTTCTGGAGCATGTGGGCGGCGATGAGCGGCAGCATGATGGTGGCGTCGCCATAGACGGTCGCCTTGTCCGCCTCGGCATGGATCTTGCCCCAACTCTGGGCCTCCTCCAACGTGGAACCGGAGAGCCCGCCCCAATGCGGCGCATCGACCGTGATCTGGAAGCCGTACTCGTGACCGGCGACATCGAAGCCGGTCTCCTCGGCGATGACCTCGACGTCGTTGATGTAGTTCTTCGGCGTCCCGCCCCCGATGTAGACGATGCCGGTCTTGGGGGACTTGCCCTTGATCTGCGTCAACTCCCAATTGTCGCGTATGGGGTCGATGCGCACCATCGACTCCCGCTTGCCCGACTCGATCATCTTCTTGTAATAGACCGTCAGCCCGATGCCGATGCTGCTGTCGTTGAGAGCCGGTGAGAACATCGGGACGCCGAGCTCGTAGCAGGTCGCCATGATCCCCCGGTCGCCGCGCTCATAGGCGATCCGGCCCATCTCATGCAGGAACTCCCGGCTCGAATAGTTGCCCGGCGGGAGGTTCTCCGTCATCTCGGCGATGAAGTGGTCGGTCTTGCGGAACGCCAGCTCGTCGACATAGGTGTCATAGAGCCGGTCGATCCAATGCTCATGGAGCGCCACGTTGTCGGCGTCCGGCGTCCCCATGTAGTGCTGATAGCCCATCGCTTGATAGAAATCCTGGTAGAGCTGCGCCCCCGTCGAGACCAGGCAATCGATGAGGCCCTCTTTGATGAGGTCCCGGATGACGAACCGCTGCGCCCCCGCGATCATGCACCCCGAAAGCCCCATGATGACCGTCGGCCGCACCGGGTCCTGCACCATGTTCTCATAGACCGACGCGCACTTGCCGAGGCTGCGCCCTTGGATGCTGCCCCGTTTCCACGATTCGACGAGATCCGTGACCCTGCCCACCTTGGACAGATCGATCTGCTCGACGGGCGTCTTCAGGAGGTCCTCTCGGGTGACCATGTCAGCAGCTCCAACCCGACACAGGTGCCGGGCGTACCGGGCCACGGTGGGGCTGATTTAAGGGTATCGTGGATGGGGTCGGCTTCAGACGCGGGGCGCGATGCCGATGCCGACGCCGGTGCCGCCGACGAGGACATAGTGGGGGGTCATTCGGAAGTTGTTCGAATGGTCGCTGTCACCCGGGTAGGCATAGGTATCGGCCCGCACTTCGACGTCACCGAACTGACCGGTCGTGTCCCACCAGAACGTGATCTCTTTCGATTCACCGGGGGCGAGTCCGGTCTCCGATCCGGCGGCAGGCTGCAACCAACGGCTGTCACCATCTGTTCGCGGATCGACCCATACGGAGGCGTCCACGTATTCGGCATGGCCGGGGCCGTTGTTCGTGATGGTGACCGTCACCTTGCGGTGGACACCGGCCGGAAGGTCGCCCGCGTCGGTCGTGATCGGGACGTTGTCCACCCGGAGATCCACAAGCTCGAGGTCCGGCAGGTCGATCGCATCGGCACGGACCGTGACATTGCTCGAAGCGGCGTCATCAATGACGAAAGCGATCCGAAGACCCGGCGAGCCGAGGGCCGAGACGGGCCATTCGGCCCCCCCGAGGTCGTAGCGCGGCCAGATATACCGGATGTCGAGGAGGCGCCCGTCATCGTCCACGACATAGCCGCGCAAGACGCCGTCGCCGTCCGCGGTCACCCTGAAGAGACCGGCCTGGTCGACGCCGAACGGGGAGAAACGGTACCACGCGGAAGGTGTGCCCTCGGTCACCTCGAACGACACGGATTGGCCAAGCGCGTGATCGATCGCCGTCTCCCACCCGGACGGGAATCCGTCATGATACGCGCTGGTGGGCGAGAGCGCGCCGACCGCGATGAGGGCGAGGAGGGAAAGGATCGCAAAACGTCGCCTTCGACGCGCCACCACGGGAGCCATAGGGGAGCAAGAAACGAAGGGGTTCTTGAGCTTTCTGGGCTCCCTGG
The DNA here is from genome assembly GCA_019347805.1 of Methanobacteriota archaeon. Lineage (GTDB taxonomy): Archaea > Thermoplasmatota > E2 > JACPAO01 > JAHWKR01 > JAHWKR01. The sequence goes on from JAHWKR010000022.1 coordinate 42,265, forward strand.
ACACGCTCCACCCCGGGGCTCCGCGGGCAGGTCCGTGAACCCCGGCGGTCGCCAGGTCATGGCCTGTGGAGCCGCCCTGTCCGGTGCCCCTCAGGCGTCCGCCACGATGCGGATGACGTCCCCGTCCTGCACCTCATGGTCCGCACCGACGACCCGTCTGGTCTTGGCGTCGACGGCGCGGATGAAGCGCTCGCCCAGCTCGGTGTGCACCTTGAAGGCGAACTCTTTGGCGGTCGTCCCCCGCGGCACCATGAACGCGTCGGGAAGGACACGGCCCTGCTTGTCGGTGTACTTGTGCTCGTCCTCGACCGGGAACGCGGTGATGAGGTCGAGAAGGTCGTAGGCGGCGGCTTTCACGGCGCCGGTCACGCCGGTTCCGCCGTAGGGCCCGAGGACGTGGGAGCGCACATACTCGAGCGCCTGTTTCTGTTTGTCCGAGAGCTTGTCCGAGGTGATGTCGAACGACTTGTCGCCCGGCGTGTAGTCGAGGACCCCTGCCTTTGCGCCGTTCCGGAGCGCCAGTTCCGATTCCGCGGAGCAGGGCACGAAGAGGAGTCTCCGCGCTTCGCAGGCGCGCTCGATGCGGCCGACCGTCTCCGGGTCCGCCTGGTCCGCCTTGTTGCCCGCGATGAGGATCGGCTTCGAGCGCCGCCGGATGCCGGTCGCCACCTTGACGAGGTCTTCTTCGGACCACAACTGCGGCTTCTCACGGTCGACCCCCGCTTCGGTGAGCGCCGCCGACACGTGGCTTTCCTTGACGCCGAGGCCCGAGAGGCGCTCGGCGATGGCGCGACCGGTCTTGCCACCCGATGCGAGGATCGCCTTCGCCGTCCGTTCCCACTTGTCGCCCAGGATGCCGGCGAGCCAATGGTCGATCTCGCGCTCCAGGAAGGCGATGTCCTCCTCCGGGTCGTGCGTGCCCGCGTCGACCGGGTTGCCCTCCGCATCGGTCGCACCGGCGAGGTCGACGACGTGGATGAGCGCGCTCGCCTGCCGGAGGTCATCGAGGAACTTGACCCCCAGACCCTTGCCCTTGTGGGCGTCCGGGACCAGGCCCGCCACATCGATGAGCTCGATGGGGACCAGGCGCGTCCCGTCGTCGCAGGGGGCGTTCCCCGGCGTGCAGGTCACACCGAGCGCGACATGTGGGCACGGTGTCCGCACATAGGTCACGCCCTTGTTCGGGTCGATGGTCGTGAAAGGATAGTTGGCCACCTCCGCCTTGGCGGCCGTCGCCGCGCTGAAGAACGTGCTCTTGCCGACGTTCGGCTTGCCGACCAGACCGATGGTGAGGGCCACGAAGGGCCGGGGAGGCGGGGTCCCGCCTTAGGGTTTCGCCCGCGGCGTCTCAGCGCCGCCGCAGCAGGAGGACCCAGACAGCGAGGCCCCCGACCGCGAGACCGACCAGGAAGCCGAGGCCGGCGTCGGGAAGGGAGAAGGGACCGGCTTTGTCCATCGTGGTCCCGTTCGTCGTGCCATTGTCGAGCTGGGGCACGATCGCCGTAAAGAGATCCCGGTCGCCGTGCCATCGGTAGCCATCGGCTGTACAGCCATCATCGCCGGAGCCATCCCGGACGAGGATGACCTTGTCCGATGTGGTCGTACGGCCCTCTTCCCGGTCGATAGTGGTGGTCAGATTGAACGAGGAGGAGGCTTTGACCATCCACCCGCCCGCGGTCGCTGAAGGGTCGGGTCGCCAGTCGATCTGCCGTTCTGTCGCATCGACCGAGAAAGACTCCGTCCCGCTCGTCGAGAACCCGTTCGCCACGAAGACGGGCCGTGGCGGTCGTGCACCATCGGTGCACTGGATCCTGCCGAACACCTCGAACCGCACTTCCTTCTCCGGCGTGTGGAAGAAGACGACGGGATCCTTGATCTCCAGATCGACGAAGCCTTTCGCAGGTTCGGTCGAAAGGCCAGGTTGGGCACCGATGCCGGGTGTGGGGCCCGTCAAGACGAGGACCCCTAGGGTGACCCACAGGACCGGACGCATGAAGTGCGGGAGAGAGGAGACCATGATGAAAGTTCTGGAAACCCCTGAGACACTGAGCGAAGCTCAGGGGAGGAGGTCAACGAAGTTCGCCTCGCGCGGTCGCTGCGCGGCCTCGTTTGGCTCACCATGTCGACCGCTCCTAACGGAGCAGGTCGACCTTCAGCCCGCGCTCGCGCAGTGGCTCTCGTTCGTGACCGAAGATCACCGAAGGAGATCCACCTTCAGCCGAAAGCGCAGTCGTTCTCCTGCCTAACGAAGTCAACGCAGAAGTCGACCTTCAGCCCGCGCTTGCGCGGGCGCCGTGGGCCTCGTCCCTGAGCGAAGCTCAGCGGAGGAGGTCCACGATATCGTCCAACTGGTCGGCCTGGAACCGCTCCACCTTCTCGTCCATCTTCTTGTCCTTGTCGGTGACGAAGCGGATGCCGTAGGGGGCGTTGAGTGTGCCGTCGACGATGGCCGATTGGTGCATGACGACCGAGTCGCCGGTGAGGTCGCCAAGGACATGGCAGCCGGGGCCGATGTCGACCGGGCCTTCGACCTGGATCTCGCCCTGCACCTCGGCGCCTTCCATGATCTTGAGGCCACCGGTGGCCCGGATGGCGCCGTAGAGCTTGGTCTCCTTGCCGACGAAGACGTCGCCCTTGACCGTGAAATTGCCGAGGACGCGGCAGCCGGCGCCGATCCTGAGGTTGCCCTTGACGTCGCTCTGGGTGAGCCCGAGCCTGGAGCCGTCGGGGACGTAGAGGAAGACGTCGCCGATGAGGATCTCCTCCTCGCCTTCCGCTTCGAGCTCCTTGAGGATGCGTTCGACCTCTTCGCTGCGGCCGAGCCGCAGGAGCTCCATCATGTAGATGAATAGATAGACGACGACCGGGATGGGGTTGCGGATGTTGATCCAGCCCTTGGCCTCGAAGCCGTCCTTGATCTGCACGTCGTCGCCGACGTCGAGGTCCCCTTCCAGTTGCAGGGTGCCGTCGATGCGGCATTTCTCGCCCAGGTAGACGTCGCCCTTGCAGGTGACGCTCCCGTCGACGCGGCCGAACATGTCGAGGCGCACCTCGCCGTCGGCCTTGAGATTGCCGTTGACCCGGACGCTCTCGCCGCCGAAGAAACGACCCGAGGTGATGACCCCGTACTCCATCTCGGTGTGGTTGCCGAGGATCACGTCACCTACCGTGAGGATCGTGTGCTCCTCGAACTTCGTGTCGTCAGGGATGACGAGGGTTTTCTTGTCGAACACCATGGAGGGGCCGTCCGCGGGACGTGGCTCACGCTCGACCCGTCATGGGCCCGAGGTGCATCCCGTCTTGGCGACGCACGGGGCCGCTTTTCAAGGTGTCGGATGGTCCCTATGCGCCGGAGCGCTCGGGTCCACCGGTCGTACCGGATGCCGCCGGCCGGTCGTCGTAGGCGCCACGCGCGCCACAGCTCGGGCAGGTGTGGTAGAGCGGCCGTTCACCGGTGTCGGTCACCGTGAAGACATGGCGGCAGCGCGTGCAGCGAAGGCCGAAGGTCTCCGCCTCGGGCAGGTCGCCCCACGCTTCCTCCTCGTCCTCGTCGGGCCATGCCTCTTCCTCTTCGGCGACCGGGGCGGGCTCCTTCACCGGACTCGTGAAGAGGAGCACCAGGAGCCAGACGAAGAAGACCAGGAGCAGGCCGGAGAAGACCCAGATCCAGGTCGTGAAGCTCCAGAAATCGACCAGGTCGAGAAGGGCGCTCGAGGTGCCGAGATAAGCGGCGAGGACCACGAGCGAGAGCAGGAAGGTCACCGCGGCGAGCGTCATGGCCAAGGTGGCGTGGCGGCGGCGGCCGACGGTCGCCTCCTCCTCGCCGTAGATCATCACGTCGTCCCCTTCGGATCGGGCATCGTCCTCGTCCTCGACATAGTCGTCGTCGACGTAGGCGTCGTACTGGTCCTCCTCTGCGTCCGGGTCATGGTCGTACGGATGATCGGCGGGATCGCGGCCCACGTCTACCACCTCCTCGTCACGCCGACCACGAAGACCACGAGCGTCGCCAGGAAGGCGAGCACCACCAGGAGGTAGAGGTTGTTCCACCCGGTCTCGTCGTCGCCGCCACCGCCGTTCGGAGCCCGGGAGCCGGGGACGCTCTGGGCGTCGTTCGGGTCGGATCCTGATGAGAACTCCTGTTCGTTGGTGTGCCCGTCCTGGTCGGCATCGGCGTCCGGGGAGATGCCGGTGAGGTCGCATGGCTGGCCGGCGGTGCAGAAATTGCCGCGCTCCCACGAATCGAGGAGCCCGTCTCCGTCGCGGTCGTCGCAATCGGTGATGCCGTTCTCGAGCTTGATGCCCGTCGCCTCGTCGGTGCCGATCTTGTCGTTCGGATCGACCGCCCGCACGCGCAGGTCGTAGGTGCCCGCCTCGAAACAGGGGTCGTTGGCGTCCATCGAGGCGGTCTCCCAGACATGGCTCCCGTCGGAGACGGCGTCCCCTGAGGCGAGCGTCTGGTATTCACCACCGGTGGGCGCGACCTCCAGGTTCACGGTCAGGCCCTCCGGAGCGACCTGGGAGCTGGCGGTCCAGCGGACCGTGAAATCGCCCGAGACCGTGTCGCCGCTCTTGGGTGCGATGAGCGTCACGCTCGGCGGGTCGGCGCACGCCTCCGAGGCGTCGACGAAGGTCTGCGTCTGGGGTGTGTCCGGGAAGGCCTCGACGTTGCCGGCGCGGTCGGTCGCGCTGCCGCGGAAGAAATAGGTCTTCTGGGCGTCCGCGCACACCTCGAACGAGGTCTCGCGGGTGTGGCGGACCAAGGTGAACCAGCGGCCGCCTTCGCCGACCCGGAACTCGATATGATAGGTGTCGGCGCCCGAACCGTCACCCGCACCGCGGTTGTCCACGGCGCTCCAGGTGATGTTGAACTTGGCCGACGTGACCTGGTCCGGTGCCGTGATGGTCGTATTCGGGGGCGTGAGGTCGATGAGGGTGGTCTTGGGAGCGCCGGTCGGGTTGGTGGCCGGCAGGGTGGCGAGGTTCCCGAACGTGTCGCGGGCTTCGGCATACCATTCCAGCGTGGTGCCGTCCTCCTGGCCCGGTACGGAGGCGACGAAGACGTCGCCGCCCTGCGACGTCATGGTGACCGATTTGTATTGGGTGCCGGGCGTGCGCCAGAACAGGTTGACCCGGCTCGCGTCGAGACCGACGCCGTCGTCGGTGACGTTGAAGCGGAACGTGTGGGTGTCGCCGTTGAGGAACTCATGGTCCTTCGCCTCCTCGATGATCGGGCCCTTGCGGTCCACCTGGACCTCGAAAGTGCCGTTCTGCGGAAGGCGGACCGGATTGCCGGAGAAATCACGCGCCTCGTAGAAATAGGTCAGCGTGTCCTCCTCGGCGAGCGTGAGCGGATTGGAGGCGAAATGGTTCTCCTCCGAGATCGGCCGGAGCGTCAGGGAGACCTGGTTGCCGCCGTCGACACGATAACGGACCTTGACCGAGTCCTCGTCGACACCGAGAAGGTCGGTGTCGGCTGGGTCGCCGCCGTTCCAGGCGTCCGTGTCCCCGGGGTCCGTCACCCGGATGCGGAAGCGCACCTGGTTCGCCGCCACGAAATCGGACGTGTCGCTGCCCGAGAGCGGCTCCTTCTGCTCGATGACGGGCGCAAGGAGATCGACCGTGATGTTCGAGTTCTTCTTCTGGTTGTCAGGACAACTGGCGGCGCCGTTCACGCAATAGACCCCAAGGGTCTTGCCCATGACGAAGCGCCCGACCGGGTCCATGACGACGAGTTGGGCGGTGGCGAGGCCATTGACGTTCCAATCGTTCGGCACCGAGAAACTCTCGGACATGTGGAACTCGTTCTTCCCCACCTTGACGTATGGGATGCGCAGGTACTGCCCCGTCGTGAGGTTCGCGGCAGTCGAAGCGCTCGCGAACGGCGCGGTGGCGCACTTGTCCGCCTCCGCCTGACGCTGGTTGGCCGAGAGGTTCTTCGGGTCGTCGGCGGCCGGGATGAGGCGGGCGCAGACGCGCATGAGCTGTTTCGGCGTATTCAGGTCGGCGCCCTTGTCGGTGCCGTTGATGGCGATGCGCAGGAGTTCGCCCACGGAGGCGAGACCGGTCTGGCCAGGGAGGAGTTTGAGCTGGCTGCTGGTGTTGGTGACCTCGGGGGTGATGTTGTCGATGACGACACGGATGGCTGGACTTCCGGCTTCCGCACTGTCGAAGCGGTGGCCGACCCGGTCCTCGGCGACCATGTCGATCTTGGTGTGCTTGTTCGCGTTGAACGTGAAACTGCCCTGCGAATCCTGTGTCGGGTCATAGGTGTATGTGATGGCCGTCGGCGTGGTCGAGGTCGAGTCGAAGACAGTGGTGACGTTCTCGCCATTGCGGAGGATCTGGGTCTTCGCCGCCACGATCGGGGAGCCCGCCTGGTGGTCGAACACCGTGACGGCGAACGGCAGGGGCGGGTTCAAGGAAGGGGGGGAGTAGACGTACCATTCGTTGGCGGTCGTGTTGCCGATGAACGCGCCGGAGATGGGGTTCATGAAGATCCCCGGGGTGGACCGGTCGACGGTGGCACGATAATAGGCTTGTCCGGTGGTCTGGACGGGGTCGAGGCACGGTTGTGTGCAAGGGGTCTCAGGGTTGGAGAGTTCCACACGCACGACCCAGCGCAGTTCGTCACCATCCACCAATCCGGTCAATTCGGACGCGAGCAACGTGCCGGTGAACGTCTCCTTGGACTCGCCGGTCGTGATGCCGCTTCTCAAAGTCGTGTCGTTGGTGGTCCCCGATGTCGGAGGGGTCGCTCCCTTGCCGGCATGGAACACGGTCACGGTCCGGGCCAAGCCG
>JAHWKR010000057.1 GCA_019347805.1 Methanobacteriota archaeon
GTTCGGCAATCGCGACTCGGCCGCGATACCCAGTGCCGCCGCAGTTGGGGCAGTTGGTGACGATCGGCTTCTCGCCCGAGACACTGAACTCGGTCGTGCACTTCGGGCAGCGCACGTCGTGCGTCGTCACCCCGAACTGCGCCGCGAGCGCCTCGTCGTCCTCACCGGCGAACGCCCCGGAGGCGTCCCCATGGTCGGCCCACAGGTCCTCCTCCTCGGCCTCCTGGCGGGAACCGAAGAGGCGGTCCCGATAGACATAGACCATCGAGACGGCGATGAGCACCCCAAGGAGGATCAGGAAGACCCACCAATAGGAGGCGAAGAAGCCGTCGTCGTCGGCACCCGTGGCGATGACCTTGGCCGGTGACGATTGGGTCTCGGCGAATTGCAAAACCAAGAGGTCGGATTCTGCTCCCTCTTCAAGCAACCCCTTCTCTGAAGAGAACGCCGTTACTTGATAGATGTAGGTCACGCCAGCCTTTGTCGTGTCGTCTACGTAGCTCGTCACATCCGGGCCCACGACCGCGATCACCTTGAACGGCGACGACGACCGGTGGATGAGATAGCCGTCCACGTTGTCCGACGGCGACGGCTCCCAATCGACCTTCAGGTGTGTCGTACCGGGCACCTGCGAGACGCGGACGTCCTTCGCCGGAAGCGGCAGACCGGGCTCGAGCACCGTCACAGACAGCTCCACCGAGGAATCCCCTGCGGCGTTCGAGGCCGAGACCGTCACGACATGGACGCCCGGCGCGAGGCCGGTCGTCGGAAGCTCGATGGCGGCCGTCGACGAGATCCATTGCGCCAGCAGGTCGGCCGGAGCCGCGTCCCCGACCTTCACCGACAGCGCCGAAAGCGGCGACGCGCTCTCGACCCGGAACGATGCCGTCCCACCCGACTCAAGGTACGGATAGGAAGGGGTCGGGTCGATGAGGACGATGGTCGGCTTGCCCGGCGTCGGGGGCGTCGTGCCCGGCTCGACCACTTCGAAAGTCGCCGTGCCTTGGCCCTTGTTGCCGTTCAGGTCGGTCGCTTCCCAGGTGATCGTGTATTCACCCAAGGCTAGACCCGCCGTGGCGATGGTCACCGTCTTCGACGTCGTCGCGCTCGGGATGTCCACGGTGATGAAATCACCCGAACCGAGTTTGTACTTCGCCGAGACGACGCCCGAGTCATTGTCCACCAGCGTGGCGACCAGGTTCTTGCCCTGTTCAACGGTCGCAGGGACGTTGAAGACCGGCGGCGTCTTATCGATGCCGATGAACTTCACCGAGATGACCTTCGTATCGGCGTTGCCCGCTTTGTCGAGCGCCTCGATGGCGAACGAATAGGTGCCCGTGGCCGTGAAGCCGGTGTAGGCACCCGTGAAGTTCGCCGGGAGAGATGTACCGACGCGGGTCAGAGTGATCTCGGTCGAGTTGCCACCCGCAGGGGCGGTCACCTTGACGATGACCTTGTCGAAGTCGCTCGGAAGGGTGTCCAACGAAGCATAGAGGTCCGCCCGGAGGGCATCCTCCTCTTCACGGATCTCCGTCTGCAGCGCACCTGCCTTGGTGAGGGTGGGCGCGACGCGGTCGGAGATGCCGAACACCTGCTTCGAGAGCGAAGCATCGTACCGTCCAGACGCGTCTTCCACCACTACGAAGTAGGTGTAGTTCGCGTCCGACTCCGGCGTGTCCGTGAACGACTCCGTGGAGACGTTCCCGACCTCGGTGCTTTCCGAGACGCTGCCGCGGAAGACCCGGTAACCGCCCCATTCGAGGGGCGTCTTGTCCGTCACAGGGTCCCACGCCAGCTCGATGGCGCCCGCCGCACGTGGTGTCGCCTTCAGGCCGGCGACCGATTGGGTGGGGTTCGTGAGGTCGACATTGACCTCCTCCGTCTGCGGCTCCTCTTCATTGCCGAAGAAGTCGACCGACCAGAACTCGATCTCATGGGTGCCCTCCGTGATCTCGATGGGTCCATCGAAAGGCAGGGCGGCACCACCGTCCAGGCTATACCTGGTCTCCAGGACAGCCTCGTCCGCCTCGAACGAGACGACCGGTTTCTGGAGGAACCAGCCGTTCTTGCCTGCCGCCGTGGCTGGGTCTGTGACCAAGGACGTGACCGGAGCCTCATCGTCACCGACACCCACGGCGGCCTGCGCCGTCCTGGTGCCCGGTGGGTCGGCATCCTGGTAGCGCGCCTCGAGCGTGTCTTCGGGATCGACACGTAGTTCGCCGGATCCAGGAGTGCCTGTGGTGAGGTCGAACGACGCCTCGAAGACGCCGGTGCCCTTCTTGGCAAGGCCTGTGTTCCGGTCGATCTCGGTCATCGTCAGCGAAAGGCCTGTGGGGCTCCTTGTCGAGGCGACCTGGACGGACACCGAGGTGGCGCCGGCGAGTTGGGAATCGAACAACCGGACCACTGGCTCCTGTCCAGCGGCATTGTAACCGGCGCGATCGAAGGTGACCACACCGAAGCCGGCCGCGTACCAGGTCGTTTCGGCGAAGAAAGGCTGCGTAGGGACCTCACCGGAGGCGCCGAGTGTGGTATCGTTGTACAAAGCCCGCACCTTGTCAAGGTTCGACACCTTGATTTTTGCGGGCGTGTTACCGGCCACATCAGAAGTTTTGGCTGTATCGAATCCGATCTGGCCGATGAAGATGCCCGTGTTGGCACCCGTTTCGATCAATCGAGCAGGCAATGCGCCGCGCGTATCATCGATACCCGAGCCATCGGATTTCATGGGCCCTATCTTGAGATCGCCGGTCGGGGCGAGCGTCACGACATTGACCGTCCGTGAATCAACGTTCAAGTCGCCGTCGGCCACCGTAAAGTTCGCCCGTGCAATGTGCCCAACAGTTCCCGGCGTCGTTCCGATGTAGAATGGGCGTTCAAACGTGACGACACCGTCGAAGGTCCGGTCCCAGCCCGTGCGGCCGTGATCCGCATCAGCATTGTCCGTTTCGTACGACGGGATGGCGCGTTGGTTGCCCTTGCCATCCAAGAGGTCCGTGTAGACGGCCCAGACGCGGTCGCCCAGCCAATCACCGCCGGAAGTCCCACGATCGATCGCCACGACTTTTCCGTTGCCGACCGCGCGCTGGGTCTCGAAGCGCACCGCCGATGAGACGAAGACACCTGACGCAGGCCCGGTCTCGGTCGCGGATACGATCTCACCTGTCGGATCCGCATCGGAAACGACACGGACCGTAACAGTGTCGACCGCCGACGGGTTCCGGTCGGCATCCTTGTCGTCGACCACGACATAGAGTGCGCCCGTGGTGCCCACGATGGGCGATGCCAATGTTGCCGCTTTGGTCGCAACGCATCGTCCGGCGCCGTCCAATTCAGGCGCCGAGCACAGCGTGATATGTGCATCCACCGCAGGTTGCCACGAGATCGTCGCTGTTCGGGCCACGTTCGCCACGCCGCTCGCGGAAAACGGGTCCTGGTAGTTGACGCGGAGCAGCCGACTTGAGCCAGCGAACTGGAGTGTGCCGTCTCCTGTCGTGCTTGCACCGACAGCGACCTCGACGACACCGCGGAACACCCCTGTCCCGGATGATGTCTCGACGAGCGTGACGGTCTCTTTCTCTGCAGTATTCTGAGCGTCGAGCACGGTCACCTGGATCTTGTCCTGGCGGTCGGTCCGGTCCGAATCACGGTCGATGACCTCCAGCGCCACGAAGCGGCCCGCGTAGGGGTTGGACGCGGTCGCCGAGTAATCAGGCTTCATGAACCGCACTTGGGCGGATTCGGCGCTCCGCCAGAGGCCATCGGCACGTTCAGCCCGCATATGGGCCGGATCCGAGCCTGACGCGACACCCGTACGGGGTGCGGGATCACCATAGCTGAAGACGAGGGGGGTCCGCTGGCCTGTCACATCGATCTTGCCATCGTCGGCGGACGTCGATGCTGTCGGGATGTCCGACACGAACGTCCCTGCACCGGTATGGCTCACCTTGACGTTCTCGGCGGCGCCTGCGCCGCGCGCCACGATCGTGCGCGTTGCAGGTGTGTAGTCGATGAGGACAGCTCCACCAGTGGGAGGCGCTGCGTTGAAGCGGACGCCCGTGCCGTCTTCTTTCAGGACATAGGACAGATGGCTGTTCGCAACCGCGTTCGTTGCATCGGCGCGATACCAATAGTTCACCGTGAACGTACATTGGCCACCAGTGATCCCATTGCCGCAAGAGACCTGGTTGAGGTTGATCCTGTTGCCTACGACGGATGTACAGGTGACAGAGCCGGTGTTGACCGTGATGGTGACATCACGACAGTCGACGATCCTGTCGCCGTTCCGGTCGGCAATCGGTTCCGCCGGACGCCCGTCCACTTCCCGGAAGGTCGTAGACGTGGAGGACGTGCTGGTGACCGTGATGTTCACGAAGACGAGCTCAGAACCGCGGACCGCGATGCCTTTTGTGAACGAGAACTCACGCTTGTTGCTGGCTGTGTCCGTCTTTTCCTTGAAGACGCGTTCGGCGAGCAGGTCGGGGTCGACGAGGCGCACCTTCACCGGGGCTCCGGTGCCCACGGCGTCCGCGATGACCGTGAGACTGGCGTCCTTACCCGGCCACCACTCGACCGTGTCTTTCTTGGTGTTGAATGAGGCCTCGAGCGAATCGAAGATGCCGCCGCCGTATCCGGCAAGGTAGTCACTTGTCGTCCCTGCGGGGAAGTCGACGTCGAGGAACACGGTATGGGTGGCGTTACGGGTGGCGTTCTTGGCGGGTGTCGTCGTGTCGAAGGCGTGATCATCGGTCGCAAGGAACGAACCCGTGAACACGCCGGTGTTCGGCCCGGTCTCAGAGAGCCAAAGTTGCGTCTTGGCGCCGGTCGCCCGTCCTTGCAGTTCAATGGGGATGCTCTCGTGAGCTCCACTGTGGCCGTTCGATCGTGTATGGGTGATCTTCAGCGTGATCGGCCGCATGTCGCCGGCTGCGCGGTTCACGTTGGTCGTGCCGTCCTTCTCGGTGAAGGCGACCGTCGTCGTGTCGGCCGCTCTCGCTTTCGCGGTGCCTGTCGTGGCGGCGGCGTTGTTGACGCGGACCGAGATCGTGGCGCCGTCCGAGATCCCGAGTTTCGTCGTGCTGCCGCAGGTGTCCTTCTGGACGTCGAGCTTACCGAACCAGCGGTGGACGTCTTGGCTCTTGCCAGTGTTCACGAGGTTGATCGTGACCTGGTCCCCAGGACACTGAGTCGAGGTTGCGACGGCGGTGAACGGACCCGCACCTGTCGTGTACAGGACCACCTGGGCCGAACCGCCGGCTGGTGGAGGGACCGCGATGAAATCGGCGGGCCGCCATTCCTTGCCGCGGGGTGTATCGGCCTCGCGTTCAACCCGGACGACGGCCGTGTTGGGACCCTCCCAGAACTCGAGTCCCGAGTGCGTGACCAGTCGAGGTTGGCCGGTCGCGTCCGCCGCTTCAAGATATTCGATGGTGAACCGGGTCAGACCATCCGCGGCGACCTTCAGTCGGCCATCGGTGTTCGTCGCGGCAGCGGCGGGGTCGAAGATCAGGAGGCCGCGGAAGACCCCTGTGTCGATGCCGGTCTCCTTCAGCGTCACCTTTGTGTTCGTCGCGCTCGCCGTCGCATCAACGACCGTCACATCGATGCTGTCGCGGACCCTCGGATCGTCCTCGTCGTGGTCCACGACGACGATCTCCGCGGAAGTGTTGGATGGGGCTGTCGCCTTCCCGTGATGATAATACATCATGGCATCCGTCGCGATCGTGGCGTCGACCGCCATCCGCCAGACGGCTTCATTTGTGCGGATGACCTCGGGACGTCCAGAATCGTTCACCGCGTCGGCGTATTCCACGATGATTCCGTCGCCGTCGGCGACCTTGAGTCTGCCGGACTCGGTGCCGGTCGTCATCTGGAACGTTCCAGAGAACGTGCCGGGATTCGTAACGGATTCGCTCAGTGTGACAGGGATCCCCCCGGTAGGCGCCGAGGAGGACCGGACCTGAACGGTCGCGGAGTCGGTGCCGGTGGTACGGTCTGCGTCCGCGTCAGTGAGTTCGATGTTGAATAGCCGCTGCGTGCCGTTGAGGACTTCATCTCCGCTGGCGAGGCTCAAGCTCCCGGTGTCTGCGGGGCGCCATTGGGCGGTGTTCGTGCGCGTCCTATGTTGGCCGTCCGCGTCCGTATCGGTATAGGTCACCCGAAGCGTCGTGGGCCTCGCGGGGTCGACATACAGGGGTGCTCCGCCGCCTTTGTCTCCTGCGGCGTGCGAAAACGTGACCTGCTCGAAGAAGGTACCCGAACGGGCGCCGGTCTCTCGCAGTTTGATAGTGGCGGTGTCAGGGGGATTGCTTCCATCGTCGGATGTCACCGTGACTGTGACTTCATCCTGGTCGAAACCAACATCCTGGTCTAGGTCCGTAAGGACTATCCCGGCCCGGTCCGCGGGCGCGAGCGGATCGACCGAGGGCGCCGAGGCTCCGAAGTAGGTCGTCCGGTCGAAGAAAATGTTCAATGACGTGCTGAGCGACTTGAACGACCATGTGCCGGTCCCCGGAAGATCATGGACCTCGGGTCGTCCGTCGGCGCCCGCCGTCTCGGAATAGATGGCACGGACGCGGTCCCCCGCCTTCACCATGACCTTCCCATTATCCGGCAGGATGCTCGATTCAAAACCGATGGACCCCATGAATGTGGAAGAGGATGTCCCTTGTTCGACGAGCCGCACTGGCTCGCCTACGATATCCGAGTCAGTGAAGACCCAGACCAAGCCATCGTGGGTGTCGACCTTCGTGATGTCGGCATTGAGGTCGGCGTCCTCTACCTTGAAAACGACCGTCGCCTTGTGGCCGGTGATCTCCTTTTCCGTCGGGACCGCCGTATCCGAAACACCTGATCCGCTGAAAAGGCCAGGATGGGAGTCGAACCAGTCAAAACTGGTGGTCATCGTACCCACCGTAACCTTGACCTCGTTCCCCCGGGCGACTTTGACTTTTGAGTGCTTATTGTCTGCGCCGATCTTGCCGAAAAACGGGTCACCCGGATCCTGAAACTTTTCGCTCGTACCGGTAGCGAACCCGACACCCCCGTAGAATAACCCGGTTCGGGGGCCGGTTTCCAAAAGGTCGACAAAAACGGTCGAACCGCTCTCGCTCGTCACCTCGACGTCCTTGACGAGGTCGCGTTGGTCGGTGAGGTCCTTGCTGGAGTCCTCCAGAACGATGTAGGCGATGCTCGCCTCACCGAAGACCTGGTTGACAACGGTCGAGTAATCCTCGGCCGTGATTCGCAAAGGAGAGCTCGCCGTCTGCGCCTCGGTCTCTTGGACGAAGGACATACCGCCCAACCCTCCAAGCACGAAAGTGAGCACGACAAGAATCGCCATGATTGACCGGGGGGTGGCGTTTTTGGGGTTGTTGCGGACCGACATGAGGGGGCCTCCGTGGCTCGCTCGGGTGGTGTTACCATGTTTATCTTCATTTTGGCGTTCACCCACTCATTTCGGAGGTTTCCCTTCTGGATTCGGGCCTTCGGGCCATTAGGGGAGCGGGACCGGCGGGCTTGATTTCATCGGTGCGGTAGCACTACAGTTATGTTGAGAACAGGTCTACGGGGGTCGTGGAGAGTGTTTCGCCGCCGTTCTGGGCCGAGGGGCCGATCCCGCCGGCGCGTCTTGCGACCTATTTCATCGGTCGCTCGGAGGATGTGGAGCGGCTACGCAAACGCTGGTACCAGAGGGCCCCGGCGCGGAGCGTGATCCTGGGTCCGGCACGCACCGGGAAGCGGAGCCTGGTGGCGGCGTCTCTGGTGGGATCGGAGCGGGACGTGGTGCCGGTGCGGGTGCGGGTCGACCGGCTTTTGCCGGGGACCCCACTCGGCCTGGTCGAGGCGTTATTGTCAAGTTTTCAGGGTAAAATGGACCGGACCGAATGGATGCGGCTGACGCGGCTCGCCCACTACGGGCCTGCCGACGACGCACCGCTCGAGGCCCTTCGGGCGCTCGCCGCCCCCCTCGACCGCATTCCCACCGGTCCGGCCAAGACCCCTCTCCGGCCTGTGGTCGTCTTCGAAGGCGCCGAACGGCTCGCCGAGCTCCCCGAGGAGGCGCTCTCGGCTCTGGATGACCTTCTGGCGACCACCCGAGCCCACGTCGTCGCCCTGGCCGCCCATGTCCCCTCGGTTCTCGTCGAGCGCGTCCCGACCCTATTCGGGCCGACCGGTACCCGTACACTAAGACCGGCCACCCTCAGCAAGAAAGAGGCCACCGATTTCGTCCGGGCCCGTTTCGCAGCCGTCCAATGCCAGCCGGCACCGGAAGCGCTCGAACTGCTCCTCGATTATGCCGCAGGCGACCCGGGGAGCTTGCAACTCCTCGGCGCGCGTTGCCACGACGTCCTCAGGAGGAAAGGCAAGGGGCGTCTCACCGAGGAGGATGTGGTGGAGGGCCTCTACCTGGCATTGGAGTCCCTGCCTCCGGAATGGACCCGCATCCTGGGCGAGTTGAAGGGACGCGGGCGGGACGTCTTCGTCGCCCTCGCCGTCCTTCCGCAACCGAACGTGGCGACCATCGGGCGGCGCATCCATCTGGACGGCAAGAACGTCTCTGTGCTCCTGGGACGATTGGTGGAACGGGGGGCGCCTGTGGAGAAGGTCGGGCGGGGCCGGTTCCGCATCACGCATCGGCTCCTTGCAGAGTGGATCAAGAAGGAATGGGCTGTTGTGGGATGAGGGGGTCTGGGGGAGAAGGGCTGCGCCCTTCTCCCCCAGGTCCACAACATGAGATCGCAGCGAGCGGAGACTTCTGTCCGCTGAACCGGCTCACTGCTGAACGAGCGGCTTCCTAGTCCTCGCTCAACACTTCCTTGATCTCCGCATCGGTCACCGCGGCCTTGCGCTCCTGCAGTCCACCGAGCTTGACTTCGATGAGGTCCTTGGCGCGTCCTTTGCATTGGCCGCAGAGCAGCTCACCCGATTTGCAGCCTTTGTAGTACTCCAGGAGTTCCTGGTCGGAGTCCATGAGGTGGTAGAGGTACATCTCATAGATGGAGCAGGCGTCCGGGTCGGCGCCGAGCCGTCTCTGTTCTTCGGCGCTCTGGCGTCCGCCGGTCTTGGCGCGGCCGATCTTCTTCTTGGCGTCCTCGAGGTCGTCGGAGAGGAAGATGGCGGAGTTCTCCCGGGAGGAGGACATCTTGCCGCCGTCGAGCCCGGTGAGGAAGCGGTGGTAGCTGGAGGAGGGGGGGACGAAGCCGTGGCCGCCACGTCTGGGTTCGGTCTTGGCGAGCGCGAGGTCGATCTGGGTGAGATCGCGGCTCGAGGCGCCCTTGACGTAGATGGCGCGGTAGGGGTCGTTGCGTTCGAGGTCTGCAAAGCCGAGCTTCTTGAGGGTCGCTTCGGCGGCGTCGAGGAGCGCCTTCTCTTTGTCTTTCCACGCGTCGCCAGTCTTGAGGAAGACGCCGTGGCGCCCGTCTTCGGTCTTCTTGACGGAATAGAGGCGCAGGCTTTGGGCGATGCCGCGGGTGAGCCGGATGTGGGGGTCCTGGTCGACGCCGACCGGGACGAGCGTGGGGCGGGGGCCGCCGAACTCTTCCCGTTGGATGTGGAGGATGTCGCCGGCCTGGATGAGGGGGGCGTTGATGTGGGCGAGCGAGGTGCTGTCGTCGAAGCCGTAGATGGCGCGCATCTCGCTCAGGTTGACCTTGAGCCCAGCCTCGTAGGCGAGGTCCTTGACGCGGCTGCGGGTGGTCTGGAAATAGATCTCGCCCTTGTCGGGGGTGAGGCCAAGGGCAAGATAGGTCTTGACGTATTCTTCGATGGCGAGTTTCCGCGCTTTTTCAATGGAGAGGCCACGGGTGGCATAGGCCTCGAAGTCGGCGATGCCGATGTGGACGTCGGCGCCGCACTTCTGTTGGTAGTAGATGACCTGGTCGATGACCATCTTGTGGCCGAAGTGCATGCGCCCGGACGGCATGAGGCCGGTCATGACCCCCCAAGGGTCGCCACCGCGGACCGCGTCACGGACGAGGCCGAAGCCGCGGTGGCCGAAGACGACGCCACGCCGCAGGAGGGCCGGGGGGTCGGGGAAGCCCTCGAGGTGGTCCTCGGTGAAGGGTTCGATCCCGAACTCGTCGCGCAAGCGGGCGTAGTCTTGGTACTGACTGCTGCCCCACGGGTCTATGCGCATGGACGGTGCGCCGATGCGGGGTCCTGTTTTTTAATGAAAGGGTGGCGCGCCGGAGGGGCATCGGGGAGAGGAGGCCGATGGCGGCGGCCTAATGGTTAAATGGCCGAAGCATATTTTCGGCAAGACGTCAGGTGTTTCCGGCGGCGCAGCGCAGGATGCACCTCCCGATGGCACAAGTCTAGGGGGAACATCCAACGAGACCCCTGGGAAACCTCCGGCGGCCCAGCGACGTCGCCGGTGACACCGATTCCTTCGCCGAACGCGAAGCCCTCGGAACCTGGGGATCCACAAGGTCCTCAAGGCTCTCTTCTTTCCCACTGTTTCCACACGTCTTACGAACACCCCCTCATCCGGGATGACTTTAAGTAATCACGATCTAAGAGGCGAACCGATGGCCGGCACACTCACCGCCGATGTCACCACCGGCGATTTCAGCGCCGTCATCCCCATCCCCTACGCCTTCCTCGTCGAGCGCGGCGAGGTGCGCCACGCCCTTTCCAACGTCACCATCGGAGGCAACGTGCACCGCATGGTGCGCACGATCGACGCCGCGACCGAACGCCGTGAAGGCTCCTATCCGGCCATCCGGACCCGAGGTGTCTCATGCGCGAGCTGAACATCCCCAAGATCGAGGACCCCAGGAGGTTCTTCCCGGACCCCGTGTTGGTGAAGAGCCCCACCATACGTATCCTCGAGGACGGCTATGGCGAGTTCCACCACCCGGAGCGCGACAAATGGGAACGGGTACACCCCATCTGCCTCGAGATCATCGCCGCGCTCGAAAAAGGCCTGCCGTTCAATGAACTGGTCAAAAGCCTCAGCCCCTATCCGGCCCAGAACATCAACCGGCAGAACGCGGTCAAGCTGGCACGGAAATATTGCTGGAAACTCCACAACCTCGGCTATGTCCGCATCGACGTCGAAGGACCACCGGCCGCCTTCGCCGACCGCTACGTGCGCATCCAGGAACTCGGCCGCGGGGGCCTCGGCATCGCCCACCTGTGCCACGACCGGGAGGACGACGACCATCCGGTCGTCGTCAAGCATCCATGGGGCATCAAGAGCGGCATCGACAGCGGCCAGAAGGCCATCGCCCACGAGATCCATCTCATCAAGACGCTCGACCATCCCGCCGTCCCGGTCTACCACGACCACTTCGAGGTGCGAGGACTCCTTCACCTTGTTCGCGAGTTCTTCGACGGCGACCGGCTCACCACCGCCGCGTCCAAGCGGCGCCACGACCGTCCCTGGCGTCTCGACGTCGCACGGCAGATCGCCGACGTGCTCGGACATATCCACGACGCCGGATACCTCTTCTACGACCCGTCGCCGGACAACTTCTTCCTGCGCCCGGACGGCAGCCTCGTCGTCAGCGACCTCGGCTCGGCGCGCGCCTTCGACGGCGACCGCGTCAAAGTGCGCGGGCCCCGCGGAAGTCCCGGCTACATCGCCCCCGAGATGCGCTCGAACGAGAACGTGCACGACCGGTGGGCCTCCCGCCGGTCCGACGTCTACTCCCTCGGCGCCGTCTACCTCTACCTCACGACCGGCCAACGCATCGGCCGCACAGGCGGCTTCCGCGAGGCCCTGGCGCTCATGGACCAACGTGGCGTCGAAGGCCACGACCGCGACATCATCACGACCCTGATGGCAGACGACCCGATGGACCGCCCCGCCGACATGACCGAGGCACGCGCGCTCTTCACCTGAGGCTATGCGGCCCGAGCACGTCTCCGCCGAACATCGTCTTGCCGGAAAGCGGGCCATTCTCCGGTTGGACAGCCCCCCGGTAGCGGTACTTAAAGGCGTCTCCGTGGCAGGCGCCCTGTGCAAGAACGCTCACCATTCGTTAAGTAATCCGGAGCCTCTTCCCGGCCGGCCCCGGCCGCCCGGCGGCAAGGGTCACGTGAGGTGAAACAAGTGCGAAGAACCATTCCGATCGCGACACTCGCGGTCATCGTGCTCCTCGCCGTGCCGGCGTCCGCGGACCCGGTGGCGGTGGCGGGGTTCTACATCGACGACGACGGCGACCCCTCTGACGGCACCGTGTTCCAAGAGACGAACGGCCTCGACGGGCTTCAGAAAGTGGCGGTCGCCGTGACGGGCCCGGATGGACGGGACTACCTCTATCCGCCCGATGACCTGATCGCCTGAGCACGGCTCTTCCCTTCTTGTCCCGTTCTCTTCCTTGCGCCGCGTCCGAGCGACAGGAGCGATGCGACGGACCTGGTTCAGGCCACTCGGGCCGTCGGCTTCTCGATGCGCTCGACGATGACCTCGGCGAGCCGCCGGACACCGGCATCGAGGTCTTCGTCGGAAGCGTGGCTGAAGTTGAGCCGCATCGTGTGCGAGCCGTCGGCGCGGTTGACGTAGAACGCCTCTCCCGGCACGTAGGCGACCTTCTTCTCGACCGCCTCCTTCAGCATCTCCTTCGTGTTGACGTGACGGGGAAGCTCCGCCCAGGTGAACAGGCCGCCCTCGGAGCGTGTCCAGCGTACATGCTCGCGCGGGAACGTCTCCTCCATCGCCTTGAGGAAGATGTCGCGCTTGCCGCGGTAGAGCTCGATGATGTTGGGCAGGTGGCGCTCCACGATGTCGTTCGCCATCATGTCGGCCGCGATGAACTGGTTGAACGAGTTCGTGCACAGGTCGGTCGCCTGCTTCGAGATGACGATGCGGCGCAGGATGGGCTCCGGTGCCACCGTCCAGGCGAGACGGAAGCCTGGCACAAGGATCTTTGAGAACGTGCCGAGATAGATGACGCGGCCCTCGGTGTCCATCGAGTAGAGCGTCGGGATGTCGTCGCCCGTGTAGCGCAGCTTGCCGTACGGGTCGTCCTCGATGATGAGGACTTCGGTCGCCATTTGCTGGGCGATTTCGCGGCCGGCCTGCTCGATCAGCTGCGACGTCTCCTCCTCGCCCTTGCCGAGGATGTAGGCGGTCTCCTCCAACGAGAAATCCTCCACCGACATCAACAGGAAGGCCTGGCGCGGCACCGGCGTTATGGAATCGAGCCGCCGCGAGCGGCGGTCGATATCCTCCGCCGAGAGCTCGTCATGCGCCAGGTTGACTCCGACGGAATTCCAGTAGCGGCAAAAAGCGCGGAACAGCTCCAACCGGGGATCGCGGTCCACGTGGAAGGATGACGGATCGGCGACCAGCG
>JAHWKR010000058.1 GCA_019347805.1 Methanobacteriota archaeon
CCACCCCCTAAAGGAAGACGTAATTGGGGTCTTCTTGGTAGGTCTGCGAAAAACTGCGCACGAACGACACCAGGATCGCGAGCACCAACGGGCCGATCATGAAGCCGCTCATGCCGAAGACGCCGATCCCGCCCACCACGCCGACGAGGACGATGAGAGGGTGGATCTTGGCCATCCGGCCGATCATCTTGAACTTGAGCCAATGTTCGACGAAGCCGGTGGAGACGACCGCAGCGTAGCCCATGAACAGGATGGCGCCGACGATGTCCCCTTCGGACGCCAGCCACAAGCCGGCCGGGACCCAGATGGCGGGTGTACCGACGACCGGCAGGATGGAGACGATGATGGTGACGAAGGCCCAGAAGACGGGGCTGGGGAAGCCGAACCACCAGAACGCGGCGCCGAGGACGATGCCGTGTATGATGCTGATGAGGATCTGGCCGAAGAAGATGGCGTAGACGGCGCTCTGGGTCTCCTTGATGAGCCGTTCCTTGTAGGTCGTCTTGAGGGGGAGCGTCTGGCGGACGGTGTCGACCATGCGGGGCCCTTCGGCGAGGGCGTAGAACATGACGAAGGTGAGCACCATGAGCCCGATGACCATGCGGGCGAGGATGCCGGCGAGGTCGACGGCGAGACTTTCCAGGAAGGCGGTCACCTTGGGGATGACGAAGGAACCGACGACGCGGGCGGTGCGGTCGTCCTCGATGCCGAGGATCGTCCCGACGCCGGCCTCGAGCTCTTCGATGGAGAGGTGCTCGACGACACCTTGCAGGTCCTCGATGAGCGAGATGGCGACGAAGACCATCGGCACGAGGACGACGGCGGAGACGAGGCCGATGGTGATGAACGCCGAGCTGCCCTCGTGCCGGACGAGGCGCCGGACGCCGCGGTGGACCGGATAGAACCCGATGGCGAGCAGGAAGCCGAGGAGCATGAAGTCGAGGATGGGTGCCACGACAAGGAAGCCGACGACGACGAGCACGCCGAGGAGGATGAAGAAGAAGGCGGCGTTGACGCTCTCTTTCCGCACGGTGTCGCGACGGCCCAGGAGGTATAAAGGCGACCCGAGAGGGCCCGCGGGGCGCGATAACTCTATTGACCCGCGGCCTGTAGAGCGGATGCGGATGTCGGTGTCGGGTATCTCCGTCCTGGTCGTGGACGACTCTCGGGTCATCCGGATGGTCCTGTCAGACCTCTTGTCGGAGCTCGGCTTCAGGACCATCCATACGGCACCGAGCGCCCAGGAGGCGATCGCCGCCTACAACGAGCATCGGCCGGGACTTGTCTTCCTCGACATCACGATGCCGGAGGTCCCGGGCACCCGTGTCGCGCGTCACATCCTGAGCGCCGACCCGTACGCCAAGATCGTCGTCGTCTCGGCGGTGTCGCGCGATTCGGACCTCGTCGAGTCGGTCATCTCGGAGGGCGTCTACGAATACATCCGCAAGCCGGTGCGCCGCTCCGACCTCGTCGCCCTCGTCGCGCGGCTCGAGGAGGACGCGGCCGCGGGTGGGCGCAAGGACACCGATGGGATCACCGTCCTTGGGAGCGATACGACCGAGGACACGGAGTCGGCACCCGGGCCCGATGGCTCTTCCTGAGGGCCGCTCCGGTCCTTACGGAAACCTCTTCAAGACCCCTCCCGATGGGCCTCCGGAATGGCCCGCATCCTGGTCGTCGACGACGCGGTCTTCATGCGGACGATCCTGCGCGACATCCTCACCGAGGCGGACCATGAGGTGGTCGGTGAGGCGGCGACGGGCGAGGACGCGGTGGAGCGCTTCAGTGAGTTGCGGCCGGACCTCGTCACGATGGATCTTGTCATGCCGGGCGCGGGTGGCATCGAGGCGCTTTCGCGCATCCTCGACGTCGACCCTGACGCGCGGGTCATCATCGTCTCGGCGGTCGGTCAGCGCGAGGATGTCGAGACCGCCCTCGACGTCGGCGCGAGCGATTTTCTCACCAAGCCGTTCGACAAGGAGAAGGTGGTCGCGACCGTCGAGTCGGTGCTGTCGACCGTGACCGGGCGGGAGGCGCGCTGATGGGCCTCTTCCCGCTCAAGGGCAAAGGGGCTTTCGTGACGCCTGTCCGGCGCACGTTGGCCGCGATGCAGGAGCTCGGCACGCGCGCGACGCGCGCTGGGCTCGGCTCCCTCGAGAAGCTCACGCAATCAGGGGTCGACATCGTCGCACCGGGGGTTCATCTGGTCCCGCGCGACCGCGTCGAGGGACTCCTTGCGGTACATGGCTCGTCGAAGATCGGCGCCTGGTTCCGTTTCCGTGGCGGTCTCACCGGGACGGTGGGGACGTTCTTCGACGACAGGGACGCGCTCGCCATGGTCGACCTCCTGGTCGGCAAGTCCCCTGGTACGACACGCAAGATCGGTGAACTGGAGGAGTCGGCGCTGGCGGAGATGACGAACATCGCCCTGAACGGCGCCTTGAACGATGTCGCGGAGGCATACGGCCTGCGCTTCCTGACCGAGCCGCCGGTCGTCGCCTATGGTCCGAAGATCGACCTCGCTGGTCTGGTTCCGGAGCCGGGTGCGGGCGACCATTCGGTCGTCGTCGAGACGCGGTTCCGTGCCGCCGGTGGGACGGAGGGCACCCTGCTCCTGCTCTTCGCGGTCTCCGGCGAGTCCGAGGCGTGAGGTCCTTCCCTTCAGGCGCCTGAGACGACCACAGGGACCTGCTCGTTCGTGATGCCGAGGTGGATGGGCACCTGTTGCAGGGCCTCACCGGCGTAGTAGCGGCGCATCTTCCAGTCGCGGATCTCGCGCACCGCGTCCGTGTCGATGAGGCGCTTGAGGTGCCAACTGGCGGTCGAGGGGGCGATGGCGAGCCGTTCGCAGATCTCCTTCTGGATGATGCCGGGGCGGCGCAGGATCTCTTCGACGATGCTGCGCGCGGTCTCGTTCTTGAGGCTCGAGACGACGTTGCAGGTCGCGGTCTCCGGGGACCCGGAGACGAAGAAGTGCTCGTGGCGGCCGC
Organism: Methanobacteriota archaeon; assembly: GCA_019347805.1. Taxonomy (GTDB): domain Archaea; phylum Thermoplasmatota; class E2; order JACPAO01; family JAHWKR01; genus JAHWKR01. The sequence goes on from JAHWKR010000058.1 coordinate 2,991, forward strand.
GGCGGCGCGTGACGATGATGCCCATCTTGCGCAGGACGCGCAGGTGGTAGGCGGCGGTGGTCCAGGAGACCTGGAGGGCATCGGCGACGTCGTTCACCTGACAGCCGGGGTCTTGTGCGACCTTGGCGTGGACGAGGTTGCGCGTCTCCTGGTCGAGCACTTTGTCCTTGGTCAGCTTCGCGTAGAGGGGGACGAGGAGGCCTGACTTCAACGCGGGCAGGAAGTAGACCGCGATCCCGGCGAGGAGGACGGCGATGCCGGTCGCGGCGACGAGGCCGCCTTCGCTGACGTAGGTGGTGCGGCCGACGGAGAGGGTGGTGATGTCGCCTTTGAGCGTGAAGAAGCCCCAATGTTCGGTGCCGACCTTCGAGGTCATGGGGACGAGCGTGAAGGCACCCGTCATGCGTGTCCGTTCGCCTTTCGAGCGCACGACCTGGTCGTCGACCTGCATGCTGCCGACGGCGCCTGAGGTGGTCATGGCACCGTCGACCTGGAGGCGCATCTCTTCGTCGCCGGCATACAGGGATTGGTCGCCGCCGGATGCGCGCAGGGCGAGCGAGGCGTCGTCGAGGACGAGCCGGACGTACTGGATGGTGGTGGAGCGCACGGTGCCGCCGGTCGGCAGAAGGCCTTCTTCGACCGTGGTGTCGGTCCACCGGCCGGTCTTGTAGGTGTTGCCGGAGGCGCCGCCCTGCTCGGGGACGAGCATGACCGTGGCGTCGAAGAGGATGAGCTCGAAGTCGCCTTCGATGGTGTAGAGCATGTTGGCGCCTTTGAGTCCGAACGTGCCGGCGTCGAGCGGGACCTCGGCGTCGAGCCCTTGCGGGGTCGGGGTGTAGGAGAGCCGCTGCGCCTTGTCGGTCACATCGAGGTGCGCGCGGCGGTCTTCCGCGACCGCGCTGTAGCGCGCGCCTTCGGTGGCGCCGTCCATGGCGACGATCCAGGTCTCCGGGCCGAGGTCACTGAGGCGGATCTCGACCGCGCCGAACGGCTGCGTGTTGGTGGTCGCCTCGTCGCGGTAGAGCAGGTCGGTGGGGACACCGGTGCCGTCGGCGGGGGTGTCGTAGTAGGTGGCGTTGGTGACGTAGGCGGTCGCGGAGACGGCGCTGAACGAGGTGCTGTGGCCCGAGATGCGCGGAGCGCCGCCTTCACCTGTCGCGCGGAGGAGGACGAGGGCGTTCTCGGCGTCGGCGCGGACGTCGCCGTCGAAATGGAGCGGGAGGCGCACGAAGAGGTCGCGCTCGCCCTGGTCCGCACCGGCGGCCGGTGCGACGAGGAGAAGGAGCAGGACCCCCAACGGGAGCGCACCGGACCAGACCCGCATCATGTCTACCGGAAGCGGGATGTCGCCTATTAGAGAGTTTTGCAGGTGCGTCCGAAGCGAGAGCTCGTTCGGGTCCCCAATTTCTGACACTTTGTCCACTCTCCGAAGGTTATCTTCCCTTAGCGACGCCATACCTACAAATACCGAAGCGTTCTTTTCGATGTTCGGAGGCGGTTCTGTGGAAAAGTCGCGTGCATTGGTAGGAGTGCTCCTACTCGTCCCACTCGTTCTTGTCGCCATGCCGCTCGCGGCCTCGACCTCTCCACAACCGTGCCACCAGAACCTCTCGAGCGTCCCGGTCGGCACCGGCACGCACGCCATCGACCTGAACGCCCTGAACGGCGTCAACCATGCCGACGTGCTCATCCCGAGCTGTTCCGAAGGCCGCTTCACGCTCAGCGGCGAGACATCGCCGAACATCCGCGCCCAGAGCTTCTGCGCCGACGGGTTCGTGCGCGTCTATGCGGTCGCCGGCACCTTCGACAACCGCTACGTCATCAACTGGCTCCCGGACGACGGTGTCGGGTGCGGCGCCAACGCGCTCGATGAGACGCCTTCCCTTCCGTAGACAGGCGGCCGCCGGGGACACGATCGCCCCCGACCTGCACGATGCGCCTCGTTTCGATGCCATCGGCAAAAATCCGTAATAAGACCCGAGGTCTGTTCGGTCTGCCCCGCAAGGGGCGAGATGGGGAGCGATCCCATCCCTGCCACCACCATACCACCACCAAACGGGTCTAGGGGGCGGTCATGTCCGCATGGCCGGCCCCCGAAACCTCCTTCTCCACTTGCACCCCCTTTTTCTCCGGCGCCCATACGGACGCCACCTTCCGCGCCGAGGACGTCCCCCGGAACCACCCCCTCCGAGCCGCGGCAGGCCCATAAGCATTATATGGTCCGTCAGGGTGGAACGTTCGACCGACATGTCCTCCCTTCGTGTCCTCAAGACCATCGGCCTGCCTCTTGTGGCGCTCCTTCTGGTGGCGTCCGTCGCGTCCGCCCAGGCGACGCTCGACCTCGCGATCGAGAACCTCGACGCGGGAATGGACGTCGAGGTGGGGGATGACGCCCACACGATGACGTTCGCGGTCAAACTCACGGGAAAAGGCTTCGTCTGCCCCGCTCCTTCGTCGTTCCCGATCACGCTCACCCTCGACGGCGACTCGCCGGACATCGGCTTCAACGGCTCTGTGACGCCGACCAGCATGTCGATCGCGGTCCCCCAGGGAGCCTACATCGAGCCGCCGCTCACGCCCTACACGGGGTCGGCAGACGCGACGCTGGAGGTCGAAGTGGGCAACAACGTCCCGAAGAACCACGGGCCCCACACGTTCACCATCACCGCCACAGGGACCCAACCCACCGATTGCCAAGCCTCCAGCTGGACGATCAACCCGGCGTCCCAGACGCATGCTGTCAATCCCATCTACCCGAATGTGACCGAGACGCCGACCGACGGCGGCGGGCCGGCCCCGGAGGGTGGAGATGATGGCGGTGGCGACAGCGAGGAAGGCACGGGCGTCGGGCCGATGTTCGTGATCGGCCTCGCTGCGGTCGCGCTCGCCCGGCTCCGCCGCCGCTGAGCATTTCCCCGGCGACCGGGCAGGCCCCACTCGAAACCATACCCCCCACGGACTTGCCAAAAGCGCTTCACGGCCTCCCAGGCACCACCAGGAGGTGCCGCGGCTCCGGACCTCGACCCCTCCGGCCCAGGCCCATGGACCATCGGCGGGAGAAACGGACCCCGGCCGCAACCTTATATGTCTCCGTCCGCTCCTCGTGTCCGTACCCTGGCAGGTACCATAGGGGAAACCAGAATGGAACGGATCGACGCGGTCACCACGACCCTCACGACAGAGGTCACCCTGAAGAGCGATCACCTCTCCTACGTCCACGCCGCCCTTGTCAAGGCGGGCTGGACGGTCGAGGGGAAGCCCGAATGGGTCACCACCGACGAGGGATATGACGATGAAGTGAAGCTGCGGGTCAAGATGCAGGTGCTCCTTGATGACCTCAAGGACGCGCCGAAGATCGAACGCCCCAGCGAACAATACGGGACCATCGGCTCACTGCTCGTCGCCTGAGCCGGACGCCCGCCTCCTCCTCTTCTTTTCCGATTTTTCTTGCTGAGCCGCCCGAACGTTCGATGAGGCTCGACCGGACGTCGCCCGACGTCGGTCGGTGTCGGGTGAACGTCCCCAGACGCTTCGTCGTCCTTCTCCCCCTCATGGTGGTGACGCTTTCCCAGGCCTCGGCCTGGACCCGACTCGGCGGCGGACCGGCGCGCGGGGGCGTCGCGGCCGCACGCCGGGCCCGCTCGACGCGCACACCCCTCCGGCTCCACGGCGACGACGCGGAGTCGCACAGCTTCCACGAAAGCGCCTGCTACCTGACCGTCTCGCTGATGAGTGTGCCGCATCTCGAAGGACGAGCGAGCGGCCTTGGCGCGTGTCCTGGAGGTGTGGGCGCGCTAACGGCGGCGGCGCAGCGCGACGGCGAGTCCGGTGACGGCGGCGAGCCCGACCAGGCCGCCGAGCGGCGAATCCTCGACCTTCGGGCTGTCGTCCTTGCCATCGGCGGTCGTGTTGTTGTCCACCGTCGTGCCGTCGGACGTGCCCGTGCCGTCTCCGGACGGTTCGGCGGTGCTGTTGTCGTCGGTACCCACGTCGCCGCTCGTGCTGTTGCCGTCGCCGGTCTCGTCCTCTTCGGTGACGTTCTCGACCGTCTCATCGGGGGCGGGGTTGACTGCCACGGTCCCGCGCATGCCGAAGAGTTCGTGGTCGCCACCGGCTCCTACGACCGGGAGGCCGACGTCGCACCAGTAGTAGAGCTTCTCGACGCCCGTGGGGACGGTGAACGTGAAGGTGGTCTCGCCGCCTTCGGAGACGGTGTCCGAGTGCGCGAGGGATGCACCGCCGTCGGTGTCATAGGTGGTGGTGTCCTGTTCGCCCTCGGCGATGAAGTGGAGGTTGTGCGGCGGCTTGCCGGGACCGACGACCTTGATCGTGATCTCTTCGCCGGCGACGAAGGCGTTCGCGAAGTCGCCTTCGATGTCCCAGCAGAGCAGTTCCAAGGCGGTGGTGTCGCACTCGACGTTCTCATGGCCGGTGAAGGTCAGGTCGGGGGCCTCTTGGGCGGAGGTCGTAGGCAGGACGGCGAGGAGCAGAAACAACGCCACGGGCAGGACGAGGGAGACCTTGGGGTGCATGGGCGAGGGCGGAGGTGGGAAGAGTATAACCTTTTCGCTGATGTTGTCGAACCGAGAAAAGCACAACCATCAAGAGACGGACCGGCCTCGATGTGGCGTGGCGAAACAGGACCATTGGGACGCTGTCTGGACCGCGAAAGAGCCCACCGGGATGAGCTGGTATCAGCCGGAGCCGGCCGTCTCCCTGGGACTCGTCGGATCGAGCGGCGTCTCCCCGAGCGCGCCCTTCGTCGACATCGGCGGTGGTGCCTCGACCCTCGTCGACCACCTGCTCGAACGCGGCCACACCGACCTCACCGTCCTCGACATCTCCGCCCGCGCCCTCGACCGCGCCCGGGAACGTCTAGGTGCGGACGCCGACACGGTGACCTGGGTCGAAGGCGACGCCGTCGACCCGCCGTTCCGACGCCGCTTCGCGTTCTGGCATGACCGCGCGGTCTTCCATTTCCTCATCGAGGCCGCGGACCGCGCCGCGTACCTCGCCGCGCTGCGGCGTCATCTCGATCCGGACGGACAGCTCATCATCGCCACGTTCGCCCCGGGCGGCCCCGACACCTGCAGCGGGTTGCCGGTGCGGCGCTATGACGCCGACGCGCTCGCCGACGAGGTCGGCAGCGGGTTCGAACCGGTCACCGAGACCCGTGAAGTGCACACGACACCATGGGGCGGTGAACAGCCGTTCCAGTACGTCCTCATTCGACGCAGTGGATGAAAAACAAGAGGCCACGGAAAAGACCAGAGGGAGAGAGAGGGGCGGAAGCGCGACGGAAGGTTCAGTCCGAGCGTGTCGTCCTGCGGTCGTGCCGCGGCTCTTTGGTCCGCGGTGCGCGGTATCCCCGCACCTCGGTCTCGGTGGGACCTTCGTGGTGCTCGGGGTGTTCGCGCGCCTCGTAGCGCTCCGGTTCGCGATGTTCGACGCGACGGGCGGGCTCTTCCCGCCTCACGTCCCGTTCGACGTAGCGTTCGTTCGTGCGGTCGGTCGCTGCACTCCCGGCGAAGCCCATCACGATGAGACCGACGAAGATGAGGGCACCTGCGGTCATCACGCTGATGGGGATCCACTGGTCAAGGTCGGCGGCGAAATAGAACAGGAACGCGCCGATGAGGACCAGGGCCACGCCGATCGCGAGCAGTGTCAGACGGATCGGGTTCATACCTCGTCCCTCGGACCTCGTCGAACATAGCGTTTTGGGACATGCCTGGCCGCAGATATGACACGTGTACCGTGGGCATCGCCAGGGGGTTGATGGTCACGCGTCCCGACGCCCTTCCGTTCCATAGGCGCGCCAATGCGCCCGCACGCTTGACCACGCTTGCACGCCGTGGACGAAGACGAGGGCCGCGAAGACGACGCTCGGCCAGACGTGCCAATACTTCGAGACATACTTGAAGCCGCGTTGGTCGAGCCAGGCGTCCAAGAAGATGAGCGGGACGCCGCTCACGACGGCGAGTGTCGCCATCGGGACGAGACCGAGGTCGACCCAGCGACGGACCCGCCGAGGGTGGAACACCTTGTCGATACGCGATGACGGCCCGGTGACCGCCACCCGCACCTGCACGACCCCCCAGAGGCCGTACGGCACGACGATGGCGACGAGCCACGCGAACAGGCTGAGCTGGATGTAGTTCTCGTTCGTGAACCAGGTGCGGCCGCGTCCGGACCAGGTGATGAAGAACGCCACCACGACAAGCACGTAGGCACCCGCATGGACCACGGCGGCGGCTATGGTCGAGACGCTCTTGCGGACGAAGTGGACGAGCGCGACGCGGTTGATCCATGTGTGCATGAAGAAGAAGAGCGCAGCGGCCCAGCTCCAAAGGACATGCCAGAAGACGCCCCAGTCCTGGTAGCCGTCGATGCGGACGCCCTCTTTCCAATAGAGCAACCAGAAGCCGCTCACGGTGGCGAGAACGGAGAAGGCGAGGACCCCGAGGGCAAGGAAGCGACGGGAACGGACGAGCGGACGCCATAGCGCGAGCGCGACGCCGAGGACGACGCCGAGGCTCGCGAAGTGGTGCCAGACCGCGCTGCCCAACACAGCGAAGTCGAAAGTGAGCCAGAGGAGGGCGACCTGGAGCAGGAGAAGGGCGACGACCAGCAGGTTCCGGCGACGCGGCACGATGAGGCCGCCGAGTCCATGGGACTATAAGTGTCACACGCAGACGCTCCGGGTGCCATGCCGCGCCTTGCAGGTACAGATATACCTGCCGGCCCCGTCGCCGAGTTGGAGCATGACCTTTCGGCAGGAGGGACGCATGACACGAGTGCGGCATCTCGTCGTGGGCATCGTCGGGGCGGTCGCCATCGTCCTCACCCTCGTCGGTCTCTTCGCCATCGAAACCCGGCCGGGACCCATCGAGCGGCCGCTCGTCCCGGCCGGCCACGAGGTGCTGACGGAGGGCACCTACGCGACCCGCGCGGCGAGCGGCGACATCGGACCGGGTGGCGTCTGCGTCCCCGAACCCCCGGCGACCACCTGCACGCAAGCCGAGACGCAGGTCCGTCTGCGCCTCTCGGGCCTCCCGGACCCGGGCGCCGGTCGCTATCACGCGTTCCTCCTCGGGGCTTCCGCCATGCGTCCGCTTGGTCCGCTCGACGCGGACAAAGACGGCTTCGTCCTTCGCTCGACCGCAGCGCGCGACGGACAGGACGCTGACCGTCTTCTCGTCTCCCTCGAGTCCCGCACGGACACACGCCGACCGGGTCCCCTTATCGTCTACGAACAAGACCTCGACGACGACACGGACCTGTCGCGGCGTTACACGATGCATCTGATCGAAACGGTCGGCGAGGTGCGGCTCAACCAGATCGGCGCGGTGGAGGTGTCGGCGACCGCCAAGGCCACCGTCCCGCTACCGACGCCCCTCGACGGCTGGCACCTGCACGCCTGGTTCGTGGACGCGGCGGGCCGCGCCGTCGACTTGGGCCCCTTTGAGCACGGGGACGACCGCGCGGTCCTGGACGCCCGCGTGGAACGGGTCGACCTTGCCGTACAGACGCGGTTCCTCGTCACCCTGGAACCGCTCGATGCCGCTCCGGAGGTCCCGTCGGATCGGCTCGTCTCCGATGTGCCGCTTTAGCCGGCGGACCGGCGCGAAAACGATGATATACCGGACCTCCGAGTAGGAGCGGTCGCGATGGAGCCCCTCTTCCACGCCCCGGACCCGGACCACCGAAGCCACCTGGAGGAAGCTGCGCGGATCCTGGCGCTCCCGGCGGAGGCGAGCGGCTTCGAGTGGCACCCGTTCGGTGTTTTCGGCATCCCGCTCGCCAAGCGTGTCCTCGGTGACAAGGTGTGGTCCCGCCGGCTCCATGTCTGGCACCCGGAGGCGACGCCGGTGGGCGAGACGAGCGTCTATGGCGTCCACACCCATTCGGGCCAAGCGACGAGCCATGTCCTCGTCGGGACCCTGCATCATCATCTCTATGACTTCGTCGTGGCGGAAGACGGCGTTTGGCTGGAGGCCTCACCGGCCGGAAAGACCCAGGCGACATTGCGGACACACCTTCAAGGACCGACGACGGCGGGCGTCCTGCATGTCCTGCCCGCCGACCAGGCCCATGGAGTGACCAAGCCGCCCGGTTTCGCGATCAGCCTGTTCGAGCAACTGGAGGAGGGCCGGCCGAAAGCGTTCACCACTTGGCGACATCTTCAAGGTCCGCAAGAAGAGTTGGTCCTCCGACCCCCGGTCGACCCGAAGCGGGCGCTACGGGAGGCGCGGGCCGTGGTGGAAGAGGCGTTGTACGCGGTGGGCTCCATGGCGGGCGGCCGACGCGGCGCGTGATCGCCGACCCGAAGTCAAAGCCACTTTTCGTGCGCTTGGCACCATCTCACGGCCGTGTCGCTGCTGCGTCCTGCCGGTCGACCAGGGTGAAGTCGAGGATGACGGTCCGACCGGCGAGCGGGTGGGGGTCGTCCTGGCCATCACGATGACGTTCTCGTCCACGGAGACGACCGTGGTGGTGACGGTCGTGCCGTCCTTCCGGTGGAGCTCAGAAAGCCCTTGCCACGATGTCGTTTATGGCCGCTGCGACCGGCTCCGGGTGGTCTTCGGGCGTGAAGTGGCGACCTTCTTCGATGCGTTCCAGGATGACACCGAGATCGGCGGCGAGACGTTCACCGTACGCGACCTTCTGGTAGCGGTCCGCCGCGCCCCAGACCACGCGTGCCGGGACGTCGAGCCGTGGGATGCGGTGCTGCACGGCGAGCGTGTCGTCCGTGTCGAGGTCGTCGATCTGGTGCGCGAACGCTTCTGCGCCGCCATGTTCATGGTAGGGCCGGAAGTGGATGCGGTGTGATTCTTTTGCGCGATCGGCGTCGTCGTGACCGCGCCGGATGAAGGTGGCATGGACGCGTCGGAACAACGTTTCGGGCGTCCTGCGGACGAGCGGGCGCATCGCTCGCATGGCGTCCACCGACGGGATGGGCCAAGAATCGTAGCCGATGCTGTTGGTGAGGAAGAGCCCACTGCAACGTTCGGGATGCCGTGCGGCAAGGATCTGTGCCACACCGCCGCCGAGGTCGTGACCGGCGAGGACCGCGCGTTCGATGCCCATGTGGTCCATCCACGCGTGGAGGTGTACGGCTTGTCGGGCGACGCCGATGTCTCTTCCTTCGCCTTCTGGTATGGAGTCCCCGAAGCCGACCATCTCCCAGTTGTGCACCTTGGCGCCGCGAAGGCGCGGCACGACGTAGCGCCACAGGTGCGGTGTCGTCGGGATGCCGTGGATGAGGATGACGTCTTTCTCGCCTTCCCCCGACTCGTACCAATGTTGCCATGTCCCATCGACCTCCGCGTGTTCGCTGTTTGCCCCGTTCTGCATCTGACTCCCTCTTGGCGCCCTCGGACGCCCCGGGTCGTCCTGCGGAAGGCGGACAGCATAAGTGTTGGCTTGGGAGGGGTGGACCAGTCCCGCAGGATCGGTGGCATCCCCGCCGGTCCGGGGCTTCCAGTGCTCGAGATGGGCGGTCGACCGGGCTGGTCCGGCAGTGGCAGCAGGTGGTCGACGAGCTCGGGAATGTTCCTCCCCTCGCTGTGTCCCCTTGTGTCTGGGGCCATCCCGGCACCACACATGCGCTAAGATTCTTATAGAAGTGCCAGCACTAAAGCTATGGATGCAGTCGCGGCTCGAGCTCATCGACTTCGTACGCGAGGTCCTTTCCCGTGCCGGGTATTACGTCTCCGAGCGCTGCGACATCCGCCCCGTCTCCTTCGATGTGGTCGCCCGGCGCGACAACGAGCTCTTCATCCTGAAGATCCTCACCAACATCGACGCCCTCGGCGAGCGCGTCGCGACCGAGATGAAGCTCCTTGCCCGCTTCCTCGGCGGCCGGCCCATCGTGGTCGGCGAGCGCAGCGGCTCCGGCGGCCTCGAGGACGGCGTCATCTATTACCGCTACGGCATCCCCATCGTCCACCCCCAGACCTTCGTCGACACCGTGCTCCACGAGATGCAGCCGCTCGGCCCCCTCCGCGACCCAGCGGCGGGCCATCTCCACCGGGTCGTCGCTGAAGACCGTTTCCTGCTGGTAGTCCCCCTGCCGGAGCCGCACACACGTGTCGCCGCGAAGGTCGATCGCGGGAAGAATTTGCATTTCCCCTCTCAATCAGTCACTATCAGTCACTCAAAATCCTCGTTCCCAGGCTCTGCCTGGGAACGCACGCTGTGCGGCTCTGCCGCACGAG
>JAHWKR010000023.1 GCA_019347805.1 Methanobacteriota archaeon
CCAACCCCCCAGACCAGCCCCTCGCCCTCGACCGCACGACCGAGCGGCGCGAGGCGTTGGAGCGGGCCCTCCACCCGCGCAACAACGAAGAGCCCACCCCCAAGACCGACATCGACGAGTGCGACACCGAGCTCGAGGAACTCAAGGACGCCGTGAGCGGCGACAGCGCCCAGCGCCTCGAGAAGGAACACTACGACAAGAAGAAGGAACAGGCGAAGACCACCGAGGAGATCAACGACCTCGAGAAGGCCGCCGACCGCGCACGCCGCCGCCTCGCCGAACTGCGCGCGATGAAAGAGGCCTCCGAAGGGGTCGAACGCGCCTACAGCCGCGCCGTCGATGCCGTCTTGACCGCGCGCGACAAGGGCACCCTCCACGGCGTCTGCGGCACCATCGCCGAACTCGGCCAGGTGGACGCGAAGAACGCCAACGCCATCGAGACCGCCGCGGGCCCGCGCACCCAGTGCATCGTCACCGAGAGCGCCGCCGACGCCCAGGCCGCCATCGAGTACCTCAGGAAGAACAACCTCGGCCGCGCCACCTTCCTGCCGCTCGACAAGATGACCGGCAACATGCCGCGCGGTAAGGCCCTCATGGTGGTCAAGGACCCCGCCTCGCTCGGCTTCGCCCTCGACCTCATCACGTTCAACAAGCGCTACGAGAAAGCGTTCCAATACGTCTTCGGCGACACGGTGGTCGTCCACGGTCTCGACGACGCCCGCCGGCTGATGGGCGGCGTCCGCCTGGTCACCCAAAAAGGCGACCTCATCGAAGCGTCGGGCGCCATGAGCGGCGGCTCGAACAAGAAGGACAAGGGCGGCGCCTCCGCCTTCGGCGGCGTCGACACCGCAGAACTGGAGAAGGTCACCTCCGAACTGCGCGCCGCCGAGACCCACCTGGAGACGCTCACCGAACAGCTCACAACTCTGCGCAGCGAGATCCACGACCTCGAGGACCGCCTGCGCGAGGCGAAAGGTTCCAGCGAGGACGTCGCCCAAAGGGTCAAGAAGCTCGAACAGGCACGCAGCGAGGCGGCCAAGAAACTCGAGACCGCCAAGGAGGCGGTCTTCAAGCAATCCGGCGAACTGGACACGCTCGACGACGAGATGGAGGCGATCCGGGCCGAGGTGGGCGCGATGAACGACCACCTCGCCGAGCTCGACGCCGAACGCGAACGCCTCTCGTCCGCGCTCCTTTCCGGCACCAAGAAGGAACTCGCCGACCGCATCCGCAAGATGGAGACCGACCTCGCGGCGGCCAAGGACGCCTACCGCGACGCGGAACAGAAACGCAGCATCGCCAAGGAGAAGGCCCGGCTCGTCCAGGAACGCGTGCAGGAATACCAGGCCAAGATCGCGCGCACCGTCGAGGAACAGGCGCGCCACAAGGCCGACATCGAACGCTTCAAGGTCGAGATCAAGGGCTTCGACGCCGAGATCGACGCCCTCGAATCGACCACCCGCGAAGCGAGCGAAGCGGTCGCCGAACTGCAGGACGAGAAAGACCTCGTCAAGGACAAACTCAGCGAGATCCGCATCAAGATCGACAAGAAGGCGACCGAGGCCGAGACCGGCTACTCCCTCATCGCCAAGGAAAAAGACGCCCTCCCCGCCATCGAGGAACAACTGGGCGAAGTGCTCGTCGAACTCAGCGAGAACCACTACACCCAGCCCGACGATGAAGAGCTCCCGCCGCTCGATGTCCTCAAGAAGAACATCCGCGAGATCGAATGGAGCATCAACCAACTCGGCCCCATCAACCAGAGGGCACTCGAGGAATACGAGGAACAGGAGAAGCGCCGCGACGAACTGGTCGGCGAGGTCGAGCACCTCAACGAGGAACGGGCGGCGCTCCAGCAACTGGTCGACGAGATCGTCGGCAAGAAGAAGAGCGAGTTCATGGAGGTCTTCGACGCCATCAACGCCAACTTCCGCTCCGTCTTCGAACGCCTCTCCGAAGGCGGCACCGCCCACCTCGAACTGGAGGACCCGGAAGACCCGTTCAACGGCGGCCTGACCATCAAGGCGCGGCCCAAAGGCAAGCGTGTGCTGCGCATCGACGCGCTGTCCGGTGGCGAGAAATCGATGACCGCCCTCGGCTTCATCTTCGCCATCCAAGAATACGAACCGAGCCCCTTCTACTATCTCGACGAGGTCGACCAGAACCTCGACGGCGTCAACTCCCACACCATCGGGCGCACCGTCAAGGAGAACAGCAAGTCGGCCCAGTTCATCGTCGTCTCGCTGCGCAAGGTCACCCTCAAGCAGGCCGACCACATCTACGGCGTCACCATGCAACGGGTCGGTGTCTCCGAGATGGTCGGCAACTTCGACATCGACCGCATCGACGAGAGCGGCAACGAGACCAAGCGCGGCAAGGGCCGCAAAGAGGCACCGCTCGACGAGAAGGCCGAAGCCGAGGCCGCCGAAGCGGTCGTCACCGAGGAGGTCGCGCACGGGTGAGCGCCGCCGACGAGGCCGCCTACGAGGCCCTCGAGGCCGAGAAACGGCCGAAACGCGCCAAGGACGCGGAGGCCCCCGAGAGCGAAGGCCCGGTCTTCGACCTCGAAGAGGTGCTCGCCGCCGACAAGGCCGACGCCCCCGACGAAAAAGCGCGCTCCGACTCCGCCTACGACATCGTCCAGCACCTCACCTGGCACCGCGCCCTCATCGACGAAGAGGACGACGGCACCCGCATCGAGGAATACCTCGAGCTGGTCCGCACCTCCGAAAAAGGGGAGCATTTCTCCATCAAGGACCCGTTCAACAAATCGATCGCCATCGCCTTCGAGCTCGTGCTGTCCGAGCACCTCGACCCATGGAAGATCGACCTGCAACAGTTCAGCCGCCTCTACCTCAAGCGCGCCCGCGAAGAGGAGATCGAACTGGTCACCGCCGGCCGCATCATCCTCATGGCCTGGACCGTCTTGAAACTGCAATCGGACGCCATGGTGGAACTCGCCGAACGGCTCACCGCACCCATCGAAGAACCCGACCCCGACTTCCTCGACTGGGGCGACATCGGCGACTGGGACTACGACGACGAGGACGTCGAGTTCACCCAACGCGTCAAGTACGCCCCCGAGGCCCCGATCGACGAGAAGGTGCGCCGCGCCGGCGCCACACGCAAGGTCACCCTCATGGAGCTCGTCGACGCGTTCGAGGAGATCCGCCGCGAGGTCGAAGAACGCCGCATCCTCAAGGAAGAACGCGAGAAAGCGCTCATCAAGATGCGGCGCTCCTCAGGCGAGAGCGTCGAGGCGATGATGCACAAGGACGACCCCGAGACCGAACAGCAACTGGTCTGGGAACGCATCCTCAAGCTGAACGGACAGGCCATCCCGCTCCAGGAGCTCCACGACCCCGACGTCGACAGCTTCGTCGGCGCCTTCAACTCCATCCTTTTCCTCGCCGCCGACCGCAAGGTGCAGATCTGGCAGGAAGAGTTCCCCTACGGCGACATCTTCGTCCAGAACCTTCTTCTGAAGGAACACGCGCCGACGCCGGAGGAGATCCAGCGCCTCGCCAAGGAAGGCCCACAACCCGAAGCGGGGCTGCTCGCGCAGGGTGAAGGACTCGACGAAGCGCAGAACGCGGAGGACGCCGCATGAGCGACACGGAGACGGTCCAGATGCCGGACGACGCGAACGAAGAAACGATGGAAGAGGAGGCACGGGAGGTCCCCGGCGTCCCCGACACGTTCAACCCCGTGCGGCTCGTCGAAGCGGCGCTATTCACCGCCGGACGCCCCGTCGGCATCGACGAACTCATCGACGCCACCGGACTCGACGGCAAGGAAGTGAAACGCGCGGTTAAGGCGCTCGAGATGGAATACGCCGAGCGCGACGACGCCTGCGCCCTCGAGGTCGGTCAGGCGGGCGACAAGTGGGCCATGCAGCTCAAGACCCGCTATGTCGCGCACGCCCGCAAGCTCGCCTCGATGGAGATCCCCAAGAAGGTCCTGAAGACCTTGGCCCTCATCGCGTTCCACCAACCGGTCCTCCAGAGCGAGATCGTCGACATGGTCGGCAGCAAGGCCTACGACCACATCCGCGAGATCCACGAAGCCGGCCTCGTCCGGCTCAAGCCCGACGGGTTGTCCAAACGGCTCACGACGAGCCCGCTGTTCCCGGAATACTTCGGCATCCCCGCCACCGACACCGACAAGATCCGCACCTACCTCGCCACCAAGGTCGGACTCGAACTCAAGAAGACCCGCGACGGCGAGACCGTCCTCGGCGACTATGGCGAGAACACGGAGGACCTGTCTGAGGACGAGGCCCCCGTCGAGGCGGAGCCGACACCCGAGGGCGACGAGGAGAACGAGACGCTCCTCGGCACCGAGGCGACCTCAGGGACCGTCGAAGGCGACGCTTAGGGCCCGAAAGGACGCTCGGTGCAGGGACGCCGTCCGGATCCGAGGGGTGACCCTGCTGATACAGAGCGAAGCAAGCGTGGAGGCCGACCGACGGAAGGCCTACACTTGTTGTTGTGCGAAGCACGTTGCGAAGGTATAGGCCGAGCCGGAGCGAGGTCTAGACCTTCGTGATCATCCGCCGGCCCATCGCCTCGAGGTAGCCGATCTCCTCGCCGGCCTGGATGGTGCCCCGGAACTCCTCGGGGATCTCCATGTCGAAGGTGTCGTAGGTGTCCGTGTCCATCAACTGGGCGTGGTCCCCGGAGATGGAGAGCACCTGCGCCTTGCGCTTGTCGATCATCGGCACGTAGACCTTGTCGGTGACCGAGAAGACGACGCTGCGCTTGTTGCCGGTGAAGATGCTCACGGCGTCGATGCGCGCCTTGGCGGAACCGTGCTTGCCGGGCTTGGAGGTGGTGATCGAGATGATCCGGCACGGCTCCTCATCGACGAGCATATACCGATTCTCTTTCAGCGTCCGGACTTCGGCAAGCTCCTTCATAAAGGTGGACCTCCGTTCAAAAACGGCGGGCTGTCTGGGGCGAACCCAGCGGAGTATATGACCGTTTTCCATGGGTTGTGGCGGTCCGGCGCCGTCAGCGCCAGAATAGGCCGCCGCGCTCGTGCCGCCCAGTCGAGCCTGATCCCGGTGAGAGCCCGCATCCGCACGGCCTCCACCTCTTCTCGCCGACTCACCCGGACGAGGAGGACCTCGAGGGTCCCACGGCCATCCGGAAAAATCGGCGGTCTCCCCCCGCGATGACCGGCGGAGAAAGGGGAAAAGGCGGAGAAGGTATCTTCCGCCCACCTGTCCACCACGCGGTGATCGCCGTAGGCATCGACTTGGAGCGCCACCAGATCATCGTGTACGCCGTGGCGGTCGGGGCGGCAATGGCAGCGGCCCTCGTGCGGCCCGAAGTGGCCGCGCGCCTGGAGCCGCTCATCAACCCCGTCTTGGCCGTGCTCCTATACGCGACGTTCCTTCTCGTACCGTTCGTGCACCTGCGCCGCTCCTTGGGGAACAGGCGGTTTCTGGCGGCCTCATTGGTCGTCAATTTTCTCGTCGTCCCCTTCGTGGCTTTTGGTCTCGTGCGACTGCTCGTCAACGATCCTGTCCTGGCAGTCGGCGCCATCATGGTGCTCGTGACGCCATGCATCGATTATGTCGTCACCTTCACGCGGCTTGCGGGGGGCGACGCGGGACAGGTCGCGGCCACCACGCCACTGCTGATGCTGCTGCAACTGCTGCTGCTGCCGGTCTACTTGTGGTTCTTCGTGGGCGCGAGCGTGGCGGGCATCGTGGAGCCGCGCCCGCTTCTCGAAGCGTTCGTCCTGATCATCGCCCTGCCGCTCTTCTTGGCTTGGGGGACGGAGGCGCTCGCTGAGCGCCGAAAGTCGGTCCAGCGATGGCAGACCATCGTCGGCGGCCTTTCAGTGCCGCTCGTCGCTTTGACCCTGTTCGTCATCATCGCGTCCCAACTGCCCCGCGTGCAGGGTTCCGTGGTCCGCCTTCTGCCGGTGGTGGGCGTCTACGCCGTGTTCCTGATCGTGATCCCGCCCCTAGCCTGGGCCACGGCCGTGCGCCTCAACATGGCGCCCCACGAGAGGACCGCTCTGGTCTTCACATCGGTGACGCGCAACTCACTCGTGGTGCTGCCACTCGCCCTCGCCTTGCCGGCCGCCTACCTCCTGGTGCCCGCTGTGGTCGTGACGCAGACCCTCGTCGAACTCATCGGAATGGTCGTCCTCACGGCCGTTATGGCACGAGTCGGCAGGGATTAGCGTCACCCCCCTAAGGCCACGGCCGTCTTCCGGCGCCGGGGCACATCACTGGACATGCCGGAGGCCCGGGCAGGCGGACCGCAAGGACGACGCGGACCGGAACCCGTATATGCCCACCATCCCCCATCCCGCCCCGGTCCCCCATGCCGATGTACTATCTCGACATCGAGACCACCGGCCTCGACCCGCGCAAAGACCGCATCATCACCATCCAGTACCAGGCCGTCGCCCCCGGCGGGCGACCCGGTGGACCTCTCCATGTCCTCAAGGCGTGGGAGGCCGACGAGAAGAGCATCCTGGCGCGCTTCCAGCGGGACACGAAGTTCTTCGACCGCAACGACCCGTGGGGCTTCTTCCCGACCGGGTTCAACCTCGGTTTCGAGTACCGGTTCCTCCTCGGCCGCATGCAGCGCCACGGCCTGGACCCGGGCGTCGACTGGGATTTCGCCTTCTCCAAGCCCAGCCTCGACCTGCACCCCGTCGCCGTTCTGATGAACGGCGGCCGCTACAAAGGCGCCAGCCTGGAGGCGTTCAGCGCCAAACCGACCTCGGGCCACGCCGTCATCCACGCCCTCCAGACCGAGGACTGGGCGACCGTCGAGGATTACATCCAGAAGGAGACCGACGCCTTCTTCGACCTTCTGCAGAAGCTGCACAGCGCCATGCCGCGGTTCTGGGAAGGCACCCTCAAACCCCTCCTCGAAGGCACCCCGCCCCGCGAAGGCATGCGACCCCCCGCCGTGCGGCCACCGGTGCCGCGGATCGACGGCCCTCGTCCCTAGCGCGACCCGAGCGCCATCCACCGGATCCTGGGCCGACCTCCCACCGGTCGGCCCATGCGTCAGGATTCCGGACAAAGTCGCGACCCCCGGTGAAGTGACCCGTGAACAGGTCACATCCACATCCTCATCGGTCGGTCGGGGAGGCCACGCCACTGCCTGCAGAACGCCGCTTTCCGGCATCACCGCCTTCTGTCCGCGCCCCAACGTCACCGGTCTACCGACGCCCCAGGTGCGGTCGGCATCACGGTCCTTGCGGTCCAGCAGGACCGGGACAAACCTTATCTTGGCTGTGGGAGAAACAAGACCCTCGTGATGCTCGGCGCGGATGGTCCAAGAATCGTCGGCTTTCCGAAAGTCATGCCCTTCGTCTCGAGCGACGGCCCACGCCTCGCCATCGAGACGACCGACATCACCGGCCGTCATCGTCTGTCCATCCCGCCCGCACTGCGCCTCCAGCTCATCGCGATGCTCCGCCGCGCACAGGGCACCGAGTCCCGTATCCAGGAACGGCCGCTCAGCATCGCGCGGGTCTACCAGACCGCCGTCTCCGGCGTCCCGCGGCGCATGGTGATGGTGCAATACCAGGAACGGCTCCCGGGCAACGGCATGCGCATGCACCGCCTCGCGATCCCCGTCGACCAGCTCCAGGGACTCATCTCGAGCCTCTGGGACTGCGACATCGACGACGCGCCCACGCATCCCCATGATCCGTCACGCGACCAGTGGCTGATGTGATACGACGCTTTGCGGTCGCGGTCGCCGCCCTTCCTGAAAAACAGGGGGAATAGCTGTCGGTTTATATGGCACGACCCTATGCAGGTCACGGGATGCGAATATGGGATGCACTCAGGATGCCCAAGATGCAGGAGTGGCCACTCCGCCACGTGAACTGAAGTTCAAGGTCCCCTCAGAGTTCCAGCGCAAGCTGTACGGACTCAAGATCGTGACCGGGAAGAACCTCAGTCAACTCGTGACCGAAGCGGTCGGCGCCTATCTCGTCGAACTCGAACAAGAGATCAGCCTCGACACGGACATGATCCTTGGGCAGCTCGAAGCGAACGGCCAGACCGTCGCCTAGTCACTCCTCGACCCCCTCTTTACCCCGACTTTTCGCCCGTCCCGAGCGCAAGCTCCGGGTCGAGCCGGCCGAGCGCACCGAGGAGCGACCGCAAGAGCGGGTCGCGCCCGAGGGTCGTACCCTCACCGACGACGAGGAGGTGCTTGCGGGCACGGGTCACCGCCACGTTCAACCGTCTCGGTTCGCGCACGAAGCCCACCTCACCATGCGGATTTCCGCGCACGAGCGACACGACGACGAGGTCGCGCTCGCTCCCCTGGAACGCATCGATGGTGCCGACATCGACACCCGTACCTGCCAACATGCCGCGCAGGAGCCGCATCTGCGCCCGATACGCCGCGATGACCGCGATGTCGGCCGGTGCGACACCCGATGCGACCGCCGCGCGGACGAACCGGTCGATCCACTCCGCCTCGGCCCTACGCTCCTTCGACGTGTCCCGCGCCGTCTCGCGCCCCGCCACATCGACAAAGAGCGCACGCGGCACCTCGGGAAGGAGCCCCGCATCGACAAGAGGACGCATCGCGGAGGGCTCGGTGGCCGTGTGGATGCGACCGCCATAGAAGCGCGCATCGCTCCACGCCACGATGTCGGGGTGCATCCGGTACTGCACCGAAAGCAGTGTGCCATGGCCTTCGCCGTAGGGCGCATGGAGGCGTTCGAAGAGCGACACCGCCAACCCCGCCTCCTCCGCCTCACGGCTCTGCACCACCGGAGGCAACTGCAGGTGGTCGCCCGTCAAGACGAGGCGCGGCGCGCGTTGCAACGACAACAGGCTCGCCGGTTCCGTCGCTTGCGACGCCTCGTCCTGCACCACGACATCGAACACGAGGCCATCCGGCAGCGAACCGCTCGAGACATGGGTCGTGAAGACCACCGGCATGCGCGACAACCAGTCGACCCCCGGCGCCCGCTCCCGCAACAGGTCGATGTGATAGGGCGCCAGATGCGGCCGCGTCAGACTCGGCCGGGGTCCGGTGCGCACCCCCGGAAGCCCCGCCGCGCCGCAGGCGTCCATGATGTTGTCGACCGCCGCATTGCTGTCCGCGGTGACGAGGACCCGGGAGCCGCGTGCCGCCTCCTGCCGGATGAGCTCGACGAGCGTGGTCGTCTTGCCGGTCCCCGGCGGGCCATGCAGGAGCGACAACCGCGGCGCCCCGAGCGCGTGCGCCACACCTTCCTGCTGTGACGCGTCGAGCCCTTCATTGAAAAGCCGCACCTCAGGCGGGACGCTCGGCGAACCTTCCGTCTCAAGCAGCAGATGGGCGCGCAGACCACCAGGACCGGAAGCGGGGGTCACCGCCCCCTCGCCATAGACCCGCCGAACAGCGCGCGCGAGCACATCATAGATGCGCGGATTCCCGACGATGTCGACGCGGACGTCGCGCCCC
Organism: Methanobacteriota archaeon; assembly: GCA_019347805.1. Lineage (GTDB taxonomy): Archaea > Thermoplasmatota > E2 > JACPAO01 > JAHWKR01 > JAHWKR01. The sequence continues at coordinate 9,450 of JAHWKR010000023.1, forward strand.
GGCGCCCGACGCTCCTTCGATTCCTCGACGACGACCCGCACCTCGCGCGCCGAGACATCGGCGACCGTGCCGCGCATCGCCGGCTCGTAGTCGACACCGGGACTGAGGTCGACGAGCGTCCCGGGGGAAAGCTCGGTGTAGGGAAGCAGTGGCCGCTCTGCGCCCGAGCGTGCCGGGAGCACGAAACGCAACGCGGCCCCCGTCGGCGCCCGGTCCCGCCCCGCCAGCTCCAAGCCCACCAAGGTGCGGCCACGGCGGACACGCTCCGCGGTCCCGACACTGTGGATCTCCCCGATGGAGATCTCCTCCTCGTGCGCCTTCTCCGCCTCCAGCCCCGCAAGAAGCCGGTCCATCTGCAGGTCGGCCCGAAGCGGCTCGCGTGGCTTGACGAGCCGACGTTCGGCAAGGCGCGGCAGGTCGGGGCCGATGCGGAGCAGCGTCTCGGCGGCACCATGCGGGTCGTCAGGGTCGAACGACGGCACGCGGCTCACGCGGAGCCGCTCCAGTGTGCGGATGAGGAGGACGCGCGGGTCGGGCGCAAGATGATGCACCACCGGAGACCCCGCAAAACGCTCCCGGAACGAGGCGATGTCCTGGCGCAACACGGCACCGAACGCCTCCTCCGCGTCCCGGAACGCCAGCGCCAATGTCGCAAGGTCCACGCCGCCGGAGGACATGGCGAAAAGCGGCCCCACATCGACCGGCACCGGACCGAGCGGAACAGCCGGCCGGTCGAGCCGCGCCGCGATGTAATGGTCGGCAAGGAGCGCCGCGGCGGTCGCCTCCCCATGGTGCTCCAAGAGTTCGGGAAGCAGCCCGAGCACCGCCTGCCACCCCTCCGCGGAACGTTCCTTCACGGCGGCGGCAAGGTCGTGTGCGAGCACCGGAAGACCGGCGACATCGGCCAACCAGAGCGCCGGCGGAAGCGGCGCCCCCGACGCCTCGGCAAGCAGCCGCACCGTCTCGGCGAGCGCGACCCGCGATGCGTCATCGTCGGGCGCCGCCCGCGGCACCAAGACCCGCACCTCGAACGGCCGCCCCTCGTGTCCGAGCTGCGTCAGGATCGTCTGTTCGATGCGCCGCGGTGCCGCCGAGGGGTCGGCCAGGACGAGGCGGTCGACCGGACCGGTGGTCACCGATGGCGCGTCACCGGTCGTGACAAGCAGACGCGCCATCCCATCGGCGAGCGCCCGCCCCGCACGCGCGGCCAACTGCTCGCTCGCCGCGCCGCCGATGAACCGCGGCACGACACCCGACCGGGACGCAGACTCCTCGAGTCCGCGTCCGATACCCGGGTCGGAGACCTGGATGATGGACTTGGCGTCCCGCAGGTCGGAGAGGCCGAGCCCCGCCACCGTCTTGCCGTCGAGCCGGTCGACGCTCTCGAACCGCACCCGCAACGGCCGCAACAGACCGGAACGGACCGCCGCCGCGACACCGAGGTCATAGGCGACGCCCCCGAGCGCATCGAGCCGCGGCCATGAAGATTCATCGGGCGGCGCAAGACGGGCCGCCATGAAGCCGGTGGTGAACGAGAAACGCAGACGCAACACCCGCTCGCAATCGGCATACGGAGCCGCCTCGGGACTGTCCACCACAAGGGTCGCCCGCTTCGCCACCCCGCGCAAACCCGCCATGTTGCGGAGCGCCGACTCGGGGGACAGGATGACCAACCGCGCGGCCTTGTCCCAATCGCGCACGATCCGACCCGACGCATCGACCTCCTCGGCCGGGACGTTCATGCGCTCGCGCAGATAGCGGTCCCATCCTTCGCCCGCGCGCGCCGTCGGCGCAAGCAGCACCATGAACGGGTCCCGATGGCGCAGGTTGGCCAAGAGCATCGACGCCGCGTCGCGCAGGCCGAGCGACGCCGGCATCCGCACGACACCGCCGCCCCGCGCCGTCACCGCGCGCACCGCCGCCTGCGCTTCCGCTCCGAGCGCCGCAGGCACGCTCCACGCCCGCGGTGGGATCCGACCCCCCTCCAACGCGGGTGGTCCGAACGTGCGCCGCTTCTTGCCGGCCCACTTGACACGACGGGCCTCACGGCACTTCGGACAAGAATAGGGCAGGTTGCCGTGTTCGCAGAACCTGGCGCCCGCGGCGACCACGTCACGCGGACCCGCACGTGCGTCTTAGGTCTTTGGGGCATGAGCCAGGACGGCCGGTGGACCCGCCGGCCGATGGCACCGCCACCCCAGGGCATCGAAGGTCCGGTCGCCGGAGTGGAGTCCCGCTTCGGGGTTTTATAGCTCGATGCATCGATGAAGAGATGATGGCCTACCTGGTCGAGGCGCTCATCGCGACGGTCTCACTGGCCGCCGCCTCCGCGCTCGTCACCCTCCTCTGGGGCGTCGGCGCACGCACCGAGCGCGCCTTCGCCCGGGTGGCCGACACCTCCGGCTGGGACTACCGCCACAAGGCGACCGAGACGGCGACGAGCCCCTGCGTCCCGTCCGGATGGCGCGCCGGCCGGTCCGTCACCGGCCCGACCCAAAACGGCACCTTCCGGCTCACCGAACACATCGGCACCGGCCGCCATCCGTCGCGCGGGGTCCACCTGCAGATGCCGACCCAGCGGTCGAGCCCCGGCGTGCGCCTCCGCCCCGAGACCCGGTTCCGCCGCCATCGGCACGCCCCCGCACCGGAAGACCATGACGCCACGTTCGCCGCCCGCTACCGCATCGACGGCGACCAGGCGTTCGCCCCTCATGTGCTGTCACCCGCCGCGCGCACGCTCCTTCTGAAGCCCGCAACCTCCATTCACCTCGATTGGAACGGGAACACCCTCGACATCTGGTTCCCCGTCACGCTCAGCCCCACGAGCGCCGCGACGCTCCTCGCCTACGGCACCGCCTTGGCCCGATGCCTCGACACCGATGGCAGACCCCGCCGCGCGCGCCGCATCGCGCTCCCCGATGCGCACCCCCTCGGTGGCCCCCACGCCACCGCCGCCTGATCACGACCCTGTTGTGTGCATGTGGTCCTCCCTCCGGGGCCGGCGAAAGCCGGCCCCTTCCGTCTACTCCTGCCAACCCGCGCAAGGGCCGCCGCGGCGCTGCCAGAACCCGCAACCGCCGCACATCGACCGGTCCGGGCGTGGCGGGAAGAGCTCGCTGACCGTCTCTTCGTCCGCGCCGCGCGTCGCCTCGATGCGACCGACGAGCCCTTCAAGAAGGCGTTCCGGCGCGACATCGACGACCTGGCCTTTCCCCGTATAGAGAAGACGCGCTTTTTGCGCCGCGACCGCATCGGCGTAGAGCGCCGCCTGCAAGCGATGTCCGGTACGCTCCGCATGCCGCTCCGGGTCGTCCGTCGTATCGCTCTTGTAGTCGGTCACCACCCAGCCGTCGCCGTCCCGTTCGATGCGGTCCAACCGCCCACGGACATGGATGCCGTCGCCGATGCGTCGGTCGATCGCCACCTCGTGGAGCGCGTCCCGTCCCGCGAGCCGGGCGAGCGCGTTCTCGACGTGTCGCCGCACCGTCGCCAGCGTCGTCTCCGGGTCGCGGCCGATGGCCCTCGCGCGTCGATGGGCGCGCCGCATGACCGCGTCGGGGACGGGGTGCGCGGACGTCGCACCCGTTTCGAGCGCCTGGTGGACCAAGTCGCCGATGAGCGTCGCGTGTTCCTCGGTCGCCCGCACCGCGCGCGTCGGCCGTGGCTCCCTGATGCCGTCGACATGGCGATAACGGAAACGGGCCGGACAGGCCGCATGGACCTCCATGGCGCTCGGTGAGACGACCGTCAAGCGCGCAGGGACACCGATCGTGACCGGTGCATGCGGGGGCAGCACCTCGTCAACGGGTGCAGCTTGCAGCCGTGCCCGCAGGGGCTCGGCCGCGGCGGGGGTGACATCGAGGAGGTAGGGCACATCGTCCAGAGAGCGGACCGCCTCGTGTTGTGCCGCAAGCAGCGAGAGATAGGTCTCCTGGTCGAGCCCGAGCACGCCCTCGACCCAATCCATCCAACTTTTCGCCTCCTTCCGATGCGGAGACTTAGGGGTGCGTGTCTCTCCATCGGGGACGAAACGCGGGCTCCTGCCGGCCAACATGAGATGGTCCCGTGCCCGTGTCGTCGCTACGTAGAGGAGTCGTTTCGCCTCGGCGCGTCCGCGACGCACGTTATCGTCCCTCAGTGCTGCATAGAGCGCGGTGTCGTGCAGTTCGCCGTCCTCACCACGTACCTTGGCCGCGACCAGGGTCAGGTCACCGACGGGGCCGCCACGGAACGCCGTCGGGAGGTGGCCATACTGCAGCGTACGGTCGAGCTCCGGTACCACGACGATCGGGAACTGCAGGCCCTTCGCGGCATGGACCGTGAGGATGCGCACACCATGCCCCGCCTCGATGGGGACATGCGCCTCGCCCTCGTCGAGGTCGCTCTCCAGGATCGACTCGAGCGCGCGCACCGTTCGGCCGGGGTGGACGCCTTCGCGCGCCTCTATGTCACGCACGATGTCGAGGAACTTCTCGATGTTGTGGACCGTCTGGGCGCGCCGCTCGTCGGCGCCCGAGGCCGCCAGATAACCGCTCGCGACGAGCGCCTCCTCGAGCACCACCGCGGACGGGTCGCGGCCGGCACGTCGACGCAGACGGCCGATGAGGTCGACCACCTCGGCCGGAGAGACCGGCGCCTCGTCCCGACCGCCAAGGTCCGCGCCCGACGCTGCCGCAGCCTTGAGACGCCGCCACGCGCTCATGCCGCGGCCGGCATCCTCGGTGTCGATCTGGCGGAGGCGCACGAGGGCCGCGTCTGTCCAGGCGAAGAACGGCGAGCGGAGCAGGCCCACCAGTTCGATGTCCCGGCTCGGGTCGGCAAGGACCGCCAGGAACCCGATCGTGTCCCACACCTCTTGCGCGTCCCAGAAACCGCGCCCGCCGGCCACCGTGTGAGGGACACCCGATTCGCGCAGGGCGCGCACCAACTCGGGCACGAGCTTCCGCCTGGCGACGAGCACCGCCACATCATCATAGACCGCAGGACGACGGCCATCATCATCCTCGACGACAAGTGGCTCGGGGCCGTCGGCGTCCTGCACGATGCGGTCGACGACCGCGCGAACCGCGAACTCCACCGGCGACAGGCGTGTCGAAGGTCCCGTCATGAGCCCGGCGTCGGCCATCGCCTGTGGATCGGCCGGTGAGACAAGGAGACGGATGGAACCGGCATGGCCGTCGTCGCCGCGACGATGCGCGGCGAGCGGTGCGGGGCTCGCCTCGTACGCCATGTGTTTCTCCCCGTGTTCCGGCGCGAACAGACGGTCGAAGAGGCCATTGGTGAACTTGACGATGTTCGGCAGAGAGCGGAAGTTCGTCTCCAGGCCGACGAGGCCCAGCCGTTCGTCGGCATCCGGCTCGTCGGCCTCCTCGTCGTCCTTCAGCACCGGTCGCCGCGCCACACCATGGCGTTCGTTGGCGGCGCGCACCGCTTTCCGGCTGTCCTGGTAGACCGTGACATCGGCGCCGCGGAACGAATAGATGGATTGCTTCTCGTCGCCGACGATGAAGAGCCGGTCTGGGCCGATCTCGGGTCGTGCCTCCGTCGCGCCGACCAATTCGTCGACCTCGACGAGTCCGATCGGAGGGTCTCCCTCGAGGTCGGCCGCCGTCGTCCAGCGCGTCGGTTCGGGCCGTGCCGGCGGTGGTGTGTCGTCCTTGGCGAGCGCATGCACGATGGCCCATTGCAAGGCGTCGGTGTCCTGGAACTCGTCAACGAGCAGATGGCGCCAGCGGGCTCGGAGCGGCCGCGCGAGCCATTCCCGGTCGAGGATGCGCGCCGCGGCCTCGAGCAGGTCCTGGTGGTCGAGGGTCCCGCGGACGTTCTTCTGGTCCGTGTAGCGGGCGAGCGCGTCGTCGAACACCTCGGCGAGGGCGCGCATGTCACCGAGCATCGCCGCGTCGAGGTCGCCAGGAAGCGCAGGGAACTTCGCATCACCAAGGAGGGCACCGAAGAGCGATTCCAGATCGTGCAGCACCCGCTCCCCCGTCTCGAGGTCGGCCAAGCGCTGCCATTCCGCCTTTGTACCGATAGCCGAGTGGGATTTCGCATAGAAGATCCCGTCCTTCGTCGTGATGTGGGCATGGAGGTCGCAGAGTGCCTGTCCCTTCTCTGCGAGTGTGCCCTGACGTGCCGTCCGACACGCTCCCAGGCGGCCGAAGAAGATCTGGGTCGTCGCATGCTCCGCCCGAGCACCGAATCCGAGGATCCCGGACACGGCGGCCTCGATCTCCACGAGCGCGCGGTCCGCCATCGCCTCGCCGAACGGCAGCATGTGTTCCAGGCAACGCGAAAGGAGCGTCTCGTCGTCGTAGAGGTCGAGCGTGGCACGCCAGTTCCTCGCGAACGGACGGTCCTTCAGCATGTGCATGAGGAGCTCGTCGAGCGTCGACGGGGCCCGTACCGTGAGGAGCCCCGCGAGCCGCGCGCGCGTCTCGCCCGTCGCCGCGCGCACCGCGTCACGGACCGCCTCTGTCAGCATCTCGTTCTCCGCGGCGCCTTCGAGGATGCGGAAATCGGGATCGGTGCCGGCCTCGAGCGCATGGTCGCGCACGATCTCCGCGGCGAGTCCATGGATGGTGGTGATGGTGGCGTCGGCCAACGCCCTCCGGTGACGCAGCCAGGTCCGATACGCTTCCGCGTCGCTCGCGTCCCGTGCGGCGCGCACCCGCTTCCGCACCTCTTTCGCGATGCGGTCGCGCATCTCGGCCGCGGCCTTGCGCGTGAACGTCACCGCGAGGATGTCCGCCGGTCCGACCGCTTGCTCGGGGTCGGCAAGCAGGCGCACGTAGCGCTCGGTGAGCACCCAAGTCTTGCCGGTGCCCGCACCCGCCGTTACGGCGAGGTTGCGGTCGAGCCGAAGGGCGAGCGCCTGTCCTCGTGTCGGTGTCGGGGTCATGGGATCACAGGGACCGTGCACGGTCGGGGAGATGGCCGTCCGTCTCAGCGGTCGAATCTTGCTTGTCGAGCCGGTCACGCCTGCGGCCGCGCACCAGGTGGGGGCGGAGTCCGCAGACACGGCGATGGTCACAATGGCCGCATCCGGCCTCGTCCTCCGAGAGCAGCGTCAGCGGGACGTGACCGGCACGCGCGGCGGTCACCATGTCGGCGACGCGGCCCGGTGTCGTCTCGTCGAGGAAGACCTCGAGGTCACCGTCGGGGCCGGGCAGGTGGGCGCGTTCGATGCGCGTATCCTTGCGCGTGGGCTTGGCGAGTTGATGATAGGTTGCTTCGCCAGGGGAATGGTCCGGGTGGATCGCGCGGGCGGCGATGAGGTAGAGCGGCAACTGGAAGTGGACCCCTTCCTGGGTCAGGCGGCGGTTCGGGATGTTCCCGGTCTTGTAGTCTACGACGCGGAGGACCTCGCCTTCGTCACCACTGACAAGGTCGATGCGATCGATCTTGCCTCCCAACGGGACCGGACCTTGCGGCGTCTCGATGATGACCGGAGTGGTGTCGGGTCCGAACTTTTCTTCGGTGGCGATGATGCCCGCGCCGCCCTTCCGTTCGTCCTCCAGCCAACGGGCGAGCAGGCCAGGGGCATGACCGGAATAAGGATTGTCGGCACCGCGCAGACCACCCAAGAGGGCGATGCGGAAGGCGTCCCAATGGACGTTCGACCAAGGGACGGCATCCAATCGGTCGATGGCGACGGCGAGCAGACGTGCTTCGGCGTCGGGGTCCGCGGCGGCTCGGTACGGGACGCCGCGTCTTTTCATCCCGTCCTGTGCCATGTCATGCAGGATGCCATGGACGAGGTGGCCCTTGTCGAGCGGGTCGAGGCGGCCGTCCCGTTCCCGCGGCGTGGTGAGGCCGAGGACGTAACGGAAGAAGTGGTGCGCGGGACAACGGGCGTAGGTCTCGATGCGGGAAGCGGACACGGCGGCCTCCTCCGGCACGAGGCCGACGGCTCCGGCCAGAGCCGGGTCGGCGATGCGGCCGGTCCACGGGGTCCCGTCGCGACCCGTGGAGCGCACGGTGACGAGCCCTTTTTTTGTCACGTCGACCGCCGTCGTCTCCGGCAGGGCGCGACCGGTGAGACCGGCCTGACGATGGAGCGCACGTAACGAACGGACGGTGTCCGGGACGGCCGGGGCGGGGTCGAGCAGGAACGCGTCCTCGAGTTCATCGAGGAGCACACTCGGGGTGACGTCCGCATCGCCTTCATGTCGGCGCACCGAGAAGACCACCGACCCTTCCGTATCTGCCAGAAGTCCGTGGACGATGCGCCGCGCCTCAAGGTCCGGGTCGATGCGTTCGAGCCGTCTTCCGAGGGCACCCGCGAGCCGGGCATGGAGCGCGCGGTCGCGTGCGGGACCCGGAAGCGCCCCTTGCTCGGCCCCCAGAACGAGCACATGGTCGAAGAAGAGGCCCCGCGCGTTGCGCAGACCGAGCACCTGGACCCCCCAACCCGGGTCGCCCTGCGGGGGGAGCGGGTCGCGCCAGAGCGCACGGAGCAGCGCGTCACGCGCATCGGCCGCGGTGACCGGTGCGTCGGGTGCCAGATGGAGCGCGTCCTCCGTCTCGTCGATGAGTTCGAGGGCCCGCGCATGGCCGGTGAGCATCCGGGCGGCGTCCGGGACATCGCGGGCGGCGCGGGCCACAGACTCCCCCAATCGCGCGTGGTCGATGGTCTCACGAAAACGGTCGAAGAAATGCGCGGCGTCTGGGGCGGTACGGAGCACCTCGAGCCGATCGAGGAGGTCGGTGAGGCCCGCGCGTTGCGCTTCCTGCCAGGGATCCCAGCGGGGAGTCGGACGACCGTCGTCCGCGCGGTCGATGTCGATGGGCGTGTCGAGGCGCGCGAGCGCGTCAGCCCACGCTTTCCGGCCGTGCGGGTCGAGGCCTTGCTCGAGGAGCCAGCGACGCAGGAGGTTCGCACGCAGATGGCCATCCGATGCTTCGGGGCCGAGCGCCGGGAAGTGGGTGAGCGGGTGGTCGACAAGGTCGAGCACCGCATCCCGCGGCAGGCCTTTTCTCAGCGCTTCGAGGAGGAGACGCATGAACACGCCGCTCGGTGTGCTGCGTGTCGGACCTGGATGGCTGATGGCGTACGGGACACCATGTTCCGTGAGCCGTTCGGCGAGAAGCCCTGAGTACTCGCCGAGACGGGGGACGACGATGGCGATCTTGTCGGGGCGAGTGCCCGAGCCGATGAGGTCGACGACGCGCAGGACGGCGGTCTCGATCTCCCGTCCCCGGTCATACGGCCGCGGCGCGATGTGCACCCCCGGAAGCGGCACCGGCGGGGCCGGCGTCGCGGAAAAGAGTCGCTCGAGCGTCGCGGCACGTGGGCCGGTCGCGCCGAGATCTTCGACGGGTCCACGGGCCTGCGCCCACCGGATGAGCGGTGCGGTGAACAGGGTCCCTGCCGAGCGTTCCGGGTCGTCGGGCGGGCTGCCGACGACGAGCAGGTGCAGTTCTTCGACCGGCTCCGCGATGTTCGTGAGGGCCGCGCGTTCCATCGGGGACAGCGAGTCGACCCCCGAGACGACGAGGCGGCGCACCGTCGGGAAGCGCTGACGCAACCGGCACGGACCCGTGGCGCTCAACAGGACCCGTTCGTCGGCACCGTGAAGACCCGCGGTGTGGAGGCGGGGATGGACGTCCCCGAGAGCGTCATGCGCGGCATGCAACGCGTCGAACAGGTCGCCGCGCGCGTCATCACCGAGATCGCTCGGAGTGAGGCCGTGGGTCGACAGGATGTGGAGCGCTTTCCGGACCTCGAAGGCCATATGGTCACGGTGGGCGCCCTGGAAACGCGCGGGCAGGCTCTTCGTGACGATGCGGTCGAGGAGGGCGTCAGGGATGAGGTCTTCGTCGCGCACCTCTTCGGCGCCCGCGAGGGCGAACAGTTCGCTGAGCGTCAGCACCTGGACCGGCGGTGCCAACGTACGCAGGAGGCGGGCACGCTGGGGGGCGGTCCGGACCACGATGAGCGTCTCCTCCTCGGGATGCGCCGAACGGAGCCGCTCCGCCTCCGCTTCCAGTGGTCGGTCGTGCCGCGCCACCACCGTCCGCCACCGGGTCTTGCCGTGCCGGGCGGTGCCGGTGTCGCTCCGGGGCGCATCGAGGTCGGGCACGGAAGACAGTCGAGGTCCAGGGGTGTATTGAAGGCGTCGATTGCCGGTTCGAGGACCGCACGAACGATGGGGGTCGGGTCCTTCTGGCTCGGCCCAATACGCTCAAATAGGACCCCTATCTACGCTCGGACCCGTCCCTACGGATTTTTCGACATGGCCCGGGTAGTGTAGCCTGGTCAACATATGGGACTGTGGATCCTCTGTGGCGGGTTCAAATCCCGCCCCGGGCCCCTCGTTGGATGAGCCTCGGCTCCATGATGCGTCCAAAAGAGTCTTGGCCAGCGGGGCTTTGTTCCGGGGTCGTGCCCCGGTGTCGTGCAGGTCGTCGGAGGATGGTGGTCCTGGCGCTGTTGCTGTCGGTGCCCCTTTCCGGATGTGTCGACGCTGAACCTGAGCCAGCGGTCATCCAGGTCGCGGCGAAGGACGGGTCACGCTACACGGGATGGGATTATGGCGGCCACTCACGGACGGGGGTCGATGCACAACTCGCGGCGTCATTGGACCCGGTGCGCGACCATGCCGCCCTGAACGTCTCGGGTGCGTGGGCCATCGTGGGGTCGGCCCGGACAGATCCGTTCCGCATCGTCTTCATCGTCGGGAACGGCACGGACCCCGTCCGCGCCGACGTGGACGAGCCGGGCTGGAACGGGACCGCCGGACAACGCCTGCCGACCTTGCCGCTCCGTGTCGTCGCCGACGGCAGCGCCGCGCTCACCATCGACGGGACACCGTTGACCGACCCCTACACGGACGCGACGCAATGGGCGGCACGTTTCTTCGTCACCGAAAGCGGCGTGCGGGACGTCGTGGCGTCCGAGGTGCTCGCGGAGGGCCGGATGGAGACCTACGATCCTGCCACGCCGGAGCGCTTCACCGCAGGTGACGACCTCGAGGCGGTGCTCCTCCTCACGAGCCCCGTCGGACAGGACCTGCCGACGACACGGACGAACGAGAGCCGGACGGTCCCCGGAGGGGGCTCCGACAACGTCTCATTCCTGGTGCCGTCGCGCGAGGCCATCGTACGCGTGGTCGTGGAGGTCGCCGACGATCCCACCGCCGTGGGTCCCTATTCGGTGCGGGTCCTCGACCCGGACGGTGGGCATGTGGCACGGCGGGCCGTTGGGGCCCTCCAGCAGAACCGGGTCGCCACGTTCGAGTTCGGATCACGCACCATGGGCCTGTTCGAGGTGGTGGTCGACAGCACCAGCACGGCGGCCGCCTACACGATCGACATCGAGGTCGCCCCGCCACCACTTCCCACCTGGTGGTTCCATTGGGAGTCCCCCCGCATACAAGAGTGACGCTTTTTCGTCGATGTCACAGGAAAACGCATAAGGAGGGGCCAGGCTAGCGGAAGTCTGGAGGCGTCCCCAGTGTCCATCATCCGCCCATCGTCCCGAACCCTTGCCGCCATACCTGTCCTGCTTCTTGTCGCGACCGTTCTGTCCGGGTGCATCTCCGAAGCGCCTCCGCCGCCGACGAACCTCAGGGCGATCGGGACCGGCGGTACGATCTACCAAGGATGGGACTATGCGGGCGCGACGGCACAGCCGTTGAACGGTTCCATCGAGATCGACGTCGACGACCCCTCCAACAGCGGCCTCGTCACCGTGCGCGGCGTCTGGGCCGGCGAGAACTTCACCATCACGTTGTCCGAGTTCAACCACACCGCCGACGACTTCCACGATGGCGGCGTCGCCATGCATTTCCCCGAGCACGGCGCCTCCGGGAACGGCAACACGCTCGTGCCCGAGATGTTCCTGCTCCTCGCGACATGGGGACCGGCGACCTTCGAACTGGGCGACGAAGCGTTCAAGGACCCCTACACAGGCCTCGAGAACTGGAGCGCCCACCTCATGGTGACCGACACCGGCATCCGCGACGAAGCGGACGGCGGCAAGGTCAAGAGCGCATCGAGCGGGATCTACTCCCCTGACGCCCCCGCAGACGCCATTATCGGGACCGACAACGAGGTCCATCTCATCATCGAGAGCACCGCACCTGCGGGCGACATCCCCGAGCACAATGAGACCGTCACCGGCACCGCAGGAGGCCCCATGTCCGAGACCACGATGTTCCCTGTCCCGGTCCAGACCCGCGACGCGAACATCCGCATCGAGATCGACTTCGGCGCGGACCCGCAAGAGGTCGGACCTTACAACGCGGTCCTCAGAGACCCGGAAGGGAAGGTGATCGCGCGGCAGACGATGGCCGGGACCCAGGCGATGACCAAGAGCGCCACCATCGAGGCGACGAGCGAGGTCATCGGGAACCACACGCTCGAAGTGTCCGGACCCGGCGCCCCCGGCGAGTTCACCGCGGACATCACGGTGACACATCCGCCCCGCCCCTTCTACTGGCTCCACTGGGAAGAGGTCACCATCGGCGCCGGCGGCCGTTGAGCCGGGCGGCTCGATAGGGTTTTGACCCGGAAGCGGGTCCCCTCGAAGCGATGCAGGAGCTCGACATCAAGCGCGGCCACTGGAAGAAGGTCGAACTGGACGCCATCTTCCAAGAAACCTTCGGTGAATACCGCAAGGAAGAGGGCGACGAGGGCACCTGGTATGTCGCTTCTGGGCCCGCGCTGAAACTGTTCAAGGCCTGCCTGCGCGACAAGTCGACGGCGCTCGTCCAGATCGACGGCGACCTCGGAGCGCCCGAAGGCGATCAGGTCAAGGCGATCAAGATCAAGAACAAGGTCCTCGAGGACATCACCGGCTTCACCGCCAAGCAACGCGCGAAGCGCGCACAGGAAGCCGCCAAGAAGGCCGAAGCCTAGAACGTCCGTCGTTGCGGCGGGCCGCGCAGGCGCATGCCGAGCGCAAGGAGCGTCGTCAGCACCACCGACAGCGCCACCGTGACGAGCCCGACGATGTGGATGTCCCGTGCAGGCACGCCGTTCGGCCAGATGCGCACCGCGTCGTCGAGGAACAGGTGGGCGTGCAGATAATCCATGTAGTCCCCCGAGAGGACGACCGCGAGGACCGCGAGATAGCCGGCGGTGGTGAGCGGGAAGGCCATGCGGAAGAGCATCGATCCGAAGACCACCATGCCCGCGTGGGATGCGACGAGCACCCATTCGAGCACGATCTGCGCGGTCGGTCCGGCGAAGAAATGGTCGTAATGATAGAGGAGCACGAAGTCGGTCCAAAGGCCGACCTTGACGTTCCAGACGATGGCGAGATGGATGAAGAAGGTCCAGGCACGGCCGGTCCAACCGGGTGATGCGTCCCACCCCGCCTTGATGGCGACCGAGGCGACGACCCACGACAGCACCGCGTTCGGTGAATCGGGCACATAGGGCCAGGTGTGGATCGGTGTACGCGCGAACTGGTCGCCATAGAAATCGGTGTAGCCCCACCAGGCGGAATAGAGCGCGGCGAAGACCAGGACGCCATAGAGGACCGGGGTGCGCCAGAAGACATCCAGTGCGGTGTCGACGATACGGACAAGAGTGGCCACGGGACCATCGAGCCTGACGCGTTCCGGGAACGACGTCGGAGGCCATTTTGTGGAATGCTCGTGTGTCCTCTCTTCGGCCACAGAATCTGGTTACGGAGGGTCCGGGTTAAGGGTTGCGGGAGGCCGGGACGAGCGGGGGGAAACGCTCCGCCACCGTGCCGAGGCGTCGTGCCGGTATGCCACCCCAGAACTCACCCTCCGGCACGTCACGGTTGACCAGGCTCTTCGCTGCGATGACGGCGCCTTCCCCGATGGTGACCCCCGGAAGGATCGTGCAGTCGGCACCGACCGTGGCTCTACGGCCGACCGTCACCGGGCCGCGCTGGTAGCGGTCATGCAGATAGCCATGGCAAAGGAGGGTCGTGCCGTAGCCGACCGTGCAGTCGTCCTCGAGGGTGATGTCGCCCGGGAACAAGAGATCGGGTTGTGCCGAAAAACCGAGCGCGACACCTTTTCCGACCTTCATGCCGGTGCGGCGCAACCACCAGTTCTTCGGCCGGAACCACGGCGTGTACTTGGCGAGCGAGAGACAGGTCCAGTTCCAGACGACGCGCAGGACGCCGACGTCCTTCGTGAAATACCACAGGGCGGGACGGGCGCCGCGGCTCGGATGCCAGGTGACCCGGCGCGATCCCTCGCTTGTCGCGTCCTCTTGGTCGACCGCTTCCTGCACCTGCGTCCGCGCCATCGGCTCACCGTGCCGTCTGCGCCTGGCGCTTCTTCTCTTCCGCAGCATGCCGCACGGCGCGCTCGACCCATGCCTCGAGCCCGCCCGGGACGCCGCGCGGGGCGATGGGGACACGCACCCAGCCGAACATGCGCCGGAACGCGTTCGGGTCGTCGACGGCGCCAAGCGTCTCCTTCGCCTCCGCCACCTTGTCGGGGCCCACCCAGAGCGAGAGCCAGAGGCCTGCAGGTTGCGGTTCCAATGTGGCGAACTGCATGCAGTCATGGGAATAGCCGATGCGATTCGCCTTCACGTCGGCGTTCTCCTCGCGCACCTCCTTATCCACGAAAAGGTGATCCCGGACGTGGAGTCCCGTCTCCGCGACCGCCTCCGGGTCGAGGTCCTGGCCGTCACGGGCGAGCTTGTTGGCACCCGCAAACAGGACCGCGCGGGCGCGTTTGTCCTCCCAACGTTCTCCGGGCATCGGCCGCGTATCGGGGCTGGGGGTATTTGGGGCTGCGGGCGGCGGCGCCCCGGTCACGGTTCCTCGGTGACGCCCTCGCCGAGCACCTCATGGCTGGCTGGCGGTGGTATGGCCTTGGCCTCCGGGGGCTGTACGATGACAAGCCGGAAACCGACCGCCACCAGGACGAAGGCGAGGAAGGCGCGCACCTCGATGGCCTCCTGCAGGACCAGGAAGCCGGCCAGGGTGGCGAAGACCGGGGCGATGTAGCTGACGAGCGACGAGCGGATGGGCCCGATGCGCTCGAGGAGCGTGAAGTAGAGGAAGAAGCCGATGCCGCTTGCCAGGACCGAGAGGTAGAGCAGGCTGGAGAGCGCCGGCACCGTGTGGTCCCACCTCGGTCTCGGGCCTTCCATGACGAGGCTGAGCGCGTGCAACATGAGGGCCCCGAGGATCATCTGCAGGGCGGTGAACGGGACGACCGGCATGCCGTGGCCGAGCCGTTTGACAAGGACCGCCCCGAACGCCCACGAGACCACGCAACCGAAGACCGCCAGCTCACCGATGCCGCGCGCATCGAACAGTTCCCCAGGTTTCAGGCCGACCAGGAGGGCGATGCCGACGAGACCGAGAAGGAGGCCCAAGAGCCCGCCGGGCCCGACCCGTTCACCGGGCAGGAGCGCACGCGCGACCACCATCGCCATGATCGGGTTGAGCGAGACGACGACCGCGGCGATGCTCGACGTCGTGTATTGCTCGCCCCAGAACAGGAACGCATGGTAGCCCATGACGTTCAACGCCGCGGAGATCCACACCGCCTTCCACTGCACACGCGACCTCGGCCAGACCGCCTTCCACCCCGCGGGAAGTGCGACCGCGAGCATCAGGAGGCCGGCGATGTCGTACCGGACGGCCGCGAAAAAGATCGGGTCGAAATGGGACAACCCCGCCTTGATGGCCATGAAGGAGACACCCCACAGCACGCCGAGGGCGGCGAGGAAGAGGAGGTCCTTGAAGGTCGCCCGGGCCACGGCCGGCCATGGGGCCGGGATGATTAGGGCTTCGGTCCTATTCGTTCACCGAACGCACCCGCCATTCGAAGTCGAACGGCTTCAGCGCTTCGCTGAACGGACCGAACGTGAACGCCTGGGTCGGCGTCAGGACACCTCGGGGGGCGTCGTGACGCGCCAGGATCGACGCCCCATGGACCGCCGCCGCGGCGGTGAGCCCGTACGGGTCCCGGCCCTGGGTGAGGCCGCGCTGCACGAGACCATCGGCGTCGGTCGCCTCGGCGAGGATCGTGAAGCGGCCCTTCGCGCGTTCTTCGGCGTCAGGGCCTTCGCCGGGGGGTGGGGCGCGCTTCGCCATCGCACGCCGCACCGGAGGGAGTCTGGACACGATATGGGTGACCGGCCAGAGACGATGGATGCGCTTCGCGGTCTTCGGCTGGGTCGAGAAGAACGTGCGCACGGTCTTCGCGCCGGTCGATCGTGGCGCGGTGACGACGTCCCCCCACGGCACGAAGACCGCAGTGCGATCACCGAGCGGCTCCGGGAACCGGAACGCGCGCAGGAACCGCCCCGGCGGCCCTCTGCGGAACCGGCCGTCATCATACCACCAACTGCGCCCACCGGCCTGGGCCATGCTGCGCCGGGTGCCACCCGAGAGCGCGGCGTTCGTCGCGATGCAGATGTCGATCTTCTGGACATCCTGCATGGCGGTCGTGGAGACGAGCGCGGCGATGTCGCTCGGGACGACATCGAAACCGAGCGCGTTCACCACCGTGACCCCTGCGTCCTGCGCTTTTGCATCCTGCTCGTAGGCCCAACGAAGGAACGCCTGTTCGCCGGTGATGTCGATGAAATGGCTGCCGGCGCGCACCGCCGCTTCCATAACAGGTGGTCCCATCGTGCGGAACGGGCCGGCGGCGGAGATGACCACCCGGGCGCGACGCGCGGCCCGTTCCAGGCCCTTCGGGTCGTCAAGCGCGACAACGACCGTGGTGGGTGCCGCGGAGAGGGAGGAAGAGACGCGGTCGAGCCTCTTCTTGTCCCGCCCCGCCAAGGCGAAGGTGAGTCCCTCCGTCTTGTTGCGGCGATCCACCTCGTCCGCGATGAGCCGGCCGGTGTATCCGGTCGCGCCATAGAGGAGGACGTCCACGTCCTCATCGCCTTGGGACTTGCTGGTGGTCATGGCGGCCGGAGCGGGGGAAGAGGCGGGGGGCGATAGGGTCTCCGGTCGGACCCGACTAGAGGGGCTCCAGCGGAAGCGCGTCGAGGTCGAGGCCGTGGTCGAGCGTGCGGTGGGCGTCCTCCGTGTCGCTGTCGAGGAGGTCTCCAGGGGTATCGGTGTCCGCGGGTGCGTCGACGAAGAGCGCCTTCACCGCGTCCACGGCGTCGCCCATCATCTCCCCGATGCCGGCCCCGAGGGTCGTGGTGCCGTCCCACGCGGTGGTTGCGGTCCAGGCGATGCCCGAGCCGATCGCAGTGGTCCCGTTCCATAGGAGCTCGGCGGACCCGGTGATGATGGCGGTGATGCCGTCGATGGTGCCGCTCACGAGGAACACCACAGCGTCGACGGTCGTCGTGGCAAGGGACACCGTACCGTCGAGTGTGCCGGTGACGACGAAGGCGACGCCGTCCCAGCCGAGACCGAGGCCGGTCTGGATGCCGTCGGCGATGCCACCGACCAGGCCGAGGAGCGCATCGAGCGTCCGTTCGATGAGACCGACCGCCTCGTCCGCTCCGCTTCCGGGGTCATCGACGATGCGACCGACGGTCGCTTCGGTGTCCTCGGCGATCGCACCGACCGTGGCGGTGGCGTCCTCTTCGATCGGGTCGACCTCGGAGACGTCCTCTTCCTCGTGCACGTGCTCCTCATCGATCCCGAGGACCTCTTCGTGATCCTCGCACTGTTCGGCGTCAGGAAGCGGCTGACCGCCCTCCTGTTCGACGGTCGCCTTGAGGTGACAGGCGTAGGCGACCGTCCAGGTCGCGTCCCCTTCGCTGGTGCTGTTGGAGGTCTGATGGGCGACGAGACCGGCAGGGTCGGATGCGGCGTCGTCTGCCTTCTCCTGTGCTTTTTCGGCCGCAGGGTCGACAGGCTCCTGAGCGGCCCCGACGGGCAGGGCAAGGAGACACATCAGGATGAGCGCCAGGATGCGCGGTATGGCGGTGTGGCGCATTCAGTGGCCTCCATGATCATGGGTGTGCGCGTCTTCGTCTTTCGCGGCCGTTCCCGCTTCGCCTTCTGGTCGTTCCCGTCGCGTGTCGTCCAGATCGTCGCCTTCGTGCGGCGTCGCTTCGACGTGGGCGCCACGATAATCGGTCGCGGTCCGGAAGTCGTTGCCAAGGAGCTCCCAATATACCCGCTCGGTCATGCCATTGGCGTAGATGCCGTAGTCGCCCGTCGCGACGGTGTTCTCGGCGATGGTCAGGTTGCCGGTGCGGATGACGTGCAGGTGGATTCCGGTGAGCACCGGAGGTTCCTTGAATGTCCCCATGAAGAGCGTCCGTGGGTCTTCACTCTCCTTCTTCTCGAACCGGACCGTGTTGCCGCGCACCAGGAGTTCTATGTCCTCAGCGTCCCCGAACTGGATGCCGGTCACCATCATGTTCTGGGTCGGGTCGTAGCGGACGGTGATGTCGTGGTCGAGGATGCGCAGCGCCCCGGTGTTCGCAACGACGTGACGGTCGTCCCGGGCGTTGAAGATCTCGAGCTGGAAGCGTCCGCCGTCCAGCGTGTTGCGGGCGAAGGTGATGTCCTGGTGGTGCAGGTGGGGGTCTTCGAGGTGGTCGTTCGGTTCGCTGTTGGCGGTGCGGTCGTCACCGGCATGGTTCCGGTCGTTGTAGCGCAGCGCCACCCCTTCAGGGACATGGATGGTGTTGTCGCGGAAGAGCAGGCTGTGGTAGCGGACGCTGTGGTGGCTGCGCATGCCGAGCGCCTCGTATTCCTCGGGCAACGGGTGGTCGTGGGCGCCGTCGCCGGTCCCGTTCGGCTCTTCGCGCCCCTCCTGCCCGGCCGGATATCCTGTGGGGTCGGCATGGTCGTGCACCGGGCAGAGGAAACAATCGCCGTGGTTGTGGCCATGCAGCTTGATGTCGACCATGCCATGGAACGTGTTGTGGTGGACGTCGGCGCCATGGAACCCGTCGAAGTTGAAGACGACCTCCTCAGGCACCCGTATGATGCCGCTGTCGCCCAGAGCGGTGGCGGTGACGCCTTGCGGGCGGGGTCCGACGGTGTTGTCGAAGAAGGTGCCGGTGAAATGGCGGATCTGGCCGACGAAGCCGAAGGCGTTGTCGTGGAAGACGCCACCGGTGTTGTCGCCGCTCCGCGCGACGTTCTCGTTGACCCGCAGGTCCTTGGCGTAGACGTGGTGGACGTGCACCGCCTCCCCGATGTAGTTGAGAGACAGCTGTCCGCCGACGTAGCCGTTCCGGATGACGATGGCGCGGTCGGTGCTCTGGATGGTCAGGTCGCCGTCGACGTAGAACCGCTCCAGGACGTAGGGGTCGTCCTCCGTGCCTTCGCCGCTCAGGTAGCCCTGGGCACGCAACCGGTCGATGCCGGCATCGCCCTTCGCGACGAAGCGGGACCATTTGTCCGCGAATGTGCGCGCCTCCTCCTTGGAGGGGATCTTTCCTTCCCCGAGCCCGTTCCACAAGGTGTGCTCGATGGCGACCGGGCGCCATGGGTCGAGACCGTTCACCTCGCCTGGTACGACCGCGGGCGCCACACCATGCGCATGGGCACCCTCGGCGTGTGCGGCGTGGCCGTCACGGAATGCTGTCCCTTTCGTGTCGCCATCGCCGCTCATGGCGGCGAAGGCCCCGAAGCCGGCGGTCGAGACGACGAGCGTGGCGAGTGAAGCGATCACCCAACGGACGGGGCCTGTCTGGCGCATGGGAGGTGACCTGCCGTGTCGCCATATAACGAGGTTGGATGGTCGATTGAAACGTGGTGGAGGGGACGCCGCGAAAGCCTTGACTTTACGGACGCCACCGACCGCTGGCCGTTTCTCCCCTTCGACAGGGGGCCACATGGGCGATGGCGGCTCTGTTATGCCCTCGCACGACGCTAGAGGACCTACGGCGCGTGTCCCATGGGGTGCGCGCCGCGACGAGGCGACTCCCGATGCTCGCGAAAGAGATCCTGGAAGACGACCGCGCGGACGAACAATGGCTCTATGAGGCCGTGCGGGAACTCGTGAACCATGCCATCCTCGACGGACGTGAGACCACAGAAGGACGGCTGCAGGTCGCTCCCCTCAAGGACCGCGAAGGCTGGTTCGAGGTGCGCGCCCGCATCGGCCGCTCGCGCTCAGCCGCCTGGGTGCGCATCATGCAGATGGACGAACTTCTCTTCACGTTCCCGTCGTTCCTTGAAGCGTTGCCCGAATCGGCGAAAGGTGACGCGCCGAAAGGCGGCTGGCCCGCCCCGAGCATTGACTGGGATGAGTGATCAATCTGCTTGTCTGAAAAGACATGACCACCGGTCGCCCCGCGCAAGGAGCGCGGGGCGACGGTGGAAGTCGGCGACCGTCGCTGTTCTTTCCCGTGTTGGTCATCCGGGCAGGGCTCCACGCGGTATGTCGGTGGCCTTCCCCTGGACCTGAGGTATATGTTGAGGGCGCGGACCGTCGTCGCCGTTTCCGGATAGCGAAGCGGGGTTTGATAAGCTTTGTCACAGGTCGTGCGGGGGTGACCGGACATGTGGAGCGAACGGTTATCATCGCTACCCGAAAAGCGACCGGAACATCAGTAGGGGCGCAGCCCGGGACCGATCCGGAGGGGTTCTCCCCGCATGAGCTTGTCGAGCCACGCGACGAGGGCGCCGTCCTGGCGCCAGTGGGCCTTGGTGTAGAGATAATCGAGGTCGAGGTCCTCGAGCATTGCCGTGGATATGGCAAGGGCACGGGTCCAATCCTTCTGGTGCCGCGTATCGACGCCGCTTTCGAGGTAGTCGAAGAGGATGTCCTCGGCGCCGGCCAGGTAGACCGGCCGCAACGTGAGCTCTTCCCAGGTCTCGTTGTAGAGTGTCACCTGATGGTCCGGGCTGTAATCATCGGGGAAACCGTAGCCGACGAGATCGATCGGGTAGGGGATGTCGGGGTGCCGGAGTGACGAGCGTGTCGCACCCGGGACGAAGCCGTGCGGCTCGAGCAACGGGATGACCTCTTCCCTAGATGCCCCGGAGAGGAACCGCAAGGGGATGGCATCGATGTCGAGGCTCTCCTGCCACCTGGCAGGGTAGGATTCCGAGGTCCCGAGGGCACCGCTCACATAGGTGTCCACCGCCGTGCCTCCCACCACAAGGAAGTGCAGGCCCTCCGGTTCCAGGAGCGTGTTGGCGATGGCCGCGACCGTGAGACGGCAGTGGAGCGGGTCTTTGTCGGCGACCTCCTTGCAGAACGCGATCCCGGCACTGACGTCCCGCATCATGCCCGAGGTCCACCTCGGATCATCGTGTAGCGACGGCGTGGCGGCGTGGGTCGGATCGCGACGGAGAGTGTGCGGTTCACCGGGTCATATCGGCGGGAGGCCTGGCCGCGCACATAGTCGCGAGTCGCTTCGGCCAAGGCGACCTGTTGCCCCGGTTCGAGCACGACGCTCCTGTGGTCCATCGAGCGGAGTCGCGCCGTCCGTGCCCGGGCGACGCTCGGAGTGCCGGTGAGGCGTGCCCGGACCACCTCCGGACCGCCGGACATCTCCAGCGCCTCGGCGATGACCTGGGCGAGCGGGACTCCCGGGGGTGCCGCTTCCTTGAGCCTAGCCAGGAGGAAGTCGGGGACGCGGATGTTCGCCATCAATGGCGACATCGCCACCGATGGTATATAACTGTATACGCTTATAAGGAAGAGAAAGGGGGAGATGGCCTCTTGATGGAAGTCGCGACCTCCTCACTCTTCCAGGTAGGGATGGTCCGCCGGCACCAAGCGGTCCGCCACGAGTTCGATGCGCAGCCGTTCCATGTCCGCCTCCGACCAGCCTTCGGCGAAAAGCGGCCGGTCGATGACCGCCGTGTACACATCGGCGATGCCGTGGCGGGTGTCCGGCCACACCGGGTGCGCTGCGCCCCAAGACGAATCGATGTCGTTGTAGTCCCCGATGAAGACCATGCCGTTCTGATGGAACGACAGGGCCGGGTCCCAGCCTTGGTCGGCGGTGTCGCGGACACGGAGGTTCGGCGCCCAGGTCTTGCCGCCGTCGAGCGAGTAGGTGTAGTACTGGTCCAGGAGGTAGCCGTCGCTGTCGAGTCGCGTGTCCATCCAGGAGACGTCGATGACCCCGCCGGGCGAGACGGAGACCGTGGGGAAGATCTGCCAGTTCTCCGATGACAGGTTCCCGGTCGCGTCCACGTCGTCATTGATGCGGATGGGCGTCGAGAAGGTCTCCCCTTTGTCGGTGCTCGCGGAGAAATAGATCGAGTTGTTGCCCTCGGTGCAATCCTCTGTCCAGACAGCGTCCTGGCACTTGTCGTTCCAGACGAAATAGACCGAGTCGGAAAAGGGCGAATCGGTGCTCCGGTCGGTCGCCATCGACGGATAACCGGTGCGGCGGTCGCGCGGCGAGAGGCCCGGCATGCTTTGCGGGTTCGTGTCCAGCGCATGCGTCGCCTCACCCCAGGTCTCGCCATAGTCGTCGGAGCGCTTGATCATGATGCCCCCGTTGTACCACGACGCATAGACCTCGCCACCGGTCCCGACATCAAGGAAGGAACCTTGGCCCGCGTCGACGAACTGCGTGGCGACGATCTCCGTGCAGGTATAGGTCTGGCCCTCGTCGATGCTGCGACAATATTGGTTGCCGGGGACGAAGAACGCGAGCCACATGACATGAACGACACCGTTGTGCGACGCCGCGATCCAGCCCTTGTCATGGAAATTGACCGGGAACGTCCCCTCCAGGACCGGCGTGAAGGTATGGAACGTGTCGCCGCCGTCGGACGAGATGGCGACGATCTGGGTCGCCCGATTGAACGCCCAATCGTTGAGCGCGCCATGCGGGCAAGGGAACCCGCACGGCGTGTCGATCTCCTCCTCGCCCGTCTTGCTCCCCGTCACCGGGTCGGCCTGGTAGGCCATGAGCAGATAATAGAGGTCGCCGTTGGTGTTGAAGTAGGCCACGGGGTCGGTGGTGCACCAGAACTGCGAAGCGTAGTTCGGCCGGTAGTTCTCCATGTCGCCCGCGCGCAATCGCCACGGGCTGCCGTCGAAGCTGCGGTCCTCGTAGGTCACTCCCCCGTCATGCGTGACATAGACGCCGTCCCAGACGCACTCGCCCGCATCGGGCGGATAATAGTCCTTGGCGCCGCCGACGATGTTGAGTGGGTCCTTCGGATTGACGGCGATCGTCACCTCGTTCCCCGTCCGCCCCTCGTCGGGCGTCATCTCCTGGTTGCAGCCCGAACCCGGACCGCTCAGGCAACGCAGCATGGCGGCCGGTCTTGCGACCGCCTCGTCGGCTTTCTTGTCGTCGTCCGTGTCGCCGATGCAGCCGGCGACCACGGTCGCGCTGAGCAGGAAGGTCACGAGGAGGGCCGAGGGACGCACAGGGAGCACCAAGAGCGGCTCGGGGTGGTACTTGATAGGGTTTGTCGTCCTTGGCGCCGCTCCGCCATAGGGTCGGTCGCCCGAGACGCTTCCGGCCGCAGGTGGCGTGGCTCATTCGTGGGGATGGGTCAGCGCCTACACCACTCCGATCGCTTCCTCGACCTCGCTCTGCCCCGATTGGACGTTCCAGAGATCGGCATAGACGCCGTCGGATGCGACGAGCGCGTCGTGCGTCCCCCGTTCCACGACAACCCCGTCGACCATGACGAGGATCTCGTCGCTCTGACGGATGGTCGAGAGCCGATGCGCCACGGCGATGGTCATCCGGCCCCGGCGGAACCGGTGCAGGTTGTTCTGGATGATCTCCTCGGTGCGCGTGTCGACCGCCGACGTCGCCTCGTCGAGGATGAGGATGGCCGGGTCGCGCAGGACGGCGCGCGCGAGCGACACCCGTTGGCGTTGGCCACCCGAGAGCTTCATCCCGCGCTCGCCGACCACGGTCCCATAGCCGTCTGGAAGGTCGCGGATGAACTCGTCGGCGCCGGCGATATGCGCCGCCTGCTCGACCTCGGCGTCGGTCGCCTCCGGCTTGCCGAGCCGGATGTTGTCGGCGACGCTGCCGGTGAAAAGGTAGGGCTCCTGCGAGACGTAACCGACGTGGCCCCGGAAATCCTTCAAGCGGATCTGCGAAAGCGGCCTGCCGTCGATGAGCACAGCGCCCGACTGCGGTTCGTAGTAGCGCAGGAGCAGCTTGATGATGGTCGATTTTCCCGCCCCGGTGTGGCCGACGATGCCGAGCACCTTGCCCTCGGTGACGCGGAACGACACCCCGTTCAGGACCGGTTCCCGGCCGGTGTAGGCGAAGCGCACGTCGTCGAAGACGACCTCGCGCGGCGGTTCCGTGAGCTCCAGGGCATCGGGCGCGTCGCGGATGCGCGACTCGATGGAGAGGAGGTCCATGATGCGCTTCGACGACGCCTCGCTCCGTTGGATCTGGTTGAGCAGCATCCCCAGGATGAAAAGCGGCATGATGAGCCGCATGGCGAAGAGCACGAACGTGGTGAACTCGCCGATGGAAGGGCCGGCCGCGTGGAACGTCACCCAACCGCCGACCGCGATGAGCGCACCGAAGGCGATGCCGGCGATGGCGTAGAGCATGGGCACGAAACGCACCCGCACCTTGGCCGCCGCGACCGCCGCGTCCCGGTATTCGGCCGACTGCTCGCCGATGCGCTCCGCCTGACGCTTCTCCGCCGTGTAGGCCTGGATGACCCCCATCCCGACGATGTTGTTCTCGAGGATCGAGTTCATCGACCCGACCGCCTCGCGCGACCGTCGGTATTGGGGTTGTACCCGTGTGGCGAAGAAGCGCACCGCGAAGACAGCGACCGGCAGCGGCGCGAAAAGGAGGAGCGCGAGGCGCCAGTCGAGCCACAGGAGGATGCCGTAGATGCCGAAGAATGTGATGACAAGCCGCACGATGCTGGTCGTCGCGTCAGCAAGAAAGTTCTCCAAGTTGTCGACGTCGTTCGAGAGCACGCTCATGATGTCGCCGGTCTGACGCTCCTCGAAGAACGACACGTCGAGACGTTGCAGGTGGTCATAGATGTCGACCCGGATGTCGTGGCGGACCCGTTGGGCGAGCGTGTCCCAGGCGTAGTCCGACGCCGACTGGAAGATCGCGAGGCCGAGGAAGGTCCCCATGATGGCGAGACCATAGTAGACGAAGCGGTCGGTCTCGATCATGCCGCCCGCCGCCATGGCGGAGGCGATGTCGTCGACGATGAAGCCGACCACCAGGAGCGGCAGGAGGTCGAAGAAGCGCGCGATGGCGTTCGTCACGATGCCGAAGGTGACCCGACCCTTGTAGGGACGGATGAACGGCAGGAGGCGCCAGAGGGAGCGGCCCAGGACCGGGGTCTCCTCGGACTCCGTCGAAGCCATGCCTTCGGAGACCGGATGGGTGACGCCGTTTTCCAGCCCATCGGGAGTGCCAGGGGGTCGCTGGGTCAACGGCGTCGCGGACATAGGGGGCGTTGAAAACGGTTCGCGCCGCGGCCGCAATGGTAGCCGGGACCCGCGTGAGAGGCGTATCCTTGCCGTCTCCTCCGGACCGTCGTTCTTTCCTGGGTCTCTTTCCTGGACCCGCTGTTCTCCTTCCCGTCGGGGCGGCCCTCGCGCCACCGGGTGTCCCCTCCGACACCGCACACATCCCGGAAACGTCTTGGACCCCATGGGGCTCCCCCGGTCCGGCCGAAGGCCAGGTGTCCCCGTTGAAGATCATCGTCACCGACCCGATCGCTCCCGAAGGCCTCGCCGTCCTGCGCGAGGCGGGCATCCAGGCCGACGTCAAGACCGACCTCTCCACAGAGGCGCTCAAGGCGGCCCTCCCCGAATATGACGGTTGGATCATCCGCAGCGGCACCAAGGCGACCCGCGAGCTCATCGAGGCGGCGACCGACCTCAAGGTCATCGGCCGTGCCGGGGTCGGCATCGACAACATCGACGTCGACGCGGCGACCGAGCGCGGCGTCGTGGTGATGAACACCCCCTACGGCAACACCCTCTCGGTGGCCGAGCACACCATCGGGCTCATGCTGGCCTTGTCACGCCATGTCGCCACCGGCACCGCGTCCCTCCGCAACGGCCAATGGCTGCGCAAGGAACTCAAAGGCGTCGAAGTGGCCGGCAAGACCCTCGGCATCGTCGGCCTCGGCCGCATCGGCAAGGAAGTGGCCCGACGGGCGCAAGGGCTCGACATGAAGGTGGTCGGCTCCGACCCGTTCATCTCCGCCGATGTCGCCAAAGGGCTCGGCATCGAACTCCTGCCACTCGACCAGCTCTGGCCGCGCGTCGACTTCCTCACCGTCCACGTCCCGCTCACCCCCAAGACCAAGGGCATCATCGGCAGCGAAGCGTTCCAGAAGATCAAAAAAGGCGCCCGCATCCTGAACGTCGCCCGCGGTGGCGTGGTGGACGAGAAGGCATTGCTCGCCGCGATCACGAGCGGCACCGTCGCCGGGGCCGCCCTGGACGTCTTCGAATCGGAACCCCCGAAAGGCAACCCGCTCATCGATCGCCCCGAGGTCATCGGCACCCCCCACCTCGGCGCGAGCACGGCGGAGGCGTCCATCCGTTGCGGCGTCGAGGTGTGCGAACAGGTCGCCGCATACCTTGTGAAGGGCGAGGCGCAGAACGCGGTCAACCTCGCTGCGAGCCCCGACCCCCAGACCGCGCCCTACCTGCCGCTCGCCGAAGCGCTCGGCGCGTGGGCGGTCCAGCTCGTCGACGGACAACCGAAGCGCATCATGCTGCAAACGGGCGGTGACGCGGGGAAGGCGCAGAGCGCACTGCTCCTCGACGCCGCCTTGAAGGGATTGCTGGAGATCGCCAAGGGCGGCGGCCGCGTGACGCTGGTGAACGCCCGCATGCTCGCCGGCGAGATGGGCATCCAGGCCGAGGCGAGCGTGGAACCGGGTGCGGTCGATTATCCCTCACTCGTCGTGGTGACGCTCGAGACGGACGACGGCAACGTGCGCGTCTCCGGCACCAACCTCGGCAAGCTCGGACCGCGTATCGTCGACGTCGAAGGCTACGAGGTCGAGGTCAAACCGCACGGCCGCTTCCTGGTCCTCCGCCACACCGACGAACCGGGCACGGTGAGCCGCGTCTCGGGTCTGCTCGGCGACCACGACATCAACATCGCCCAGATGGTGGTGGGCCGCATCGCCCCTCGCGGCAAGGCCATCTCCATCATCCGCATCGACGACCCGGTGCCGGACGCCGTCCTGGAATACCTGACGACGAGCCGGCGTTTCGAACGGGTGCACCGGGTCGAAGTTTGAGGCCGTCCCGCTTTGGCGCACCGTGAGGGGCGTACGCGGATGTCGCCCCCGTCCAGGGCCATGGCCGACCGGCCCAAGGGAGCAGCGCCCGAGGGCGATAACGCCCCTGAGGCCCCGGTCCTTCCCGCGGCACGGATTCCAGAAACCTCTTGAAGGAACAAGCCTGAAGGCATCCTGTCCCATGACCATGAAGACGCCTTGGCAACTCCCGATCACGCTCGCTCTCGTGTTCATGGTGTTAGCCGGTTGCGCGGCGGACCCCGACGACGCCGCCACGGCCGACCCCCTTGCCCCCTACCTGGACGAGTCGGGCCGCTCGGTGGTCCCGTTCCAGGCCGGTGCCGTCACCGGTGCCGTCACCGCCACGGCGGGAGGCCTCGCCACCATCACCGGCGACGGCGCCTCCGTCGTCCTGCCGTCCAACGTCTGGGTCTTCCAGGACGGCCGCTTCCAGGCACCGAAGACGGAGCCGTGGAGCATCCCTGCCGACGGCCTCGAGTTCCTTGTGCCCCCGTTCGCCGAAAACCTCTCCATCGAGGTGCACGGCCCCGACCACGAGACCGTTCCGCTCACGGTCTCCACCCCCTATGTCGAGGGCGAGGCGTTCGTCGATGGCGCCCACATCATGGACCTCTACGACATCCAGCGTGACGAATACCCCCACCGCACCCCCGGTCAACCCAACTACAAGGCGTCACAGCTCTATTTCGAGCGCTACTTCCAGGACCTCGGCTACGAGGTCTCGCGCGACCCCTACGGCTTCACCGACATGCCTCAGTTGCCCACCGACGCCACGTCGCAGACGCGCAACATCCAGGCCGGCTCCATGGCCAACGTCGTCGCCTATCGCCCCGGCACCGGCAGCTCCGACCGCATCGTCGCCTTCGGCGGCCACTACGACGCCGTCGAGAACACGCGCGAGGCGGCCTTCGACGACACCTCGGGTACGCTCGCGACGCTCGCGCTGGCGCGCGCCTTCGCTGATGTCCAGACCGACGTCGGCCTGCTCTTCGGCTTGTGGGGCGGGGAAGAGGACGGCCTCCTCGGCTCGCAGTTCTTCGTCCGCTCCAATCCCGACATCGTGGCGCGCACCATCCTTTACGTCAACCTCGACGTCGTCTCCATGGCGTGGCCTGGCCCCGCTGTCAACCCCGACCCGATCGTCGTCTCGGCCGGCCCCGACGGACCCGTCGCCGACGACCTATTGTCACAGGGCGCGCACATCTTCCAGACCTACGTCCCCGAGATGCCGGAGGGACTGCAGATCTACGAAGCGGTCGCGGAAGGCCAGGCGGGCACGGTCCCCGGTGTCCCCGGCTCGGGTGTCAACGCCCAAAGCGACCACACGCCGTTCATCACCTCCGGTGTGCCCTCCTACTTCGCCTTCGCCGGCAACGTCTCGAACGTCTTCGCGTTCATCCACGGCCCCCAGGACACCATCTACAACATGACCTGGTTCATGGCGACCAACGAACCGCTCCCGGAGGGGACCAGCAACCCGCCGCTCGAGCCGGAACGGCTCGCCCACGGCCGCCACCTGCTCCTCAGGTCGTTCGAAGCGCAACTGGCGTTGCCGCTCTACATGACCCTGGAGATCGACTCCGGGGTCTACAAACCGCCGGTGAAAGACCAGGCGTAGGACGTCGCACCGTGGGACAAGCTCACGCCGGTCGAAATGCTGTTCAGCGTCTCTGGAGTGTCAGCGCGACAGCCGGACAGCCCGCGTCGTCTCATACCTAATCGGCCCAAGCATGGTCCATGTCGGTCAACCGGCCGGCGCGCCAGCGCACGAAGAGCGGACCCATCGCCACATAGGTGGTCATGATGGAAAAAAGCACGCGAGGCGCACTCTGGTCGAACTGACGGCCGAACCAGATGGTGCCGAGGACCGCGAGGGCGAGCGGGACGACGAGCGGGCCGCGCACCTTGGGGAACTTGATGCGCGACACCATGAGGAACGCAGCGAGCCAAGTGAACGCCAAGACGACGCGTGGCTCCCAGCCCATGTAGGTCCCGAGCGTCACCCAGAGCGCGGCGGCGGGGATGCTGAGGCCGGTGAAGAAATCGCTTCGGGTGTCACCCCGGATGACCTCGAAGCGGATGAGCCGCAGCATGCCGGCGACGAGGAAGGCACCGGCCGCGGCACCGACCGCCATGGCGGTGAGGATGCTCGGACCGGACACCTCGGTGACGATCTCCCATTGGTAATAGCGGTGGAAGATGAGCGTCGCGGGCGCGACACCGAAGGAGACGAAATCATTGAAAGAATCGAGCTTCGGACCGAACGGCCCGCCCCCATAGCCCAGGCGGGCGACGAAGCCGTCGAGGCCATCGGCGAGCACCGCGAACAGGATGAGAAGGACCGCGAGGTCGAGCAGGTTGAGGCTGATGAGAAAGATCGCGGTGAGACCCAGGACCCCGTTCAGGACACTCACGGCGTCCGCGGGCGTGAGCATACGATGGAGCGGCGTGCTCTCTTTGGGTTCGAGCGTGGGCCACTGTCCTGCCAATCGGACCAAGCCCCGGTTTAACCGAGGCATTACTTGACGGTTGTGGTCGCTCCTGGGCGGCTCGGGAGGGTGGCGTAGAAAAACCCCGTCTCCATTCTGGCGTCCTACTCCTTCCGTCCGGCAAGCCGGGTGCGGCCGGCCCACACACGCTCGCCTTCCTTGACCGCAGGAACGAGTCCTGTCGGCAGATAGACATCGACGCGGGAGCCGTAACGGATCATGCCCATGCGTTCCCCCCGCTTCAGGCGATCCTCCTCGACGACCCACGGCACGATGCGGCGCGCGACGGCGCCGGCGATCTGCACCATCTTGATGCGCGTGCCTTCCGTGGCGCCCTCGGGATCCTTGCCGTCGGCGACCCAAAGGGTCTCGACGCGCTCGTTGCGCTCCGATTCCTTGTCGAACGCCGGCAGGTAGCCCCCGGAATGGTGGGTGAGCCGCGCCACCTTACCGGTCACGGGTGCGCGATTGACGTGGACGTCGAGCGGGCTCATGAAGATGGCCACCCGCGTGCACCGACCGACCTCGGGGTCGTCGCGCTCCTCGATGAAGAGCACCCGACCATCGGCCGGACAGGTGATGCCGTCACTGATGTCGCGCTCCGGGTCACGGAAGAACCAGAGGCCGAAGAAGCCGAAGAAAAGGAACGGCACCGAGGCAACGGCGTACCACCAATCGGTGAGCGCCGCCGCCGCGATGAGCAATGCCGCCGAGACGAGCGGGACCAGGATGAACGGGCGGGCGCCTTTGGCGAGGGACACGGGGAACCGGTTCCGGGTCAGCCAGAGGGGGTCTTAGGCGTTGCGTTCGGGTGCGCTCGTCGCCGTGGCGGTGTCGGCGGAGCGGAGCGGGGGCTCCTCGTTCCGGCCCCTCAGGTGGCGCACATGCTGTTCGATGGGCCCTCGCCGGCGCGGGAGGTCGAGGATGCCGACCACGGCCGCGACGACCTGCGGGAGCACCGCGAACATGTAGATGGCGATGAAGACGAGGGCGATGAGGCTGCCGACCTTGCCGAGCCAGTTGTGGGCCAGACTGAAGGCGGCGTCCTGGCTGATGCCGAGGGTCTTCTCGAGCCAGCGCGTCTCCCAGCCGAAGATGATCCCGGCGTTGCGGAGCAGGTTGAGGAAATAGACCACGGGCACGGTGACCCCGATGACCGCCAGGCGGTTCTTCCACTTCGCACCGGAGACGGCGAGGGCGGCGGAGACGAAGATCATCATCGACTGGATGGCCGTGCAGGCGAGGATGATGATGACCGTGCGACCGGGATAAGCGGGATAGTCGATGGCGCTCACGAAGCCAGTGCGGTCGTCGACGCCGATGCGCACATCCTGGCCCAGGACACCGAGGAGCCACATGGTGTGGCCGGCGACGGTCTCGATGAGCCATTCGGCGAGCACCTCGACACGCAGGAAGGCGTACCAGACGGTCGAGGCGATGACCACCGCGCCGGCGGCGAAACGCAAGGAGGCGTTGTCCTCGCCGAGCCGCTTGGAGATGAACTCCTGATAGGCGAAATAGGTCAGGACGAAGACCGAGGTGGCCGCGAAGAGGGCGTTCACGACATCGCCGTCCTCGATGTAGTAGAGGTTGACCGCGGTCATGGCCCAATGGGCACCGAAGACGGTCCAACCGATGGCGCGCACCGGGTGGCGCCGCTTGCCCATCCAGGAGAGGAAGCGGTGCATCCCGGGCCGGCGGGCGAGCCACGGGAAGAAGCGGGCGCCGAGGACGAAGAGGGCGACGATGGTGGCGAAGCCAGCGAGGAGCACCACGCCGGTCGTGGCGCCGTAGGTGTGATAGCCCCAATAGGCGATGGCTCCGGCTGCAGCGATCCCGAGCCAGGTGAGGGCCAGGTCGCGGCCGACGAGACCCGGCCTGTGCGTGCCTTCGGCCGGTTTGAGGAGCGAGACGGCAAGGAAGAGGTTGGCGGCGACGAAGAGGACCGCCGTCACCACGTCATAGGGATGGGTGGTGAGGAACTGGGTGCGGGTCGCGCCGAAGACGTTCGCCTCCGACAGGTCGACCGATTCGGGCACCATCCAGGTGCCGTCGGTGAGGTACCAGTTCAGGCCGATGCCGGCCGCCAGGATGGCCACCGAGAGGGTCAACCAGGTGTTGAACGCCTTCTTGGGGGCGACGCCGAGTTCGACGTCGACCGGGTCCGGGATGCGCGGGAGCTTGGCGCGCCAGCCTGTGAGCGGACGGCGCTCTTTTGTGGTCCCGGCATCGGTGGTCCCGGAGGTCGCCATCGTAGTCGTTCGGTAGACTCTATGGTTCCTATAGTTTGTGGTGCGGCCTTAGGAGAGACGACCGATTCCGCTTATGACTGTTGTATGAGCGGTGGGACGGTCGGAGACCGGGGGAGAGAGGCCCGAGGGGCGGCCTGGACCGATCAGCCGGCCGGTTCAGCGGCGGGCGTGGAGGCTCGGGAGACCCCGCGGGGCGGTGTCGTGGCCATGGCGATGCGTCTCGCCGTTCTGGCGCGTCACGACCCGGATCGGCTCGGTGATCTCCCGCACCTCGTCCTTCGCCTCCTCGTAGGCGGTGTGCCGGGCCTCTTCGCCGCGCTCCTTGGCGCTCTTGCCATAGGCGTAGAACGACAGCCCGATGGCCGCATAGACCGCGGCGACGAGGAAGGGGCTCCACAGGGGGCCGACGAAGAGCGTCGCCACCCGAACGAGCCCGACCGAGACCATGATGAAGGCGCCGAAGGCAAGGAGACCGAGGGCGGCGAGGCCGGCGCCGTAGCGCTTGTAGCCTTCGGTCGTCCGGCGCGTCGCGAAGCGGGCCAGGCCGGCGAAACGCTCCGGAGCGTCCTGGGCCCGACGCTGGGTCTCCTTGATGGCACCGACCGCCTGGACGAGCCGGCGGGCGTTGTACGCGAACCGGGTCGCACCGGTGGGATGCCCGTTCCTTTTTTTGTCGAGACGCTCGAGCGCGTGATGGACGTCCCGTCGCACCGTCTCGATGCGCGGGTCGCCATCGACCTGTGACAACCGGTACTCGATGGCAAGGAGTTCGTCGTGGGCGGCCTCCAGGGCGGGGTCGCCACGGGGCCGGTCGACACGGGTCGCACGGGGGCGGCCGGAGGCCTTCTTCGTCTCCTCTTCCTGTTCGATGGCCTGCAGCGCCTGGTGGACGTCGTACTTGACCTCGTCCAGGTCCTTGCCGCCTTTCGCCTCGCGCAACCTCCGCTCGACAGCGAGCAGTTCATCCCTGGCCTCCGCGAGGGCGCGGTCCTCTCGCGACATGTCCACGCGTTCGGTCCTGTGCGTCGGCATCCTCTTACTGTGGCACCGCGCACGCCTAATGCGTTTTGCCACAGGGTAGGTCAGCATGTCCACGCCCGCGCCGCCTTCTTTCGGTTTTTATGGGAAGGAGCGGTCCGTCCGGGCATGGCCGAGGAAGGTCGGTCGGACCCGGACCCGGACGAGGAGATCGAAAACGACCGCAGGGCCCCGACCCCCCTGGATGCGACACAAGCACTGCGAGAGCGCCGGTTCCTCGTCACCGCGCTCATCATCCTTGGCGTCCTGACGCTGTACATCAGCTGGCCGTTCCTGCCGTGGGTCCTGCTTGGTCTCGTCTTCGCCTACGTCCTCTATCCCGTCTTTCGCCGTCTTGCGTCATGGACCGGCAAGCCGGGGCTTTCCGCCTCCACCATCGTCGCGTTGGTCGCGTTGGTCGTCGGCACCGCGGTGTTCCTGTTCGCCATGGCGCTCGCCGAAGACGTCCGTGGCATCATCGAGCAGGTCCAGGACGACGGTGCCGGAAGCCTGATTGAAGGGGCACTCGCAGAGGTCCTTCCCAAGGAGACCGCACAACAGGTGTCGAACTGGCTCTCGTCCCGCGCGCAGACCTTCGTCGTCGACGCCATCCCGACCATCATCGACATGACGATCCACGTCACGATCGGCATCTTCGTCTTCGGCGCCATGCTCTACGGCGGCCTTGCACTCGGCAAAGAGACGATCCAATGGTTCTGGCACCTCCTGCCGATGCGCGGCGACCGCGAGGGCCGTGTCCTCGACGAAGTGCGACGCGCCGTCGACTCGGTGCTGTACGGACTCGTGGTGGTCGGCTTTGTCCAAGGTGCCGCCGGTGCCATCCTGTGGTGGGTCACCGGACTCCCCAACGTCTTCTTCTGGGGTGTGGCGATGTTCGTCCTCGGCATGATCCCGAACCTCGGCCCCATCCTCATCCTTGGGCCCGGAGCGGTCTGGCTCTACCTGCAGGGCGACACCGTGATGGCCATCGTCCTCATCGTCGGAGCGGTGGCACTGGTCGGCCCCATCGACAATTTCCTCCGGCCCTACCTGATGGGCAAAAAAGGCGGCCTGGCCGGCCCGTTGGTCCTTCTGAGTGTCGTCGGCGGATTGACCGTCCTGGGACCGATGGGGCTCTTCCTTGGCCCCTTGGTGTTCGCCTTGACCATCAAGGTCGCCGAACTGGCATGGGAGACACGGAACGCGGAGGCGCATCCAAGCAAGGGAAACGGAGCGTAGCGTCTAATCCAGGTAGGCGCCGATGGCGTAGACACCCTTGGCGTAAAATGCGACATCGATGCAGATCTCCCCGGTGTTCCAGCCGCGATGCCACTGTCCGTTCAGGACGTCCGTCTTCCCGGCGATCTCTTCGACCTTTTTCGGGCCGTCCCAGTCTGTGATGACGATCTCCCCCTCGCCTTCGAGGTCCATGAAGAGCTTGATCGTCACACTGTCTCCGTCCTCGCGGGGGCTCGGCACACAAAGCCGGTCATCGTGCGGACCGGAAAGCGTCGCCCCGATGCGCACATCGGCGTCATCGAACGTGCCTTCACTGCCCGTGATGCAACCGGAGAGGAGAAGGGTCGTGACCACGAACAAGGCGGCTATAGTGGTGTTCGGACGCATTGGGTGCGCCATCCGTGTATCAATGAAAAGGATGTTGGCGGACCGGTTGGAACGGGGTCAGTATCTTCCTGGAATCACGCTGCCCCGTCAGCGGGAAACACCTCTCGCTCCCTTTTCTCCATCTCAGCAGCGATGACACGGCCGTCCTCACCTTGGGTCTCGAGCTTCTTGATGATGTTGCGATAGCTCTTTGGATCCCGGTCCTGGCTGAGCTTGAAGACCGTGTCCATTCCCGTCACTTCGATCTCGAAAGCGACGATGAGACGCATCGCCGTCTCCCTGAAATCTGGCGGGAGATTGTCGAAGACGGTCGGGGATCGGGGATCATCACCCTCGAAACGAAGACTCGTCTTCCGGAGGGTCTCCTGCAAACCGTCGTCCCCCAGGAACCGGATGATGCCTCTGGCATGGACGCTCATGTAGTTCCACGTGGAAGGGGTATGCGGCTCGCTGTACCAAGTGCCGCTCACGTAGACGTGGCGTCCTGTGAAGACGACGAGGACCTCCTTGTTCTGCGCGAACGCCTCATGATGGTCCGTGCTCTTCATGATGTGGCCGAACAGGACCGTCCGGCCGTCCCGTTCCTCCAACAACATCGGCACCTGGGTGGCGACCGGTCGGCCGTCCGGACCACGACCCGTCAAAAAGGCGAACGGATGCTCATCGATGAACGCCCGGATCGTTTCCTCGTTCCGTTCCTTGTGATAGGGAAGGTCGTACATAGGCTGGGTTCTCACGCGTCACTGCCTGGGCGTCCGCCTATGCAGGCCCGCGGGTCTTGGAACGGGACCGACTACTTGGGTGGTTTGGCCTGTGAACGGCCAAGATCACCTTCCAGAACGGCTCGTCCTTCTCAGTTATACCGAACGACCTATAGCCGGAGGACCATCCGCCGAACATGGCCCTGCACCCGGCGTCGATCCTCGCCCTCGCCTTGGGTGCCCTCGTGGCTCTTTCAGCTGTGGTGTCGACGGCAGCGGCCGTCCCCCAGTTCTTCGACCCGTGTCATGAGTGGGGCGTCGGGTCGGGCCAAGACGACGGGACCATCGCACTGGATGACGAGTGTCCCTCCCGGACGGGCACCTCCCAGACGCGCACGGAGGCCATCTTGAACCTGGTGGCCATCCAAGGGGTCCTGCTCTTGGCCGCCGGATGCATCGCGCGTGGTGCCTTGCGTCTCGACCGCACCTGGACCGGTGTCGGGGCTACTCTCATCGCGATCATGGTGCCGCCGTTCGGATTGGGTGTGTTGTGGATCCCGATTCTCACCGTCGCGGTATCGGTGTTCGTCTCGGCCACGGCGTACCCGGTGGTCCAGCGTGAGGTCAGGGTGCGTGAACGAGTGACCGCATACGCGCTGGCAGCAGTCGGCGTGCTGCTTCTAGCGGTCTACCTCACGGTCGCCGGAGGCGCTTCTTTCGCACTCATCGTGGCAGGTATCGGAGTCGCTGGCCTGGTGGTGACCACCGTCATCGATCGGACGAAGGCGCCGGGGCGAACGCGCCGGGCTACCATGGAAGACTGATGATGTATGTGCAGGTGAACGGGCCTTGGCAGCCATGGTTCCCGCTCGGCCAGGGGATCGCACCTGGGGGACAGATGAGCGTGCTTGGCGGCGAACCACAGCCGTCGCTGGCGGCGGCGGGCGGTGCGAAGCCTACACCCAGGCCTAGGAGGGCAAGCGTCACGAGCGTCACGGTCAGTGCATTCATAGGGAATCCTGGGCATGCACGTGGAGAGTGGCTTTCAGCTTTTCGCTGAGCGTGGGGCACGGACGACATCGGGACGAGATCGGAAGCGATCGCCATCCGGCGGGGTGCTGAATCGGCGGCCGGATGGGCTCAGGCACCCACGGCTCGCGATCGAAAGCTCGCGGGCCGTGTCTCTACAGCAACGCTCCCCCGTAGCAGGTGACGACGTCGGCTCGGCCGCTTCGGGTCGCACCCTGCTAATCGGTGGTCCCCTGGCTCTTGATCCAGCCGTCGATGATCTCTGCCGTCTCCTCGCTCGCCGTCACCGGGAAGAAGTGATGATCGGTGGAGATCTGGAGCACCGTCATCGACGGCTGCCACTTCCTGAGGAGCTCGCCGGTCTCGTGGATCGGGGGGAACGGAGCGCTCTCCATCCATGCGAGCGGCACGTCGACCGCCTGGAACCGCTCAAGATCGGG
>JAHWKR010000024.1 GCA_019347805.1 Methanobacteriota archaeon
CCAGACCCCCCTCCCTCCGTTCTCCTTGGATTCGCCATCACTCCCACTCTCGTTATATAGCGTCCTCCAAGGGTCCCCCTCGGCAGTCGAGATGGTCCGAAGTCCCTCCGAACGGTCCGCACCGCGCTCCGACCGAGTCCCCGCGTTCCTCCTCGTCGCGATCCTCACCCTCGGTGTTCTCCTCGTCCTGCCGACCGGCGCCGCCCAGGGCCCCGGAAGCGACACCCATCCGCCCCGTGACACCTCGCTCCTCGAAGGCGTGCAGAACGTCCAGACGCTCATCGAGGACCCGAAAGGCGACGAAGAGATCTTCTTCGGCGACGTGGCCGGGCCGGAGACGCCGTGGTCCGCATCGGGCGACATCCTCTCGCTCAGCGTCGCCGAGACCTCGACCCGGCTCCTTTTTTCGCTCAAGCATCGCGGCTACGACAGCACCGCCTCCCAGACGTCGGAATACATGTTCGGCGCGGAACATAGCTGTCGCCTCTCGTTTTCTGTCGACGGGGACGTGAACACCACCTATCGGCTCGAGATCATCGGCGACCGCTTCCTCGACGGCGGCGACCTGCGCTACGGCGCCTCCGCCTCCGTCCGCTCCGTCCTCGAAGAAGATGACGGCCGCACCCAGTACGCCTCCGACCACCTCGGGAACCCACCTGCCGCGCTCGTCGCGGGCGACCACCTGGAGGCCGTCTTCGAGAAGACGTGGCTCTCCACCGGCAAACACGCATCCGCACCCGGCGAGGAGCGCGCGCCGCCGCAGGCGGGCACGGAACTGACAGGTTTCGACCTCTCCTGCACACGCCGCTTCGCCTTCATCGGCTACTCGGACGACATCGACAGCGAGAACGTGCAGCCCTACCGTATCATGGTCGCGAGCGCCAACGAGCACATCCGGCTCCACCTCGACGGGGCGACACAGACGACCGACGCGACCGGTACCCCCATGGACGCCCTCACCGCGGTGCCCGGAAAGACGCGCACGGCCGTCGTCGGCATCGAGAACCTGCAGGCGCGCAAGATCATCGTCAATCTCACCACGCGCACCGACGACGGAGATGGCGGATCGCTGGACGGCTGGAAGATCACGCTCGTCCCGACCCTCGAGGTGCGCGCCCGCAACCTCACCGAGGCACGTCTCGTCGTCGTCCCACCTGCCGACGCCGCGCACCGCAGCGGGGGCTGGTTGCACATCGACGCCCGCGTCCTCGGCCGCGACGCCGTCGCCACGCGCACCATCCGGCTCGTCGCGAACGCCCCCCTCGGCCCCGACAATGACATCCTCCACTTCCATCCCGCCCCCGCGGATTCCGGTTGCTTCCTCGGCTGCGACCGTGACCTCGTCGAGACCCCCGTGCGCCTTCTCGGCCCGTGGGGAGGCCGCTTCATCCTCAACCCGCTCGAAGACGACCCGCTCCATCCCGACGATGCGGGCGATGGCAGTCCGGTGCCGTTCCTGTCCGACTCGGACCTGTCCGGCGGTCTCGACATGCCTCTCGCCCAGCCGATCCGCTTCGACCCGGAACGGCCCATCACGGTCACCCTCGGCCTCTCCAGCAAGGTCCCACGCGACATCGACGTCGAGGTGCTGCTGTTCTCCGACGACGACATCTGGGTCGGCGGTGCCAAGGCAGAGACCGCGGTCGACGCGGCCCCGCAAGATGTGTCACTCGACATCCGTGTGCGCGAAGAGGCCCTCGATGTCTGCTGCATGCTCTGGGCCCTTCTCCAGGTCCGGGAGACCGGTCCGGCCGCCATCATGGGCAACGCCTGGGTCGCACACGTCGGGTTGCACCCCGACCGCTCACAGATCGCCCTCCCCCTTCTTGAGCACTTTGAACCGGAACTGCAGGTCACCGACGGCCGCGCCTTTCCCACCATCCAACTGGTCGGAAAACAGGACCCCGAGAGCTTCGTCAACCCCGGCAAACGCACCGTCTTCGACCTCCAGCTCGTCAACGAAGGCACCGAACGCGACGACCTCCAGGTCGACATCGACCTCAGCGACCCACGCTGGGCGGCACGGCTGGAACCCTGCTGCCGTTACCGGCTCGACCCAGGCGGCACGGCGCCCTTCTCGCTCATCCTGCAGGCGCCCGCCGACGCCGGAGAGGGCGAAGTGGTGATCGCCAACCTGAGCGCGAAAAGCCGCAACGACAGCGAGGTGCGCACCTCGATCTCGCTCCGCGCCATCGTCACCGACGGCATCGGCATCGAGGACGAGGACTACATCCCGTCGGAAGAGAGCGTCGAACCGCTCGACGAGACCCGGGAATCCCCCACGGTCCCGCCGGTCGCGCTCGCGATCGGCCTGGTCGCCATCGCCGCCATGCGGCGCCGGAGACTGCCTTAGCTCAGGAACGCGCCCGCTTGCGCTTGGTCCGCTTCGCGCTCGACTTGCGCGCCGTCTTCGGACGCTTCGCGCCCTTGCCGCGCTTGGCCGTGCGCGACGCCTTCGAGCCGGACGTGCGCTTCGCCTTGCGCTCCCGCTCGCGCTGGTTCAGCACCCGCTTGAGGGCCCCCGCCGAGCTCGCCCCGACGATGTAGCCACGGCACTTGGCGGTCCCGCAGCGGCAAGGCCGGTCCTCGAAACCGTCGAGCGGGAAATTGTAGTCGTAGACCACCTCGTCGCCCGCCTTTATGCTCTTGCGCGCGACGAGCCAGATATGGCCCCGGGCGATCTCCGTCTCCGTGTTCGGGTCGCACGAATGGTTCGCATAGCGTGCGATGCTGCCGTTCTTCGCCCCATCGACGTCATAGCGGCTGTTGAGGTCGAAGAGATAGATGCGGCCGGCCGCCTCCTGCCGCTCGTAGCGCCGTTCGGCCTCCGCCTTCGTCACCTTCTCGCCAGTGTACTCGATGATCCGCTCGCCCTTCGCGATGTCACGCGTCGCCACCAGGCCACGGCCTTCGATCGGGGACGTGCGCACGCGCACCGGAGGTTTTGAGTCCTGGACCATCTTCCTACCCGTCGGGTCGCCGAAGCGAGCCTGCCATTTGACGTTGATGGTCTCCCCTTGTAAGTCGGCCGGTATGTGCAAGAAGAACAGGGCGGGGCGGCCGATGGGTCCAAGTAGCCGTTGCCGTCATCACCCATCATGGTCGAGGCGAGCTTCATCATCGGTCTTGTCCACAAGGCGCTCCCCGAAGCGGAAGTGCATCCGGAGGACATGACCGGTACCGGTGACCATTGGCATGTCGTCGTCGTCGACCCCTCGTTCGAGGGGCTGCGGACGTTCAAGCGACAGCGTGTCGTGATGGAGCCGTTCAAGGCCTACATCGCGAGCGACGTGGTGCATGCCCTCGACCTCGTCACGCTCACCCCCGACGAGTTTGCCGCAAGGCAAAAAGTGGAGACCTGAAGCCACCGTAGGCCCACCCGTCGGCCCTCTGGAGGAACACGATGACACTACCGATCGCGCAAGGCCCCGAAGGCCAAGAGACGCCCGCACTGGACCCCGAGCTCAAGCTGAAGCTCGACCGCCTCGTGCAAGAGAACGACCTGGTCCTCTTCATGAAGGGCAACCCGGACGCGCCGCAATGCGGCTTCAGCGCGCGCGCCGCCGAGGTCTACAAGGCCATCGGCCGGCCGTTCGAGTTCGTCAATGTCCTCGAGCAGCCGGACATGATGCAATACATCCGCGCCGTCGCCGAGTGGGCCGACTGGCCGACCCTGCCCCAATGTTGGGTCAAGGGCGAACTCATCGGCGGATCCGACGTCGCCCTCGAGATGTACCAGAACGGCGAACTCCAGGCGATGCTCGACGAGTAGGCGCCCGGCCGTCCTTCCCAGGGCTTTCGTCTTTTCCCCCTCTTGCTTCTTTCCGTCCGCTAATCCCGGCCCGGCGGTGCCTCGGCGGCACGCCGCAGCCGATCCATGACCGCACGACCCAACCCCGATTCCTCGACCCCCTCCACGAGGATGCGGTCATAACCGGAGTCGTCGGCAGTCCGCAGATGGCCATAGAGGGACGCCGCGATGGTCGCCGGGTCCCGGTCGGTGCCGAGGAGATAGACGTCCGGCCCCATCATCTGTGCCTCCTCGGTCACCAGGAACGCGACGCGCTTGCCTTCGGCGCTGAGCCGCCGCCGCGCCTCCTTGAGCGCGCGATGGCGTTCGGCCGGGGGGCCGCCGACGATCTCGAGCGGGACGTCCGGCGCGTAGTGGCGATACTTGAGGCCGGGACTCTCAGGGGGTGCGCCGCCGCCCACATGTTCCCCGACCGCGGGCAGGTGCTCCAGAAGCATCTCGCGTGTCACGGCGCCATGGCGCAGGATGACCGGCGGGTCACGCCGCACGTCCAGGACGGTCGATTCCAGTCCCACCTGGCACGGGCCACCATCGAGGATGCCGTCGATATGACCCGCAAGATCGCGTGCGACATGGGCGGCGCGCGTCGGGCTGGGACGCCCCGAACGGTTCGCGGACGGCGCGGCGAGCGGCCGCTCGACGAGCCGGATGAGCGCCAAGGCGACGGGGTGCGCCGGCATGCGGATGGCGACCCCGGGCAGCCCGGCGGTGACGATGTCCGGCACGCGCTGTCCTCGCTCCATGACCAGGGTCAACGGGCCCGGCCAGAACCGTTCCATGAGCGCTTCGGCTGCTGTGGGGACCTCCCGCACGAGATGGTCGACCCAGGCGCGGCGGCCGACATGGAGGATGACCGGATTGTCCGCCGGGCGGCCCTTGGCGGAGAACACGCGCGCCACCGCTTTTTCTGAAGTGCCGTCGGCACCCAGCCCATAGACGGTCTCGGTGGGGAACGCTACGATTCCGCCCTGCCGCAACACCTCCGCGGCCTCGGCCAAGACCGCCACATCGGGGTGCGTGGCGTCGGTCTGCCAGGTGCGCGTGCGCATGGGCTCCTGTTCCATGTCCGGTCTTCCTGGTCCCCTGGGACCCGACGGT
Source organism: Methanobacteriota archaeon (assembly GCA_019347805.1). Classification (GTDB taxonomy): domain Archaea; phylum Thermoplasmatota; class E2; order JACPAO01; family JAHWKR01; genus JAHWKR01. Next base: position 4,910 of record JAHWKR010000024.1, read on the forward strand.
CGAGCGGACCGCCTGTCCATAACCGTTCGGGCGCGTCCTAGTCGGACGGCTTGAGGAGCCGCTGCGCGCGGCTGAAGGAACGGGTCCTGAGATCGGCCGTGCGCTTTTCGGCCAAGACCTCGGCGACCACGGTGACGAGCTCCTCGGCGTTGAAGGGCTTGGTCAGGAAATGGTCGACACGGGCGCGGTTGATGGCCTCGGCAGCGATCTCCAGGTCCGAGTAACCGGTCACCAGGATGGCGCGGACATCGGGGTGGATGCGGCGCACCCCCTCGATGACCTCGACACCGGAAGCCCCCGGCATGCTGTAGTCGGCGACGATCAGGTCGACCTCGAGCGGCACCCGGATGGTGAGTGGATCGTTGGCGATGTAGAGCGTCATGCGATCCGGCCCGAGGGTCTCGAGGATCCGCACCATCGTGTCGGTCATCTCCTCGTCATCATCGACGATGAGCACATGGTTCATCTGGAGGGTGCGGGGGACGGACATGCCAGCGCTCCCGGTTCTCTGGCGTTGACATAGAAATAGGTTATGGGCGGCCCCGTTGGGCCGATATGCGAAGCGACCGCTCGTCCGATCACCGAGCGGCGGTTTTCCGCGCGCCATTTAAGGAGCCGGCGCCTGCGCGGCCCGATGCCCGACCTCGAGGACGTCACCTTCCTGCTCCCCGGCCCCGTCAAGCTCCACCCCCGCGTCCTCCGGGCCCTCTCGTTGCCCTCCATGCCGCACCGGAGCCCCGAGTTCACCGCCGCGTTGGGTCACCTCACCGAGGGGCTCAAGGAGGTCTTCGGGACCTTCCAGGACGTCACCGTCCTTTCCGGGTCCGGCACCGCCGGGATGGAAGCGGCCGTCGGCTCGCTGGTCAAGAAAGGCGACCGGGTCGTGGCGCTCTCGAACGGCAAGTTCGGCGAGCGCATGGCCGACATCTCCGCCCTCCACGGCGATGCGGTGCGCGTCACCGCACCCTGGGGACAAGGCTTCGACCTCGGCGAAGTGGAACGGGCGCTCAAGGGCGGCGAGACCAAGGCGCTCACGTTCGTGTTGAACGAGACCTCGACCGGCGTCATGAACCAGGGCAAGGAGATCGCCTGGCTCGCACGCGAGCACGGGGCGCTCGTCATCATGGACGCCGTCACCGCCGTCGGTAGTGTACCTGTCCCGGTCGACGAATGGGGCGTCGACGTCTGCATCGTCGGCTCCCAAAAATGTCTCGCCGCGCCCCCAGGCTTGGCGTTCCTCTCCGTGTCCGAAGAGGCCTACTCCCGGCTGCACCGGTTCTCCTATTATCTCGACCTCAAGAAGCACATCGACAAGACCCGCGCCGGCAGCACCCCATTCACCCCCGCCGTGCCCCTTTATCTTGCAGCGACCGAAGCGATCCGCATCGCGCTCGAAGAAGGGCTGGATGCGCGCTACGAACGCACCCGCCGCATGGCCGACGCGACCCGCGCCGCCGCCACCGCCCTCGGACTCGAGCTCTACGCCGCCGAAGACGTACGGAGCGACACCGTCACCGCCATCCGCTATCCCGATGTCCCTGACGCCGAGAAAGCGATCCGCGGCCGCATGAAAGACGCGCACGGTGTGCTCGTCGCCGGAGGACAGGACGAGGTGAAGGGCCGCATCTTCCGCATCGGCCACATGGCGAACGCCCGCCCCGAGGAACTGGCAGGCTGCTTCCACGCGCTCGAATCATGCCTCATCGAAGCCGGTCATGATTTTGTCCCTGGAGCGGGGACGGGAGCACTCGTCCGCGCCTTCTCCCGCGCACCCGATGCGGCGGTCGCGAGCGGTCGGAGCGCCTAAGCACCTCCCTCTGGCGATCGGCCTGTCCGATCGAGATCTCCCTGCGATCCGGACGTCCGTAAGTCCTATTTTTGCTCAGAGCGGGAAGAGGTCGCCATCGACACCGGCCCACAGGAAACCTCCGCGACCCCGTCCGGCATGGTCGAGCAATGTGGCGCTCCAGGTGCCGGTGCCGGTCCCGTCCGTGAAGGCGGAGCACCCGCTCGACGTAGCGACGAAGGTCGTGTCGCGCAGGGTGCAGGTGCGGCCATCTGGGGACGAAAGGCGATAGGTGGCAAGGTCGGACGCCGTGCGGAGGATGGCCGTCGGGCCGTATTGCATGTCGACCGTGGTGCCGGCGCCCCGTCGTACGCTCATGCCGAGCGCGCGCGCCTCTCCGCCCCCTTCGAGGTCCTCTTCGGTGACGAGGAACGTGCTGGTGCCCTCGCGGAAGCCGAGCGAATCGGGTGTGACGACATCTTTGGCGACGACCCAGGCGCGGGCGTAATGGTCGGTGACGTCGCGCACCGCCACGAGGAACCGCATCTTTTCGAGCGCAGCGGGCTCGGCGAAGCGCATCCATGAGCGCTCCCAGAAGCAGGTCGAGCCGGGTCCAGCGATGCGGCCGTTCTCCACGTCGACGGCGCCGACGACCGGGACCGTCCAGTGCACGGCTTCGCCGCCCGTACGCTCCGCCTGGTGCTGAACGCTGCGGTGCGAGAAGATCCGGCCGTCGCTCGTCGCGGTCCAGTCGTCCATCACCATGGCGCCGTGGGCGCCGTCCTGTGTACAGGCGCGTCGGTCGAGACCGACCTGAAGCACTTTCGTGCCAGCCGGGAACACCGCTTCGCCCTGTTTCCAAGAAGACTCCTTGGCACCGCCCTCCTCTTCCCAGAGGACGGTGAGCTGGGGCATCGTCGTCGCCGCCGTCGGTGTCGGGGCGAGGGCGGTGAGGGCCATGGCGAGGAGGGCGAGCACGACGGCGCGCCGGAGAGACACCTGCACGATCGGCGCGAGCGATGTCCTTCCTGATGTAGGTTGGCCCTAGACAGGCCATGCGACCGCTTCCGGCACCGGGACACCGTTCGTTTTCGCGGCGGCGAGCACCCGGTCGACGATCTTGGCCGAGACGCCGGTGTAGGTGGCGTAGTCCATCGCCTGGTCGATGCCCTTGGCGCCGAGCCGTTTCTTGACCTCGGGGTCCGCCTTCAACTCCGCCCCCAGGTCGGTCCCTTTGTCGATGGCGCGCATGGCGGCGAGCCGCGTCGCCTCGTGGGCGTCCTGCCGGCCCATCCCCGCCTCGGTCAGCAGCACGGTGAACCGTTCGGCGAGGACGAGGCCTTGTGTTCGCTCCAGGTTGCGCTGCATGTTGTCCGGGAAGACGCGCAGTCCTTCGAAGACCTCGGCGGTCTTGACGAGGATCCAGTCGGTGAGGATGAGCGTGTGCGGGTTGAGGAACCGCTCGGCGCTGGAATTGGCCAGGTCGCGCTCGTGCCATTGCACGGCGTCCTCCATTGTGGGGATGATGTTGGCGCGGACGAGCCGTGACAGGCCGGAGACCTGCTCGGAGACGATCGGGTTCTGCTTGTGCGGCATGGCGCTCGAGCCGACCTGTTTCTTGGCGTCGAACGCCTCGCGCACCTCGTCGATCTCGCTGCGCTGCAGGTTGCGGACCTCGGTCGCGAACTTGGCGCAACTGGTGGCGATGTTGGCCAGGAGTGCGAACATCTCGACGTAGCGGTCGCGCTGGACGATCTGTGTCGCGCCGAGTTCGGCGGTAAGGCCGAGGTCTTGCATCACCGCGTCCTGCAACTCGAGCGCGTCGTCGCCGAGGCCCGCGCCGGAACCGGTAGGGCCGACCATCTTGCCGACCGTCATGCGCGGCATGGTCTGGTCGAGCCGTTCGATGTGGCGCAACGTCTCCGACAGGAACACCGCCATCTTGAGGCCGAACGTGATGGGTGTCGCCATCTGCCCATGGGTGCGGCCGAGCATGACCGTGTCGCGGTGCTCCTTGGCGAGCCGGGCGAGCGCGACGCCGAGCCGGACGAGCGTCTCGCGCACGAGCGTCAAGGCCTCCTTGAACTGCAGGGCGTTCGCGGTGTCGATGATGTCGTAGCTCGTGGCACCGAGGTGGACGTAGCGGCCGGCGTCGCCGCATTGTTCGGAGAGCGCCTTGACGACCGCCATGAGGTCGTGGCGGATCTCCGCCTCGATCTCCTTGACCCGCTCGATGCGTACGCGGCCGTCCGTGTTGCGCGCGACGCGCGAGACGGTGTCGGCGGCCTCCTGCGGGATGTGGCCGAGCCGGGCGTGGGCGCGTGTGAGGGCCGCCTCGACCTCGAGGAGGTAGCGCAGCCGGGACGCCTCAGAAAACAGCGTCTTCATCTCGGGGCGCCCGTAGCGGAAATCGAGGGGACAGACGAGCTCGCTCATGGACGGGGCGGCCGAGCGTCCGGTCGCCGTTAAGGGTTTCGGAGGGCTCAGAAGGCGGCGTCCACGGTGATGAATCGCACCGGGTGCTCGAAGAGCTGTGTGGTGGCGAGCGCCTGGAGCCGCAGGGTCGCCGGGTCCGAGGTGACGGAGGTGAGGACCGTCTCCTTATTGGCGCCCGCCGTGGTGGTCTCGTGGTTGCGGAGCTTGCCGTCGAACTCGTCCTGGTAGGAGACGTGGCCGGTGCCGGGCGTAAAAACGGCGAAGAAGGCCATGCGCTCCAAGGGTTTCAGGTCCTTCTCGAGTCCGGCGCCGAGTTGCGTCTCGGTGACGAGGTTGCCGCTCTCGATGACGTTGCCGGAGTCGAAGTCGGAGGGATGGAAGACCTTGCCGTCGTTGTCGTCGACGACGTCGGGCCCGAGCGAGACGGTGCCGAGGTCGTAGGCGACGGTGAGGTCGACGGCGAGCGTGGTGGCGTCGGGGATGGTGAGGAGGATCCAGTGGTCGCCTGCCGGGAGGCTCTGGTGGAAGATGGCACGGATCGTGGCCTGGTAGGCGCCGCTCGTGGGGTTGAGGACGATGTCCGAGGTCATGGTCCCGATGCGGGACTCGAAGGAGAGTTCCGGCTTGCCGAAGAAGGCGCCGTTGTGGTAGAGGATCTGGTCCTGGAAGACGAGCGCGGTCACGAGCGCGGGGTCCTCCACCGTGCCTTGGTACTGGAACGCGATGCGCCATTCCCAGCCGACGATGTCGGCACCGGAGTCGACCGTGAGCGGGAAGACGAGCGTGTCGGCGAAGGCGTGGACGGCGATCTGGGTGGTGGGGAGGGCCTCGGCGTCTTCGCCGGAGCCGTCGAACCAGACCGGGCCTTCCTCCTGGTCGGCGGTCACGGTCATCCCGGCGGCGGTGGTGAGAAGGAGCAGGCTGGTGACGAGGCCGAAGACGACACGACGTCGCCTTCGCTGGCACGCAGCCACCCGCCGATTCCGCCAGGATCGGCAAGTCATCGACCCAGAAGTGAATCTTGTGCACTTAAGGGTAGCGGGGGCATCTGGGAGGGGTCCGGGGTCTTCGCGTGATTGTTGGCAAGTTGTCAGTATATTGTCAGCCCACGACCAGTGAGCGTCGCGTCGGTGGCCCCGGGGCGGACCCGCCTCACCCGATGAAGCGGATGGCACCCGGATTGTGCCCCGCGTCCCAGGTGTGCCGGACCCGCTCCTCCGGCACCTCCACGACCGAGATGGAATCGCTCCCCGAGTTGGCGACATAGGCGGTCTTCCCCGCTCGCGCGAGCGCCATCGACACCGGCTCCAAGCCCACCGGCACCGGCGGGCTCGCTGCCCCCGTCGCGAGGTCGACCACGAAGAGGCTCCCCGCGGCCCGCGCCAAGACGAACGCCTGGTCCCGATAGGGATGCGTGGCGACATCCACCGGCCCCTCCCCCACCTTCGCCCCGCTCTCCGTCCGGGCCGACTCCGGGTCGAAGAGCACACATCGGGCCGGCTTGCGCAGACCGACGACGAGCCGCCGGTTGTCCCGCGCCAAAGCGACCGCCCCCGGATGCCCCTCCAGCGCCACTTCGTCCAGCACCTTGCCCAGACGCGCATCGACCCGAAGGACCAGATCGCGCTCGGGGGCCGCGAACCAGATGCGGTCCCCGACCGGCGACATCGCCGCCGCCTGCGCCACACGCCCCCCCAGGTCGACGGTGCGCCGCACCGCCCCAGAACCGGCATCGACCACATAGGCCGTCCCCTCCGCACCGACCACGAACAAAGTGCGGCCGTCCGAAAGGACACAGACACCCGCCGGCTCCTCCAGGCCCTCGGGCGCAAGACGCGCCGTCTCCTTCATGCGAACCAGATCGATGACCGAGACCGACCCTTCCGTCGCGCTCGTCACATAGCCGAACTTGCCGTTCTTGGCGATGCCGATGCCCTGGGGCGAGCCGCCCACCTTGACCGTCTCGAGGCGCTTGCGCGTCGTCGCGTCGAAGAAGGTGACACTGCCATCCAACGTGTTCGCCACAAGGACCCGGGGCACACACCGACAGCCGGGCGACAGGTCAAGGCAGTTGCGGCGCCGTCCCTGGGGCCGTCGGGACAGGCCAAAGGTCGTCCTCAGGCTCGTCATCGGTCTCCGCAAGGTCGTCGAGGTCGACCGTATAGAACCGGAGCGTCAGCTCGCCCGCACCCGAGGTCGCCGAGACGAGGACGTCGTAGCCGCCGCCGTCCAAGAGGCGCGGGTCCCCCGAAAGCGACCCCAAGAGCGGAGGTCGGCAACAGCCATCCCCCGGCTCGTGCCCGTACCCGACCGCATGGGCGACCCCCGCACGGTCGCGCTCCAGCCGCACCACGACATCGGTCGCCGTCGACGAAAAGTCCGGCGAGACGTGCCAAGCGAGGACCGGCCCCGGGAGCGACACCATGTCGACGCTCCCCGTGTGGCCACCGCGGCCGCCGATATCGACCTCAACATCGACCCGTTCCGCCTTGACCGTCCGCAGCGTCGCGTCCGCCGGTGCCGCCCCGACCACGACCGCCTCGAGCCGGACGCCCCCGTCGTTGACGAGGATGAGCGTGCGCTCGACATCGGCCCCAGCCGCCTTGCCGAGCGGAAGACCGGTCGGACCCGCGAGCGTCCCCCAGGAGACACGGGTCCCGTCTTGGTCATAGAGGCGGAACGCCGGCGGAGCCCGTCGTTCATCATGTTCCGGGACCAGCACCAGGTCGGCACCGGCCGGAAGCGTCAAGACGGCCGCCAAGCGCGGCTCCAACGCGCCGGAGAGAAGGGTCTCCTCACGGCCCGGCTCCGGCACCGGTCCTGCGGTGACGAGCGGGAGATGTGTCTTCGGTACGGACAGCGTCCACACGAACGCGTCGACCGAACCCTGGCCGCTGAGATGCCACTCCGCGTCGTCGCCGAGCCGCTCCGGCCGCAGGCGCGTATGGCGCGGCGGGTCCAGGAACATCTCCATGAACGTGAAGCCCTCAAGACCACCGGGGGTGCGCACGAGCATCTCGTCCCGCGCCTCGTCGACGACCGTGCCGTTCGAGCGCAACGTCAGACGCATCTCCGTGCCGGTACCGATCATCGACACCCACGACACCGCCGGCGCGTCCGGCAAGAGGAACGCTCCCGCCTCGCCCAACGTCGCCGGTGCATCGAGCCATGAACCGCGCAGGTGGCGGCGCTCCAACACCTCAGGCAGCGGGAACAAGGAAAGCGACGTCACGTCGCCCTCGCTCTCCACCTCGATGGGGGGTAGCTCCATCCCACCATAACGGACGACACGATAGAGACCAGGAGCGGGCGCGGGATCGTGGAAGAGGAGACCCGGTGCGGGCGCCGCCGCCGCCACTAGACCATCCGGTGTGGACGTGACAAGCCGGGCACCGTCCGGTGCGAAGAGAGTCACCATCGGAGGCAAGCGGTCGAAAAGATGCCCCCCCGCGAGCCCTTCTTCCGTACCGTTTCCGCCACGGAGGAGGCGCAACCCTGTCGCGTCCTCGGGCACCACGAAGCCGTACGTGCGGTCCCTTCCCGTCGCCGCTTCCGCCAATGCCGTCCAAGCCGTCGGCTCGGGTGCGGGCGGCGCCGCTTCCTCCTCGACCGGGAACGCGATGCACCCGGAGAGGACCGGAAGGGCCATGCAGAGCGCCAGGAGGAGGACGCGCATCGCTCAAGACGAGGCCGACTTCCACGTATTAAACCCCTATGGTGGTCCGGTCGAACAGACCCCTAGTGGTCGTGCGGGACGCCGGTGGCGCGCGGTTGAGGCGGACGGCTCAGCGGGAAAGGACCTCTGGAGCCGCCCTGATGCCGAGCCCCGGCCGCTCGGACGCCTTGAGAACGCCGTCCTCGAGGAACGGTTCCACCGGCACGACCGGTTCCTCGGCCAATAGCCATGCGCCGTCCAGGTCGGCCCAGGCGACACGACCCGCGAGCTGGAGCGCGAGCGCGATGCCCGCCCAGGTCTCGACGAAACAGCCCACCATCACCTTGAGACCTTGCCGGTCCGCTTCGTCGACGACATCAAGACCGGCACGCAGACCACCCGCTTTCTGCAGCTTCAGGACCACACCATGCGCCAGCCGATCTTCGCCGATCCGCTTGACGTCGGGGGCACCATGAGCCGCTTCGTCGAGAAGATGCGCCACCCCTTCGTCTTCAGCGGCAAGCGTGAGCGCCCGCAGGTCGCCCGGCCTGGCATCGCGCGGAAGCGGCTGCTCGAGCACCTCGACGTCGCACTCCGCCAAGACCGGGAGCAGCCGCTCCGTAGTGGTGAGATTCCAGCCTTCGTTGGCGTCGACACGCAACGGCACACCGCCCGCGACCTCGTGCACCGCGCGGATGCGCGCGATGTCCGCCTCCGCTTGGCCTTCGCCGAGCTTGACCTTGAGCGTCCGGAAACCGGCCGCACGATGCCCTTGTGCCTCGCGCGCCATCTCCTCCGGCCGACCGAGGCTCACCGTCGCGGTGGTAGGGATCTCCGGCCGCGGCAGGCCGAGCGCGCGCCAAAGTGGCTCTTCCCGCCGCGTCGACCAAAGGTCGAGAAGCGCCCCGTCGAGGGCGCAGCGTACCGGCGACGGAAGATCCGGGAGCGGAAGCGGTGGCGCGGCGTCACCCGATCTGGACCGGGGTCCGAGCGCGCTTTTGGCGCGGCCGAGTTCCGCCTCGACCTCGTCCGCCCCGACGCCGACCACGCGGCGGCTCGGCACCGCCTCCCCCAGACCCACTTTCCCATCCATCGTCGCTTGGACGACGAAGGTGTCGTTGGTCGCCGTCGTGTCGCCCGAGATGACGAACCGCCCCGAACGATAGGGGATGTGCAGTCGGGACCAGGTCAGTTCCATGTTCCACCTACGCCTGTATGCCCGTCGCCTTGCCGTAGCGGAGCTTGGGGACGCGCTTACCGCGCGGCGTCTCGCCGATCATCTCGACGATGCGCTCGACAAAGAGCTTGGCGGAGACCCGCACCGGGTCGACGCACGGCACACCGAGCAGTGCCTCGACGCGCCGCGTCGCCTCGACATATTCGTCCTCAGGGATGCCCGGGGTGGCGATCGCGACCCCCGCGAGCCGCGTCGGGTGCACCGGCTTGGCGAGCATGAGGTTGAGCTCCACCTCTTCATCGAGCGGCAAGATGTAGAACGCCTCCCCGTCCGTCTTGTAGACCTTCTCGGTGCGGTCCCAGACATGGCAGAGGACGATGAGGTCGGGCCGCGACCCATGCAGGAGGCCGAGACTGACACCGGAATAGGCGGGATGGGACAACGCACCCTGGCCTTCGACGAAGATGATGTCCGGTGTGTCCGCGGTGGGGCCGAACGCGTCGTCGAGCCTCGCTGCGGCCATCACTTGGCGCTCCGTCTCGCCTGCCGTGAAATCCGACACCGTGCGGTCGATGGGCGCACCGGCGTCGGGCGAGAGCAGGCGTCCCGTCTGGCCGGTCGCCACCCAAGCCGCCCGCAGACCCATTCTTTTCGCCGCGTCGACCAGTTCGACCGTCGTCGTCATCTTGCCGGAGCGACAATCGGTGCCGACCAGCAAGACGACCGGGACGGGATTGCGGCGACCGACACCTGATGCGGCGACCGGCGGCTCGGGCGTGCGACGAAGGTCGACAAGCGGCACGGCGTTCTTTTTCGCGCGCGCGGCGATCTCCGGGTCGTCCGCGAGGAACCGGTGGAGACCGGCAAGGACCGGGATGCCCGCATCGATCGCGGTCTCGATGTCGGCGCGCCAACTCCCGTCGAGGCCGCCCCCTTCGGGTGCGATGCCGATGAGGAACCGCGTCGGTGGCTCGTCCAGGTGCCCGAGGGCTTCCTCCAGCGAGGCGAAGACCGGCGTCATGGGCCGCCGCTTGCGGTCGGGATGGGCCGGGTCGGCCGAGAAGCGCGCACCGGCGTCGGGGCCGACATGGTCGCGGTCGATGATGCAGGAGACCCGGGCGGGGCAGTAGCGCCAGACGGCGACCGCGGTCTTGGCCGAGAACGCGCCATGCCATTCGCCGTGCGTGAGCACCGCCACACGGTCCTCGGGTCTCAGCCATCGGTCCTGAGGGAGCCGCGGCAGGTCTGGGTCGTCGGCGTGCTGGGGCATCGGACGGCGCCGCAGAGCGGCGGACGACTCTTGAAGGTTCGTTCCCGGGTGTCTCCGTCGATGCCGATGACCCGATGCGCACCGATCGCTTTCAAAGGTCTCGTTCCCTGCGTCCCGTTCCGCCGTCCCCGTACAACTTCCACTGTACGAGCGGGGGATGCTGTACACAGTTCTTGCCCGGAAACGCCGCCAAGGCCGCGGTGCCACGGCAAAAGCCATAAACAGACAAGCCTTCCAAGATGACGATCGGCATGTCGCGTCCAGTCCTTGTGATGAGCATACTTCTTGTCGGCCTCGCCCTCTCCGGGTGCATCGGCGGCGAGGACACACAGACCCCGCCCACGAACACGGACGACGGGATGACCGCCGACGACGCCGTGGCGACGGAGAACACCGGCAGTGTCACAGGTAAGGTCGTCACCGCGGCGTTGGAACCTGTCGAAGGCGCCTTCATCACGCTCATCAAGGGCGGTCTGGAACCGCTCGAGACGCAGACGCGTGCAGACGGGACCTACACGCTCAACGAGATCCCGCCCGGCACGTACATCGCCCAGTTCTCCAAGGGGACCTACAAAGAGGTCGCGCGCAGCGTGCAGATCGAGGCGAACAAGGTCCTCGAGGTCAACACGCAGATCGAGAAGCTGTCTGATGCGGAACTCGGGCTCGTCTACACCGACGGCCCCAATTCGATGAACGGTTTCCTCGGCTGCGGGGCAGGGGTCGCGGTCAACGACACGACGCGGGAACGCGGTGCCTCGCTGAATCCCTGCTTCTATGACGAGAACTCGAAGAACGTCTTCGAGTTCGAGGTCGGCGAAGGGCTCAAGACGCTCCTTGTCGGTCTGACCTGGAGCCCGGCGGGCGGCGTCTCCGGTGAGCGGCTCAACATCGGCGTCGAGACCAACGAGACCGAAGAGAACCTCATCACGCCGAAATACACGTACGCCAAGCAGACCGATCGGCCGGACATCATCCTCCGGATCGACGAGGACGACATCACCGACGCGGACTGGGCATGGTCCAACATCACCGGCAGCCAGACGATCCAGGTGCGTGTCTTCCCCGGCATGTCGAACCCGCCGACCGCCATCTACCAACAGACCTTCACCGTCTGGTGGCAGGCGTGGTACAACGGCGAGGCGCCCGAGGACACGAGCCCCATCCCGGACCAGTAGTCCGGCCGTCTTCTCCACCTTCCTCTCTCCTCTCTTTTCAGGTCTTGTGGGCCTTTTCCGTCTATCTGATGGCCAAATAGCTTGAAATAGTCACACTCCCAGGACCGCCGCGTGCGGAACCCTTGGTGGCCCCTTCTCCTCCTTCTCATCGCCCTCCTGTCAGGATGTCTCGGTGCGGAAGACGCCGCTTCGCCCGAGACGCCGACCGCGCCTCTTGCGCGCGCCACGGCGACCACCGGCAGCCTCCACGGACAGGTGGTCTCCGCCGACTTCGAACCGCTCGAAGGGGTCGGCGTCGCGCTTCACAAGGACGATTCCCTCATCGACGGCACCTTCACCGACCGCGCTGGGCGCTACACGTTGAACGATGTCACACCCGACGCCTACGAGGTGCGCACGTTCGCATCCGGCTATGCTGTGACCGCGAAGACGGTGACGGTCGCCGCGGGCGTCATCACTGAGACCCCGCTTGTCCTCCACCCGCTCCCGGACCTGTCGAACCTCTCGTACGTCGTCCCCGACCAATGGACCGGCTTCCTCGGCTGCGGCTTCGGCGGTCCTGTCTACGCCTCGCTCTGCTCGGAACCGATGGACGGCGTGACCATCGACGAGAACGACGACATCCTCGAGGTCTTCACCGTCGCGCCTGGCGTCGAGGAACTCGTCTTCGGCATGGACTGGTCCCCGTCCGGCGGTTTCTCGGCGCGGACGCTCGACCTCACCATCATGGTCGACATCGACCCCGACCCGGACACGATCCAGTGGCGCATCTACCGCGAAGAGACGGGGCCCCCGCCCATCGTCTTCACCATCAATGACACGTGGCTTCAGCAGGAGGGTCTCGATGGCGTCACGTTCGCCACCTTCAACGAGACCCGCGATGTCCTGATCCGCGTCCTGCCGCCGTTCACGTTCGACCCGGTCATCGTCTACCAACAACCCTTCACCGTCTACTGGGAGACCTATTACCACACCACCGCTCCGGACGGCCGGAGCCCCATCCCCGACCATTGAACGCTCGGCCGCTCGGCAGTGGTGGACAGGGACACGCGACTGGCCGGAGATTGCACGATAGGGCGAGAAAGTTGAAATAGCGTCAAACAGACCGCCGGCCATGGGCTCCAGGTGGCTATGGCCGACCCTCACGCTCCTCCTCATCACCGGCCTCTCCGGTTGCTTCGGCGGCGACGACCCGGTCAATGTGGACGAGGAAGAGACCGAGGCCCCCGAAGCGGTCGCGACCGACGACACGGGCAGCATCAACGGCCAGGTCGTCACCGAGGATTTCACACCGCTTCCGAAGGTCGGGGTGTCGGTGACGAAGCAAGGGCGCCTCGTCGACGGAACGACCACCGACAAGGAAGGCCGTTACACGCTCAACGATCTCGCGCCCGACACGTACGTCCTGCAGACGCTCGCCCCCGGTTACGAGCAAGTGGCCGTCCCGGTCGAGGTCGTCGCGGGGACGGTCGCCAAGAAAGACCTGAGGCTCACGTCCCTCGCCGACCTTGCGAACCAGAGCTACATGGTGCCGGACGAATGGACCGGGTTCCTCTCGTGCGGATTGGGCACGCGCGTCATCACGATCTCGGCGTGTTCCACGTCGGCCGAGAACGTGTCCGCAGACCCGAACGACGACTTCTCCCACATTTTCGACGCCGAGGCCGGCCTTGATGAACTCGTGTTCGGTCTAACCTGGTCCAAGTCGGGCGGAGTCTCCGCAGACAAGCTCCTCGTCATCGTCGACATCGAGATCACACAGGAGTCCGGCGACAAGGTGTGGCGGGAGTTCGCGCGGGTATCGGGTGCTTCCCCGGTCGTGTTCCGCATCAACGACGACACCCTCGAAGAGCGCCGCGCCAACTATGACAGCGTCAAGTTCTCGACCTGGAACGAGACCCACCGCGTCCTCGTCCGGGTCTTCCCGCCCTTCGAGACGCCCCCGGTCGTCATCTACCAGCAACCCTTCACCCTCTACTGGGAGCAATACTACGGCCAGCGCGCCCCCGAGGGCCACTCCCCCATCCCCGACCAGTGACGGGACCAGAGAGCAAACCCTATATTCTTGCCAAACGTTGACACGGATGGGATGGGTTCGCCGAGGGAGACCTGGCGTGACGAACGACGTGTCCACGTCCTCACACGGGGCAACGTCGACGGCATCACGAGCGCCGCCCTCGCCCTCGCCCGCTATCCGGACGCCCGCGTCTCTTTCGTCACCAACGCCGGCCTCGCCAGCCAGGCCATGCGCCGTGACCTCTCCTCGCGCACGTTCCTCCTCATCGACCTCGGCCTGACCCCTCCGCTCGCCAAGACCTTGGGCCGGAAAGCCGCCGCCGGGGCACAGGTGGTCCTCCTCGACCACCATGACCAGACGCTCCGCAACGAGGCGCTCCTCGACCCGGCCGTCGCCCGCCTCATCGTCCCCGGCATCTCGGCTGCGGCCGTGACCCGCCGCTGGCTCGGACTCGAGCGTCTGACCCACCTGTCCGCCATCGCCGATGTCGTCGAATATTGCGCCTCGGACGACCTGGAACGGGTGCGCGTCGAGGTCGGCGACCGACGGCTGCACCGGGAAGCGGAGATGCTCGACTTCGCATGGCGTTTCGACGTCCCCGATGACCGCTTCCGGACCCAGGTGGCACGCCGGCTCGCCGATGGCGCCTGGCCCTCGGAGATCCCCGAGGTGCGGCGACGCTACTTCGCCATCCTCAACGAACGGCGCTGGGAACGGGCCCTCGAACGGGTGCGCGCGCGAATCCAAGTGACCGGCAACGTCGCGCTCCTGTCCTTCCCGCGGCGCAAACCGAGTCTCTTCGGCTTCGGCTCGCGCGCCGTCGCCGCCGTCGCCCGCGAACGCGGCTGCCGCGTCGCCCTTCTCGTGCACCGCCGCGCCGATATCGTCTCGGTGAGCGCCCGCCTCCTCGCCCCATGCCCGGAGGTCCCGGAGCGGATCCGGCCCGAGCTCGACCTCGGCCGCTTCCTGCACGAGTTCACCGCCTACCATGGCGGCTCAGGCGGGGGCCATCCGGAATCGGCCGGTGGGAAGATCCCCCACCGCGCCCTCGGCACGTTCCTCAAAGAGATCGAAGTCTTCGCCTAACGGCGGCGGCGCGTCATCAGCACGAGCGCGGCGAGCGCCAGGACGACCATGGCCGCCGGCAGGGCCGGTGAGTCCTTCTTCTTCTCTTCCGTGGCCACTTCCTCGGTCGTGAGGTTGAACCGGTGCGGGTCGCTCCCGGAGGAAAAATCGTCGACATCCTCGAACGGGAACGAATATCCTTCGCCGGTCCAATAGGTCGTCTCGCCACCCTTCGGGTCGATGTGCCATGGCTCGGCCGCGGCGAAGTGCGCCGTCTCATAGAACAACCGCGGCAGGACGAACTCCTGCGCGAACCGCACTTCGACACGCTCCTTCGTTGTCTCCGGGAACGCCATGTAGGCCGAGAAATCGACCGTGTACGCGTCGGTGTCGTCTGTGGTCCCTTCCGCCCCCGTGATGCGCACGTCGGTGATACGCACCTCGCTCGCCGGCCGGCCGTCGACCTGGATGCGGCCCCACGGCGCGAAATTCTCGAACTGGCGGATCTGGTCGTTCAGGTCGTCCCGCCACGCCGCCGCGTATGATGCCACCTCGGCCGGCGAGACGATGCCGTCCTCGTTCCCATAGACATTGTCCATGTCCCAGCGTGCGTTCGCCGCGTCCGTACCCGACACCTCCGTCCGTTCGAGCTCGATGGTGAAATTGGCGGGCGTCATCCGCACATCGAGCGTCTCGAAGGTATAGGACTGCGCCGAGGCCGAAGGCATGGCCAGGGTGGTGGTCAGGAGGAGGGCCGCGATGAGCCCACGCAGTACGCGGGCGCGCGTGAGGCCAGGTCGGAGCATCTGAGGACGCTCACCTCAACCCCGCTTATATATTGTGGTGGAACCGACGAACCGGACGGCCTCCTCCAGCCGGGTGGACATGAAGGAACGAGCTTCCGGGTCCCCTGGCTCTTGCCGCTCCCCGTCAACCCCCGCCACGGCGGGGACAGACATGATGACCGCGCCCTTCTCCGCCGTCGTAAGGTATACGTCGCTTGACGAACGAATCCTGTCCCAGGTCCATCCAGTGGACGACAGAAGCCGAACAGAACGACCACCCGACCTGGGAGGCCATCCTGCGCCACCGGCCAGACCCGCCCCCGATGACCATGCGAGTCGACAACACAAATGATAAAGCTACAGTGGACACTTCAAACCCAGGCGGGCCGTCATGGCCTCATTGGAGCCCCGACATGAACCCCCTTCTCCACCAGATCCACACCCTTTGCCTTGAACTCGAACAGGTCGGCACCCTCGTCGCCGCCCTGCGCCACCGGACCGAGGCAGGACCGGACGGAACCGGCCCCGCCCCGAAGACGGAAGAGTTCCTGCGCGCCTACGCCTGACCTACCCGTAGGCGATCTCCAGGTGCCTGGGACCCTCCGTCGGGTTCTTCTTCGGCACCGAGAGCCGCAGGATCCCGTCCCTCAGCTTGGCGTTGCACTCGCTCGTCTTGATCTCGCTCGGCAGCTGGATCGTGCGCCGATAGACGACCGGCCCCCGCTCCTGCACCACGAGCATCCCGTCCTCGAGGTCGGGCCGCGCGAGCGCCGTCACCAGGATGGCCCGGTCGGTCACCATGATGTCCATGTCCTCCTTGTTGACACCCGGCATCTCGAGTTGCACCTGGTAGTTGTTGCCGTCGTCCACCACGTCACCCTGGGGTTGGCGCGACTGTGGCGGAAGGTCCCGGATGTCACGCGTCGTGCGCGTCTCGCCGCCGAACTGTCCCGGCGAGAAGGCGGGCGAACCGGTGGGAGAGACCTGACCCGCCTGGCCGATGCCTGTCACACCCTGTGAACCGAGCACGTTGCCCCCCGAGGCGCCCGCAGGCGAATAGGCCGGGTGCCATGCCGCATGTTGCGCACCATAGGGCGAAGCCTGGTGGGTCTCCTGCCGGTACGGCCACGTCATCGGCACCTGGGACGCGAAGTCCCCCTGTGGCGCGGCGAACGGCGACTGCTGCTGTGCCTGATGGGGCAGAAGCCCTGCGGTTTGCAACTGGTTGGCCTGCGCCATGAGCTGCGCAAGGCGCGTCCGCATCGCCTGCATCCTCTGGTCCAGGTCCTGCAACGTGATGGTGCTCTGGTCGACGAGCTCCGAGATGTCCTGCACCTTCGGCTCCCCCGAACCCTTCTGTTCCTGTTTCACCTGTGTCTTGGCGGCTCGTTCGGTCATGGCGTCACCTTCCCGGTCTGTCGTCGTGCGGCATCGGGCCGACGGACAGCGCGGACTCGACGGAACCCCAGATACAACCATATGCGTTGCCCGCAGAATCCACGGCCCGGCGCCGAGTGCGGTAGGCGAACCGCGGCAAGACAGCGCGTGGCACCACGTACGGGTGTAGGATCGTGCTCCGAGAGACGTGGACGGAACATGGAAACCATCGATCGCCGCACATCGACCTTTTCCACCATCGGAATTTAATACCGCTCGGACTTTCCGCCCCCACACGTCCCGATGACGTGTCGAACCGCGGGGTGAACCAGTGCACATCGACGCCACCAACCTCCAGATCCTGGACCTGCTTCAGAAAGACGCACGCATGAGCATCGCGGACCTGGCACGCCTCGTCAACCGTGCTGAGAGCACCGTCCGGGAACGTGTGACCGCCCTCGAATCGGCCGGGATCATCAACGGCTACCACGCCCATGTCGACGCCGACCGGGTGGGCCGGCACGCCCACGCCATCCTCTACGCCACGTGCGACCTCGGTCGACTGCCCGAAGTGGTGCGCCGCCTCGAGGCGATCCCCCAGGTCGTTCGCATCCTGCACACCACAGGCAAGCATCCGCTCATCATCGAAGCGGTCGCAGAAGACCTCGCCGCCCTGGAGCGCCTCCTCGAGACCCGTATCGCCGGGCTCGGCCTCGACCACATCGAGGTCTCCATCATCGTCCGCCAACACCTGGCGTGGCGCCCCCTCAGGCTCTCCCCCACCGTCGTCCCGCTCATCGGACGGCGGCAGCGCGAGATCATCCCGCAAGGGAACCTCACGCTTGTCCCGACGAACGGACCCTAGGTCGTCGTGTCGGTCCAAGGTCGTCGAACAAAAAAGAGAGACGACCGGGGCGCCCCGCCCCGGTCGAAGAGAAAGGGCCGCTCCGCGCCTACCGGAGGAGCGATGCGAGCGGGTTCGCGAACGGTGCCGAGATCGGGCCGGGGGCCGGCGTGGCGCTGATGAAGGGCGACACGTGGAGACCCGGCTGTTGCTGTTGCAAGACGTTCTGCTGGAGCAGGCCCGGCTCCTGGAACCGGGACGCGGCCTGGAGGCCCTGCTGCGCGATGGGCGCGAGGCGCTCGATGTGCTGGACGCGCTGGATCTGCTGCGCCACGCGGGGGTCCTGCGTGATGCGGGGGTCCTTGGCGATTGGGGCCTCGATGGCGGTCTGCAGTTCGCGGCGGGCGCGCACGGCGTCACGGACCGCGATCCTCTCGACGCGCTGGAGTGTCGCGGCGAAGGCGAGGGCCGGGTCGATGCGGGCGACCTGGCGGATCTTCTCGCACTCCATCGCGTCGATGCTCTCTTCCTGCGCGATGCGCTGGAACTCGGCCTGGGCGCGGTACGGGTCGAACTGGGCGAGCTGGCGGACGCGCTCGAGCTCCATCTGGGTGCGCAGCGGGTCGGCCGTGGGGATGCCGTGCACGACCTGGACCGGCGGGATGCCGAC
This sequence comes from Methanobacteriota archaeon, assembly GCA_019347805.1. Lineage (GTDB taxonomy): Archaea > Thermoplasmatota > E2 > JACPAO01 > JAHWKR01 > JAHWKR01. The sequence goes on from JAHWKR010000024.1 coordinate 23,167, forward strand.
CGGGTCCGCGGTCGCCGCGAAGGGCGTCTGCATGTAGGAGAGCGGGCTGTGGAACGGGTTCGTCTGCGCGTAAGGCGAGAGCGGTGTCGCCTGGAACGGTGCGTTCGGGACCTGGGCGTACGGGGACACCGGTGCGTACGGCGGCGTCGCGAACGGATTGGCGAGCGGCACGTTCTGGGCCGGCGCGAACGGCGAGGCGGACTGGGCCGCGTAGGGCGAGAACGACGTGCGGGGGTCAGCGAAGGGGGCACCGATGGCGGGTGCGAAGCGGGCGATGTTGCCGAAGGGCAGGACGTTGTAGGCGTCCTGCTGCGCGAACGGCGCGGCCACGTTGGCCTGCTGGGGCCAGTGCGGGGCGTGGGCGGCGAACGCGTAGGGGTTCTGGATGGACGCTTGGGTGTACGGGTCGACCTGCGCGAACGGGGACACGTTGGACCAGGGGGCGTTCTGCGTCGCCACGTTCGGGTACCATCCCTGTTGGGGGAGGTCGACGTTCGCGTGGGGGTCCACGAGCGGGGCCTGTGGCGGGGTCTGCGTTCGGAATGCGTTCATGGGTTGCACCTGCTGCGGGGGTGGTTGGAAATGGTACATGGGGGGCACCTGTTGTCGGCCGTTCGGGATCGACGGGGAAGCGGAGCCGTCGGTGGGCGCACCGAGGACCTGCGTCAGCAACGCGATGTCGTCGCGCAACGTGGCCAATCGTGACTCGAGCGCTTCCAAAGTGGGCGCGGATCCCGGCGCGCCCGTTCCTTCATGCGGTACTTGTCGTGCGAGCAATGCGCTGACTCTCTCTGCCGGTGACCGGCAAGGAGACCAACCTCGGCTCCATCATCTGGCTTGCCCGAGAAAATCGCGGCCCGGCGGCGTGTTCGCCGTCGAAGGAGCGGTCACCGCACAGGGCGAAGGTGGCCCGCTTGACATGGCCGGAAACGGTGTGTTCCGGCCTTGGGCGCCGTCCTATGCGGGGCGGCTCATCACGCCTCGCCGGCGCCGAACGAGAAGTCCATCCCCATCGTGAAATCCATGTGGGTGGCCTTCAGGTGCTTGAGGTCGAAGATGGGCAACCGGCAGGGGTCCGGCTTGAAGTTGAGCATCTTCTGGTAATCGGTCTGCGCCTGCCAGGTCGAGCAGTTCATCATCTGCACGCCGCGGTACTCGCGCGTGTCGAACGTGTGGACGTGGCCGGTGACGAAGAGCTCCGGGATCGTCTCGATGACCATGTAGTCCTTGTGCTCCGGCGCAAGGGGTGTGCTCTGGCCATAGATGGGCGCCATGTGGCGACACTTCAACATCTCCTCCATGATGGGGAGGGGGTCGTGGTGTTCCAGGCCTTGAACGGCGGTCGCGAAATCCATCAGGCTGCAGCCATGATAGGACAAGACGCGCACACCGTCGAGCGACAGGACCGCCGGGTTGCCGATGAAGGTGGCGTTCACGGGATCGAACTTCTCGGTCACATCCTTGTCGAAGGCCGGCTGCGGCTCGATGGGGCGCACCGCGTCATGGTTGCCCGGCTGCACGATGACCTCGAGATGGTCCGGGAGCGACTCCAGGAGACGGGACAGATAGCTGTACTGGTCATAGATGTCGCCGACCTTGAGGTGCTTGTCCTGGCCCGGATAGATCCCGATGCCGTCGACCATGTCACCCGGCAGGACGAGATACTTGATGCGGCCGGCCATCTCGCGCTCCCGGCTGTTGCCGGTCTCCCCGTTCAACCACTTGATGACCTGATGGAAGTTCTTCTCGAGGAAGAGGTCGGAGCCGACATGGATGTCGGACAAGAAGGCGGCGGCGAGCGGCACCTCGGCATGGCGACGCTCCGTGTTGAACGGGATGTCGGGCCGGATGATGTCCTCGACGATGACCAGGTCGCCCTTGGCGGTCTTCCTGCCGATGACCCCGATGACCTCATCCGGCACCAGGAGCCCCGCGGCGACCATGAGCTGCGGGTCGGTGCGCTCGTTGTTGGCGACGAGAAGCGGCGCCATCCCGGTCTCGTCCTCGAGCTGCAGGATGCGATGACCGTTCGGCGTGAGCCGGTTCTCGGTCACCATGCCGATCATCGCCACCTCGCGCGGACCCCCCGTCGAGACCTTCTCGACCGGGAGGGCGTTGGCGAGCTCACGACGCTTCTTCAAGAGACGTTCCATCTGGTGGAAGCGCGCCTTGAAGTAGCGATGGAAATCGTCAGTGGTCCCCTCGCAGGTGCTGTTGCCGGTGACATCCTGCAGGACCTTGATGTCGGGCGCATAATCGGCGGCGACGGGACGCCAGGTGGACGGCCGGTTGACCACGATCGGCGCATCCGGGTCGACCTCCCACGGCGCCCGCTTCGTGGCCGCCTCGTCGCCCTCGTCGGTGTCATCCTCCGCCTCGTCGTCGACCTGCTTCGAGTGCGGGTCATAGACCAAGGAGAGCATCTTGGCGAGCGCCGCCTTGCGCGCCGCCTCGAGCTCGTGCGACGTGCCGTCGTCCGCGGGGGCCGCCTCGTCCGGATGGTCGCCTGATCTGCGCCGCTCGAGCCGCTCCGCCGCCTCCCGGAACGCCGCCAAGGTGAGATAGAACGGCACCTCGCCCATCTCCTGCAAGACCGCCTCGGCCCGTTCCTCGGGGTTCTCCAGGGCGGAGAGATGGTCGACCAGCGCGGGCTCGATGAGGCAGTCGAAACGACCGAAGAAGCGGACGATCTGGACCCGGTCCACGGCGGCCTCGGCACCCATCAGTGCGGTCATCCGAGGGCTCGTGGAAGTAGGTTGCGGGGGGCTCCACCGGAAGCAGGGGTGCGGGTGGAACATGTGGTCCGGGAGAGCGGCGTGGTCAGGATCTACAGGAGGAGACGGAGGGATGGCCCAACAGGACCTGTGAACGAGGACCTTTCCGTACAATATCGACTTGAGAAACCGGCTTGATATCCCTTACCATCTTAAGTGAAGATGTCAGAGCGTCGGAACGAGTCCGGACGAGGACGCCCCAAGAAGGGCAGCCGACCGGCCGACCGGCGCCCCAACACACCCCGTGCCCGACCCGGTCGGCCCGCGGTCCCCTCTTCTACACGCGCTCAAGACATCAAGGGACCGCGCGCACCACCGACGAAGGACAGGAAAGCCGGGCGCGTCGCCGCCAAAGACGCAGGGCGCACCCCAAAAGGCAAGGCCACCGGAAGACCCGCCGCCACCAAACCTGGAGCGTCATCCAAGGGCGGCGCGAAACCACGCCCCCAACGCCCCCCCACGACGAAGAAGGACACCACCCCTGACCCGTCGGTGATCAAGGCGAACCGCGACCCGCTCTGGCAGCGGGCCCTGGCTTGGCTCATGGAGGATCCCTCCAAGGCCGAACCGCGCGTCCCGAGCGAACGGGACAAGGCGGTCGCCGCCATCCACGCCCAGGACCGCGCCGAAAGGCGCCGCTATGTCCGTGGTGTCTTCGGGCTCAAGAAGAAGCCGGCGCCGGAGGACATCGAGAAGGCGGAAGAGCGGCTCGAGGCGCGCGAGGACCACGTCGGTCGACAGGCCGAAGTGGAAGGGCTCTACGGCCCCGGTGCGCGCGCCGTCCCCGAAGGCAAGGAGGGCGGACCGGTGGCGCGCTTCTTCGACCGCGTCCTCGGTGCCAAGCGCGTCAAGGAAGAGACCGGGCGGGAGACCTATGTCCCCCCCGCCGACGAGGGCTGGCGCTGGAAGCTGCACCAGTTCATGCGCAGCCGGAGCCGCGCCATGTCGTTCGCCCGCACGACCACCGTCATCGCGGTCGTCCTCATGGTGAGCTGGGTCACCGTCTTCGCGGTGACCGGCTACGATCTTCTCGACACGATGCGCAGCAGTGGCGACGCCGAGGAGGTCGACGCCGACATGGAGCAATACAAGCTGCCGTTCTTCATCGTCGAATCGGGCTCCATGATGCATACGGACGCCGCGTACGGCCGTATCGGCACCGTCGACCCGGGCGACCTCGTCGTCATCGGCAAGGTCGGCGGCAAGGAGGACATCCAGACATTCTACGGACCGGGCGACCGCCACGTCGGCGGCGCCAAAGGGGACGTCATCATGTACCTCCCCGTGCCGGTGCGCCAAGACGACCCCGTCTTCCCGGTCATCCACCGCGCCATGGCCTACATCGAATACCGGGTCCACGAGATCCCCGACCCGAACGCCACGACCGGCGTCCGGTTCGCCTCGCGCTACACCGTCGAGGAGTTCGGCATCTACGACGCCCGCGCCGTCACCATCCCCGAACTCGGACTCTACAACTACCGCCCCGACCGCTCCGGCTTCATCACCCGCGGCGACAACGAACGCACCAACACCTGGGCCGACCAATCCCTCGGTGTGACCCCCTTCCCCGTCCCGGAGAGCCGCATCCTCGGACGCATGGTCATGGAGGTGCCCTACATCGGCCTCGCCAAGCTCGCCATCACCGGCCAGGACCCCGCCCTCCTGTCGCCCGACGAAGAGTGGTGCAGTTTCCTCGCCGGGCAGGCCCCGTGCGACACCTGGCAGGTCTTCATCGTCGGCGCGACCGCCCTCGTCGGCGGACCCATCCTCTGGGCGCTCATCCTCTTCAGCCGCCGCGCCTATGTGCGCCGCCTCGACCGATTGGTCCTTGCCAAGCGGCAGGAAGAGGAAGCGGACGCCTACGCCATGGCGAAGCGGCGCGAGGCGGAACGGCGCGCCGAGAGCGGCGGCACAGAGGGCCTCATGATCCACGACGCCTCCGACCTCGTCTCCGGACAGGTCGACGTCGGCATCGAACGGCGTCGCCCCACCTATTCGGGTTGGACGGCACTCGAGCGCCGCGGCGGCGTGAGCGTCTGGCAAGCCCCCGTCGATATCCCGCCGCCGGCCGCTCCGGGACACGGCGAGCCGACCGGTGACGAAGCCGACGGACCGCGCGACCCACCCGGTGGACCAGGTGCGGAAGCGACGGAAGACATGTCCCGCGCCGACCGCCTGAAGGCGTTCCTTGCGGCCAAGGCCGATGCCGCCCGCACCGCCCTCGGCCGTCTCAAACGACCCCGGAGCGGTTAAAAGCACGAACCAGGTAGAGTGCAACCGCTCCCATGCCGGACAGAGCGAGCCAGAGTGGGCCCTCCCGTCGGCCGGAGGTCCGTCCCGAGGACGAGACCCCCGCGCGAGAGATCGTCCGGAAGGTCAAGGAACTCTGGCGGACCGACCAACCGTCCGTCGCCGTTCCCCGGGACATCCTGCTCGCGCTCGTCGTCATCGCGGTCCTCCTCGGCGGCCTTTGGGGCTACACCGGACAACCCTTCCCCGAGGAATCGCCCCTCGTCGTCGTCGAATCGGGCAGCATGATGCATCCCGCCCAAGCCAATTATGGCCATGTCGGGACCATCGACCCCGGCGACCTCATCTTCGTCAAGCGGGTCGACTCGGCCGAAGATGTCGTGAGCGCCCACGGAGCGTTGGCGACAGGCAGCGCGGCGGACCAGCTCGGCGGAGGCGGCCGCGACGGCTATGGCGGCCACGGCGACGTCGTCATCTACCACAAGTATGGCCGCGGCCAAGAGGTCCCCATCATCCATCGCGCCATCACCTGGGTCGAGGTGCATGACCAAGGCATCGACCAGAACGGCAGCCGCATCCTGAGCTTCGACTACCACGACGAACTCGGCCGCTGGCTCACCGACCAACCGAGCGTCACGCTGTGGAACATGGGGATCATCGACATGAAGTTCCCCACGAGCGGCTTCGTCACCAAGGGCGACAACCCCCAGAGCAACCAACGGGCCGACCAGTTGGACCACATGCCGGGCCAGCTCGTCCAAGCCGACTGGATCGTCGGCAAGGCACGCGGCGAGATCCCTTGGCTCGGCCTCGTCAAACTCGCCTTCACCGGCAACCAGCATCCCAGCGACACGACCGGCTTCTGCCGCTTCGCCTCCGCATGGGGCCTCTGCGACACCTGGGTCATGCTCGGCCTCTCCATCGTCACCGTCATCGGCGTCCCCCTCGCCCTCGACGCCCTCGTCAAGAAACGCGGCGGGAGGTGGACCGGATACTAGACGACGACCGCAAACCCATGCGGCCCCGGCCCCCGCGGCCGCCCACCGCCACCGCGCCACCGCCCACACCCCCACCGAAGCGCCCCGCGACCGGAGCCGCGGCGATGCCCGGCCCCAAGCCGGCACGGGCCGCGACCGCGCCGCGTGAACCGGAAGAGAGCGGTTGGGACCGTGTCGTCGAGGCGTTCTACCGGGTCCCCCCGCTCATCCGCGACCTCGGCATCGCCGTGTTGATCATCGTCGTCATCCTCGGCGGCCTCTGGGGTTACACCGGCCAACCGTTCCCGTCGCAGCCGCCGCTCGTCGTCGTCGAGTCGGGCAGCATGATGCACCCCACCGAAGACAACCCGTACGGAAAATTCGGCACCATCGACCCCGGCGACCTCATCCTCGTCAAGGACATCAACGGCCCTTACGATGTGGTCACCCTGCACGGTTCGCGCGCGACAGGGAGCGCCGCCGACATGCCCGGCGGGGGCGGACGCGAAGGCTACGGCCTCGGCGGCGACGTGGTCATCTACCAACAGAAGTTCTGCGACTCGACCCGGACCACCCCCATCATCCACCGCGCCGTCACCTGGGTCGAGGTGCGCACCGGCGCCGGCGGCACCCGCTCGTACTCCTACCACGACGCCGACGGCAACTGGCTGCGCGACCGCCCCACCGTGACCCTCGCAGGGATGCACATCAGCCAGGTCGACGCCTTCGAGCACTCCGGCTGGATCACCAAAGGCGACAACCCGCTCACCAACGAACAAGCCGACCAATCCCGCTCCTCCAACATCTGCACCCACACCGCCATCAGACCCGAATGGGTCATCGGCAAGGCGCGCGGCGAGATCCCCTGGATCGGACTGCTCAAGTTCATCTTCCAAGGCAACAACGTCGACCCCCGCAGCGACTGGTGCAACGTCGGCCGCGCCGTCGCCCCCTGCGACACCTTCGGGATGCTCTGGGTCAGCCTCGCCATTCTCATCGCCATCCCCGTCGTCCTCGACCTCGCCCTCCGCAAACGGCGCGAGAAGGACGAGGAGAAGTTCCTCGAACGGCGCCGGGAAGAAGATCTGGACGAAGAGCGACGGCCACCACGCGAGGAGACCGATGAGGCCGAGCCCGGAGCGCCCCGTCGACGCGAAGAAGGGCCACCCCCGGAACAACGGCCCCGCTGGTCGGATCGGGACGACGAGCGGTAGGCGTCAGAAAACAGAGTGGGGAAGAGGGAGAGAGAAAGAGGGCCGTATCCGGGCTCTTGTGGGCTCAGATACTCGGCTCCACAAGCCCTACGGGCTTGTCTCACCTCGTGTTTTCGGCCTTCGGCCTCAAATCCTCGCCTCGACGGCCCCCGCGAGGGCCGTCTCGGCTCGTGTTTTCGGCCTGCGGCCTCAAATCAGGCGCAGTTGTTTCCTCGGCTTGACACCCATACTCGGATCGACAAGCCCTACGGGCTTGTCTCCCCTCGTGTGGGCGAAGCCTCGAAAGCGTCTCGCCTCATCTTCGGCCTTCGGCCTCAGATGAGTCTCAACTGCTTCCTCGGCTTGACGCCCATCACCCCAGCCACCAGCTCATCCTCCTGGAGGACCACCTTGGTGGAGTCGATGGGGGTGCTCATCTGGATCTCCCGGGTGCGGCCGTAGCGGCCCTTGGAGATGACGCGCGCCGTGATGATGCCGAGCATGTCGAGCTCGGACACCAGGTCGGTGATGCGGCGCTGGGTCAGGATGTCGACCCCGCTCGCCTTGCAGAGGTCCTTGTAGATGTCGTAGACCTCGCCGGTCGTCAAACCGCCGCCGTCGGAGTGCTCCTCCCCCAAGAGGGTGGCGAGCAGCACGAGCTTGCTCTGCGTCGGCAGGGTGCGGACGACCTCGGTGATGCGGTCGATCTCGATCTTGTTCTGCGCCATGCGGACGAACGATTCGTCGACACCCGGAGAACCTTCGCGCTCGGCGAGCTCGGCGGCGACCCGGAGCAGGTCGAGCGCCCGGCGGGCGTCGCCATGCTCCTGGGCGGCGAGGGCGGCACAGAGCGGGATGACCCCCTCGGAGACGACATCCGGCTTGAGGGCCTCCTCGGCCCGCTGGTAGAGGATGTCCTTCAGTTGGTCGGCGTCGTAGGGCGGGAAGATCATCGCCTCTTCGCCCAGGCTCGAGCGGACGCGCGGGTCAAGGAACTCGGTGAACTTGAGGTCGTTCGAGATGCCGATGATGCTGACCTTGGCGCGTACGAGGTCTGAGTTGATGCGCGACAGGTTGTAGAGGACCTCGTCGCCCTTCAGCTTGTCCACCTCGTCGAGGATGATGACGGTGACCCCGCCCTCGGCGTCGATGTTGGTCTTGAGCTTGGCGTAGACCTCGTCGGTCGGCCACCCGGTGAACGGGACGCGGTCCTTCCATTCCTTGACGAAGTGGTTGGCGATGTTCTGGAGCACCCGGTACTGCGTGTCGATGACCTCGCAGTTGATGTAGATGAAGTGGACCCGTCTGTCGAGGTCCTCCCCCTTCTTGATGAGTTCCTTGCCGACATAACGGGCGACGGCGGTCTTGCCGGTCCCGGTCTTCCCGTAGATGAACACGTTCGACGGCGTATCCCCCCGCAGCGCGGCGACGAGGATGCTCGCCAGTTGGTCTGTCTGCGCGTCTCGGTGCGGCAGGAAGTCTGGTGTGTACGCGGGGCGCATCACCTCCTTGTTGACGAACAAGGGTTCGCACTGCAAGAGTGCCCCGAACAGGTCTTTTCTCAATTCTGAACCTCCCCTAGATCCGCCTTCGTCGACACCGTGCAGAGCCCACGCTATGGCGAAAGCTCTACCGAACATCGGCAAATGGAGACCGCCTCCCCAGGTGGTCTTCCTTCCTCCTGCAACCGTCATTGAACGGTCGCATCCGGCGCACGTGAAGCAACCGAAGGCAGGAGAGAAACGAAACAGGGTGATGGGTATAAGCGTTGTGGATTGAACGGGGTCCAGAGTCGCGTTGCGACGCGAATCCGAGTCGGTTTGAAAATGTGAGAAAGTCATGTTTTTCCAGACGCACAGGTAAGGAAACGCGCACGATGTGCGTCGTGGTGGATCGCGGCGCGTCCGTGCATCATACGACGCGCGTCGACGGCGCGTATGCGACCGACGTGCTGCCACGGCGCGTCGTCGCCAAGCCGGCAGGGCGATGACACACCTGTCCGGGATGTGCACGACGCATCGCGAACGGTCATGACATGTCCGACGTCGGCCCGATCGCGTCGTGCGCCTGTCCAACAGGAGGGGGAACAAAAGAGGGACGCGTGTGCGCAAGACAAGCACGAGCCGATCGCGGCCAGTCCCAGACCTTCGGCAAAGCTTTTGAACGAGACCCATTACAGGACGATTGCTTCCCTTCCCAGGGGCGAGCGTTTTGGGCCCATAGCTTAGACTGGTGGAGCACCCGGCTGATAACCGGGAGGTCAAGAGTTCGAATCTCTTTGGGCCCATCCATTTTTCGAAGAGCCGCGGCAAAATTCTGAGAAAGTGACATTTTCTTCTATTTTCTTCGCGCCGTTGTGTGTGACCACGCGCACGGGTCACAGAGGAAACAGAGGTCCGAACTGTGTCCCAAATCAAGATCCGAGGCCCGCTGTCCCCCCATGACTTGTCAACATCAAGGAAAGACCACCCGAAGGGTCCCGCATCGGACCAATCCAGCGCAAGGACGGTCCCGTGACAAAATCGAGGTGCAAACGGTTTTTTGCGTCTCCTTTTCCACCACGGCCGTGCCGAAGCACGCGATGAACCCCCGACATAACGCGACGACCCTCCGCATGAGGACCATCACGCGACCCGACCATCACCCCGGGGATTGATATCCCCCCGCCGCTTCGCCACGACCTGCGACCGGCGACAGGTGGTGCCCACACGGACAACGCCTGCAACCATCCGGCTGCATGCGAGAGGGACACGATGGCGAAACCCCGACGACGATCCGCCGCAAAGATCGCCACCAAGCGCGAACAGACCGGACTCGTCGAGACCGCCGAACGCCTCGGCGAAGACCCCAGCCCCCTCGTCCCGCGCGTGCAAGGACGCGTCCGCACCGGACCCGTCAAACGACTCGAACGCAGACTGCGCAAGATCAGCGCCGGACGCGCATCCGAAAGACGGCTCAGGCGCTACCTGCGCTGGGGACCCCGGCTGGCACGCGCCTACGCCCACCTGCTCCTCGTCGGGCACCGCGGCGGCGCCAAACGGATGGGCAGCCTCAAGACCCCCGTCGGCGAACTGAAGTACGCCGTCCGCGCCAACCTCTCCGCCCGCATCACCGTCGCCGTCCAACACCAACACCACCCCGAGGTGCGCATCCTCGGCTACCGCGAGCTCGCCCAGAAGACCGGCGGCATCGTCTGGGCCGACGAAGCGGGCGTCATCCTGACCGGCCGCAACGACCCGCCCCCCGACGAATGGTACGACCTCGTCCTTGACTCCATCGACTTCCCCCTCGAACGCACCCCCGATGGCCTGCGCACCCCAGACCTCGTGGACATCACAGACCTCACCGCGCCCGACGCCCCGTACGCCCTCCAAGTGGTGCTCGCCACCGGGCCGACCCGCATCAGCCTCTCCGCCGCCAAGCTGCGCGACCTCGTCCCGTCCGGTGGCCGCAGTCTCCTGGGACGGCTTGCCGTCTACCTCATCGGACTCGACCCCAAACGCGACGTCACCGTCACCCCCCTCGGCACGCCCACCGACTGCCACCACCCCGGTGATACGTGTTTGTGGGCCACCGCCCGGCCCGCCGTCCGCAAACGCCCCCTCGAACGCTACCAGAGCGGCGAACTCAATGAACGCGACCTCCTCGACCGCATCCGGCCCGACTGGGAAGAGGCCGTCCGCCTAGCCGGAGGCCGACTCTACTGCGCCGGCGGCAACTGCTACGGCGCCGACCCCGACCGCCTCCTCGACGCGCTGGGACTCTCGGGCGACACCCGCGCCGCGACCCGCATGTTCCTCGAGGAAGGACCTCCGGTGGTCCTGGCTGAAGAATTCTCCCACAATAAGGTGCTCGAAGCCGCCTGGGCCGCCGCCCCTCGCGTCCTCGTCCGGCTCCACCCCCGCCCCGAAGAACTCGACGTGCTCATCGAGCGCCACAAACGCTCACCCCCCGCCACCATCCTCGAAGAGGTCCTCGCCGAGAAGACCGCCGCCGAACGCCTCGCCGGCTACCCCCGCTACGAACGCCTCCCGACCGGGGCCGCCGTCGCCGACCGCCTCTTCCGCGCCCACACGACAGGTGACGCCCCCGCCGTGTTGGATACGGTCGACAAGGAACTGAAACGCGCCACCCACAAAGGCCTCCTCTGGGCCGCGCTCACCCACTACGACGCCACACAAGGACGCGCCTGGCAGTTCGACAAGAACGACCAGGAAGCCGGCGGGTTCCTCATCGCACCCCTCCAAGCGCTCTTCGAGGCCGGGCCCGACAGCTACCACACGGCGCTCAAGAAGATCCACACCCTCTCCGGCGGCACCGGAGAACTCCCCGAGCCGGTCGGGACGCATTGAGCTCTGGACGAGACGCGCCTCCTCCGCCGCACGACGAAGCGAGGAAAAAGAGCAATGGGCTCTGCCAGATTCGAACTGGCGACCTCCGCCATGTCAAGGCGACGTCATAACCAACTAGACCAAGAGCCCAGAGCGATTGAAAAGGCCCCTAGGGGCGCAGAGTCGGTCACCCTAGGCCTTATTTTAATCCTTTCGGGGAACGCCGGCGTCCACCACGAGGAGAGAAGGCTCGAGAGCAGCATAGACCTGACGGTACGGATGGTCCGGGTCAGCGAGCTCCTCGACCGTATAGTAGCGGCCACGATCCAGGTAATGACGGTCGCGGATGGACTTGCTGTGGCGGACCATCTCTTCGGCAGCCTCTGGGTCGAGGACCAGATGGATTTTCAGGCTGCGCGCCGTGACGAGGAAGAACACCGAAATGCCGGTGCGATGATTCGCATCCGGCCAGATGTGGGTGCCCGCCCAGATCGCAAGGTTGTGCGACCATGCTGCACGGACCGTCTCCGCGTCGAATGGCGGAAGCGCTTCCAGATTGCGGCGGATCTTCTGGCCTTTGACGTTACGGATCCGTTGGAGTGTGGCGCGGTGCTCGGACGTGCCGAAAGGGCCTGAGCGGAGATACTCGCTCCCCATGTCCTCGAAGATGCCGATGTACAACTTCCGGACGTCTTCCGAACCCAGATAATCAATGAGACAGATCAATCCACTCGGCCCATGGCCTCGAACATGGCACCGTATTTGGCCTTGAGGATGAGGTAGTAGCCCTCGACCGGAACGGCTTTCTTGGCCTCCTCGGGGGGAACGGGTACCTCCTTCTTCGGCATCACCTCTGGATGGCGCGAACGATAGATTTAAAGATTTCTGGTAGGCAGGAAGCCACCGCGCGCGCCGCGACACGCTTGTATACCCGACCTTGCCTCGGCGCGACCGACGCCGTCGGCCACCGGGGCTCTATCGGCCCCGCGACCCTCTTCCCATCCTCATGCGGGGATAGCCAAGCGGCCAACGGCGGCAGACTCAAGATCTGCTCTCTTAGGAGTTCGTGGGTTCGAATCCCCCTCCCCGCATGAATCGCCAGCGAAGCTGGCTCTATGCGGGCAGGGGGTACGCTCGCTCGCGCTATCGCGCTCGCTCGCGTTCCCCCTCCCCGCTCTTCGGGCTCCTTCGCCCCCTCCCGCCCCTCCACCGACCACTGTCCCTGGAGACGAGCGACTTTTCTTACGCGTCAACGCGTCACATTCCAAACGCTCTTCATACCCGTCTTGGGACAGGGCCGACCCGCATGACCCCCTATCTCAAGTACGACCTCGTGCCCGACATGACCTTCTACGACTCGGAGGACGAAGAGCGCAACCTGCGTGACTTCCAGGGCCGCAACATGGTCCTCCTGGTCTACGAATCGAACTACGAGGCCGAGACGCGCCGTGTCCTCAAGGCCATCCACAACCGGCTCGACTCGTTCCGGGACGAGCACGCCAACATCGTCTGCGTCTCGCTCGAGACCCCGAAAGAGCACCGCGACTTCCTCGACCAGGAAGTGCTGCCTTTCACGTTCCTCTCCGACCCCGGCCGCAACCTCGCCAAGCTCCTCGGGGCCCACGATCGCGTCCGCGGTCGCGTCCACAACACGACGTACATCGTCGATCGCGAAGGACGGATCGAGGCACGCATCCCCGACATGACCGACCACATCGGCCACACCCGCCGCGCACTCGACCTCCTCGCCGAGATGGACCGCATCGAACACTGGTCCGTCCCCACCTAGACCTGTCCACCCTGCCACACTGCGCCATCCACAAGGGTCAATGCCGGTCCCGACCGACATCCGTACCATGCACCACGAATACATGCGGATACGAGACCTCGCCCCCGACATGCGTCTCAAGGACCAAGAAGGGAACAAGCGCTCGCTCAAGGATCTCCGGGGGAAGAACGTCCTCCTCTGCTTCTACCCCGAGACCCGCTCCGACGAGAGCGAACAAGAGGCGCACGAGTTCGCCACCCACATGGCCGAATTCAAGGCCCGCGACACCGAGGTCATGGCCGTCACCCCCGAAAGCAAGCGCCACAACCGCCGCTTCGCCAAGGAAGCCGGCGTCGGCTATCCCATCCTCTCCGACAAACGCCACAAGCTCGCTGAAGCGCTCGGCACCTGGGACAAGGAGAACGGCCGCAACGAACGCGCCACCATCCTCGTCGACGCCGACGGAAGGATCGACCGCGTCTGGGAGGAACCCGACCCCGAAGGACACGCACGGGAAGCCCTCGCCCACGTCAGCAAAGTGAACCGGCAAGAACACTGGGAAGGCAGCAGCATCATGGGCGAGGTCGTACAGGAACAGGATTGGGGGACGATCGAGGAAGCGCTTGAACGTTAGAGGACCCGACCAACTCTCTTGCGTCTTCCTTCCACCTAATTTTCAGCTCTGCTCCAGCCCCGAAAAGAACCCATGGACTTCGACGTTCCCCCCGCTCAAGATCAAGCCGACGTTCTTCCCTTCCAGCTCGACCTTCTTTTCCAGCAAGGCAGCGACCGGCACCGCAGAAGAAGGCTCGATGAGGAGCTTGGTGCGCTCCCAGACAAATCGCATCGCACGCAGGATCTCGTCGTCGTCGACGCGTACGATCGGTACATCAAGCGCTGAAAGGATGCGGAACGGCACCTCCCCGAGCGTCGTCAACAGACCGTCGGCGATCGTATCCGGTGTATGCGTCTCGATCCGATCACCGCTCGTAAGGCTCCGATAGGCGTCATCGGCCCCAAGCGGCTCACAGCCGACCACCGCCACGTCGTTCTCAGCAGCGACAAGTGAGGTCCCTGACAACAACCCACCCCCACCGACCGGTGCCAGGACGACATCCAGCTCAGGGACCTCCTCCAACAACTCCAACGCGGCCGTGCCTTGCCCCGCGATGATGCGCGGATCGTCATAGGGATGCACCAACACCGCGCCCGTCTCGTCGATGACCCGCTGCGTCGTCTCCGTCCGCGCCTCGAGCGTCGGCCGGCAGGTCACCACCCGAGCACCATAGCCCTCGGTCGCGGCCCGCTTCACACGACTCGCGGTCTCCGGCATCACCACCGTCGCCGGGACACCCTGCAGCCGGGCCGCCAAGGCGAGCGCCTGCGCGTGGTTGCCGCTCGAATGGGTCACGACCCCACGCTCCCGCTCCTCCTGAGACAACCGCGACACCGCATGCGACGCCCCGCGGAACTTGAACGACCCGGTGCGCTGCAGGTTCTCGCATTTCAGATGCACAGAAAGCCCCGTCGCCTCATCCAACAGACGACTCGTCACCACGGGGGTCCGATGGACAAGTCCACGGATGCGTGCATGGGCCGCCACGACATCGTCGAACGCCACCGGAAGGAGCGACACGGCCGTGCGAGACGCCGTCCCGCATTTGAATCCCGTGGCCGGGGTGGACGGGTCAGATGCAGCGACGGATGGGCATAGAAGGGATGCCGCCATGACACGCGTACCATGTCCGTCCTCCCTCCCGGCCGGGAAGCCCCGGAGATCGATGTCCTCGACCACCATCGCCGAAAAAGGCGCCTGCAGGATTTCCGGGGCGACCACCTTGCCCTTGTGTTCCACCGCGGCACGCAAGACCCCGATTCGGTCATGATCCTGGAACGCCTGCGCGACAAGCAGGAGCTCTTCCGCTCCCGCGGTATCCGCATCGCGGCCATCTCCACCGAGGACATCGAGGTGCTCGCCCGTTTCGCCAGCGACCGACGCATCGAGTTCCCGCTCCTTTCCGATATCGACGGAGAAGCGGCAGAGACTTTCGGCGTGCACGACGGCACCGGCGCGAAACGTGTCACGTTCCTCATCGACGACACCGGCGGCATCGACCGCACCTATGAGGACCCGGACCCGAAACTGCACGCCGACGAACTGCTGCAGGACGCCAAATTCTTCACGCGCACCATGCACAGAGGCGGTTGACCTGTCATGCAAATCCGCCCCAAACGTGAAATAAGGATGAAGCCGATTTCCGCATCGAGGGGCATGTCAGACCACCAGCCCGGCGATCGTATCCCACGTTTCTCCGCACCCGACCAGACCGGCCAGGTATGGAGCCATGAAGATCTGTCCGGCCGCCGGGCGGTCCTCTACTTCATCCGTGGCCCACTCGACCCGGAGGCGGTGGTGGAAGCGACCGGGTTCCGCGACCATATGCGCGACTTCTACGGCCTCGAGACCCATGTCCTCGGCGTCTCGCCCGCGACAGCGAAGGAGCACGCACAACTCTCCGACGCCCAGAACATCAACCATCCGCTCCTCGCCGACCCGGCCGGACGGCTCGCGGACGCGTTCGACGTCCTCGACCGCGATGGCGACGTACGCCCGACCACGTTCCTCATCGGCCCCTCTGGCCGCGTGCAACATGTCTACACCGACGTCGATCCGCGTCTGCACGCCACCGAGGTCGTGCGCGACATCCTCGACATCGTCGAACCGCTGCGTTCCCACATCGACATGGAACCGCGTGCCACCCGCATGTCCCAGGTGACGAGCCGTTAGGACGGGGAACGTTCAAGACGGTCGGCTGTTTGTCGGCCTCGGTACCCATGACCACTCCAGGCGTCGGTGAAAAGGCTCCGGACTTCCAGTCGAGCGACCAGGACGGCAAGACGTGGACGCTCCAGGACTTCCAGGGGGAGAGCCTTGTTCTCTATTTCTATCCCAAAGACGACACCCCCGGCTGCACGCGGGAAGCGTGCGGCTTCCGCGACCTCCAGGCCGAGTTCGAAGAGCTCGGCGCGCGCATCGTCGGTGTGTCACCGGACGACACGGATCGGCACGCCCGGTTCGCCGAGAAGCATGAGTTGCCGTTCACGCTGCTCTCGGACCCGGACCACGAAACGGCGGAGGCCTACGGGGTGTGGAAAGAGAAGAACATGTACGGCCGCAAGTTCTGGGGCATCGAACGCACCACGTTCATCATCGGACCCGACGGCACGATCGTCAAGGTCTACCCGCGCGTCAAGGTGAACGGACACGTCGAGAAGGTGTTCGAGGACGTCAAGGGGCTCGTGGCGGCCGTATAGGCGATCCCCATCGTTTCGACTCTGTCAATACGGACATGTCGACCATCTTCGAAGATCGCCCACACAGCCTCATATAGGCCTTGACCTGTCCGCTCCAGTATGAAGACCGCTCTCTTCACGATCGGATTGTTCGCCTTCGCCGCGTTCGGTGCCACCACTGTCACGGCCGACCCGAACGAGAACGCCCTTTTCGGCCTCTGCACCGCTTGGAACGCCAACGAGAAAGGCCGCGAGAACGGCAATGCGGCGAATGCCCCGCCGTTCCTCTGGCTCCAGGAACAGGCCAAGGAGGCCGACCAGACCGTGGAGGAATACTGCTCCGAGGTCGACCATCCGAGCAACAACGGCGGCGGCAACGGTGGCAACGGCGGCGGACGGCCGTAGGACCCGCGACCCACCGGCCTCCATCATCCCTTCTCATCCTCGCTCTTTTCATCTACATGTAACCCCCAGCCGTGCAACCGCCGGGCTGTGGAGACGCATGCTATTTGCCTGCGATGCCGCTACGTGGCCCGCCGGGCGGCGAAGCCCCTCCAAGCAGACGATGCGACCACCGGAAACCCACACCCGACGGCGTCACCACCGCGCCGTCGTCCTCCAAGCACCGCCGACCGCATCCATCCGCCGCCCGGCCCAACCTCCCTTCTACCGAGCCGTGACAATGTCCCCTACGGGAAGAGGTCCTGAGGTCGCGACGACGAGGGTCGGCCGGTCCACCGTACCGAGCGTCACACTCAAGGAGGGGCACGACAATGGTGCACCTATGCCCGCGGAATCACGATACCCCCAAGCGCGTACGAACGTCGCGTTCACCATCACCACCGCGGACAGCGACAGCGGACGCTTCTTCGCCGACCTCGCCGCGCATGACGTCGACACGCTCATCGACATCCGACCCGAGACCGATCGGACCCGATCCGATGCGCTCGCCCGCCGCGCCCGCGCCGAAGGCCTCGACATCGTCCGCATATCCGCGCTCGCGCCGCCCAAGTCCCTCCCGCATCCTCCCTCCGGCTCCGGGGCCTGGGTGACCTTCCGGGACCGCTACGGGGACCACCTCAAAGCCAATGACAACGCCTTCCAGGCGCTCAAGGAGAAAGCCCGCGAAAGCCGCGTCGCCCTCGTCTGCGATTGCGCCGACCCCAGCCGCTGCCACCGCGGCATCCTCGCCGAACGGCTCGTCCGCGCCGGTGTCCCCACCACGCACCTCTTCCCGGGCCTCAAGGCCATGGTGAGCCGCATCGCCTGAGTGCCCTCTTCGCCGGATTGATATAGACATTCGACCACCGACCGGTCATGGAGCCGTTCCGCAGCATGGGACTCGGACTCCTCCTGCGCTGTCCCTTCTGCGTGCGCGGCCGCATGTTCCGTGGTTGGTTCGCCATGCACGACGATTGCGGCGCCTGCGGTCGCTCGTTGCGCATGCACGCCGGCGATTTCTCGGGCGCCGCCATGATCGCCCAGTTCGCCATCGGAGTCATTGCCCTCCCCGTCTTCATCGTGCTCGCCTTCTGGACCTCCATGACCATCGAAGCGGCCTTCCTCTGGGTCCTCGGCGGCTCCGTCGTCGCGCTCCTCCTCTTCTACCGCAACATCAAGGGCCTCTGGTTCGGCTTCCTGCACGGCGCCGAGACCATGCAGAACACACCCCCGGAAGGTGCCGAGGGCGAGCGCCGGCCCCCGGCCTGACAACAGCTATTTCAGGGACCCAGCGCGATGCCGTCGCGTGCGCGGAGCGCAAGGGATGCACAGCGACGCCAACGAGGAGCCGGGTGTCCAACGGGTCGTCTACACCATCGGTCACGGCGAGGCCGAGCAAGAGGAGATCCTGGCCCGGCTGGTCGACGCCGGCGTGCGGACACTGGTCGACATCCGCGAGCGCGCCGCCGGCAAGAAGGGCTTCAACAAGACCGAACTCGAGGCCGCCTGCCGCGCCGCCGGCATCGACTATGTCCAGGTGCGCGACCTCGGGGCGCCGCTCGCTGTCCGCCGCGGGCACGACCCCGAAGCCGATTGGGCCGGCTTCCAGGACGCCTACGCTACGCATTTGAAGGAACAGAAAGAGGCCTTCCGGACGCTCAAGGAGACCGTCCTCGCCGGCCCCGCCGCGTTGTTCTGCCGCTGTGCGCATCCGGCCCGTTGTGAACGGGGTGTCCTCGCCACGCTTTTCGCCCGTGCCGGGTATGGGGTGCGGCATCTTGATACGGCTTGAGGCCCGACCCCCTGTTTCGGACCTTGACCCATCCGAGTGACCCGTCGAAGCCCTCTTGAGGCCCCACTCCTTCTGATGACCCCATGACCCACCTCAAGGAAGGCGACAAGGCCCCCGAGTTCCACCTCCAAGACCAGAACCACGGCGGCTGGAGCCTCTCCGAATTCGAAGGAAAACCCGTCGTCCTCTACTTCTACCCCAAAGACGACACCCCTGGATGCACCAAGGAAGCCTGCCAGTTCCGCGACCGCTTCGACGATTACAAGAAAGCCGGCGCCAAGGTCATCGGCATCTCACCGGACACCGCTGAAGACCACGCCGCGTTCACCGACAAATACGACCTCCCTTTCATCCTGCTGGCCGACCCCGAGCACGACGTGTGCGAGAAATATGGGGTGTGGCAAGAACAGGAATACAAAGGACAGACCTATTGGGGGGCAAAGCGGACCACGTTCTTGATCGGGCCGGATGGAGTGATCCGGAAGGTGTACGAGAACGTCGACCCGGAGGGGCATGCCGCGAAGGTGTTGGAGGATGTGAGAGGATTGGAGAAGGCGGCTTAGGGCGGTCTGTGTGGGTTCTGGTGGATCTGAGTGTCTTGGAAGCGTGAAGTGGAGAAGGTTGTCGAGTTCCTCCCTGAGGAGTTCGACCTGACAGACGTCTACGAGTTTGCACCCCAGTTGTTCCTGAGATTCCCCGAGAATCGCCACATCAAAGCCAAAATTCGCCAGACCCTCCAAGTTCTCCGGGATGAAGGTAAGCTCGAGTTCACAGGGCCTGGCAAGTACCGCCACTTGGCGACACAGAACAAGGCGCTCATCCGTGAGGTTCCGTTTGGACTGGGTGATGAAACGACTCGCGCCGAACTGGCCGAATATCTTGGACTGGCGGGCGATGCGCCACTTCGCAGAGGAATGTTCAAGCCTGCCGAAGGCAGGTTTCAGAAAACGATGTTCCTTTTTCACGATGAAAAATCAAACCCCTATGGGGACCAACACCATCCAGATCACATTGTGTATGTTGGGCAAGGAAAGTCTGGCGACCAGGAAATGGACGGGTTCAACCGGATTTTACGAGATCATCTGGATCTTGGCGTCACTGTACACTACTTCACTCAACCGCGGGACCGGCCGGGAAAGGTTGTGTATCAGGGCGAAGTTGTGGTAGAGCAGGTCGACCGTATATATCGTTCTGAAGAGGGCAGATCCGTCTTTGAATTCGTGCTCCTTCCAGTCCAGAACCAAATCCGGAAAGAATCCGCGAGCGTACACTACGGAGAATTGCTTGGACAGATCTTGGAAGACGAGCGAGAGCCGGGATACGACAATCGACAGCGCGTGATGGGCAAATATTCCCGCATCCTAAGAGACAGTGCATTCAGGACAGCAATCCTCCAGTCATATCGGGAGCGTTGTGCGGTGTGTGGGGAACCACTGCGGATTGAGGACCGCCACGAATTGCAGGCCGCGCACATCGTCGGCGTAGCCGAACGAGGGCCAGACGTCATCCCGAACGGCCTTTCTCTGTGCATCCGCCACCACTGGGCCTTCGATAACGGCTTCTATACCCTTTCCCCCGAGTATACGATTGAATGGCTTGCAAAGAAGCCCGATCCCCATGATGAGGTACGGCCTGGGGAGCGGATTGAGCTTCCTCCTGATGAGGATCGATGGCCCCAGCCATTTTATGTGGGTCATCATCGGGATAAATGGGTTCAGTTTCGTCGATGAGAATTGATAGAAATATTCCTCGTGACTATCTCCAACTATCACAGGTGCAGTTGTCGCAGCAAGCATATGCTCCAATCTCCACTCCTTGCTCCCATAGTGCCTCTTCCACGGGGTAAAATCTGTCCCGGCACTCATCACAGAAATATACGTCCGTTCGGAGCTCGTCCCAATCCAGGAAGTGCCTCGCCTCGGCTCGACAATACAGGCAGAGCGGCGTATGGTGATCACACTTGAGACACGTTTCGAAGCTCACCGGAATCCAGTCGTCCCTTGAACTCCACCACGATACCCAATGAGCGCGCCATGCCATAGGATCGTGGTTCTTGTAATACGCCAGCCCTCCAAGGTTGTCCAGGAAGCGCAACCAGTATCCACCTCGTCCACGGAGGACGATGTAGTCTCCGAAGAATGAATCTGGATGTTTCTCTCCAGTGGCGACGATGTTGATGTCTTGGTTAATCACGAACCGATGAATTCTGGAGCCTTTTTGAGATCAACTGTCGTGGCGATCATCTAGCGAATCCTTCACCACCTCCTCTACATTATAGTCATACGCCACTCCTCCCCCATCCAGCACTTCGACCTCCCACGGTTTCTCCACCGCCCGCTCCACCGCAATGGTTCGAGCCTCGTCCGAACTGTTCGCTTCGACTGTAATCTCGCCGAAATCCACCCATCGGAGTGTCACCACATACCGCTTCATCAGGCTACACGCTCCACCTCAACACTCTCATCGTCCACCAACCAGGAAACCTCCGGCTCCGCCCGCATCGCGGCGCGGACGGCAGCAGTCACCACGGCAGCGCGCTCGGCGTCACGCGAAGCGACGATCTCCGCGTCCATCTGGTCATAGACGAAAAAGCGCACATGGTACCGCACCTCTTCAGGCATACGCGGCCTGATCGCGCACAGGTATTTCCGATCTCACTTTCATCCCAAAAAAGAGCAGTGGGAAGAAGTGGGAAAAGAACCGCTCGACCTACCCCACCAGGTAAGCCTTCTTCGCCGTCGGCGGACCCCCACAGAAATCCCCGGTCACCGTACCCTCCGTGACGTGATGCGTATGGGAATCGAGCACATCGATCGCGCCCGAAGCGACATCCACTCCATGCACGTGGCTCCCGGCGCACGTGATGACGATATAGCCCGGGAAGCCGGTCTGCTGGCAGCCCCCATGGAGCTGCTCGGCCAAGTCAGGGTCGACATAGAGCGGATTATGGTCGCCCCGGCACCGAAGCTCGAGTGGCTGAAGAGGATTTAGTCACCCGAACAATCGAAGGCGGACTCCCGAGTCTCCTGGTAACAGACACCATCCCCGTCCACGTCTACACAGACCTGGAACGCCAGGTTGGCATCCGCCACCGAACCATCCGTCACCTTGATGGAAACCCCCTGAAGATCATCGAACGGGATACAGATCCCACCCACCCCATGGTCCGTCGCCGTTGAAGTTCGTCACCACCACGCCGGCACCCGAATAGTGGCCAGAACCGGACGGGACAGGATGGGCGCCGGCCAAGACCGACATCGCGAGCAAGCCTAGGAGAGAGA
>JAHWKR010000025.1:0-20650 GCA_019347805.1 Methanobacteriota archaeon
CAGTCGGGGACGTCGGGGGCGACCAGCAGACCGACGACGACGCCGATCACCAGGTCGCCCGGTTTCGGGTCGTACACGCCGGAGAGCGGGGTCACGTCCACCGTGTCCCTCGTGACGTTCAGGATCCCGAGGCGGCCGGCATAGATCATGCCGTTGCGCCGATAGGCGTTCTCACCGGGCTTCAGGCCGTCGCTCTTACCGAGCTCCTGGCCCGGCAACACGATGGAACCGGGATCGGTCAATGTCTTGGTCTTTGTCATCCTTTCACTTCCTTGTTCGGGGGCGGGGACCGTTCGCGCCGGGGCGCGCGGGACACGGGAAAAACGGTGTCACCGATCATTTCAGCACCTTGGTCTCAGCTTCCCCTTTCGTGAGTCTGTTCAGTTCGTCGAAGATGTCGCCCTGCATCCCTGCCGGGATCTTGAGCACACCGATGAGGGAACCGTCCGGCTCCCATGATTCGCGCACGAGCTCGCCGAGGTTGCGCACCTCGCCATAGGCCTTCCCTGTGTAGACGGCCGGGATCTTGAACGCCACCTGGACCTGCTCCATCGAGATGGGCAGGAGCGGCTTGATGGCCTGGATCGCCTCCTTGACCTGCGGGTCGACCGGCCGGAACGGGTCGACGCGGAATTTCGCCTCCTCCAACGCGCGTTCGATGCGCGCCGGGGGGTGCGGGGTCTTCGTCTGCGGGTTCCACGCCTCGCGGACGATGGCGGTGACGATCTTCTTCTTCTTCTCGTCCAGGTATTTCCGCCGCTGTTCGGTGGTGAGCTGGATGTCGCCGTCCTTGAGGATGCGCAATGCGATGTCGTTGACGTCGCTCGTCCCGAAGACCTTCTCGATCTTGTCCTCGGAGGCGTGCTCGCCCTCCTTGGCGTCCCGGAAGACGGCGTCGATGGCGAGATGTTCGGTCACGTCCTGGACCTTGCCGGCGCGGATCTTCTCGACCTGATCGGGGTCGACGAGGATCTCGAACGTCTCGCCGTGGGAGGTGAGACGTGCGATGATGGCTTCGTCCAGGCTGACCAACGGCTCACCCTTCCGATTTCTTGCCCTTGTCACCGGCTTCCTTGGCGGTCTCGACGAGCTTCTTGATCTCCTTCTCGTCGAGCTTGTAGAACGGCTTCCTTGTCGTGACGATGCCGATCTCGATGGCCTCGGGGTTGAGCTTGCCCTCGGTCGCCGCGTGCAGCGCCTTGAGCGCCAGGACGATGGCCGCCTTCTGGTCGAGGCCGTCCTTGTAGGCGTCCTCGAAGATCTCCATCGCCTGGTTGCGGCCGGAGCCGACGGACGACGCCTTGTACTCCATGAGCGCGCCCGACGGGTCGGTCTCGAAGAGGTGCGCACCGGTGTCGTCGACACCCGCGATGAGAAGCGCCGTGCCGAAAGGCCGGACGCCACCGTATTGGGTGTAGGACTGCTTGAAGTCGCAGATCTTCTTGACCAGTGTGTGGAGCGAGATGGGCTCATCGTAGGTGATGCGGTTCATCTGCGCATCGACACGCGCCCGGTCGACGAGGGCGCGGGCGTCGGCGACAAGGCCGGACGTCGCACAGCCGACGTGGTGGTCGAGCTTGAAGATCTTCTCGATCGAGACCGGCTCGACGAGGTGTGAGCTGATGCGCTTGTCGACGATGAGAAGGACACCATCGTCGAACTTGACGCCCACGGTCGTCGTACCGCGCTTCACCGCTTCGCGGGCATATTCGACCTGGAACAAGCGCCCATCCGGTGAGAAGACGGTGATCGCGCGGTCGTACGCCATGTTGGGTTGCATTCGGGGCTGATCCTCCTCTCGTGATGCGCTCCGGAGAGGCCCGCGCCCGAAGGGCAGGCTCCCCCGGCGACGCCAAGGGGAACCATCGGCTCAAAAAGGGACCACCATCAGGTGGGCACGGACCAGCGGGGAAAACGGCCGGACCGCGGCTTCCTTTTTTACGTCAGGTTCCGGAATCCGGCAGTCGCGCTTCCTACAAAAGGGTAACCGAATTGGTCAGCAGAGGGGACAAGGTGTGCCTCCAGGTATCATGGCCTGATGTCGTTGCGTCTTTGTCGGTCATGGGAACAGTGTGTGCGACGGGTGGCCGGTCCATCGGAAAGAACACCCGACGCCCGGTCGTGGTCTCGGGTATGCTGGGGACATGTCGAGGCGTCCACTTCCCGCGACGGACAAGGCTAAGGCGGTCCGTGTGCAAGAGGGACGAGAGCCATCATGATCGTCGCAGAACTCCGAATCGTGCCTGTCGGGGACAGCTCCTCGATGGGCGAGGTCATCGCCGAGGCGACCGCCGCCATCCGCGCCCACGGCGTCAAGCACAAGGTCGGACCGCTCGGCACCACGCTCGAGGCCGAACGACTCGACGATATCCTCGACGCCGTCAAGGCCGCCCATTCCGCAGCCATCGGGATCGCCCCGCGGGTCCTCACCGAGCTCACCCTCGACCAGCGCACCGACAAGGAAGAGACCGCGCGGACGCTCACCAAGGTACGCAAGGCGTGAGCCAGCGACGGCTCGTCCTCAGCCGCGCCTACGCCCCACGGGCACCGCTCCGCTCCGCGGCTCCCCGATGAAATAGGTCGTCTTGGCATCGACGATCTCGACCACGAGCCGTGTCCCAAGGGGCACCTCTTCCTCGCTCCGCCGGATGATGACCGGTTCGCAGTTCGGGCCGCGGCCGAGGACGCTCTCCTCCTTCTTTCCGGGCTCGGTGACGAAGACCTCCACATGGTCGCCGATGCGTTTTTTGTGCAGGGTGTCCCACATCGACCAGACCAGGTTCGTCGCCCCCTTGCTGCGCTGTTTGGCGACCGCGGTGTCGACCCGCCCCGTCAGGGTCTTCGCTGGTGTCCCGGGACGGGCGCTGAAGCGCGTGATGTTGACATGCTCCGGCTTGAGGCGTCGCAGAAGCTCCAGGGTCGCTTGATGATCCCTTTCGGTCTCGCCGGGGAACGCGCAGATGATGTCGGTCGAGACCCAGCCGGTCGGGAAGCGTGCGCGGTAGGCTTCGATCGTGTCCCAGAACTGGTCGATCGTGTGACCCCGCGCCATCGCCTTGAGGATGCGCTCCGAACCGGTCTGGATGGGCAGGTGCAGGAACTTGTAGACGTTCGGGTGGTCCATCGCGTCGAGGAGCGCATCGAGATGCTCGTTGGCGGTGCGCGGGTGCATCATGCCGACCCGCAGACGGAAATCCCCCGGTCGCCCGATCTCGGTGATGCGTCGCACGAGCCCCGGCAGGGAGGCGTCGGGGTCACGTCCGGTGTCGAAGCCGAAGCCGGAGGTGTCCTGCGAGGTGATCTTGATGTCGATGGCGCCCGCATGCACCGCGTCGCGCACATCCTGCACGATGTCGTCGATGGGATAGCTCGTCTGGTCGCCGCGCGCATGCTTCGTGATGCAGTAGGAACAGGTGAACAGGCAGCCTTCGGAGACCTGGATGACCGCGTCGGTCGGTCCGTAGGCGCGCGGGAGGCCGGACTTGGGGCGGTATTCGGGCGTGAACGGTCGCCCCTCGACGACGGCGTCGATGTGGTGCAGGTGACGCGGCGAAAGCAAAGGAGCGTCGGGCGCGTGACGACGCACCTCGTCGGGTTGCGCGGCGGCCATGCAACCGGCGACGACGATCTCCTTCCCTTCCGCACGGAGCGCGGCGATGCGGTCCTCCATCCGTTCCTCGGTGGTGTCGACGACCGTGCAGGTGTTGACCACCACCACGTCCGCATCCTCTTCGGCGCCGACGAGCGTGTGGCCGCGCGAGGCGAGGATCCCTTCCATGGTGCGCGTGTCGCCCAGGTTGGTGGTGCAGCCGTAGGTCTCGAAGCGGACCCGGCGCGGCTGGAGGGTGCTTCCCTGGGCGTCGGAGGGCACGAGGGCGGCTCGGGTCGGCCGTTGAAAAAGTGTGCGGTGGTCAGGCGTCGACGATCGGGATGATGCCGTCGAACGCCGTGTCGAAGGTGGCGACCTTGGCGTTCAGGTTCTGGGCGTGGGCGATGAGGACGCAGTCGGTGAGGGACAGACGTTGGTCGTGGTACCGAAGATGCAGTGCGTAGGCTTGGTCCAATGTACCGGGGGAGGTGTGCAGGCGGTCCCAACCCGTCTCCGATCGTGCACCGAAGTAGAGGGCGCCGATGTCCTCGGCGACGTCGCGTCGGCCGAAGCGCCCGTTGAGGAAGTTCAGGGCCTCCACGACCACATGGTCGCAGAGGACGACGCGCCCCTCGCTGCCGGTCCCGATCGTCATGAGGAGCCGTGTGGCGTCGTCGTGGCGCCGCTCTTTCCCAAGGTAGGCGGTGAGGAGGACGCTCGTGTCAAGGAGGACCGTCAAGAGCGGCGTTCTCCGTTCGGGTCGTCCCAGGCGTACTCGTCGATCTCATTGGTCATGTCGGTCGGCGGCAGGTCGTGGCGGACGAAGCGACCGAGGAACGCTCTGCATTCCGATTCGGACCAGGGTCTCCAGGCGATGTCGTGGATGGCTTCGTCCCCTTGGCGTTCGATGTAGGCGAGGATGTGGCCGACGAGGTCGAGGTGGGAGACCTTCTCGCCTTTGAGGCGGCGCCAGGCCTCCTGGATCCGTTCCAGCCGCTCCTTGTCCTCCGGGCGGACGCGGATGGTGGTCGACATTGAATCTACATGTAGATTTTTAGGCTTATGAACATGCCGGCGAAGGCGCCGGACCCGAGGAATAGGGACCACGGCAAGGAGGCACAGGAACCGCTAGAAAAGCGTCGGGTATGCCATTTAGAATACCCACTAATGCGTAGCGTGGGCGAGTCGATGCACGAACGGCAGCCCGAAGAGGGGACCCAAGGCGAGGACCAGGAAGGCGTAACGCCACCCGCCGAAATGGTCCGCGGTCCAGCCGACGAGCAGCAGGGACGGGACGGTGACCAGGAAGCCGATGCTGTTTTGCACCGTCAAGGCCGAGCCGACATACTCGCGGGGCGCCGCCTCCCCCGAGAGCGCACTGAACATCGGCGAATCGGCGATGACCGCCGCGCCCCAGACAAGCAACCCGAGGCCGAAGAGCCATGGTGGCGCGACGAAGAGCCAAGGCGACGCCAGACAGAACAGGCCCGAGACGGCGAGGGCGAGCCGAGCCGGGCGCGCCGGTCCGACCATCCTCGAGCGCCACGCCGCCCAGAGACATCCGAGTGCGCCGGAGACGAAGACCCCCGCGACGAGGATCGCCCCCGCCGCTCCGTCCCAGCCTGCCGCCGCGACCCAGAACGTCACCAGGCCCCAGAACGTGAACAGCTCCCACATGTGCCCGAAATAGGAGAGACTGCTCCAACGGTAGGCTGGCACCTGGAAGGACCGGAACGCCGCCCGGACATCGAGGTCGGTGCGCAACCCGGCGCGCGGCCCGACCACCAGCCCCGAGAGCGCGACACCGGCACCTACCACGGCGATCGCTCCCGCCCCGATGAGTCCGCCCTGCCAAGCGACGCGAAAGGCGGACAGGATGCTCACCGTCCCGGTGCCGAGAACGAGCGCGGCGATCATCACCCCGAGCCGAGGGCCGAGACGCGGGTACCACGAGGCGAGGACCCGCATGACGATGGGATAGACCGGGCCGGCGAAGACGCCGCCCATGAACCGGAGGAGCACAGCGACCGCCCAGGACACCGGCAGAAGAAGCAGGTACGAAGCGACGGCGGCAAGGACAAGGAGCAGCGCCACCAACCGGCCGGGATGCATGCGGTCCGGGAGGTCGAGGGCGACGACACCGAGCGTCCCGGCGACGAAACCGAGCTGCAGCGCCCAGGTCAAGGCGGAGGCTTGGGACGCCGACCAATCGTTCGCGGCGGCGAGGCCAGGCGCGGCGAGGCTCCCGCCGAAATAGGCGGCGGAGCCGGCGAGCGTGACGAAGAGGGCGACGGGAAAGAGGGAGTCGGGTGGACCTGCAAGGGCCGGCGTGGGCGGTCCGTCGGGACCTGCGACCATCCGCTCACTCCAGGATGAGCTCGATCTTGCGGTAACGGCTCCGGAAGTAGCGTTTGCCCTTCTCGCGCTTCTCCTCCAGAAGCGGCAGGAGTTTCTGGACGGCGAGACCGACGGTGCCGGGCTTCTCGTCGCAGGCGACCGCGATCTGCGACAGGAACATCCAGCCGCCTTCGGGCTCACGCTGGCGTTCTTGGAGCAGGACCTCCATCATGCGCAGGTTGATGGAGGCCGCCAAGGCCCGTACGATGGTGTCCGTCTCCGGGTCGGAGAGGTTGAACCGGGTCGCCGGACCGTCGCTCACGGGCGGCATGACCCGACGTGTTGCATTTGGGCGTTTCGAAACGGGGCGACCTCGAGATTTCGTAATAATTCGAAACCTACATATGACGCGGAGGGTTGCGTCGATTCGGCAGCGGGGATGGGCCGGCCCCGACTTTGGGGCCGGATGCACTCTACATACCCCCTGTCAGCCTCCCCTACGCGTCGGAGGCGGCGCTGCGGCCGCCTCCGCGCTCTCCCCCCTGGAAACCCTCTCTTCCCCCTCCCCCCTTCTTTTTGGGACGGGTCTAGTTCTCACCGAGCTTGAGGGGCACGACCTTGGCCTGTTTCGACTCGATATCGACGATGAGCCGACCGGCGATGGCCAAGACCGTCTCCATGCCGAGCTCCTTCCCCACGGTGGCCGGGATCGTCGCCCGCACGGTCACTTTCTTGCCCTCCACACGGAACGCCTTCTCGACCGTGAACGACGAAGCGAGCGGCTTCCAGCCCTCCTTCGCGGAAGTGCTGCCCTTGAGGTCCCCCGCAGACTCCGCCTCCGGCAGGCGCTCCTCCGCATCCTCCTTCGTCTCGTCCGGCGTGGCCATCGGGCGGCGCGAGCCACCGAGGCGTCAAATAGCTTGGCCGCGCCCACGCGACACCCGGTCGACCCATGAACATGTGTCGCCCCTTAGCGCCATATCCGCGCCCGTGGTCACCCAAGACATCAAGAACCATGAGTGGCCATCCCGACCGGTCCAGAGACGAGGCGCCCTCCATGCCCCTTCTACGTTCCCCCGCCGATCCGCGTCACGGCGACACCCCCGGCACGTTCGAGGAACCCGCCGACGCGGTCTTCGCCGCCACCATCGACGCCATCCGCGCGCTCCCCGCCTGGGAGGTCGTCACCGCCCATCCCGAATCGGGTGAGATCCACACCCTGCGCCGTGGTCGCCTCGGCGGACGGCACCACCGGGTCCACATCGTCCCCGGCGAAGGCGGCACCCTCGTCAACGTGGAAGCGCTCGACCGGCGTGAAAGCGCCCGCGCTCCCCGTGCCCACCATGTGCGCGAACTCTTCGACTCCCTGAACGGCCGCGTCGACCAGCCACGCGTGCGGCGCTCCACCCCCTGACGCACCGACCGGGAACCCCTTCAAGGACGTCCGCTTCGCCCCGCTGTGGCCGACGCAGACGACACGCTGCCGCAGGGCGCCCGCCGCTGGACGCTCGTCGTCACCGTCCTCGCCTCGTCGCTCGTCATCATCGACGTCACGGCGATGAACGTCATCGTCCCCGACATCCAGGCCGACCTCGGCGCGACCATCGGCGAGATGCAATGGGTCATCGCCGCCTATACCCTCTTCCTCTCCTCGGTCATGCTGACCGGCGGCGCGCTCGCCGACCGCTACGGCCGCCGACGCCTCCTCGGGCTCGGCACCGTCCTCTTCGCCACCGCCTCCCTCGCGGCCGGCCTCGCGCCCGGAGCGGTGAGCCTCATCGTCGCGCGTGCCTTCCAAGGCCTCGGCGGCGCCCTGCTCGTGCCGGGAAGCCTGTCGCTCCTCGGTGCCGCCTATTCGGGCGAAGACCGCGGCCGCGCCATCGGCGTCTGGAGCGGCGCCTCTGCGCTCATGGCGGTCATCGGTCCCGTCGCCGGCGGCATCCTCGCCGACCTCGCCTCATGGCGCTGGCTGTTTTTTATCAACGTCCCCCTCGGCATCCTCATCCTCGTCCCGCTCATCCTGCGTGTGCCCGAATCGCGTGACGAAGAGAGCGCCGGACGACTCGACCTCACCGGAGCCGCACTCGCCACATCGGGTCTGGCGGGCATCACGTTCGGCCTCATCCATGCTGGTTCCGCCGGTTGGCTCGACCCCGTCGTCCTCGGCGCCTTCGTCGCCGGCATCCTCATCCTCGGCGCGTTCATCACGCACGAGAAACACACCGCGCATCCCATGCTCCCCCTGCGGCTGTTCCGCCACCGCGACTTCAGCCTCTCGAACCTCCTCACCTTCTTCGTCTACGCCGCGCTCGCCGCGGGCATGTTCTTCATCCCGATGCGACTCATCCTCCTCGAAGGCTACCGCCCCGCCTACGCCGGGCTCGCCATGCTGCCCGTCGTCCTCATGATCGGGCTCCTTTCCCCAGGCATGGGAACCCTGAGCGCCCGCTATGGCCGCATCCAACTCATCGCCGGCCCCATCCTCGTCGCCATCGGCTATGGCCTCCTCGTCCTCCCCGGCATGCACCCGTCCTACTGGACCGGACACCTCCCCGGCCTCCTCGCCATCGGGCTCGGCATGGGCCTCGTCGCCGCCCCTGTGGCCAACGTCGTCTTGAGCAGCGTCCCGAAACGGCACGTCGGGCTCGCCTCCGGCGTCAACAACGCCGTCTCCCGCGTATCCGCCCTCTTCGCCATCGCGCTCAGCGGCACGATCGCGCTCGGCGCCTTCGGACACTTCCTCGCCCCCGCCCTCGACGACATCGCGCTCGAACAGGAAGAACGGGAAACGGCCTGGCAGGAACGGGTCGACCTCGCCGACGCCGAACCGCCACAAGCGCTCGACCCGCACGAAGCCGGCCAGGTCACGATGGCCTACGACCGTGCGTTCCTCTTCGCCTATCGCGTCGTACAAGGCACCATGGGTGCGTTCGCCGCCACAGGTGCGGCGATCGCCCTCTTCCTCAGCCGCGGCTCGGCCAGACGGCATCCCGAGACGCCGACGCCGGCGATGTGAGACCTAGACCATCCTGATCACGGGATCTCGACAGGGCCCTCGGTCACGAACGGCACGAAACCCGGCACCGACTCGACACGACCCAGCCAAGACCTCACCGCAGGATACGGCTGCAACGAGAAGCCACCCTCCTCGGCCCGCCGCGTATAGGGATAGAGCGCGATGTCCGCGATGGTGAAGAAGTCGCGCACGAAGAACTCGCGCTCCTTCAAGTGCCGCTCCATCGTCCCGAGCGCCCGCTGGCCCTTCGCGCGCACCGCCTGGATCGACACCTCGCGCTCGAGCCCCGGCTCCGAATAGAGCTGCAAGGAACGCGCCACCGCCACCGACGGCTCGTGTTGGTTCTGCTCGAAGAACATCCACTGCAGGATCTCCGACCGGACCAGCGCCGCGTCCGGCAGATAAGGCGAACCGCACGCCAGGTGGAACAGGATGGCCCCCGACTCCGCCAGCACGGTCCCGTCATCGAACTCGATCACCGGCACCTTACCCTCCGGAGAACGTGCCAAGAAATCGGGATGCGTCTCCCGCGACCGGAAGATATCGATCTCGACCTCCTCGACCTTAATCCCAAGAAGATCGAGCAAAAGGCGCACCTTATAGCAATTACCCGAGAGCCGATTGGAATAGAACCTCATGACGGACTGCGGAAACACCCCATCCGATTTAAACGACGCCGTCGAGAAAATGACGCCGCCAAGGCTCCACGGGAACAGAAGGTGGAAAACGAGGATGAGAGAAGGGTAAGAGGGCGGACAAGGACGCTAATCGGCGCCGAAGAAGCTCCGAAGGACAGGGTGCATCACCCACAGCTCGCCGAGCCTGCGGCTCGGCTCCCTGCGGGCGGAGCATCCCTCACTGCCGCTCGTTCCGGCGCTAGTCAGCGCCGAAGAACGACCGGAGTACGGGATGCATCTCCATCGCTTGCTCCTTGGCGATCTGCTCGTACATACGGATCGTGATACCCACGGCGAGCAGCACACCCGTACCACTCGCCTGGCCCACGGTCCCCAACATGTCGGCGAACGCCGCCAAGGCACCCACGGTCGCACCACCGATCACCGTCACAGTGGGGATGTAGCGCGCCAGGATGCGCTGCAGCACGCGGGGGTCACGTCTGAACCCTGGGATCTGCATGCCTGAGCTCTGGATCTGCTTCGCCACCGCCTCAGGGCCCATGTTGGTCGTCTCGATCCAGAACTTGGCGAACAGGATCGAACCCGCGATGAAGACGAAGAGATAGATCGCGATGCGGATGAGCAACTGACCCAGGTTGTGGCCGTTCAGGATGCCGCCGTACCGGTCGAAGTCGACAAGCGGCAGGAACCACTCCTGGAACCCGTTGATGGTCGTGAGATACCAGGCGCCGCCCGCGATGGGCTGCGGCGAGAGGGTCCCGCCCTGTGCCGGCGGATAGTAGCCGATCCACCACGCCTCGCCGATGACCGGGATCTGCGACAAGGTCGGGTGCGTGTAGAGCAGGATGGTGAAGAGGTTCACGTTCGCCAAGAGCGCCGCGATCAAGATGACCGGGATGTTCGAGGCGTAGATGAGCCGGATCGGATAGCGACCCCTGGCCCCTCTCACCTTGCCGTGCGCGAGCGGAAGCTCGATGCGGCTCGACTCCGCGTAGACCACGAAGAGGAAGATGACGAAGGTGCCCACGAAGGCGACCATCGGATTGGGGAAGAACTGGTTCCCGATGAACACGTTCTCGAAGCCGCCCTGATGCACCAGGTCCGCCACGCTCGACTGCGTGAAGACGTAGATGGCCATCGGGATGGTCCCCGCCGGCACGTTGGGCCCCTGTGCGGCGTTCGGGTCCACCGTGTAATCGGTGGGCGAATAGGCCGTGTTGGCGCCCTGCCAGTTGAGGCTCCCGGTAAACAGCGACTGCGCCACACCGGCGGCGATGAAGAGCGAGATACCGGAACCGATGCCCCACTTCGAGATCAGCTCGTCCATCAGGAACGCGATGAGCGCCCCCATGAAGAGCTGGGCGATGATGATGCTGCGCGCACCACCCATCCCGATGTCGGCGATGAGGTCGACGTCCGGGATGAGGTACCCGAAGACCTGCGGCACCGACTCGATGAGGATCATGCCGATGACGAGGATCTTCTGCGTGCCCTGGTAGATGGCCTTGTCATCCGAGTTCGTCAGGTCCAGATTGATGATCTTGGCACCCGTGAACAACTGCATGATGATGGAACCGGTGACGATGGGACCGATCCCAAGGTGCATAACTGAACCTGATGCGCCGGCCAGGATGGCGCGGAAGTTCGCGAACAGGTCCAGGCGGGTCTGCTCGACGCCATACAGGAGCACGTTCGTGAGCGCGAAGTAGATGACCAGACAGAGCGTCGTCCAGAAGACCTTGGTCTTGAACTGGACGTGACCCTCAGGCTTCGTGACGGCCGGCCACTTCTCGATGAGAGGTTTGAGGATGTAAAGGCGCGACTTCCGTTCGGCCAAGGGGGGGTTCCTCCAGGGAATACCGGGGGTTTCGGGGCACCCGGTGGGCCTTTTTAAGGGGATAGGATGGGTCTCGACGCCCGGTCGGGACCGGACGGCGGAGCGCCAGAGGAAGAGGAGAAGGGAAGAGACGGATGACGGCGGCCTATTCGCCGGTCGGCGTGTCGTCGCCGGTGAGGACGACCTTGCCGCCCGCGGCCTCGATCTTCGCCACAGCGGAATCGGTCGCCTCGGCGACGGTCACCGTCACGGCCGAGCGGACGGTACCGGCGCCGAGCAGCTTGTCGATGCCCGCCGCGCCGAGGTCGATCTCGGTCTCGCCCGGGAAACCCTCCTCGAGCCGACCGACATTGGTGACCTCCTTGGCGGTCGAAAGCGACGGGTGCCGCTTGAAACCGACACGGCCGAAGTGGCGATAGCCCTCGTTCTCCCACATCACCGTCGTCGTGTAGCGGTGCTTGTGGAGACCGGCGTTGCCGCGGCCACCGCGAAGACCGGCACCACGGCCCGCCTTCTTGCCACGTCCGCAGGTCATGCTGCCGCGGAACTTCTTCGTCTTGGTCTTGGCCATCTCTCTACACCATCCTCTCGACAAGGCCGGCGATCGCGTCGCCGCGGTCGCCCAGGGCACCACCGCTCCGGAAGGAGTGCTTGATGCCCTCGTGGCCCTTTTTGGGCGGGTTCAGGCGAAGGACAGGCTTCACGACCCAGGTCTTGCGGGTCTTGGAGCCCTCCACCAGCTTTCGGATGCCGAGTTTGGCACGACCCTCGGCGAGGGCCGCAGCGAACTCGTCCACCGACTTGAAATCGGAGTTGTCGGCGAGGATCGCGTCCGTCACACGACCGCCGCCCTGGGTCTCGGCGCGCTCGGCGACGAGACGGGCCGCCGTCTCCTTCGAGACGGGACCGTACGTGACCCAGTCCTTGATCTTCTGGATCATGCCCCGGTTGACATCGTTGTCCGGGATGATCGTGGCGTGGTTGACGCGCGTGAGGTTGAGGAGCTTCATCGTGTCCGACATGTCTGTCCGGACGTGGATGTCGCTGCGAAGCCGCACCACGAGGATGCCGCTCATGCCGTCACCTCCTCTTCGTCGAGCTCTTCACCGGACGCCGACACCGGCCCGTAGCCGCCGATGGGGCCGGAGATGATGCCGGCCTTCTCTTCCATGCGGGAGAGCGTCCGGGTCGTCCCGAGCTTCTTCAGCGCGTCGAAGACCGCCTTCGAGTAGTTGGTCGTCGTCTGCGTCTGGCCGTTCGTGAACGCCCATGCGTCCTTGATGCCGGCCAGGCGCAGGATGTGCCGGGCGACCGCACCGGTCGCCAGACCGGTCCCGCGGGGGGCCGGCTTGATGGACACACGGACGCTCGAGCACTTCCCGTCGATACGGAACGGCACCGACGTCGGCGGCGCACCGGGGCCGGATTCCCAGCTCCCCGCACCGCGCTTGATCTCGATGATGTTGAGCTTGGCGTTGTCGATCGCCTTCCGGATGGAAGGGCCGACCTCCTTGCCCTTGGCCTGACCGAGCCCGACATAGCCGTCCTTGTCCCCCACCACGGCGGTGATGGCGAACTTGACACGGCGACCGGAGTCGGTCATGCGCTGGACCATGTTGACGTCCAGGACCTCGTCCTCGAGGTCGGGAAGGAGGATGTCGACGATCTCGGGCTCACGCAGGGGCAGACCGGAGCGCAACGCCGCGCCCATGGTCGATAGGTGGCCCGACTTGACGAGGCGTCCGAGGCGGGTCCTGGGCTCCCAGTCGACGGTGCTGCGTTCCTCGCGGCGACCGCGGCGGCGCGCCTGCTTCTCCTTGCGGCGCTCCACGTTCTTCTGTTCCTCGGGGTTGTCGGCGGGTCGGTTCTCGCTCATTCGAAGGCACCTCCTCCCGTGATCTTGGACTTGACTTCTTCGAAGAGCGCCACGGCCTCGTCGCCCTTGGCGGAACCGTTCACGCGCTCCTCGGACGGGATGACCGTCTCACCGTGGGGGATGTCGATCCCCGCGGCGACGGCGCCGGCGAGACCCGCGAAGACGCGGGAGCCGGGCACCGGCGGGTTGCGGCCGATGTCGAGGACACCTTCCGTGATCCCCGCCTCCTTGGCACGGACCCCCGCGAGGAGGCCCGTCAGATAGGCGGCACCGGAGTTGCCGGTGTGCGCCGTCCAGCCGAGACCACGAAGGTCGGTCGCCTGGGCGGCCGCAAGGACCTGGTCGCCCGTCTCCGTGAAGGCGACGAACTGGACCACGAAGTTGTTGTTCGTCCTGCGGACGACGACGCGCGGCTTCCGCGAACGGAGAAGACGCAGGCGCAGCCGGAAGTCGGTGCGGCCCTGACGGCGGCGACGGAACGGTACACGGTATGTCGGTCCTGTCGCCATCTAAGGTGCCTCCTCGATGATGTGCTCGGTGCGCATGTGCGCGAGCATGTGGTTGCGGTTGCGGAACTGGCCGCCCTTCGCGCGCATGTAGTACTCGCGGTACTGCGAGGGCGTGATGACGCCTTCCTCGCGGAACTTGCGGAGCTCTGCACGGATGGGACGGATGAGCTGGATCCAGCGCTCCTTGCGCGGTTTCCGGGCGTACTTGGCACCCTTGCGGGAACCCGGGCCGACCTGGCGGCCCTTCGCCTTCTGCGCCGCCGTGTGGCGGGCGCGTCCACGCGAGACACCCTTCTTCTGCTCGGCCTTGATGGCACCGCCTGTGACGAGGCGACGGACATCGGCGCGCGTGACCGCGGTCGCGACGTCCTCGGTGCGGTCCGGGTCGATCCAGACACGGTGCGCCCCGCACTTCATGACGGCTGCCGCCATTCGGCGCTGGTTGCGGAGATCGGTCATTCTTCAGCACCTCCACGGTGCATGGGGTTGAGGACACGGATGCTGCGCTTGGCGGCCTCCTTCTCGATGGCCTCGCGCTTCTTCGCCCCGACAGAGCCGCCCACGCGGGCCGCCTGCTTCTTCGGGTCGATGGCGTCCAGGTCGGCGACGTTCCAGACCGGGACCTCCTGGAAACCCGACGGGTGCAGACCACGGGCCGCCGTGGGCGAACCGTAGCCGATCGACACCACGTTGGGGCGATACTTGTAGTGCCGGCGCATGGCCGACGTGATACCGTCCGGACGGCGCCAGCCGGACCGGGACAGCTTCTTGTAGCGGAACCATTCCTCGCGGCGGAAGTTCG
Organism: Methanobacteriota archaeon; assembly: GCA_019347805.1. Classification (GTDB taxonomy): domain Archaea; phylum Thermoplasmatota; class E2; order JACPAO01; family JAHWKR01; genus JAHWKR01. The sequence goes on from JAHWKR010000025.1 coordinate 14,605, forward strand.
GGGTGCGCTTCTTCAGGTCGCGGCGCGCCTCGAGGGCGGCACGGACCGTCTCGTCCAGCTCGGGTTTGATCTTCCCGGCCGTCTTCTTCTCTTCCGCCATCAATGGGCCTCCTTGGAAACGAGATAGATGCCGTCCTGGAAGACACGGACGTCACGCCGCGTCACCTTGGAGGCACGTTCGATGTTCGCCACCGTCTGACCCACGTGTTCCTTGTCGGCACCGTTCACCGCGACCATGTCGCCCTTCACCTGGACCTTGACGTCGCCCAGGATGACGGCCTTGCGGGGATGGCGCTCACCGAGGAAGTTCTCGATGATGAAGCGGTCCCCGTCGACCTTGGCCTTGATGGGGAAGTGACTGTAGACGGTCTTCATCTGGTACGAGAAACCCGCCGTCACCCCCTTGACCATGTTCGCGATGTGGGCCTCGAAGGTCCCGACGAGGGCCTTCTCCTTGCGGTGCGGTCTCTCGGCACGGATCACTACCTTCTGGTCGGTGACCGAAACGACGACTCCGGGGGACGTCAACGTCCTCTTGAGCTCGCCCTTCGGCCCTTTGACCGACACGACCCCGTTCGAGACGGAGACCGTGACACCATCAGGCATCTTGACCGTGCGTTCGGCTACGGCAATTCTGGCCATTCTGTTCACCTAATACACATATGCGAGGAGACGACCGCCAAGACCCTGCGTCTTGGCCTCGTGGCCCGGCACGACCCCTTCGGTCGTGCTCATGATGAGGGCACCGAAATCCTGGGCCGGCAGATACCGGGACTCCCATTTGTCGAACTCCGTCTTCTTGATCGAGTAGCGCGGCTTGATGACGCCGCAGTCGTTGATGGACCCGATGAGGGCCACCCGGAACTTGCCCGCCTTGCCGTCGTCGACGAACTCGAACGGGCCGATGTAACCGGATTCCTGCATCACCTTGAGGACACGGCCGATGAGCTTGGAAGCGGGACCGATGAGGGCCTCCGCCTTGCCCGTGGCCTCGGCGTTGCGGATCCGCGACAATGCGTCTGCGAGAGGATCGTTGAGCATTCTGGTCACCTCAGGAAAACTTCTTGAAACCCATCTGGGGGGCGCTGTCCCGGAAGCATTGTCTGCACATGTGCATGCCGTAGCGGCGGATCAGCCCGCGCATGCGGCCGCAGCGTTCGCATCCGACGACGCGTCCGTAGGTCTTCGTCCTCTGCTTGATTATGACTATGCGACCACCTCCACGGTGAAGTTCGACTTCATGAACTCCTTGGCCTCCTCACGGGTGACCCGGTGGCGGTGCGGGATGCGCCCCGCCATGAGCCTGCGGCGGGCGACACGCGCCCCCGGTTTTTCGAGCACCACGGCGACATCGAGACCGAAGACACCGATGGACGGGTCATAGCGCTGACCCTCGAAATCGGTGTGGTCGTTGATGCCGAAACTGAGGTTGCCCTGCTTGTCGAAGCTCCAGTCGGCGATGCGCCCCTGGCGCACCCAGAGGGCGCGCTTGAGGAAGTCGACCGCCTTCTCGCCGCGCAGCGTCACCTTGCAGCCGATCGGGGTGCCCTCACGGACGCCCCACTCGCGCACCGACTTGCGCGCGCTCGTCCGCACCGCCTTCTGGCCTGTGAGGGCCTCGAGGAGGTTCTCGGCCTTCTGCAGCTTCTCGGCGCCTTCGCCGATGCCCATGTTGACGACCACCTTGGCGAGCTTCGGCTGCGCCATCGGGTTGGTCTGCCGGGCCTCTTCGGCGGACGTCATGCCGCCACCCCCTCAGGTAGCGTGACCTCGCTCTTCTTGGTCCCGATGGGGAACACATAGGAGCGGATCGTGCGGATGGTCTCGTCGCCGCGCTTCAAGGACACGGTGTTCTCACCGGAGATGCGCTTGACCTGGACCTCGTCCAGCGTCGCCACTTCACCGGCGTGCGTCCCCGCCGTGACGTAGGCGAGCGTCCCCTGCTTGAACGGGATGCGGCCCTGGATCTCCTGGGACGGGACGGCGATCTTGAGGACGTCGCCGGTCTTGTACTCGTCCTTGACGACCACGATGTTGCGGCCGTCGTGGAGGTTGAGCTGCGTAAGACCGCCCTTGATGGTGGTCTTGTTCTCGATGCGCGCGAGCTTCCAGGAAGCCTCGGCGTCACCGACCGGGTCCACGGAGACCTTGCCGCGGCGGTCGACGAGGACACGCCAGGACGACTTGAGCCGCGGGATGGTGATGATGTCGAACCAGCCGACGCCGTGCTTGCCGTCCTTGACGATCTTGCCGTCGACAAGGACGTCGCCGGCACCGAGGACACGACGTGCCTCACGGTCCGTCTCGACAAGCCCCAGGAAGTCGCGCAGCACGACCGCGAGCGGGATGCTCCGGTCCTTCGAGTGCGGCCCGGGTGCCGCCTTGACGATCCACTTGTGCGCCTTGCGCATGACCGGCCAGTGGCGGGGCGCGGCGAGACGCTTCTGATGGTGACCCATCTAAGGTTCCTCCTCTTCGGCCTCTTCGGCCTCGCGCTCAAGGCGCTTCTTCTCGCGCTCTTCCTCTTCCGCCTTGCGGGACTCCTCGAGCGCCTTCTTGTCCTTCTCGCCCTGCCTTGCGAGCTCGGCGAGAAGCTCCTTCCGGTCCTCGACCTTGGCGGTCTTGACCAGCTTCTCGCGCCGGTAAGGGTCGGCGAGGTTGAGCTTGGTGATGACAAGGTTCGACGCGTCGACGCCACGGGGCACCTTCGTGCCGTCCGCCTTGAGGTTGGTGATCCCCTCGACGGTGACACTGCGCGCCTTGACGTCCACCTCGGCGACCTTGCCGGTGTGGCCCTTGAAACTCCCGCGCAGGACCTTGACGGTGTCCCCCACGACGACCGTCATGCTGCGCCGGTCGTACTTCAGGAGGAGCGCTTCGTCCAGGTGCGCGGAGAGGAGCTTGCGTGCCTTGTGGTGCGGCGCCTTGTAGAGCGCCTTCCTCTGCTTTCTCGGTTGTTTGGAGACGGTGAGCGGCATTCTTGGACCTCCTAGACGATCGTGCTCGCGGTCGCGCTCACACGCGCCCAGCGTTCGGCGGCCTCACGCGCCACGGGTCCCTTGATCTGGGAACCCTTGACCTCGCCCGTGGGCGTCGCGATGACGCAGGCGTTGTCCTCGAACATGACCATCGTGCCGTCTGGGCGACGGAACGGCCGGCGCTGGCGCACGATGACGGCGTACAGGAGCTGACGGCGCATCTCCGGCGTGCCTTTCTTGACCGAGACGATGATCAGGTCGCCGACCCCAGCAGCCGGATACCTTCTCGCCACGGTGTGGATCTTGGGGACGTCGACGATCTCGACCTCCTTCGCTCCCGTGTTGTCGACGCACTGGAGGCGGGCGCCCTTCGGCAGACCGCGGGTCTGGTTGCCTGCGATGCCCTTCATCTTCAGATCCTCCGGTCGATGACCACGTACTTCTTGGTCTTCGAGACGGGACGGCACTCCATGATGGTGACCTCCTGTCCGGGCTCGAGTCCCTCGTCGAAGCACGCGGGGGCGTGCGCGGAGATCTTCGAGGTCCGCGTCTCGTACCGCTCGTACTTCGGGATGTAGATCGTGTATTGGCGCGAGATGACCACGGAGCGCTGCATGCCCTTCGTCGCCACCTTGCCCGTGATGATCTGTCCGCGTACCGGCAGACCGCCGTGGAACGGACAATGCTTGTCGTCACAGGTCGTGGTGGGTGGATTCTGGACGTCCACTCCGATGTCCCGGACCTTCGTCGTCGTTTCAGCCATTTTCGACACCTTGCTGGGATAGTGTGATGGAGATGATCAGGATCGGACCTTCTTGATGCGGTCCTCTGGGCGATACTGGATGCGATGACCCTCGATGCGTACCGGACGCCCGTCCGATATGCGGAAGGTCGCGACGGCCTTCGGGACGCGGACCACCTTGCCGGATGCCGCGCGCACCACGAAGGTGCGCATCGTCTCGTCCAGGACCTCGCCCTGGAGTCCGACGAGGCCCGGGTCGGTTGACTCGACCACGGTGAGCTCCTTCCCGAGGAACTCCCCCCAGCCGGCCGGCGCCGCGTCCTTGGCCATCAGGAGACCTCCGCGGGGAAGCCCATGTCCTGAAGGACCTTGGCCACCCGTTTCGTGTGGTCACCCTGGAGCTCGATCTTGCCGTCCTTGAGCGTGCCGCCGCAGGCGCACGCCGCCTTGAGGTTCTTGAGGAGCGTATCGACGTCGATGTCGCCCTCGTTGATGCCGTCGACGACGGTCATCGTCTTCCCGTAGCGGCGCTTGTCGGTGTAGATGCGGATCTCCTGCTGTTCGCGGGCGATCTCCTCGCAGACACACAACTCCTGTGGCAGACCACAGCTCGAGCAGACGGTCATTGGTCTTTCAGCTCCTCCTCCCTCCGGATCGTATGGATCCGGGCGATGCCGGTCCGGAGCTGGCGGATCTTCCCCGGGCTCGGGGGCGAACCACCCATCGCGGCGACGCCGCGCTCGTGCATGAGCTCCTCGAGGAGCTCCAGGAGCCGCGTCGTGCGCTCGTCCGGCGACATGTCACGCAGTTCCTTCATCTTGAGAGCGATCAGGCCTCACCCCCCTCGGTCTTCTCGGCGTCCTTCTTCTCCTCGGCGGGGGCCTTCTCGGCCTCCTTCTCCTCGGCCTTGGCGGGAGCCTTCTCGGCTTCCTTCTCCTCGGCCTTGGCGGGGGCCTTCTCGGCTTCCTTCTCCTCGGCCTTGGCGGGGGCCTTCTTGGCCTCCTTCTTCTCGGCCGGGGCCTTCTCCTCGGCCGCCTTGCGCTCCTCCTCGGACGGGAGGGTCACGCCGCGCTCCTCGGCGACCTGGGGCTTCTCCGGCGTTGTCACGGGTCCGGAGCCGCCCTTGGGTTCGGCGACGGTCTCGTGTCCCGCCGCGGCCTGGCCGCTCGTGACCCGTGTCTCGGGTGCCGGGGTCTTGCCGGCGGGGACGTCTTTCGCCTCCTCGACCACTGCCGGACCCTTGGAACCCTCAGGCCCCGCGGTGGCGGCGGTCTCGGCGACCTCACTGGACGGCGGGGTCTCGGCGGACGCGGCCTCCTTGGCCATGTCCTTCTCGACCTTCGCCGCGGCCGGCTTGCCCGTCTTCGCCGCGGCCTTCTCGGCCTCACGGCGCTGAGCGAGCTGTTCCGCCTCGCGGATGTCGGCCTCGGTCGGCTGCGGGCTCGGCTCGCGCCGGCGGCTGCGGGCGCGCGGCTTCTCCTCACCCTCCTTGCGCGGTTCGGCCGGGGCCTCCGCGGGCTTCTCCTCGCCCTCCTTCCGTTCGGAGACGGGCTCGACGCGCTCGGGCCGGCGGGCGGCCTGCGCAAGGAGCTCCTTCTCACCAGGGGCGTAGATCGTGACCTCGTCAGGGAGACGGGCGTCTGGGTGCATGATGCGGACCGTGCAACCGATGACACCCAGTTTGCGCTTGCACTGGGAATAGCCGTGGTCCATCAGGTTCAGGGCGGTGTCGCCGTTGTACTTGATGTGGCCCGCGATGAACTTCTGCACACGGTGGCGCTGACCGGTGAGCTTGCCGGAAAGGATGACGATGCAGCCCTTGGCGCCCGACTCCATGATGCGGCGCACCGTGGAGTGACCCGCGCGGCGGAAGTGCCAGCCGCGCTCGAGCGCCTCGGCGACCTTGCGCGCCATGATGCTGGCGTTGAGGTTGGCGTTGCGGCCCGCCTCCACGACCTCGATCTGCGGGTTCTCCGCGTCGAACTTGGACGCGATGTCGGCGGTGAGCTGCTGGATGGTGGCGCCACGGCGGCCGATGACCATACCGGGGCGTTCCACGACGAGACTGACGCGCGTGCCCATGGGCGTGCGCTGGATGTCCAGACCGCCGAAGCCGGCGCGTTCGGTCTCCTTCGCCACGAACTCCTTGATGAGCAGACGGTTGATCTGCTCGCGGACGAATTTCTTCTCGATCGCCAACTTCAGGCCTCCTTCTTGTCTTCCGTGGTGGTGGCCTCAGGCTTCTTGGCTTCCTTGGGCTTGACACCCTCGGCGGCCTTCGCGCCCTCGGCCGGCTCCGCCTTCTTCTCGGCAGGCGCCTTCGCCT